>NZ_NKHF01000076.1 GCF_002744175.1 Pseudoalteromonas piscicida
GGAGCGAGTGTACCTCGCGCTCTCTTCACGGCTCGCCGCGTAAAACGGCTGCTACCAGGGTATTCACTCTATGGGAGCGAGTTTACCTCACGACCTCTTCACGGCTCGCCGCGTAAAGCGGCTGCTACCAGAGTATTCACTCTGTGGGAGCGAGTTTACCTCGCGATCTTATAAAAGCGCCTTACTTTGCATCCAATAAGCTGATAAAGAATGCCATTTCTAGTGCCCTTTCGTGCAAGCTTTTAAAGCGACCAGATGCACCGCCATGTCCTGCTTCCATATCTGTCTTAAAAATCAACAAATTATCATCCGTTTTATATTCACGCAACTTGGCCACCCACTTCATAGGCTCCCAATACTGTACCTGAGAATCATGAAGGCCCGTTGTAACCAGAATATTTGGATATGCTTTAGCCTCGATATTGTCGTATGGAGAGTAGGCCAAAATAGTGTGATAATCAGCTTCATTATTCGGATTACCCCATTCATCATATTCATTCGTCGTCAGCGGAATAGACTCATCTAACATGGTAGTAAGCACATCTAAAAATGGCACATGACATCCTAAGCCTAGATAGCATTCAGGCGCTTGGTTTGCGATAGCTCCCATTAACAGACCACCAGCACTCCCTCCTGATGCAAATATTTTATCCTTGTGACCATAGCTGCGCTCGACCAAGGCCTTAGTTACATCAATAAAGTCGTTGAAGGTATTTTGTTTATGGGCTTTTTTACCTTGTTCATACCATTCACGACCAAGCATTTCAGAGCCTCTAATATGCGCAATTGCATACACAAAACCTCTGTCTAACAAACTCAATATTTGGCTTGAGAAGTTAGGATCAATCGTAATACCGTAGGAACCATAGCCATACTGTAGCAGTGGATTGCTCCCATCCTGATTAAACATATCTTTGCGATATACCAGCGAGACAGGCACGTTAACACCATCACGCGCGGTAATGTGCAGACGCTCTGAATGGTAATATTCAGGTTTGAAATCACCTAATACTTGCTGTTGTTTTTTAAGTACTTTCTTCCCTGTCACTAAATCACAATCGTACACCGAACTTGGCGTCGTCATACTAGAATAATGAATACGAATGTGGCTTGAACTTGGCTCAGGGTTATTACCGATAGTGGCAAAATAACACGCATCATCAAAGCCTAAGTGGTAACTTTGCCCCAGATAATCGTGAACAACAAAGCGGATCTGCCCCTGCTCCCGCTCGGTAACTACAAAATGACTGTCAAATAACTCTAAACCTTCTAACAGCACATGCTCACGGTGGGCCACTAATTCTTCCCAAAGCGCCACATTACCAACGGTATCAGAGGTTGCACGCATCAAGCGGAAGTTTTTGGCGTCTTTGTTACTAAGAATGTAATAATGATCCCCCATTTTCTCTAGGCCGTATTCATGACCTATCTCTCTTGGGATCAGTGTTTTAAATTCGCCAGTCGGGTCATTCGCATCCAGTATTAGCTGATCGCTGGTTTCTGTCGCAGCAAGATAAATAAAAATCGCACTTTCATCACGACTTTTCCCCAGTCCCATGTAAAACTGACGATCTTGCTCTTCAAACACCAAAATATCATCGCTTTGGGGCGTGCCCAACACATGGCGATAAACCTGAAACCCCAGCAGGGTTTGCTCATCTTTCTTAACGTAAAAGACCGTTTTATTGTCATTAGCCCACACTACTTGTCCTTCCGTATTGTGTAATACGTCTTGCAACAGTGTGTTTGTTTTCAGATCGAGAAATTTAATGGTGTAAATACGGCGACCATCTGTGTCTTCGCTATACGCCAGTAATTGCTCGTGAGGACTTACGGTAATATCACCGATATCGTAAAACTCATTACCTTGCGCTAACTGGTTAACGTCCAGCAGTAAAGTTTTATCCGACAAGTCTTCTTGTGACGCGCGATAGTGTTTGGCGTATTCGTCATCGCCATTTACTTCGCTGACATACCAGTAGTTGCCATCTTTAGCTGGTACGGAGCTGTCATCTTTTACAATGCGGCCTTTCATCTCCTCAAATAACTGAGTTTGCAGTGCTTTGTGGGGTGCCATTTGCGCTTCACAATACTCATTCTCAGCTTCCAAGTGTGCCAATACCTCTTGGCTTTTACGCTCATCATCACGCATCCAGTAGTAATTATCGATACGCTCATGATTATGGTGCAGCAAAGATTTCGGCTGCTTTTTGGCTAGCGGTTGTGTTTTATCCATCACCTAGTTGTCATCCTAAATTCGTTATTTTTTGCCAGTGTATCACAGCAAATTTAGGAGTTAACAATCATCTAAAGTGTCTGAGTATGTGGGGAGCTTAAGATAGACCAAAATGCTTGATACAGTAACTCCAAAACAAAAAAGCCGAGCATTACTGCTCGGCTTTTTGTTTGCATAACGATAGTGCGTATTTATTGCACTTCCGCTTCCTTTAACGGCTCGTCATCAGACTTTGGTTTGCGTCTGATTTTAGCTTTAAGGCGTGAACCTGCGGCCTGTATATCCGTTAAAATAATATATAGCGCAGGTACAAGTACGAGCGTAATCAATGTTGCGAACAACACGGCAAATCCAAGTGAGACAGCCATTGGGATCACAAATCGTGCTTGTAAGCTGGTTTCAAAGATGATTGGCATTACACCAGCAAATGTCGTAATGGAGGTCAGCGTGATAGCCCTGAAACGCGCACAACCCGCTTCAATTACAGCATCTTTAATGCGAACGCCCTGGGCACGGGCTTGGTTAATGTAATCTGTCATTACCAAGGAATCATTGATCACAACCCCGGCTGCAGCAACTAGACCAAACATCGACATGGTACTCATATCTAAACCAAATATTAAATGGCCCCAAAGCGCACCAACTAAGCTAAACGGGATCACCGACATCACAATCAGTGGTTGCGCATAACTCTTCAGTGGTACCGCTAATAAGATATAAACCATCAGCATACCCGCAGCAAAGAATAAGATCTGTTCGCTGGTTTGCGCTTGACGTTCTTCCACCGTACCACCGAGCTTAGTTTTCACGCCAGGGAATTGCTTTAACAGCTCAGGTAAGATGTTTTCTTCGATGTTCTTTACCACCTCATCTGGTTCGATAAGCTCTTCATCGATACTGCCGTATACGTATACCGTCCTAAACCCGTCTTCACGACGAATATAGTTAATACCTGGCTTTTCGGTAAACTCAACCACATCACCTAGCATTACCTCTTTGCCTTTTGGTGTCGTAATAATCGTACGCTTCAGTGAAGCTAAGGCTTTACGATCAAGCTCAGGGTAGCGCACCATCACTTTAATCTCTTCACCATCACGGATCACCCGCTGGGCTTCGCCGCCGTAGAAGCTATTTCCAACTTGGATCGCCACATCAGCGAGCTGTAAACCAAGCTCATAAGCGACTGGCTTTAACGCAATTTGCATTTCTTTGCTGGCAGGGTCAATACTCGAACTAATATCAAATAACCCTGGTTGCTGCTGTAACATCGAGATCAATTGTCTACCCGCGGCGTTAAGCGTATCAATATCAGAGCCGAGGAGACGATAACCAAACTCACCTTCACCACCGCTTTGATCACCCACACTGTCATATACAATAATGGACTTCACCGCCGTGATTTCAGGCATCGCTTCACGCCAGCGACGTGCAAGTTCAAATGCCGTAAATGGCCTTAGCTCTTCATCTACCAGAGTCGATAGCACTGACCCCTTGGTACGGCTTTGGTTCCAAGAATACACATCTTTAATCATGCCCTGACCGAACTCTTGGGTGATCTCTTTATCGATATTACGTACCATCAACTCAATAGACTGCATTGCAGCAATCGTCTGCTCATCCGATACGTTATCATTCATTGTGATTTCAATCTTCGGATAGTCTTCAGGCACTTTCGGGAACGGAATAAAGCGTACAAGATTCGACGTCACTAAGCTAAAGCTAAACACCAACATAGCAATAAAGCTCAGCAGTACAGTCCAACGCCAGTCCACACAACGCTGAATAAACCGCTTATATGGGCCATTTACAAAGGCAAAGAACTTTTTGTTAAACGCAGCTCTGCGACTATTTGGGCGCATTGGTTTGATTTTAGTATGGGCGATATGCGCCGGTAAAATCCACTTAGATTCAATTAAGCTGAATATCAAACATAGGATAATTACCCCAGAAATAGATTTAAAAAACGCGCTTTCGGGGCCTGAAGAAAACATCATAGGCGCAAATACCGCGATGGTGGTCAATACACCAAACGTGGCAGGCGTGGCTACGCGCTTGGCACCAATCACAACGTTTTTAACACTATGACCATTACGCTCTATTTCGGAATAGGCGGATTCCCCGATGACAATGGCATCATCCACCACAATCCCCAATACCATAATAAAGGCAAACAAAGAGACGATATTGATGCTGATCCCAAGAGGAGGCATAAACAAGAAAGCCCCAAGGAAACAAACGGGTAAGCCTATCATTACCCACAACGCTAACTTGAAGCGCAGGAAGATAGTCAACATGATTGCAACCAATAACGCCCCTTGTAGCATATTGCTCTTCATCATTTCCAATCGAGCATTGAGATAGTAAGTCATATCAACAATCGGCTCTAACCTTAGGCCAGAAGGTAAGGTTTGGTTCTTTTCTTCAATATACTTGTGCACCGCTTGCGCGATTGGGATCATGTTTTGTTCTTTGGTTGCTTTTACCGACAAGAAGACCGCATTTTCACCATTCAGACGGAAGTAATATTCACCTTCGGTTAAACCATCTTTAATCTCTGCGATGTCCTGCAGATAAACCTTAGCGCCGTTATCCCCTACTTTGACAGGAATGTTCCTAAACTCATTACCACGATACATTTGGTTTTCAACACGCACCGCAATAATGCCAGATTCAGTTCTAATTTGACCGGCAGAAATATTGGTCGAATAGCGCCTAATCGCACTGCTCACGTCACTAATCGTTAGGTTGTAGCGACGCAGTGCATCTGGGTCAACTTCAATACCAATTTCATAATCAGGAGTCGAACGGTCTACCAACGAAATCGTCGAAATCTCTAGCAGTTCATCTTCTATCTCTTTCGCAATGGGCTTTAGCGCACTTAACGGCAGGTTACCTGCAAGAGCAATATTAACCACATCCTGACGAAACTCTACGAGCTGTACTTGCGGCGGCTCCATAGATGCTGGAAACGTTGCAATACTATTGACTCTAGAACGGATTTTATCCTCAACTTCAGTCAAGTCTTCGTCTTTGTAGATCTCCAGTTGCGCACTACCACTGCCACGGGCTGCTCGGTACACTCCTTTTTTAATCTCTGTAACGTCTTTTAATGCTTCTTCAATCTTGATCAAAATCCCTTCCTCAATTTCCTGAGGAGAGGCGCCCGGATATACAGCCGAAACCGTCACATAGTTGATTTCGATGTTTGG
The DNA here is from genome assembly GCF_002744175.1 of Pseudoalteromonas piscicida. Classification (GTDB taxonomy): domain Bacteria; phylum Pseudomonadota; class Gammaproteobacteria; order Enterobacterales; family Alteromonadaceae; genus Pseudoalteromonas; species Pseudoalteromonas piscicida_B. The sequence continues at coordinate 5,446 of NZ_NKHF01000076.1, forward strand.
AAACATTTGCCTTTGAATGGTCATATAACTGATAAGACCCATTATCAGTATAAATACCATCAATAAGTTTGCCGCTACCGTGTTATTCGCAAAATAGGCGATAATGCCGCGCTGCGGTGCTTTTTCTATATCACTCATGGTCGCTCCTTGCTGTTACAGCTTTTCCGGCTGACTACTTGGCTTTGATGACGAGTCCGTGCCTGCAACTTTCACTTCCATGCCCTTCTGTGGGTATTCAGGTGGTGTCATGACCACTTTATCGCGACTAGTAATTCCCTCACCAACCAAGAAAAACTCACCTTCTTCGCGGATCACTTGTACCTTGCGAGGCTCTAGTTGATTATCTTGGTTTAGTAACCAAACTGATTGGTTGTTGACGATATCTTGTGGCAAACGATAAATCTGCTTTAAGGTTTTGCCAGCGAAACTGACTTGAACGTAAGTGCCATACTTCACCGCAGGCTGACGCGTTGTTAGTCCATAAGGGTCTTCAATACGTACCACCAAGTTGTTCATACGTGTTTGCTGGTCAACAATACCTAAGTCGCGGTCGATTACCGCTTCGCGGCTAAATGCATTTACTCCGCGCTGATACACGGTTGCAGCAAGCCCTGAAACACGCTCAGGCAGAAATACCGAATCAAACCCGGCAATCGGAATAATCACTTCTGCAGTTTCAATGTTGTTTAACACCCCCACTGAACTGCCCATAGAAACAAACTGGCCAAGGCCCACGTCTTTTTTCACAACCAATGCATTATACGGTGCGATCACTTCACAATTTTCAAGATCTCTTTTTGCACGTTGCAGTGCTGCTTTGGCTGACTTGACAGACGCCTTTGCACTCATCACTTGTGGTTTACGTAAAAATAGGTCGGTATGCTTTTTATTTGGAAATCTTCTCGCTTCATCAGCAGCCACTTCCGCTTGTGCTTGCTCTTCGATAAGCTGTGCTTCCGCTCTGGCGAGCTCGGCTTCCGCTTGTAGTAATGCAGCTTCATAGTTATCTTGTTCGATACGCAGTAGCACTTCACCTTTTTGCACTACCCCACCCTCAATAAAGTTAGGGTGCCAATATTCCACCTCTCCAGAGACCTGAATAGAAAGCTGGGTGCTCTCAAGGGGTTTTACTTCGCCATAACTTTGGATCACTACCTGGTGATCTTGGGCGGCTAATGTTTCAACTTCAACAACAGGACGAGAATCAATTTCTTGTTTCTCAGGCTCACTTTTAGCAACTGCATTAACGACATTAAAGCCGACAACACCCACTATAAGCACGGTAAAGGGTAGAATCCATTTTAAAGTTTTAGCTTGCATGATAGTACCTATTGATAATTTCCTGACCGTATAGTAACAAGTTTAGCGCGTTCTCGGATGTGACATTTGTAAGAATCTGTTACACCTTAAACACACCATAGTGACCCGCAACTCAAGACTGGCATATTATTTAGTTATTTCAAACAATTAAAGTAAGCTTAAGTCACAATAAAACTGTCGATTTCAGTCTCACTTTCGCAAGCCCAATAACAACTTTTTAGGGTTTTTGTCACAAACTAGCGCTAGTGCTAAGTTTGATTTGCTTTGAAACATGATGAAGTTCAAGTACAAAAACAATACTGCCGATCAGTACGCTAGCAATCAGCATGTAGATCCCTAACTGTATCGTTAGAATGCCGAAGATACTGCCAACCAACAAAGATAGGGCATAAGAGAAAAGGATCACAGTGAGCAACAGATAAGCACGTGCTTTACACCGCTCTAGCAAAATATCCCTTATCTTCGCGCCAACCAGACGTTTAATGTTAAAAACAGGCGCACTGAGGATCGCTAGGTAACCGAGTAAACCGTACGTGCCAGCAACAACCTGTAATAGCATCATTAATGCTATCGCTAACCCAGCAAAAAAGCTTAGCATGGCGGTTTTATTAAGCTGCTGCATGCGCAGGTTTAAATCTACCAACCTAAGTATAGACTGACTTGGATTTTCTCGTTTATAAAGCTGCGTTAGGGTACTCAAACGTAGCGGTGAATCTGTTTTTGCACGAACGATGATATTTCCACTGATAAAGTTAAAGGGCAAATACGCTAGTGCTTGTGTTTGTAGGCCGTGACTAAAGGTATTTTCCACGATACCAACTAACTCGACCGGTCGCTGACGCCTATCATAAAGCGTAATGCCAATATCGTTGCCGTCCACTGCCAACATGTCAGCTAACTTCTCATTGATGATCACCTTTTTCCCTGCACCTGTAGCGGTCATATCAGCTTGTTCAAACCCACGCCCTGCGGTAAAGCGCTGCTTCGTCGTCGCAAAATAATCAGGGCCACTCAATTGCAAGTAAGCAGTTACTGCATCACTGCCATCATCACCGCGACTTAATGGCTCCAAAAATACAAATTCATGAGGCATTACCCCAGCAAGCGCAGCACTGTCGATATCTGGGTGCTTCTTAAGCGCTGCGAGATTAATCATTGCCTGGTTATATCTCGCTTGGTTCGCTTCACTGGTGCGGGCATAGTTACTTTGCTGAAGCTCTATAAAATAAAGGTTATCGGAATTAAAGCCGTTAGGGGTCAGTAACTGACTCGCAAAATAACTCAGCAACCAAAACGCAAAACTCATCGTGACAATCCCAACGCTCATTTGGGTAAAGAGCAGCGATTGACTAATCCAATGAGGTAATTGTTTGGTTTGCCCTTTACCAGACCCACTGAGTTGACTACGAATATCGGAAAATGAGACTTGAGATATCGCCAATGACACAAATGTCCATGCGCATAGCTGACTAAACGCAATCACACTTACTATGCTCCACCACGGTACGGATAACCAAGTCACATGTGCTAAGCTTGCTTGTGTCCACACACGGAAAAGTGTTAACCCTCCCTGAGCAATCAATGCAGCCACACAGGATGACAACAAAAATACCACAGCAATGTAACGCCACTGCGTGTGCTTTAATCGACTCCGTTTGGCACCTAATGCAATAGCTAGCGCAAATTGCGCTTGTTTTGACTTAAAATCTAATAAATACAATGAAAATACATTAACTAGGGTGATCAGTAGTAGCGCTACCCCAGCGAAGACAAGCCAATGAGTCGTTGTTTTCAGTTGACCTTTTAGCTTGTCTACTAGCGGTTGAACGGCAAATTTTAATTCTACCCGACTAGACAAAGCTTGCTGTACTTGGGCCTGCTCAAATGCCGCTTGAAAATATGTCTGCTGTAAAGCTAACTGAGCAGTTACGTTATCCTTTCTTCTTAGCCCAACGAGAAATAAATCGCCTCGAATGGCTAAGTGATCCATATCGGTAATCCCGTTGCCCATAACCAAAGAGAAAGGAAGAAAGATGTCGCTCTTTTGGTTGGATTGAAATAGCTGCGGCTCTTTATCGTCGCAGGCAACCACCCCGACCACGGTAAAATACTGTTCGTCTAGTTGTATTTTTTGATCAACTATCTTGTTATTTGATAGATGTTGCCGCGCAAAACACTCACTAACCACGACTTCATTAACGCTTTCACCCAGCGTATCCGTTTGTGTAAACCATCTCCCCTGCTTGAGTGAAATATCAAACAACGAGAAAAACTCTCTATGTACATAAGTGGTCGATACCTTGGGCTCAACCAATGCTCCTCGCAACAGGCTCTGGTTATAAAATACCGCAGAGGCCTTTTCAAACAGCTGCTGGTCTTGCGATAACTGCCATGCAATAGGTGTAGACATCGCTTGGTCCATGATAACTTGGTGCTCTTCGTCTAGCATCGCGGTGTGTAGCCACACTAATCTCTCACTGTGAGGATAGGGCAAAGGTTGATATGCATGCCATGACAAGGCAATACCCATCATCAGCGCAGCAAAAGACAAACTCAGTAACGTTATCAAAACGAGATTGAGCCTAACCCTATTGATCAATTCTTGCCAGAACCTCATCATGATTCCTTTATCGTTGCAGAACGGTTGAGCAGTACACTCAGTGGCGTACGAAAAAGTCGCTGCAGGGATATCAGCAGACACGCGCTAGACACCACAATAATTCCACTTGCGGCTACTAAAAAATCAATCATATTAAAAGGCTGCTGAAAGTACGGAGACAGTAATACCGCTCCTGCTAAAGCAAGGGTTAGTGCAATCGCCACATGTTGGGCATGTGCAAAGAGTGCCTCTGCTCTTAAGTCTCGGAACTTAGCCCCTACCACAATTTTTGTCGCGTAGTGAGCAGCTCTAAGGGACTGTCCATATCGATAAATTCCAACTAGCCCAACAACGACCAAGAGTAACGCTAATAACAAGATAAACAATGCACCGTAGGTTACTAAGGTATCGGTCAATAAATACTGTGCTCGCTGAGTAGCCAATGACTTAAAGCTAAATATTTTTAAAGCTGGGTGTACTTGCGCAAGTAAGGCTGAAAAATGCGCTTTTTCGACTGGATGTGTAGTCTGCAGTAGTATGCTGTTTCGCCCTTGTACCGCGCGGTAAACATGCGGTAGCGATGGCTTGCCTGGCTCTACAAGATCGGCAACAACACCTATAATCTCAAATGCGGCGCTGTCATCAGTAATATTAAAACTCAGGCGCTTGCCAAGTGCTTGTTCCACTCCACCAAGCTGCTCAGCAAAGGTTTGATTAATGATTAAATGTTGTTCATCTTTCCGTACAGCTTCGCTATCGAAAAACTGACCTTGCAATAGCTCAAGCGAGAAAAACTCAAGATAACGACTATCAATGACTCGGCCAACGGGGTGCACTCGCTCAAGTGTTTCAACTTCTTGAAGCGACCAAGTACCTGTGTTTAGCTCTATCGGGGAACGACTGCGGCTGACCGCGATGACCTCTGCGGAATCTGCCAACGCCTCACTGGCTTGCAGCATTACTTGACGGTATTGTGAAGCTGGCATATTGTCAGGTGCGTACAACACCATTTCATATTTATTCTCTAAATCAACAGCATAGCTTTTTTGTAGGTGACTAAACGCAGCAATTCCCACTTTTAAACAGAAGAAAATCAATAGTATTGAGATGCTGAGCTGGCTGATAGCCATAAGCCGTTGGACTCGCTCACTGACCACTACCGCAGTACCTTTACCGCTTTGTTTTAGTGTGTCTGTTAGCCGGTGATAACGAATAGCTGACATCCCTCCAAAGAGCAATAACCCACTCACAATCAAGGCAATCACACATAAAACCAGTACGCTTTGCCAAGTCAGTGCTATCAATTGCGCCTGTGGAAGTAAGCCAACCAACACCTGTTGCAACCACTGACAGAGAAAGTAACTACCACAGATAGCAATAACCACAGAGACTAAGCATAACCGTAACAACGGCAACCATTGTGCCAGCGCGATGTCTTTTACTTTTGCCCCTACAACGGCTTGAATTGCCAATGTCCGTTGAATTTGGCTGAGCCTTGCAAGATGCAAGTTACTAATATTCAGAAGCGCAATACCGAGTAAACCAAGCGATGCCACAAAGATACCAAACAGTAAAATGGGCGACTTGCCAAGCATAATGGTTTTCAATGGCACCGCTCGGATCCCGATATGCCAATCAGCAAAATATTCACTCTCACTGACCTTACTTTGCCATAAAGTGTTCATTTCGTTCGAGAGAGAGCGTGAAACCTGTTCATGCGTAACCCCAGGTGCTAACTTTGCTACTAATAGATTTAACGGGTATCGATTCCACCAATAGGGTTTTGCTTCCTCGGAGGTTAAGTTATATTGCCACGGTAACCATACACCAGTCTGATGCGATAGCTTTTTTAAGTTAGGCTCGTCAAACCCCTGCGCTGCGACCCCTACTATGGTGAAGCTGCGAGCATCGAGCTTTAGTGTTTTGTTAAGAATATTAGGATCACCATCAAAGTGAGTCTGCCAAGCCTCATAACTTAATACGGCAACGGGGTTGCTCTGCTGAGTAGGCTCTGTGAGCGTCCTACCCATCGCCAGCGGCATATCGAAAACGCTAAACCACTCTGGCGATACATAAGCCGTTTCTACCCTAGGTGCTTGAGTGTGTGAAGTCAGCAATTGCTCCGCATAATGCACCAGTGCAAACTGGTCGATTGATTCTGGGTGGTGCTCGTATAAATGCATCAATGACGGATAGTTAAATGCTTCACTACTCTCATTACCATTTTCGTCGAACATGGGGTATTCCAGCTTAACGATACGTTCTGAGTCTTGATAAGGAAGTGGCGAAAAATACAAGCTGTGTAACATCCCCATTGCAACAAGCATGACAATAAAAACACAACTCAAGGTACTCACCACACCAATGTGATAAATACTAAGCGGGTTTGAGTTAACTCGTTTCATGCTTCCCTCACTTTGCTTGCTGCAAAATAGGCCGATTACTAGCCACCGTACCAAGCAATTCGCCATCAAATAACTTAACCTGCTTTGGTGCCATATCGGCATAACGAGGGTCATGGGTCACCATGCATATGGTAGTCCCTTGCTGATGTAGCTCAGCGATAAGCTGCATGACTTGATCGCCACTTTTCGAGTCTAGGTTACCGGTCGGTTCATCAACTAACAAAATACTGGGTTCAGTCACTAATGCACGGGCAATAGCGACACGTTGCTGCTGTCCACCAGAAAGCTGATCTGGTTTGTGCTGCGCTCGATGTGATAAGCCTACTTTTTTAAGGCAAGAGTCGACCCGCTGCTTTACCTCAGATTTACTAAGTTTTTTTGCTCGATATTTCAGCGGTAGCGCCACATTATCAAACACTGATATTTCGTCGATAAGATTAAAAGACTGAAAAACAAAGCCAATATGTTCGTTTCTCAACTCTGCCGCTTGATCTAATGTTAGTGTGGTCACATCGTGCGAACCAATGGTGTATTGACCAGAAGTGGCTCGGTCTATTAGCCCCATGATTGAGAGCAACGTAGACTTACCACACCCAGATGGACCGGAGATCGATATAAAGTCTCCTTGCGCTATTTCTAGCGAAATATTTCTCAGTGCATGTGTTTGTAGTTCTTCGGTTTCGAACACTTTATTGATGTTTTTCAGCACTATCATTTTGATATTCCTAATTTAATGAAATCGTTTCATCTAGACTGGCAAGGTGTGCAAGATCAGAGATGATAAGTTGACTTCCGGCTTCCACGCCAGAATCTATAACAATATATTTCCCAGTTGAAGCGCCAAAGTGGACTGCCACAGGCTGAGCCGTATTGTCACTATTTACCTTAAACAAGGTGTGAGTTTGATTGTCTTGAATGCTGGCAGGCCTTTGTACATAAGTGGCATTCGGTATATGGTTTATGGCAATGCTCGCCGAGATACTTAGCTGCGCCCGTGCTTGCTTAGGTAAGTTACGCGGTAGACTAACCTCCACCTCTACTGTGTTATCGGTCACCACAGGGTCAATACGGATCACTTTGCCGTGCACCACATTGGTTTGCATTTTCACCGCCACGTTTTGTCCGTTTTCAACCCATCTAACCTGCGACTGTGGCACGGAGAGTACCGCGACAAGGGATTGATTAGAGCCGATCAATGCAACTTCATCGCCGACGTTTAAACGCTGACCCAACGCCAGCGGCATACGCTCAATCATACCGGATGTATTAGCACGAATAGTAAGCTGTGCTTGCTTTTCGAGTAGGTTTTGCAACTCTTGGTTGCGGATGGCTACAGCTTCATCGGCCAAAGCAAGCGCAGACACATGCAGCGCCTCCAGTTGCTGTGCGCGCTGCTGAAGCATGCCTATTTCATGTTGTAAGGTGGTTAAACTCGTCTTAGTTTGGGCAAAATCAAGTGCTGAGATAATGCCCTTTTTAGCTAGGTTTTGCTCGGCTTCATGACGCAGTACCAAGGTTTTGTGTTCACCTTGCTTTTGCATCAATTGAGTTTGCTCATTGAGTAACTCCCGTTGCTGGGTCAAGACCAACTGCTCTCGCATTGCCTTAGACTGACGCAGCGCCTGCATGGCCTGTTGCACTTGCAAGGTAAGATCTGGGCTCACTAGCTGTGCAATCACTTCTCCTTTGTTCACCACCGCCCCTGCTTTATGGCGGATCATCTTAACAATCGCTGCACTTTGAGCATTCAATAGCATTTGCTCTGCACTTCTTAACTCCCCAAAACTCTCCACGGTGAGCGTTAATGGCCCTTGCTGCACTGGTGCAACCAAAATATCAGTACGGGCGACACTAAGATGGGATGTACGCTGCTGCCACAATAGCAAACTGATGAACAGTCCAACCACAAGCGTAACAAGTAGCGTGCGCTTAGTGTTTTTTGGTTTTGTTGGTTTAACTAAATCCATTACTCCTCCTCACAGACTCAGTACTAAGAGCGAGAAGCATGCCAAAATTAAATAAACAATACTTTCAATGAGTTAACAAAGCATTTAGACTATTGCACTACGAATATTCCGATTTCGGAGGCCCTTCTTCGGAATCGAAAACGTGATACACCTCTATAAATAACCTGAACTCGGGATAATAACTACCGTTTATCTTTTGTTACATTCATTTTGACTTGGTTTTCTGACATCCAAAACGGTTTTAGGTACACTCAAATACTATCATCATTCCACCTGAGGTTTAGACAAAGAGTCGCCTATCGCTTTATGAGTATGCCTCTCTATTCAACGTCACTTTAGCCGCAGCGCTAAAACCGGCAGTTAAAGAGATATTCATGTCTACATCTCAGTTAAATTAAGGTCTAACAACATGAAAAAAACCGCATTGAGCATTGCACTCGCGCTGACATTTGCCAGCGCTCCCAGCTTTGCTAAAAAAGACAAAAAAGAAGAAGAAAAAACAATCGCATCGCTGATTGAAAATAAAACCAATATTGATGGCCTATTTCCACTTTACCAAGACAGCGAAAGTGGCGAGTACCTAATGCAACTAAGTGAGTCACAACTCGACACGCCTTTTTTATACTTTGCACATACCGTTGATGGTGTTCTTGATGCTGGCCATTACCGTGGTAGCTATCGTGAAACTAAGCTAATTGAATTCCGAAAACATTTTGACCGTATTGATATCATCAGTAAGACGCCACGATTTATTTTTGATGAACACTCAGCCATTGCCAACGCCAGTGAAGCCAATATCAGTGAGGCAGTATTAGCCAGTGTTGAAATTGAAAAAGCTGAAGATGGTAAAATCCTGATAAAAGCAGACAAGCTATTTTTAAGTGAGTCGCTCCATAAAGTGTCACCTTGGAAACGGGCAGGCGACAAGAATGCCAGCAAGCGCTTTGCATTAGGTAAATTGGACGATAAAAAATCTCGCATCATCAAGCACCGTCCTTATAACAACAACTTAGATATCATTGTTGATTATGTATTCAGTAATCCAGATCCTAAAGTCCAAGGCTCAAATGCAGTAACAGATCCGCGTTTTGTGAGCTTAAAAGTACAGCATAGCTTTATTGCTCTGCCAGACAATGATTATCAGCCACGCTATGATGACGCTCGCGTCGGTTACTTCACTAACCAGTTTGATGTGCAGACTTCTCCAGATTGGGCTCCATACAAAGATGTTATCAAGCGTTGGAACTTGGTCAAAAAAGATCCTAACGCCTCGCTTTCAGAGCCAGTAGAGCCAATCGTATGGTGGATTGAAAATACCACTCCGGTGGAATGGCGAAATACCGTACGCGACGGTGTGTTAGCTTGGAACAGTGCATTCGAGAAGATTGGCTTTAAAAATGCGATCGTCGTGAAAGTGCAACCTGATGATGCCAAGTGGGATGCCGGCGACATCAACTATAACGTATTGCGCTGGACCTCATCACCACGCCCTCCATTCGGTGGTTACGGTCCAGCTACCGCAAACCCATTAACAGGTCAAATCCTAGGCTCTGACATCATGTTAGAGTACGTATTTATGCGTAACCGTTGGATCTACGACACTTTATATTCACAAGGTCAGATGCACCATGGTGCTGATACACCAAGCGAGACGCTTAATTGCTCGCTTGGCCATGAAATGCAAAGCGAATTAATGACAGCAAGCTTATCAACGGGCGCTGATATTGAGCATAATGAGCTGTTACGCCAAGGCTTAACGCAACTTGTGTTACACGAGGTTGGGCACACACTAGGCCTTAACCATAATATGAAGTCTTCTATTCTTTGGGGGCCGAAAGAAATTCATGACAAGTCCAAAACTCAAGGGATCTTAACTGGCTCAGTAATGGACTATGCACCCGCAAACATTGCCCCTGTTGGTATGGAACAAGGTGATATCTTCCAAACTAAACCGGGCCCGTATGATGATTGGGCAATTGAATTTGGTTACAGCACGGCACTCAATGATCAAGCAAAAGAGCAGCAACGTCTTGAAACGATCTTATCTCGCTCAAACGAGCATGGTCTAGCGTTCGGTAACGATGCCGATGATATGCGTGCGCCGGGTCGCCATATTGATCCTCGCGTGATGATTGGTGACTTGTCTTCCGATCCTGTGACTTATGGTGTAGACCGCATGACACTCGTCAACAAGCTGTTCACCGAATTAAAGGATAAAGCGCGTGTTGAAGGCCAGTCTCACCAACAATTACTCACTTCAGCCAATATCTTATTCGGCCAATATCGTGGCCAAGCGCGTGTGATTTCACGTCAAATTGGTGGGGTGTATGTAGAGCGTAACGTGGTTGGCACCGAAGGTGATACAAAACCATTTATGCCAGTACCGGCTGAGCGCCAAAAAGCTGCGATGACAGCACTTAAGGAAATGGTTTTTGCACCGCAGGTGCTAGAAAGTATGCAACCACTGTACAACTATATGCAGGCACAACGCCGCGGCTTTAGTCACTATGGTAAAAACGAAGATCCTAAAGTGCATAAAATGGTACTAGGCATGCAAAAGTCAGTACTCGACCAATTGCTACACGTAAACGTATTACAGCGTATCAGCGACTCTACCTACTATGGCAATGAGTATAGCCTAAATGCGTTTATGAATGACTTAACGGGTGCTATTTTTGTTGCAGATAAAGACGCTACGACATTAAGCCAGAACCTACAAATTGAGTATGTAACTCGCCTAATCAATGTTGCGGGCCTAACTAAAGCCAGCAAATATGATAACTTGGCAAAAGCCGCTGCTTTATTCCAACTCCAAAGCATCTTGGATAAGAGCACAGCATGGGGTGCAGACCAAGCCACTAAAGCACATAAAGCGTATATTGATCGGATGATCACCAAAGCGCTTGAAGCGTAAGGTGAGCACTACTTGAATTCATCGCCATTAGGCTGAGGTGACCATGGAGAGGTTGATGCTGAGTGTTTCACTCGTATCAACTTCTCCATACTTTAATTTAGAAGTGATGTTACGCCAAGGCTGGACGAGAACGGTAATATTGGATACAACCTAGCTGAGCCGCATTCGTCAGCAGGATCATAACAAACATCAGAACGTGAGCCACACTTACATGTCCCAAACTCAATTCCGCAGCTAAACCAATACCGCCCGCTAAAAACTGCAGTGAGAAGTATCTCGCGCTCAGGTTTGAAACATCGCCACTTTTAATGGTTTTATAGGTTTGCGGCATAACCCGAATTGAACTCATCACTAGGCCCAAATACGTTAATGCATCCAGCAAGGTTGCCGCTTCAATGCCTTTAACCAACAATAACGCGAATGGTAGAGTGGAAATACCAAGTAGTAGCGCCAGTTGATTACGCTGTTTTGCGCTTGAATTGTAACGAACAAAGTAATATAAAATTAGGGCACTAAGTAACCCAGTCACGACAAAGGGTAGCACCATAAAGAAACGTTCGAAGAACACGTTGTAGGCAATAAAGTAGGTGCTTTGAGCAACACCAAAGCTCATCATAAGTAGCGATACGCCAGAAGCACTGCGATTTTTACGGATCTTCCTAATCAAAGGAATAAAGCTTAAAACCAAAACGAAAGAAGAAACGATCGGTAAATATTCGCTCAATGCTATCTCCAAATGTCTAAATTGTTGCTAAGTTAAAGTGCTGTAAAACCTTCAAGAACAAATTGTAAAACAATGATTTTTAAGGTTTTATTTTTTGAAGGCGCGCATTTTAAGAACTAGGCTTAAAAATACAAGCTAACGTGTCATATCCAGATTAAAGCGATGGCAAGGTTAAAATACAGGCGTATAAAAATGAATACAGGGGAGTAACAATGAAACTATGGTTAGTCATCTTTATTTGTACAGGATTGCTAGGCTGCAATACAACCACAGAAATAAAAAAGCACTTAAAACAAGAGGTTGATGTAACCACAATGTTTAACCACGCGCTTTTTATACCTCAACCTGTACTCTCAGAGCAAGCAATCTTTTCACTACCAGAGCATGAAGCCCAAGCTATTCAGCATTATGTCGAGCGTTACAAAAACAGCAATATGACCAAAGATGAAATACTGGGTAACTTTCTTCAAGCAAAAGTTGCGAATTTTAGCTATGACGGGGCCACCTTGATCGCTCAAGAAGCGCTAAGTCAACAAGCTGGAAATTGTATTTCTTTGGCAATACTCTCACAAGCATACGCCAATATATTAGGTGTAGAGACGCGTTACGCTAAAGTAGACAGCTTTCCCATGTATCAGAAGAATAGACACTTCGTGCTGACTTCAAGCCACTTCAAGACAAAGTTAATTACATCCACCAAAGCACAAAAAGATGACAGTATACTGTTAATGTCTGGCGGAACAGTGATCGATTACTTTCCAAATCAAGACAGTGTGTTTTCGGGCAATGCGCGCTATGAGGATTTGGTCGCCAAATTTTATGCCAACCAAGCTGTGTCAGCCTTATTGGAGGCAAACTATAATATGGCTTACTCTTTGTTATCCAGCGCACTGGAATATGCTCCCACCGATCCTGAAATTATTAATATAGCCGCCCTTTTACACAAGCATGCCGGCGACAGAGCAAGTGCAAAACGCATTTACGACTACGCCATACAACACCGGCTCACCAGTACTAACCTATTACTCAATTATTTGAGTTATATTCCTGCAGACCAAGTTGCGCTTAGAGATACGATCCAAAAGCAGTTAGAACAAAGCCCAGCGTCACCTTTTGACACCTTGAGCTTAGCGTCAAGCTATATTGAAAAGCAGCGTTATATAAAAGCGAAACAACTAATTGAACCTCTATTGCTTAATTATCACTACTTACCTGAAGTGTACGTTGAACTTGGAAAAATTGCCTACCTAGAGAAACGCTATGAGGCAGCTTCGCATTATTTTGATCAAGCGATTAAAAAATCCAGAGAAGCCTATAAAAAGGACATCTACACCGCGAAGCGCGGCATGCTCAACCAATTTATCAGCAACAGCACAGATACCGAATAAAGGATCCAAAAACAAAAATAGCATGGATAAAGTAAAATCAATGTTAAATTGATATAAACAAAACTTTACAAAATAAAATATCGTTTCTATTTTGGTGTGTGGATGTTCAAAAAAACACCATGACTTTTAGTGCTCTACAGTGTACTAAAAGTTCGGTGTAGAACCACTGCCAACTAACTAGTTGGCTCATTACACACTCAAAAGGAATAACAATGAAACGACACATTCTTGTCACAGCATTAGGTTTAGCATCGAGTTTGGCGATGGCACAAGCTCCATTAACTGAATCGCAAATGATGGAGTACACCAGTAAGGTTAGCAAAGCAACGATTGGTAAGAAGTACGAGTTAAACCTGCCACTCATTGCACAAAATAACACCGCTAATGCGTCAACATCAGCTCAAACCGTCGTGCAAACTATTTCACACCCAGGTGCAAGTTACATCAAACTGCACTTTAGTAACCTTAATCTAGCAAACGGCGGAAAGCTTATTGTACGTTCGGAAGATAACGCTGAGCGCTATGAGTACACACAAGCAAACCTACGCGCAGCCACCATTGACCCGAGCCTCGGCGATGATGGTATTAAGCAGTTTTCTGCGATGTCGGTCTCGGCAGAAAAGGTGGTAATTGAGTACACGCCAGGTCAAGATAACGCTGGAAAAATGCCAGAAGTCGATTTTTATTACCACGGCACAGAAGGGCAAGCCACTGTCGAAAGTATGAGCGATGTCACCCCCATGTCAACCTGTGGCGCAATGGAGCGTAAAGACGTACAGTGCTGGGCACAATCGCACCCTGTAGAATTTGAACGCTCACGCCCAGTGGCGCGGCTGCTCATGAACGGAAGTGGCTTATGTACTGGTTGGCGTGTTGGTGCTGATAACCGCATGTTTACCAACAATCACTGTGTTGGCTCTGCATCTGAGCTCGCGAATACCGAGGTGTGGTTTAACTATCAAAGCACTAGCTGTAACGGCAGTCAACGCGAAACCGTTGTCAAAGTAACGGGTAAAGACTTCCTAAAAACCGACTACACACTAGATTACACCCTGTTCACCATCAATGATTTTGCCAAGGCCCAACCGTTTGGTTACTTTGGATTAGATGTACGTAATCCATCGCAAGGGGAGCGAATTTATATTCCTCAACACGGCTCCGGTAACCCTAAGGAGCTATCTATTGAATCGGATCAAGACAATAATGGCCTCTGCTCGGTGAACCAAGCCACTGCCAATGGTAGAGGCACGGGCACTGATATCGGATACTACTGTGACACAATTGGCGGATCATCCGGTTCACCTGTGCTTGCGGCTTCCACGAATAATGTTGTTGCACTTCACCATTTAGGTGGCTGCACCAACAAAGGTGCCAAGATTAGTTTAATCTGGCCTCAGGTATCAAATCACTTTGGCGGTCAAATCCCAGTGGGTGATAATGGTCCAACAGATCCAACGCCGGTTGCTATGTTTACTTACAGCTGTACCGACCTAACTTGCAGCTTTGATGGATCAGCATCTAGTTCACCGGATGGTTCCATAACGCAATATAATTGGCAGTTCGGTGATGGCGCATCAGCTTCGGGCGCACAAACATCACACAGCTTTACCGACTCTGGTAGCTACAATGTAGAACTCACCATTACGGATAGTAATGGTGAAACTGCCTCTACGACACAACAAGTTGCGGTAACGCTGCCAGGTGAAGAGCAAAAGCTTTTCAAAGGAGTAGCAAAAACTGGGTTATCAGGTACTAGTGGTAGCGAAGTATTCTTTTATTACGATGCACCCGCCGGTGTTAATAATGTCACCTTTAATATCTCAGGTGGCACAGGTGATGCTGATATGTACGTGCTCAAAGATGCAGAGCCAACAACCAGCAATTGGACTTGCCGACCTTACCGCTACGGTAACACGGAGTCTTGTAGCTTGAGTGAAGGAGCTGGACGTTACTGGGTGATGATCCGAGGCTACACCGCCTATTCAGGATTACAAGTCATCGCCGATCATAATTAATCAAACAGTTAAAAGTGAGCGGGGCTTTCCCGCTCACTTATACCAATTGAATTAATTCTCTAATCAATTTGAAGGATTAAATAGCTCATTTACTTAATACATTTGGTATTAATTGCTACAGCTCATACCAAATACTAAACCAAACTCGGTTTTCATTCTCCATGTTGTGGCCCTCTACACGACCAACACCTGCACTAAACTGTAGATCGGTCAAGCCAGCCGGAGCAAAGTCGGCCGCCTTATCTAAAACCACCTTAGATAATGGTAACTGCATCTTAATGCCGTAATTTTGCCCAATCACCTCACCATCAAGCTGATGCTGTTTGTAAAAAAGCTTAGGCCTACCTTGCTGCCATGAAGTTGCGAATTCATAGCCTAAATAGCGGCTGCCGCTGGCAAATAAATGAGGCAACATCGGCTCACTGATCACATTCAGCTTATGACTCACACTAGTGCTAGTAAGTGCGCCACCACCGATTGATATAGGAACTTCACCACTGTAGCGACTATCAACCACAGCATAAAATGGCACATGCCACGCTTTTGCAAAGAGATTTAAGCGATAATCAAAGCCGTCGAGCTCACCTAGCCACTGATTTGCAACTACTTGTACTGCTGCACCGTGTTGCTGCGCGTCCCAAATCATGCGGCCATTAACACCATAACGTCCGCCATGCCACGACTCACTCCCTTGTTGCAAACGCACAACGCCTAGCTCAGGTTTCAAATAGTTGAGCATGTCACCAAAACGATAGCTAGATGAAAGCGCAAACTGCTTAAAGCGGGTCGTATCCCCCTCACTCAGTATCAAACTAGATTGCTTATCCGCTTCTAGGTTTTGATATCCCACATCCAATGTTGTTTCCCAGTTATGCTGATGATATTCGAGCTGGGCAAACCCTCCTAATAGCGCGCCATTATTGATGCTTTTTTCAAGTCCTAGCTGCCACGATAACTGCCTTAGGACATCTTGCCCTTTTAGTGCCACCCCAATATTATCAAAGGAGGCGCTGTTGAGTGCGCCGGATAAGGCAACAGAATAAGACTGGTCAAACATCGAATAATCGCTAGCAGGTTGTGCCGTTTGATCTATTTTCGCCGCTGGTAATTGATAAGGGTGATGCGCCTTTTGCTCGGCGCTATCTACTTGTTCCAATACGCTAACCGCATGCCAACTAGGCGCTACCAACTGCTCTATCTTGACGCCTTCAGGCGTGGCATAACTGATGAATAGTTTTTGCGAGTCAACCAGCACTTGTCGAAGTGGTTTAGCGCTCATCGGCAAGGTTTCAAGTAGTTTACTCGCTGGGTTATAGCGCATTACCGTTAAATGTCCCTCGATACCAGAAATAAAATAGAGTGAGCCGTCATCATAAGACCATTGTAATGCCGCTAGATACTGATGCGATTTAGGTAAGTAGACTATGTCAACCGAACCACTTACTAGATCTTTAATTGCAAGTTGCCAACGCTTATTCGGCGAAACGTGAACATAAGCCAATGTCTTCTTATTTTTTGCAAGCACCGGAAAGTCATAGACATCGCCAAGTATCGCTTCAGTGATTGGTGTTTGCTTTCCAGAGTCTAATGCTATCTTCACTAACTGTGAATAACCCTGACGCGAGACCTCAGCCACTATGGTGTTGGCATCCATAATGCTGAAGCGGCGAATGCCTGCGCTTTGTGTCAGTTGCTTTAATGTGCCTGTATCACTTTGCCAAACAAACAAATCGTTAATAAAGGTGTTGTTTGATGTTGGTGTTTTGGCCACAAAGTATATTTGCTTATCATCAAGCCATTGCGGGTAGTAGATTCCACCAAAATGGTGGGCATTCAATTGCAGAAGGCGCTTTTTTGGAAAAACATCTGGTGCAATATCCGGAATATCATTGGGATCGGCAGCTAAAACGGCTTGCTTACGCTCGTTAAATTGTTTAATTGCCTCTTCATTTGGTTTGGTTTCGTAAATATTAAGGGTGACTCGGCGTTTACGGTCCTGCTCTACGGCTAAAAACCGACTCCGATCAGGTGACAACACAATGTCTCTCGCACCATATGCAAACTGCTGCCAAAGCTCGCTTTCCACTGGAGGCAACGCCAACTCTTGCTGCATAGCTTGGTAGCTGTATTCAACAACAAAACGCCGGTATAACTGGCTGGCTGGTGCACCAAATGCACCGCTAAATGCGCTTTCAAAGCGACGAGATTGAACTGCTTGAACCCTTGTCCATACAGCATCTAGAGTCTGTGCTCCGTAGTTATCCTCAAGCCACGCTAAAAAGCGCACCCCCACCAAATAAGCCATGGAGTTAGAGAGATAAGACTTATCGCCATTATTCAGCGCGGCATAAGTAGGTAGCGCACCTTGCTGTGCATAATAACGCACAATGCTCTCACTGTAGTTATCATATAAACGTCCTCGCCCCGTTAATCTAGACTCTAGCAAGGTCGCGTATCCCTCGCTTACCCAACGGGGTAATACCGCATCGAGCAAATCAGTTATATCGTGCCAATCTCTGATCTGTTGTCGCCACTGATTACGACTAGGCTGTGAAAGGTGCACTAAATGAATATATTCGTGCAGGATCAGTAGTTGTTGCCAACTGGTATTGTTGGCAATCACAGAATCCGACTGCGGCGGCGTTGCTAAGAGTGCCATCATAGGCTTATCAGTGCTCGGTAAAGCAAACCCGTTCGCCGCATTATCTGGGTCATAGATGATCACATCCGCCCGCTCGTTAAGCGCCCGCCCTTGCTGTGCTAACACCTTCTCTCTTACTACCTCTAACTCATTCGCCGCCGAATAAGCCCAATGTTGTAAGGGTTGAGGGTAATGAACATTGAAGTTTTCCGTTTTAATGGTTTGCCATTTTGCCTGCAAACCAAAGCTCGTTAACGCGACAAAAATTATCAGCAGCGTGCGCATAACCTTTCCTAGACAATTTAATTGCGCCTAGCTTATCAAGAGATGAAAAAGAAAAGTGCGGTTTTTAGTAACAATTTCTTGCGCAAACTTTACTCGTTACTGTTGTGGTTGTGCCAACGTGATAAACAGACTCAATACCGCCAAGGAGACTGCAAAAACAACACATATCGTCGTCATACTCAACCCTGCCTGCCATTTAGCCACGGCAATGAATAGCGCACTTAATAACACAGCACATTTTGCTTTTGTTTGTGCCTGACGCTGAAAAGATTTGGAGTAGGTATAGGCGATAAAAATAAATACGCAGGCTAGCAGGTAGGTTAATACCATATCAAAGCTCCTTGCCAAAAATTAACCTAAGCTCGTAGTTATACCATTTAGCCTTAATGCTTGCCCAATTAGAGGAAGTAAACTAGAAACTAATCGGTACTACTTGGTGATCCAGAGTTTAGGTTAGTTATGAAGATACTTTAATTATATGCTAATGATAACTATTATCAAATAGAAAATATCATTTTCACTCTCCCTCCTATCTCCGTATTCTCACATAGGAGCTGTCCATCGTGTAGTTCTACGATGTTGCGGCTAAAGGTTAAACCAATACCCTGTCCTGCAGACTTGGTAGAATAAAAAGGGGTGAGAATATTGTCCAAGTTGGCAAATCCTGGGCCGTTATCCAACACTTCAATAACTGCTTGTTGTTGCTGATAATACGCCTTCAACACCAACTTAGCCGTGTCTGTATTTGCCTCAATGGCATTTTTGACAAGATTGATCAGCACCTGCTCTATCAGCGCTTTATCAAGCTCTAGACCCTTCACAGTGCAATCCACTTTAATATCAGTTGAATCAAATAAAGCCGCAACCGAAGTAAGTAATAACAAAACTGAAACCGGTTCACGGGCTAATGTCGGTGTGCGCGTAACCTTTGCATATTGACCAACAAATTGTCGTAAATGCTGACAACGTTGGCCAATAACACTCAATGCCTGTTGCTCTTTTTGCCCTTGCGCTTTTGCCAGTAAAGTTTGGGCTAAGGAGCTTATCGGGGTCAAACTATTATGAATTTCATGGCTAATCACTCTGATTAAATGCTGCCAAGCTGCCAGCTCCTTCTTACGCAGTGCCTTGGTGATATCCAGTGCAACCAACAGGTAAAATTGCTTACCTTCTTGAAAAAACTCACTGCTTTGCAATTGCCAGCGAGATTGCTGTGATGCGCTATCAAATTGCCACTGTTTATCTCGTTGTATGAGACCAAATTGGGTGGAGCTCATCCCTTTACATTCTTGCCATGGGCGATGGTAAAGCAGTTCAAATGCTCCGTTGGCGTAGGCTAGCTTGAGGTTATCGTCAAACATCAAGATTGGCGAATTTAAGCTGTCAATCAACTGATAGATAATAAATTGTTGGCTATGATAGCGACGTTTTTGGCTATGAAGTTGTACGCTTAGGGCCACCAAGCGCTGTTCAAATTCAGCGACGGCACCGCTGGTATAGTGGGGCTTAATGGTTTGCGTGAAATCATCTTGTGCAATGGCCTCTAACTGCCAATTGGCGCGCATGGCAATGCGTCTAAAGTGAGCCAAGACCTGAGCTTGAATACCGCCCAAACCCACTAATACGCTCAGTGATATCACCGCACACCATACAAGGTCCAGCTGTGATTGCAGCAATACTAAGCACACGAGTGTCGCACAACTTAGAGTCAGCAACGAACAATAGATGCCGAGTCGCCACTCGGCACTAGCTAGTACTTTTAAGGCCATACTTTTCTAAACGCCGATATAGCGAAGAAGCGGTTAAACCAAGTGCCTTTGCCGCCACAGTGACGTTGCCTTGGGCACGCAGCATCGCTTGCTCAACCATCTGCCGTTCGACTGCTTGCAGCGTTTGCCCCTCGCCGTCAGATACCAGCGTTGGCGCACTTTTAAAGCGTAACTGACAATCACTGAGAGCAATATCATTGCCTTCAGCCATCAACACCGCACGCTCTATTACATGGCTCAACTCTCGAATGTTACCTGGCCACGTATATTCTACCAGTGCAGCTTTAACAGCGTCGCTTAATGGACGCACGGGTTCACCATACTGATGACTAAACTTAGCCACAAAGAACTCAGCCAAAGGCACAATGTCACCATAGCGCTCTGCAAGGCGCGGTACATTAATTACGATGGTATTAATACGGTAGAATAGGTCTTCCCTAAATTTGCCATCAGCAACTAATTGCTCGAGCGCGCCATTAGTTGCACAGATCAGTCGACAGTCCGTCTGTTGAGTCTGGCTACTGCCAACCACCTCAAAACAGCCGTTTTCTAAAACGCGTAGCAATTTAGCCTGCAAAGCAAGCGGGATAGTTACAACTTCATCAAGAAATAGTGTTCCGCCTTGCGCCATCTTAAAACGGCCGACTCTGTGCTGCTTTGCATCCGTAAACGCCCCTTTACTGTGACCAAACATTTCGCTTTCAAATAACGACTCGGGCACGGCGCCCATATTCACTTCCACCCATGGACCATCAGCACGGTTCGAGTGTTGATGTAGCCACTTTGCAAGGTAACTTTTACCGACACCGCTAGGGCCTGTTAATAAAACTCGTGCATCCGTTTTAGCCACTTTTGCAAGTTGTTTATACAACCCCTGCATTGCAGTGGAATGCCATTGAAATTCAGTGGCAGGGGCCTGCTGCTGCGTAGCACTCGATTGCTTTGCAGTGATGGTTAATTGCTGCTGTATCGCCTCAAGTAACTGCTGATTGTCCCATGGCTTTTCAAGAAAGTCACAGGCACCAAGCTGCATAGCCGATACTGCCAATGAGACATTTCCCCACCCAGTAATGCAAATCACTGGCACTTGGTGAGACTGTGTCTGCAGCCAGTGTAAAAACGCTAACCCTTCATTACCTGAAGTAGTGTCACGGGTGAAGTTCATATCTAATAATGCCAGCGCAACCTTGTTTGATGCGATAAGTGGTTTAGCAAGCTCAGGTGTTTCGGCTTCTATTACATCAAAGCCATGCTCTTCTAAAAAGAAAGCGGCGCTCAGACGAACTTCAGAGTTATCGTCGATAACCAATATCGTAGCGTTTTCCATAGACGTGTTTTTTATTCTTCTATATTTTGATGTTGTGCGGAGCAGAGCTGCTCCGCAGCAGTTGACTCTACAACCAGCGGATCACAGTGCCAAGTGTGTGACTTTCTCCAGGCGCTAGCTGCACGGCATCATCCATTACATTCGCAGCCTCAAGACACAACATATTGTGGTATTCATCATCATTAAAGTTGCTTAATCGCTGCGACTTTTCAATCCAGGGATTCCAAAGCACACATGACGTTGAACTTTCGCGTTTCACTTCAATAATTCCTGCGGGTGTATTAATGGTTTGCACAGGGCCCGTTTGGGTATAAACCATATCGGTTTCACGTGCAAAGCCAACCACTTCATTTTGATCGAATGGGCCTTCACCAAACTCGATATATTTAGCACCTTGCAGTCCATCTACGGTGGTATTACTCACCTCAGGCGTTGGAAAATACGTATGTAGGGCTTGAGTTAACGTAAAAGATTCATCACCTGTATTAGTATTGGTGAGTCGCACTGCAAGTTGATCTGAAAGTACAAACTCCACGGCTAGGGTCGATTTATATGGCCAATACTGCTCTTCTACCAAGGTCATGGGTAAAGTGAGCTTAACGGTGATTTCATTGCTTTTTTCTTCTACGCTATCAGCACGCCAAAGTAACTTACGCGCTACACCATGGATCGGCCAATCTGCTTTGCTATGCACACCAAACCACGGCCAGCAAATTGGAATACCACCGCGAACCGGTTTCCCTTCGAGATAATCTTCTGCTTCAGATACCCAGATCAGATTACCCTTTCCTGTTGGCGTAAACTCAGTAAGCTGAGCGCCTTGTAAAAAGATTTTTGCTTGGCAAAATGCGCTGTCGACCCAAATATACTCAAGACCTGATTCGGTGCGCTCGATTGAAACTGAAGGTGATAATTCCATGATGATTCCTACGTCAACTCAATGATATCCCTACCTTACCACTTAAATAAGACGAGTAAACTGTTATCAAACCATTTTGAAACTTATTCAATTCGCGGTCATAAAAGCGGCATGGTGCAACCGACCATATGCTTTTTGATACCAATTAGCTTATTTTGAGACGAGAAAATTTTATCGATAAAGCCGCTACCGCACTCTGCTCACACCAAGATGCCGACGCTCTTGTCGGCAAGGCAAAAGATTTGCTATTTAGTTGTTATTAATAAAAAGTATTTAACGCGGTTAGGCCCAGATTTACTCCCTAAAATTGAATAAGCCTTAGGCCTAAATGATATGACCAACGCCTTACACCTTAAACTTACCAACCAACTCAGTGAGTGAACTTGAAAGTTTGTGTAATCTCACACCATTTTGGTTGGTATTAACGGCAATATCACTAACACTGTCTGCTGCATTTTTGATTTCGACAACGTTGCGATTAATATCCTCAGCAACGTGTTGTTGCTCTTCTGCTGCTGTCGCAATTTGCGTGTTTAAATCGCTAATATTGACAATAGCTTGAGTGATCTCGGTAAATTGTTGCTGGGCAGAATTAGTCAGCTCCACAGTCTTCTCAGTTCGCGTCAAACTGCGCTTCATCTCGCCCGACACCATTTCTGTCATCTTTCTGAGCTTATCAAGCTGTGATGCGATTTCTTCCGTCGATTCTGAAGTGCGCTGAGACAATGCTCGCACCTCATCGGCGACTACCGCAAAGCCTCGCCCATGCTCGCCGGCACGCGCCGCTTCGATGGCCGCATTGAGAGCCAAAAGGTTAGTTTGCTCAGCAATGCCACGGATCACACTCAAGATAGACATAATGTTTTCGCTTTCTGTGTCGAGCTGCATGATGTCTGACGTCGCTTTATTTATCACTTCGGATAAGGTTGTGACGCTCTCTACCGATTCGGTAATAACACGCTGACCAAGTTCTGACGCTTGTTGCGTTTGCCCTGCAAGCTCAGCTGCATTGGCACAGCTAGCAGCTACCTCATTTGCCGTCGCCGCCATTTCATTTATTGCCGTAGCGGCCATCTCCAACGCCTGTTGCTGTTGGCTCGTCGCCCCAGTGAGCTGATCAGACTGTGAAGCGGTTTGTTTAGAAGTTTCGTTAACCTGCTGCGCACACTCATTAATTTGCGCAACCAATTCCGCAATCAAGTTCAAAAACTGGTTAAAACTAGTGGCGAGTTTACCGGTTTCGTCTTTAGTTTTAATATCTAAGCGTTGCGTTAAATCGCCGCCACCTTGGGAGATTTCAGTAAGTCCATCACTCACCTCAACAATAGGTGCCGAAATCAATTTGGAGATATAGTTCGCTAGGACCACAAATATGGCAATTAAGACAGCGCTGAGAATGAGTATTGTCCAAGTCATGGCATTGGATGCCGCCATTACTTCGTTTTTCTCAACTAAGCCAATAAATTTCCAGCCTAATTTAGGTGATGTGTAAATATTGGCAAAATAGTCGTTACCATCAATTTCCATCTCAAATAAACCGTCACCATTTTGTGCCAGCGCTCGATAACGGCCATTGGCTATTTCGTTTAGCTTTTTAAATCTATGTTCAGCAAACTTTGCATCAACAAGCACATTGCCCGTATCTTCTACCAGCATTAGATAACCTGTTTCACCCAGTTTGATATTTCGAATAATCTTAGTTAGCCCTTTTAGCGACACGTCCATCCCTTGCACACCCACAATCTGGCCAGCGGCTTTAACCGCCTTCACTGTTGACACAATGACCATATCGTCAGGTGCCCAATAGTAGGCACTAGTACGGATCGTTTTTCCGCTGCCTCCTTGACCCGTTCGATACCAAGGTCTTTGCCTTGGATCATAGTTAGCATTCACTTCACCAAGCGGCCATTGAATATAACCTCCTTGCTGGTTTCCCATGTAAATGTACGCAATACCAGGATGCGTTTTACCAAAGTGTTCAAACAAGGTATAAGCTGCACGCTCTGTATCACTACCAGCCATTGAGTTAAGTTGGCTAGCAGAAGATGCAGCCATATAGGTTTTCACACCCTGCCGAGCATTTAATACGTCAGGATGCGAGGCTAAATAGTCCACGTTTTTTGCAATTTCATCAAAAAACATCTGAATACCGTTATCAACTTGGATCGCTTCCCTATCGCTTAACTCAGAAAAAGCTTCTATTCCCTGCTGCCGTGTTTCGTTGATGGTTAGTCCAGCTATGATGAGTAACGGCAAGGCAATTGCTGCCGCGAAGGATAATCTTAACTTTTGCGATATATTCATGAATAAACACCATTTCACTGATTATAAAAATATAGTGAGAGATATCCTATTCGGCAAGAATGACACCCAATATAGCCACTTGCCCGCCTAGTATTTCCTAAGGGCCTGCCAACTATTGCCGTCTGCTCGTCATTTTCGAAAGGCCATGCTAGCTCAACTTGTATAAACACCAATCAAACTGATGAAAAAACAAACTCAAAAGGTCAGCCGACGCTAAATATGGTTTAATAGGGTGTAACTTTGAGGTCTGGTAGGCAACAATGTTATTATAAATGTTTAATCTTTAGACCATAAATGTCATCTCCTTCTGCAAAAATGGCCTTTGTAGTCTATTATTCGTAAGAGGTTTTTGCGCTCAACCATTTAACAACGGGATAACTATGTTAAAACTTTCAACTATCTCACTTGGATTAGGCTTGGCACTTTGCTCTAATTCGGTGCTTGCCAATGACTCAGAGATTGACCTATTAAAGCGTCAATTGGCTGAACTTCAAAAGAAACTCACGCAGCTAGAGGAAAAAGAGCAGGCGCGAGCAAAACAGGAAAAACTCGCGAAAGCTAAAAAAGCTGAAGCGAAAGCTGAGACCACAACCAAAGTCGCAGCTGCAGAACCAAAGCCGAGTATCAAAGTCGGTGGTGCGATCCGAACTAACTTCAGTCACACGTCTTATGACGATGACAATAAGAATCGCGGCGGTGATTTTGACTTTGACATTTTCAGACTCAACTTCTCTGGAAATGTGGGTGGCTTCGGCTTAAATGCTGAGATCCGCTTTTTCGATTATATGACCGCGGTGAAATATGCCTACCTAGATTATGACTTTGCCGACCATTGGCAAGCACAGGTTGGTATGACCAAAGTGCCTTTTGGTAATTCACCTTACAACTCTCACAACTGGTTCTTTAACACCACTTATTACATTGGTCTTGAAGACGATCACGATATGGGTGTGGTATTTAAACGTAAAGTAGCAGATAACTGGCAACTCGATCTTGGCTTTTTCAAAAACGATGAGTTAGGTGGTGTCGATGGTTATGTAGATGACCGTAGTGATCGCTACTCATACGATGTGGTGGGCTTTCGCAAAGCTGGTGATGGCGTTTATGACAACCCAGCTCAACCAATAGGTGAGTATAATACCTTTGTTGGTCGCTATGCATATCACTTTGAACACAACGGTGGCACAACTGAAATTGGCGTCTCTGGCCTAGCCGGTGGTCTTCACGATGGGAACGATCGTGCAGGGGACTATAACGCTTGGGCACTGCATTTAAATAGCAACATCGGTCCTTGGAACCTGCAACTGCAGCACGGTGAATACAATTACGATATTGATGACGTAAACCGTATGGCCGTCGGTGCTTATGCGTTTTATGATTCGATTGCAGCAGAAGCCACGATGTCGAACTTTAACGTAGCGTACAACCTACCCGTTGAGTTTGGCCCGATCACTGACCTACAGTTTTATAATGACTTCGGTATTATTTACGATAAATCCGATAACACTGAAGATACTTGGATGAACGTCACAGGTGTTTCACTCGCCGCAGGTGCCTTCTTCACCTACGTTGATCTAGTTCACGCGAAAAACCAACCCTTTATCGGCGGTTCAATCGCAGGCGACAGTGATGAAAGCGAGCGTCGCTTCAACATTAACTTCGGTTATTACTTTTAATCTTAGGGATTAATACCAAAAAGGCGATGCGCTCAATGGTGCATCGCCTTTTTATTACCTTATTTTCTGTTATACCAATAAGACCAACGTTAGTTTGTAGCTGCCCTCCAACCTAGGCGTTCTGCTTCAGCAGCAGCAAATTGTGGTAGGTCTGCCGCGATAAATTGCTGATGCAATATTTGCACACCAAGTAAGTGGTTGATCACTGCATCGAGTTGCACTTTGAGTGAATCATCAGCATCTGGTGACTCATGTAGCTCGAATAATCTATTAACAGCTTCAAAGTCCAGCAATCCAGCAGCTTCTATCGCTTGTCTAGACAAGTATTTATCGGCCAGTACCCGCATAGCAGTCCACTTTTTCTTATCTGAGTGTGCTGGAGGCGCCATAAATGCAAACTTCTCGCGCTCGTATAACACCTCTGGTAATAGTCCTTTCATTGCTTCACGCAACACGTATTTTTCTTTACGATCTTTAATGCGGAATTGAGGGGGAATAGTAAAAGCAAACTCCGCAAGATGATGATCTAAAAATGCAGGTCTAGCTTCCATCGAGTTAGCCATGTCTACGCGGTCTCCACCCCAAGTTAATATTTGCCCTTCGAGCATGGTCTTAATCCACACATACTGGGCCTTGTCCAGAGGATGGCGGGACTCCAACATAGCCTTGTCCAAAGTTTCGGCTATTGCCTTCCCTGGGTCATACCCTGTGAGCCTCTCTCTATGCTGGTTAGCAACGAGTTGATGGGCAAAATTGCTACACGATAGCCAAGGCTGTAGACAGCTCGGTGTAAAGCCTACGACTTCATCTAATGCCGCACTGTCGTATTGTTCACGCGATAACATCGCCCCTTTAAACAACTTATTGCTGTCTTCCAGCATTGCCTGCCACTGTGCTTTTTCAGCGTCATCTAGCTCATCTAGACCATACAAAAATAGATCTTTTCTAAATGCGGGATAACCGGCAAATAGCTCATCGGAGCCCTCTCCGGTCATCACAACTTTATAATTTGATTCGTTAACTTGTTGGCTCATCAAGTATTTAGCAACACCAAGGGTATTATAAATAGTTCGTTCGGTGTGCCATAAGGTTTGCTCAAAATGGCCATATAGTTCATCACCACTTAACGACATAATATGATGATCGGCTTTGGTGGCTTGTGCCATCTGCTTTGCAATTGGTGTTTCGTCATACTCTGCACTATCAAAGCCAATGGTAAAGGCTTTAATTGGCGCCTGTGCTGCGGCCGAAGACAATCCCAAAATGGCGCATGAGTCTATACCGCCACTTAAATAGCACCCCACAGGCACGTCGGCGGTTAGCCTTAGTTGTACCGCCTCTAGCAGCTGTTTACGCACGCCATCAATATAGTAGTCTTCGTCTTTACTATTGAGGTATCCCTGTGCCGGTGGAAAGTTGACATCCCAATAGGGTTTATCTTCGATACTAAACCCCTGCTCACTTCGTGTAATACTCACGACATGCCCAGGTTTAATTTGATGTACATTCGCAAACGCCGTACTACCGGGCACCATGACTTGAATGAGTTGATGAAATAACCCTTCGCTTGAGAATTGTCGCTTTACTTTTGGATGTGCAAACAACACTTTGAGCTCGGAACCAAACACAATTTCATCTTCTGTTTGGGTGTAATACAAAGGTTTAATCCCAAAGCGATCTCGCACTAAGTGCAAAGTATCTGTGTGTTCATCGTACAAAGAAAATGCAAACTCGCCGCGCAGATTCGTCAGCATTTCCTCGAGACCAAGCTGTTGATACAGATGCATGGCAATTTCTGAATCGCTCTTACTTTGGAACCTTGCTCCTTTTGCGACTAATTCAGCTCGGATCCGAGCATAGTCATAAAATTCGCCATTGTGTGCCAGCATTAGGCGCTTATCAGAGCTGATAAAAGGTTGTCGCCCTCGTTGCTCATCAAGGTCAATTATCGACAGTCGGGCATGGCTAAATCCCACCCCTGCCATTTGTTTATAGCCAAAACCATCAGGGCCGCGATGATGTTGAATAGCAGCCATATTTACCAGTAATTGATCATCTAATTGTGTTTGCGCTTGCTTTGAAAAAATACCTGCAATTCCGCACATAATAACTCCCTAAATCACATCCATTACGGTACTGGCACGCTGTACCATACAGGTTAACAACGCTTGACGTAAAAAGACGGCACCACGTGCCTGGCTAAAGTACCAATTGTGCGGTGTTGCGTCCAAACTGGTACATAATTCCTCTCCTCGCGCCAACGGATGCAGCACGATAGCCTCGGGCTTAAAGGGAGAATCGGCGCTCAACTTAAACGACTTACCATAGGTTTCGAAGCTTTCACCAACCCACGCAATTGAGTTGATATACACAACATCGAGTTCAGGTAATACGGCATTAAGATCATGACCAATTGATACCTTAACCCCAGCTTCTTCAAGCTGTGCTAGTTGCTCACTCGACACCGCTTCCTCAACACTCTCGTCGTAGAGCAGGAATATTTCATCTACAATGCGTGGAAAGTGTGTAAACATTTTTAGCAGGCTGCGTACCGTACGCATCTGGCTTGGCACCCCAATCACGCCAATTTTTATTGGGCTAAATGCTTCACTGTCGGGCAGCAGCAACGATGGCCGCCATTTAAAAATCGTATAGAGATCAGACATCGCTTGTGTTGGGTGCTCATCAATGCCGTTACCGGCGTTGATAATTGGGATCCGTAGGCTGTGGATCATTTCTTCTATGGACTCTACCGAGGTATCCCGTAACACCACACAGTCACCATAGTTGTTGAACATTTCAGCGACATCCTGTAGCGATTCACCTTTGGCAATCCCAGTTGAGGAGCGGTCAGTGATCGACATAATATCGCCCCCCAATCTGTGCCATGCACTCTCAAACGAGAGGCGCGTGCGCGTGCTAGGTTCATAGAATGCGCTGATCAAGATTTTGCCACTTAACGGAGAGCTAAATCTTGCAGGATTACTCTCATACTTAGCGGCGAGTCTAAATAACTGGATCAGCACATCTCGGTCTAGGTGGTCGACACTAATAATATGTTTGTTTTCTAGACTGTGAAGCCTGTCACCATCTTCTTGTATCGCTCTGAGTAGCGCTTTAGGGTGTGCATCCCCATATACATCCGGCTGCGCTCGATCAAACTCTACTTGCTGCGCACTTACCATAACTGCCTCTTCTTATAATCAATAAGGAACATAACGACAAGGACAACAGGACATAAACAACTGAGCACAATGGCCAGCCAAATTAAGCCAGAAAATGCGGTCAACGAGATCATACATCCTCCACTTTGCTTTGTGCGCCCAACACTTGCCAATGGAATGATTGCTGACTAAAACGCCATGCAACCACACAAATAACCAATGACACTGCACAGGAAATTAATGCAGCGACATAAAAACCAATATAAAAATACCCCACTAAACCCGACACAGTGCCGAGCAACATTGCCCAGCCCGCGCTACTGCCCGTCATTCGCGCAAAATACAAACCGAACACGATAGGCCAAATGGTGCTCGCAACAAAAGCGCCTGCAAAATTCAACAAGGCACCCAAAGTGGCGATTTTTGGCAAACACAATAACCAAGTCACTACGCCTAAGATGACAATAATCCACTTGGCGCTTTTAAGCCGCTGGCTGTCACTCGCTTTTGGGTTAATGTATTGCAGATAAATATCTTGATTGATGAGATCAGAAGTTGCGGCAAGCAAGGAATCTAGGCTCGATGCTAACGCTGAAAACACCACGATAAACAGAATAATAGAGCCCGCATAGCCCAGCACTTGGCTTGCCACCAGCGGCCCAACCATGTCTGCACTTGCAGGGTACAAGCCGAGGCTCGGTGCCGCCAACGCGATAAATCCGGTGACAATAGGAATAGGTAACCAAAGTAATCCAGCAATAAAGTACGCCTTTTTGCCCACGCCTCCCTTAAAAGCAAATGCCCGTGACCACCACACGTTACTGTGAAAGATCTCTCCTAAACCGAAAAAGATATTGTTGAATAAAAACATCACAGCAGCTGGAAACAACAGGTCGAGCAGCTTCGGATGATCGCCACTGAGCTTCTGATGGATTGGCTCTAACCCGATATTGGTAGCAACCACAATGGCAATGCCCACCACTCCTGCCAAGATAATAATGGCTTGAAGAAAGTCGGTGGCTATGACCGCTTTTAATCCACCAAACAAGGTATAAATCACACACATCAGCAAAATAATTGACATGCCAAGGTGGTAATCCAAACCACTTAACGTATTTAATAAAATGCCGCCTGCCATGCCCAAGCTAACCAGCCAACTCATGGCATAAACAAAAGAGATCAGCAAAAACACCCACCAAGAAAAACGCCCAAAGCGCAGACGAATAAAGTCTCCACTGGTGTAGCCGTGGGGTAATAGACTTTTTATGCGTTGACTAAGCGGTGCAAATAACAGTAATCCAAATGCTGCACAGGCATAACCTATCATGCCCCATACACCAAATTGATAAGTCAGTTGAGGTGCCACCAAAGTGGTGTTACTGGTCACCCAAGTAGCCATAGCCGTAGCGCAGGCAAACGCGAGCCCTACATTTCTGCCCGCAAGCGCAAATTCATTGTGTGACTGCACACTACGACCGATCCACCAGCCAAATAGCACCCACAGTAATGCGAATGCCAAGGCCAACCCTAGCGCCAACGAAGCATCAATCATCGCGCTTCCTTAATACGGCTTTGCTTACTCCCTACCACAATCAGCACAACCAGTAGCGCAAATAAAAATAAACCCAGTGCAAACAGCGCGAGGGCAAAAGTGAGGTTGTGATGGTTTACGGTGAAAGAAACTGAAGCTGGCGCTGTATGAGCCGATGGTACGCCCAAGGTTGCGAGGTAGTCACCATCTGCTAAGCCACTAACGGTTACCGCTTGCTGAGTTGGCTTCAGCGACAATGAAACAGAGTATGGTGTGGTAAGGTGCTGAATAATGAGCTCGGTATCTTGCTCAGGTGGAGGGCCTGTCCGTTCGATATGCAGAGTAATAAAGCCAGCAGTCACGACCTCATCGCTCACCCTCAATGAGGCGGCAAGCCCATTAAAGCTCGCAGCAAGTAAAACCAAGGTGACGACTCGGGCGATCCACATCCTCATATTCCCTAGCACCAGACATCGTATTCAACATGCCCACATGCTTTGCTATCCA
This sequence comes from Pseudoalteromonas piscicida, assembly GCF_002744175.1. Lineage (GTDB taxonomy): Bacteria > Pseudomonadota > Gammaproteobacteria > Enterobacterales > Alteromonadaceae > Pseudoalteromonas > Pseudoalteromonas piscicida_B. The sequence continues at coordinate 36,901 of NZ_NKHF01000076.1, forward strand.
CATTATTCTAGTAGTATCAAAGACTAGACCATGGATCAAATTTGTCTAGTCACTCAGTCTGAATTAAGATCAAGAATAAGCTTGTAGACCTATGTTTTTAATGCCTTTTCTTTAATACATCGCAATAGTAGATTGCTCCCAGCCTCAACGTCATGCCAATGACTCCACTCATCAGGTGCATGGCTGACACCATTGAGAGAGGGAATAAATATCAACCCTGTTGGGCAAATCTCAGAAAAAAACTGACTGTCATGACCCGCACCGCTGGGCATAATTTGATAGTTAAGTGATAAAGCCTCTGCCTGCTGGCTAATAAACTCCACCACCTCAGGGCTACATTTCATCGGTGATAGCCAGCTAACCTGTTCATATTCAAACATGAGGTGATGCTTACGAGCAATGGCAGAGAGTGTTTTACGACAGGCATTTTCAAGGTTTTCCATGACCGTCTCATCCATATCTCGCGCCACTATGGTAAAGTCAACCTCCCCAGCTATCGTATGGGCAAATCCTGGTTTGAGCTCAGCCTTACCTACCGTGATGCGAGTAGTATCTGTTCCATCTTCAGCAATAATCCGATCTAACTGGTAAGCAAAATCAGCTAACCCCATAAAAGCGTCACTGCGCATTTCCATCGGCGCGGTTCCTGCGTGATCGGCTTTGCCAATTAACTTAACGATCCATTTAAATACGCCAGATATCCCCTCAACAACACCAATTTGAACCCCTTTTTGGTCTAGTACTGGTCCTTGCTCTATATGTAGCTCAAAAAAGCTGTCGATTTGCTCAGGCTCGAGCCGAGCATTCAGTGCGTCCATCGGCTCTAACCCTTGAGAGCGCATTGCATCGGTCAGCATATAACCATCTGCATCATGGCTGGTTAAAAGCTGGTGTGGCGTTAACTTTCCGGTTAAGGCTTGAGCGCCAATCATACCGCCAAAACGTCCTTCTTCTTCACTCGTGCCTATCACCCACACCGGCCTATCTAACTGTGCAGCTTGCTCTTTTAATACACGTAGACATTCAAATCCAGCAATCACCCCAAGCGTGCCATCAAACATTCCACCAGCAGGTACGCTATCGAGATGCGATCCAATAATCACAGCGGGCTTCGCTGCGATATCTGGATTAGTCATTTCAATGATGACATTGCCAACACCATCCATACGGCTAACAAACCCCTCATTCTGCGCGCACTCCATTAACCACTTCCGTGCAGCAAAATCTTCATCACTAAACCCTTGGCGATAAATTCCCTTATCTTCATGGTTGTAGCCGAACTCCGCGAGCGCAAATAAGGTCGACTTTAGACGTTCTAAATTTACTTGCATACATTGCTCCTCAAGTTTCAGTCGCACGACTTCCTTGTAATACCAATAGAATGAATAACCGATCCACGTTAACGGATTTATTCAAACAATTGACGTAATCACTTTTCAATTAGACACTGACGCCCGACCGATGATCACATTGCATTAGCTTAGTTGAAAATTAGCGAATTTCAGCCCATGTGGTATGCTTTTAACATGATGCCAACCTGCTTATTTTTGCTTTTTTCTAACCAATAGCTGGCCACCCCTTGAGAGGCCTGCGCTGCAGAGAAATGAGAATGCCGATACCGAAAAATAAAGTCCCCTTATTTAATCGCTGCTTTTGGCTGCATGTTGCCGGTATCTTATTTGTTGGGTTGGGTTTTATTGGCATGGCACTGCCGGTGATGCCAACGACCATATTTTTTATTCTGGCATTGGCCTGTTTTACGCGCTCGTCTCCCAAACTAGAAAGCTGGCTGCTGACACACCCTAAATTTGGACCAAGCCTTGTTGCATGGCGGCAATATCAGGTTATTCCTGTAAAAGGTAAAATTGGCGCTGTGGTCGGCATGGCTATTGGACTGATTGCGCTTAGTTTTAGTGCCGCGCCGGTCTGGGTGGTTTATATGGTCGCCATTATTGAAGCTGCCGTATTAAGCTACATCTTTTCTCGCCCATCCTCGCCTCCTATCAGCACAAAATAAAAACAATATTTAAACAAGCAAAACCAAAAAGTTTACATAAGTACCTTTTTACGGTATATCTTTTGTTCTTGTATAAGAAACAACAACAAGTTGAGATACCATGAAAATAAAAATAACTTATCTAGCTACCTTGCTAGGCATAATGGCTGGCACCACACATGCCCAACAGGAATACCCTCTATTTCCGGGTGATCCACTCGTCGATCAACAATGGCACCTTAAAAATACAGGGCAGGATGCATTTTCTGCTCGTGGAGGTGTCGCTGGAGAAGATTTAAACCTTAGTCTAACGCATGCACTCGGCATTATGGGGACAGGTGTAACCACAGCTGTGATCGATGGCGGGGTAGAGCTAACCCACCCCGATCTCATTGATAACGTCAAACCCGGTTCATGGGATTTTCTAACCAACTCACCTGACTTAAAACCGGCCAACAGCGGCGATAGTCATGGAACCGGAGTTGCAGGCATTATCGCCGCAACCGCATTTAACGGTATTGGTGGCGAGGTGTCGCACCGCGTGCAGGTTTAGTCGGATTTAATTATCTTAAAAATGGCAATATGGAGAATTGGCTACAATCTCACGGTATGTACTCAGACGGCTTTAATAAAGCTTCTTTTGACTTTCCACGAGTATTCAATCAAAGCTATGGTCGCACTTTGTCATCACCACAAAGCTTTGATTACGAGTTATCACCTTGGCTACAAACCTATGAAGATGCGCAACAAGAAATCACCACTACAAGCCATAGCGGCCGTGGCGCAATATTTGTAAAATCGGCGGGAAATGGTTATCAAGTACAAAGCTTTAATGCCCGCGGACTTGGACCTGGTTACCTTTGGTTTGCCAATAATAACCATGGACTCCCGATGCAAAACGTGAACCTCGAGCGCATTGATACGAGCTACTGGAACCTAGTGGTGTCAGCGTACAACGCCGATGGGCAGCGCTCTTCGTATTCAACCGTAGGCTCAAGCGTGTTTGTTAGTGCGCCTGGCGGCGAATATGGCTCCACTACGCCTGCAATTATCTCAACCGATATCAGTGGCTGTGACTGGGGAAGAAACCCAGCTAACCTGCGCAATAACCTACATGGTGGACACCCACTTGACCCTAACTGTGACTATAACGCGACGATGAATGGCACCTCGTCTGCAGCACCAAACACCACAGGTGCAATTGCGCTCATTATGTCTGCAAATCCTGCATTAACTTGGCGCGATGTAAGGCACATCCTTGCTTCTACCGCTCGTAAAATTGATGCTGATAACCCTGGCGTCACCCTCAATTTCAACAACGCCGCAGGTGAAGCACAAGTGTATGATGCTATCCCAACATGGCAAACTAATGCTGCCGGTTATCACTTCCATACTTTCTATGGGTTTGGTGCCATTGACGTTGATGCAGCAGTGAATATGGCTAGATTTTATAACGCCGATCGCGGTCAATTTACGATTACTCCATGGCAACAAATTGATGCTAATGTCGCAATCCCTGATGCTAATCCAGCAGGTGTGGAAAACTCGGTACAGATTGACAACGATGTCACCATTGAAGCAGTACAAGTTCGTGTGACCGCGGATCACACCAGTACAAGAGATGTAGCAATTGAGCTTATCTCACCGTCTGGAACCCGAAGTGTGCTAATGACGCCAAGAACCGGAACTATTGGGGGCCTCAATGGCTTCAATAACATGCAGATGCTGTCACATCACTTTTACGGTGAATCAGCACAAGGCCAATGGACTATTCGCTTAATTGACACGCAAGGAGAAGATGAAGCATTTGTCTTTGATCCACGCAGCGGTGCCGAAGATATTCGTGCTGTACATAGAAACAACGAGCAAGATGGTACGCTAACATCTTGGCAAATTCGTTTTATTGGTCATAACTAAGGAGAATAACAATGAAAGCAATCGTTTTAACTGCATTACTACTTAGTGGCCAAGCACTTGCAACGGACGCATTAGTCGAGTTAACGGAAGCGCCACAAGGCGCAGAGATTAGCATTAACAACCAATCGTTTGTGTCTCTAGGTAGCGATAACACAACTTTGGTTAAAGGCCTGCAATTACAATCACCTATCACAGGTGAACGCTATACAGTCACGGGTGAGATTATTGTTGAGCACTTTGCGGTTGTAAACGCTAGCACTTTTGCAAGCGACAACCAGCTGATACTCAGCTATGTTAGAGATAACCGTGCTATCTACAGACATGCCGATGCACAAACTGATCTTAGCGCATTAAACACCTTATTGCGCGCTCAGCCTGGGGTGATCAGTACGCAAATAGGTTTACAGCTAGAAGGATTAGAAAGCGAATAACCTAATATAAAAAAGGAGAGGTCATAACCTCTCCTCACTAACTCAGTCGCAAATAATTAGGTGAATTAGTATCTATTACAGATGTACTTATTTTCACCACTGCTAAAGTCTCTATCCCAATAACAGCTTTCAATTATCTTTTCTTTACAGATATGTGCAAACTCATGTGCAAACGTATACTTTGGCGAACCGCTTGGATCCAATAACATGTATCGATAGTTTGCTGGGTCAAATTTAATTTCCCATAACAGTTCTGGATTTGTCGGCGTTCCGCGTGTCACTCTATTTTCACGAGTCACTTCCATTGTGCCATCACAATCAGGCAAGGCAACCGTTGTCGAGAACTTTCCATTGGCATCAGCACGTAAAACACTCGAGCCAATTCTTCCTGTGTGGTCAATTGCATCCAACCCTATTAAAGCGAAAGGTACAGGTTCTCCTGCATCGTTTACAGCCGTTGCAGACATACCGATTTCTTGATGGGCTTCTAACAAGCTAGCAGACAATAAATTTGTCAGCTGTTCATTATTCCATGTATGGATTGTAGAGATCTTGGTTGCAGCATTTGCATCTGCAATCGTGAATGCATATTGTGCAGCCGTTGGTGGCTGGTTTGCACTATCGCCACGTACTAGGAAGATTGCATTAGAGCCTTTCGTGGTATTAATATTAACAATATTGTTATTTGGCACTTTCGCCCAACCAGAGCCATTCCATAACTCAAGGATAAACTGCTCGCTCGCGCTAAAACTCAGGGTAATTTGCTCTTGCTCCTCACCTACTTGGTAAACAAAGTAATCAAGATCATTCTGGTTATCAATATTACCTGAAATTGTTCCATTAGCAGGTAATATAGTCGCCTGTCCAGGTTTATCGTTTGACTCTTGCTGGTCAAACTCGGTATGACTAAACCATCCCATGATGCTCTGCTCTTCGCTGAATCCTGTCACAGCTTCGGCAGCAAGAATATAAACACCAGCATCCACCTTTTGCACCACACGCTCTGATTGTGCAGTCGTAGAATTACCTAAATCCAATGCTGTGAAGCTATTGTCATCTTCCAGCTTGAAGAGGTACAAGTTATAATCAACTCCCGTGGGAATGTTATTTAAAAGTCCTTCGATTTTAGTCGGCTCGGTCACTTCTGTGCTATAGCAACGGATCTGACCTTGCTCAGTGAAATTAACATACACACCATTATCTAATGGAAGGTCTGGACACCCACTTCGTTGTGCAGGAGTTGGCTCGGATTCAGCATTAACAGTTTCTGATTGTAAAAATAGTTGTGATTTCGCTACCGAGTTAAATCCAGGTTGGCGGATCTGAAATGGAAAGTTTTTATCTAGTTTTAACTCTTCGTCAGCGCGAATGTCATGAGTATCGAAATATGTGCCAGGTAAATCATAAACTGTGACAGGCTGTTCGGCTTGAACGGAAAGTTGAGACGGAGTCGCAGCAACCGAGCAAGATAAAGAGATTGCCGTTGCCACAGCGGATAGCAGAAGTAGTTTATTTTTCATCTAATGATGTCCTTTCATGAGGTTAAATTATTGCTTAACTTTTGCAATAAAATTTATCATAATGTAAAAAACCACAACAAACAATAGTGTTTTCAAAGCAATACACTAAACTCGGACAAGTTGAAAAACACCCAATATTGGTTTAACTTTAATCAATATGATGATATCAATCTAACCAGCTAAGGAAGGAATACCTATGGTGGAGATAAACCGTTTTGCTGTAAATTCAAATGAAGGCAAGATCACCCCGAATAAGGCAGCAACAGAGCAGCTAAAAGACCATCGTGTCGTACCAGAAGCCCCCAGTGGCTATACTGACAGCAACTTAACAATAAGCCTTGCTACTTCAGATATCTCACCAGAAGCAGACGCCCGTTTAAAAAGAGAAGGAGAAGAGGCGTTTGCTAAATACACCAAAGAGTTTGAAAAAACACAGCAAGCACTCCTCACCAGTGTCGATGAGTTTGCACGCTTCAAAGAGCAACAAAAAGCAAGTAACCCGCATTTAAATATGGATTCTTTAGACCTAACACAAGCGGACGATGGTAGCTTAGCATTGGTCGGTGGTAACTTATCAGGCTCACAACGCGAAGAACTAGAAGCACAGCTCAATGAGAACCAGACTCTAAAAGATGCGTTTTCTCAAGTACATAAAGGCCTAGTTAGCGTATTGCATTACAGAACGTCAGAAAACCAATCTATTACGGAGAAAGATCTTCAAGGCGCAATACAACTCAACGACTTAACAGAGAGGTATTCCAGAAAGTTTAGCCCTGATGGTTTTGGTCAAGACTATACAACATTGGAAGAACGTATTATGTCAGATCCACTTCTATTTTTTGGCAAAATGGCTGATTTGCTTGACCCAAAAATAAATGTAATGGCTTAAGAGACCATCTAGAGATGATAGACACGGCCACTTTGAGCACCGTGTCTATCACTACTGGACTTTATTCGATATATCAAAAGTAAATTTTGTTCTCAGCGTAGTCGATAACTAGCTTGTCATCGTTAAAGTTACTTAAACCAAGGAGGATAAATGGCTCATCTTTATATCCGAGTCCCTCAAACACAGGCATATCCGATAAGTGACTTTCGGTATTGATGATTTCCTTGCCACCTAAGCTAAAACGCAGTGATTCTATGGCCACCTTTTTGTTTTCTATACCATTCAGGCCTCGGCTGATGTCTTCTTTACCAAGCGTCAAAGATAGCTTATTTGCCAAATGTGAGTTGACGTAATTAGTTGGAGCGCCGGTATCTAGTAACGCATCCACCCGTTCACCATTAAAACTTGCTGTGAGTTTGATAAAGTCGTCGTCTATCGTAAAACGCGCACTTTGTAGACCTTGTGTCACACTACTTGGGCAATCTCCTTGATACAAACTAAACGCATTATTTTTAAAATCAAACACATTACAATATTGCGACATATATCCATGCCCCAAAATGCCAGGCAGGACGCCTTCCACCTCTAAGTTATCCATATCTTTAAATACATAAGGCAGCGACTCAATTGCAAAGTGCCCCACACTCGTGTGCTCTATTTTTGTCAATTCCAGTTCTGAATTACCATTGGCCCCTTGCACCTTCATTGTACTTATTTTGTCTTCTGGCAAGGCTAATTTTGCTTTCATGTCTAAGGGCAAAATACCAACGTTCGCGGCAGTATCTAAAATCATGGGATGCGTGATCTGATGATTAAGCGCTGTCATCACATAGGCGTGGCCCTTCACGGTGTATTTCATTGGTAAGGTTAGTGACTCAGGCTCAATAGACGCAGTGCTCCCACAACCAACGGTAGTACATACTAATGCTGATAAAATAATTGCTCTCATAATCTTGCTCTCAAACTGTTGATGTTTTTGTTGAGCTAACTATGCCGAGCAATTGTCAAGCAATTATCAAGTTAGTTGAGAAAATCTGAGCGAAAAGCTCGCCCCTTGATTTTCAGTACTAGTCGCGGTCAATGTCGCACCCATCAGCTCGGCAAGTTGACGGCAAATTGGCAAGCCAAGTCCTAAGCTAGATGTATCATGGCGTGACGCCTGAACACGATAAAAGCGCTCAAACACTTGCTCTAATTGAGTGGGCGACATGCCCTGACCGCGATCAGTGACAGTGATAACCAGCTCATTGTTTTGGTAATCTAGATGCAGCGTCACAATGCCGCCATCTGCGCCGTATTTAAATGCATTGTCGAGCAAGTTCACCACTATCTGCCTGACTCTTCCGGCATCAAGTGTCACGATTACGCCCGCTTGAATCTCCGCTTCCAAAGTAACTCCCTGTTCCTCTGCCTGTGCTTGGTAACGCACCAAAAGTGATGCCAGCAACTCCGAGAGGTCCACTCGTGCCGGTGACAAAGTCAGTTGCTTTGACTCAGTTAACGACAATAAACACAGGTCGTCGATAATGCGATTGACGTTATGAAGGTCTTGAGTGATCACCGCTAACTGAGCCTTATCCATCGGGACTATGCCATCTTCCATCGCTTCCAAGCGCGAACGAATGCCATTTAGTGGTGTTCTAAGCTCATGAGATAAGTCGGAATTCATTTGTTTATATTGCTGGTGTAACCCTTGTAACCACGCAGCAAGATTATTAAAACTATTGATGATTTCACCCACTTCATCATGGCGCTTCAGCGCCAAGCGAGTGTCTAACTCGCCCGACTCTATCGCCTTAAAGCTACGTTTAAGCTGTTTAAGTGGCGACAAAAAGTACCACGAGCCCAGCCAAGCAAGTAATGCAGCTATAATCGAGAGAATAACCAAAGCAACCATAAAATCATCCAGCATCGCTTGCTGTAGCGCTTCCTTTTCAAACGATCTATCTAGCAGTACCTTAGGGAGCCAAAACAACTCTTCATTTTGCGACAGTTCATGCTGCACTTCATTAAATTGCACCACAAAGGCTGCAACACCGGGATGATGAATTGAAAATTGATGACCGGATTTGACCTGCTCGTAATCGATAGTGAGCGTTGGGTCGAGCGTTTTTTCACTCGCTGTTAAGTTGGCGTCCCGCCAAATAAATAGCTGTTCAGGAAAGGTCGATGCTAAAAACGTGAGCGTCGCTTCTGGACTTGTAAACGTGTTGCCAGCCAATGCTTCTTCCACTAAATCATCATCAAGTAATGCATGACCAAACGTCACCGCACTTTGCTTATTAAAGGCTAAAAAAGTGCGCTCGGCTGAGTTTTTAGATAGTTGATAAAAGCTCCCGAGTAGCGCAAAGGTGCAAAGCGCCACAAGTAAGGTAAATTTGGTTTTTAGTTTCATAGCGATACCTTACGCGCGATAAACTGATAGCCCTGACCGTAACGAGTAGCGATAAACTTGGGCTCTGCTTTGCTATCACCTAGCTTTTTACGCAAGTTAGCTAAATGAGTATCGACAGCTCGGTCCGTAATAGGCGCATCACCTCCCCACACCTGTTCAATTAATTGCGCTCGGCTAAATACTTGTTGAGGCTGCTTGGCCATGGTCAGTAATAACTCGAACTCCACAGCCGTTAACGCTGGTGTTTGCTGTGTTACCGTTACGGATTTGCTCTCAAGGTTGATACTTAAGCCATCAAACAACAAAGCAGTACTCTGCTGGCCGCAATAACTACGCTTACATAGAGCCTTTGCTCGTGAAATGACCTCTCTTGGACTATAAGGCTTACAAACATAATCATCCGCACCGAGATCAAATCCCGCAAGGCGGTCGGTTTCAGACACTTTGGCGGTCACCATAATGGTAGGTATATTGCGCGCAACGGTTTCTTTTAACAGATCACGGCCGTCACCACCGGGTAGCATGACATCTAAAATAGCGAGCTGAAATGTTAGATTTTGCAGCGCTCTATGAGCATCTGGGGCGTTATCGAAATGGACAACCTGCATATCCGCTTGTGCCAGATATAAGCGTAAGATCTCGGCACTGCTTGGGTCATCTTCTACATATAAAACGGTATATTGGTTAGACATTGTTGAGATTAATTTAACGAGTTAATGCTGAGATTCTTAAAGCCGCTTTATAACCACAGCACCTCCGCATGACGAGGGACATTTGTAGCCACGTTGCAGGGTGATCTTTCAGCTAATAATTTAAGTGACTTTACTATGCCACAGCCTTACTCGTTAAGGAACGTCATACTTACCTCTACCGATACCGCTTTTAACTATCGCATAATAAAACAGCATCCGCTCCCTATCCCTTCCAGCCACTATAACCATTTAAAATAAAAGGACTTTTACATTACTTGCAAACTCAAAATAGCAACCTTTGCAACTCAAAATTAATAGTGTCACAAAGACACAAATGCACAACAACACAAATTTTGATCAAAAACCAAGATAGTGTCATAGGGACAATATACTCCTCTTATTAACATTGAAACCTTTGTTTTGCTTTAACCTAAACAATCGTTTATTGTGTCCAAAAGACATTAACTAAAAAACCAATGAGCTCAGAACACAATTTAACCCAGTTTCACCCGCCTCTTTTTTCAGTAGACAGTGTGTTATTTACAATTTGGCAAGGTAGCTTAAAAGTCCTCCTCACCAAACGCCCCCATGCGCCGTTCAAAGGCCGCTGGGGATTACCTGGAGGGTTTGTTGATGTTGAGCTGGATGACAACACGGATATGAGCGCGCTGCGTAAGATCAAAGAGAAAACCAGTGTTGCCCCACAATACCTAGAACAACTTCAGGCCTTTTCTGGGATCAACCGTGATCCGCGAGGCTTTAGTGTCACCTTGGTTTATTACGCCCTGATTTCACCTCAGCAAGTAGCAACACAAATAGATTCGGTAGATGATGTGAGATGGGTGGATCTTAGCGAGATCCCAGATCTCGCCGTGGCTTTTGATCATAAGCAGATTATTGAAAAGGCCAAAACAAGGTTGCAGCAAAAAGCGTTATATTCCATGATCCCGGTTTATTGCTTACCTGATCAATTTACCATTGGACAACTCAAAACCGCCATCGAAGCCATTATCGCCAAGCCCATTCAGCGCAAGAGCTTGGTAAGACGTATTGAAGCCTCAAATATGTTTGAAGCACTAGATGAAAAGGTCAAGTCAGGGGGACGTTTAGCACAGCTCTATAAACTAAAGCCTGATGTCGATATTGTGCATTTTGAGCGAAATCTGAGTTTAGGATAAATGCGACTGTGCGGTATTCATTACAGAGCTAAAACGCCCCCTTGCAAATAATCGAGCTCCTGACACCGCATTTGCAGTAATTCAATAAAATCTCTGGTGTAAGTCGGTGGGGTTCGTTGGTTTGGCCAAAGCGCGTAGATGCTGCGAGTAAATTGGCAGTCACCGATATAGCTAAATGCGGTTTGCGATTGCGCTGCCAACGCTGCTATTTCTGTCATCGGTAATACCCCCGCACCGTTAGCCGAGCCTACCAATTTACGCACTAAGGTAATATCACCCACATAAGAGACGTGACTAAACTGCGCCAGCAGTGCTTGCCACTCATCGGTTGCGGGCAGTTGCGATGCTTTAAAGGGCAAAAACAAGGTTTGTGTAGTCGCGATCTCCTTGGCTACCACCGCTCTTACCACGATTTGACCCAGCCGTTTTTGATAGACACTTGAATCATCCAGCTCCCCAACTCGCACGGTTAAATCAAATCGCTTTTGACTGAGTAAAGCCACACTATTGGCGGGCTCCACATGCAATTGGATCTCAGGATGCTGGGCCTGAAACGATTGCAGCGCATTATACAAAGGACCAATCATTAGGTTTTGCGGGCATAATAGGTGGAAAGTGGACGCTTCTAGTGTTGATAACGCCTCACTTTGCGCTTGCAAGGCGAGCAAAGACTCCGCCATTTTATCCACCACCGCCTGACCATGATTCGTTAATGTAAGTCCTCTGGCGCTACGCAGTAAAAGCGGATAACCGAGCTTCTCTTCCAGCGCTAACATCCGCTTAGATAAGGTCGGCGCGCCTATGCCAAGGTCTTCTGCCGCCTTGGCAAAACTTCCTCGGCGGCTTACCTCAACAAAGAGTCTTAAGTCATCTAGCATGGTTATCTCCGCAATCTTAGCTTTCCATTTCTACCATTCTGATCGGCTGGCAATTCCCTACAATCATACCAACAGCTAGAGGAGGAAACATGCAAAAACTCATTTTTACATTACTGCTGTCATTGTGCCTGTCGTTTATGGTGTCTGGATGGGTCACGTACATCAACTTGGGATTAGTGATGGACTTTGCCACGCGATGGGCACATGCCTTTGCCAACGCTTGGCCGGCTTCTTTTACCGCCGCCTATGTTTTATCAGCCCCAGTTACCGCCGTCACTAAACGCATTATGGAGAAATACCATGGCCAACAACCACAATAACGTCAACTTTATCGCCCATATCACACCTAAAACCGAGCACTATCAAGATTGTATTTCCGCAATCCAAGGGATCGTACCCGCCACTCGAGCAGAAGCAGGATGTTTACGCTTTGAACTTTATGAGAGTGACAACCGTACCCAGCTCACTTTAGTTGAGCGTTTCATCGATCAAGCCGCATTCGATTTTCATCACCAGCAAGCTTACACCAAACAGGTATTTGCACTGTATCAAGAGTGGCTGGCAAAAGCGGTAGATATTATCGCCATCCAACCACTTTAGCTTGCACTGTTAAGAAGTTAAGCGCTTCTTCATAAGCAGTGAAGAAGCGCTCAGGGTTAGCCGTGTATTTGACGCCAACTAAGGCCAAATTTAGCGAGATATTTTTGCAGTCTTGTGGAGTCATTCACCTGTGACTTTTTGGTGCGGCTCACATTAAATAGCTCTCTACCTGCAGCTGCCATACTGGCGTGACGAGCACAGACAGTGAGCACAAAATTTAGCTGGTTTATATCAAACGTATCCAACTCGGCAAGTTGTGCTTTGGATAGGTACTTATCTAGATTTTCATCTCCAGAAACTTGCTCTCCTGCATACCAGTTTTGCTCAAGCCGCTGAATTTCTTCTTCTACGTCGTTCACCGCTATCCGAGAGGAGTCTGCCAAAGTACACAGGCGCGTGATAGCCGAACTTAAATCACGAAAGTTGCCTGACCACAAGGCTCGCTCCGACATTGCAAAACGTTCAAATAACATTTTTGCTTCTTTATTAAAGCGTACCCTTTCACCCATTTTTTGCGCATACAGGTCTATCTCGTAATCTATATTAGCTGGAATATCTTCCTTTCGGTCTTTTAGCGCTGGTAATCGATATGTCCATAGGTTGATCCGTGCGAGTAGGTCTTCTCGAAATCGGCCTTTACTGACCTCTTTAAACAAGTCGCGATTGGTTCCTGCAATTAACTGAAAGTCACTGGTTATGGGTTGATCGCTACCGACCGGATGAAACGACTTATTTTCTATTGCATGCAATAGCATGGCCTGCTCTTCAAGACCTAGCTCACCGATTTCATCTAAAAACAACACGCCTTGGTTAGCGGTGCGTAAATACCCGTCTCGCGCTTGTTGTGCCCCTGTGAATGCCCCCTTAGTATGACCAAACAATGCAGCCATGGCATTTTCGCCCTTGAGCGTGGCGCAGTTCACCGAAACAAATTCTCCGGCCAGCATTGCCCGTTTTTTCTTTAGTTGAAAAATACGTGTTGCCAACTGGCTTTTCCCCGCACCAGTGGGCCCAGTTAACAGCATGGGATCTTTAGCGCGTATTGCCACCTTTTCAACTTGGGTGATCAGTTGGTTGAACGCCTCATTGTTAGTTTGGATCCCCCCTTTTAAAAACGCTTTGCCCTCAAGATGTTCACTGTCGAATCGAGTAGCTAGCTGGTCGTATTTGGATAGGTCTAAATCGATAATTTGAACCTGCCCTACCGATTTGTTTTTATTGCTGTTGTCTGGAGAAGTTTGCACCAAGCGGCCTGGAAAGTGGCGGCTCTCAGTTAATAAAAAACTGCAGATCTGTACCACATGAGTACCAGTGGTGATATGAAATAAATAGTCACATTTATCGGTATCAAACACTTGGGCTTGGCACCAATCGAAAAGTTTGGCGTACACCTCCTCAAAGTCCCACGGGTTGCTGAAGTTGATGTTGTGTAATGTAACTGTCGACTCAGGCGACACACTTTCAATATCAACCGCCACATTGTTGGCTAGCCGTGTACTGTGATTGTCGTGTAATAAATGCAGCTCATCAATGACCAGATCCGGTTGGCTACAAAGGCTTACATTGGGCCGCCAACGTGCCCACCTATCCACTCGCTTGCCAACAAAGTCGAGCTGAGTACCAATCAAACTTACCGCTACTGTCTTTTTCAAAGCCATATCCATATAGATAGATTAATATCTATATAATTATATTTGGATGTTTTTAAAATCTCTATCAATTTCACAAATCACGGCTAAAAACAAAAAATAAGCAAATAAAAACAACAGGTTGAAACTTTATTTTTAATTACTTCTCGTTGTTGGCACATAGCTTGATATCTATAGGCTGTCTGGTTATGTGGAAGTGACTCAATCCTCACTCCGGTGCGCTGAACACTGTGACTGCGTATGCCTAACCACACAATAATTTAAGTAGCTCAGTCTGGTAGAGCAACGAAACACGATTTCGTCGGTCATGGGTTCAAATCCCATCTTAAACCTTGGTAGCTCAATGGTAGAGCCGTGAACATTAGTTCGCTTGTTGTGGGTTCGAATCCCACCCAAAAAACTCATAAATATACGTAAATACATATTGTTAGTAAGCCGTCATGGCCGCTGACTGATAACCGCAACATGTCGCCGGATTGGCATAGGCAGGACGCCACTTCCAGTCACTAAACATAGCGCCGTTACCGCTCAAGCTAGCGACCCTTACTAACAAACCATAAAGGAAAACAAACATGTTAAGAAAAACAATCAGTGTCGCAGAAAACGCAAGAACATTTGTATTCAAAGAGCAGCAACTCATGCAGGTATTAACGCCGGGGAAACACGCTTTTTGGGATGTGCAAAATACCCTTTCGTTTCGCACTTTTGATATCAACGCCTTATATTTTTCTGAGCCAAATGCGGAACGGTTATATCGCAATAACCCAATGCTTGAGGAACATATAAGCCACTGGAAACTAGACAGTAACGAAGTTGGCCTGCTGTACATAGATGACTTACTCCGCGGCATTGTAGCACCGAGTGAGCACCTATATTTGTGGAAAGACGCTGGTGAAATTCGGCTTGAACGGATCGCCATTGATAACCACATAGAGCTTGATGAACGCACGCTATTTTTAATCAACCGAGCGGGTGCAAACGCGGCTTCAAGATTAATAAGAAGCGATCGTACCGTTGCGATGAAGCCCATTGCCGACCTGAGCGTGGCCGCGGAGCATGTGGGATTACTCTATATTGATGGTCGTTTTGTTAGACGCTTAGCGCCTGGACAACACGCATTTTGGCAATTTAACCACAGCATCACGTTAAAATCGTTTGATACCCGAGCACAACTACTGGAAATATCTGGCCAAGAAATTTTGAGCAAAGACCGCGTGAGTTTGCGAATAAATTTAACGGCAGGGATCAAAATTGAAGATGCCGAATTGCTCGCACAAAGCGTGGAGAAAGTCGACGAATACATATATAAAACGCTGCAATTGGCCTTGCGTGAAGCGGTAGGAACCAAATCATTGGATGATATCTTATTGGATAAGTTATATATCAATGAAACCGTGAGAGAACTTGTGACTGCGTCACTGGCAGGCATTGGCGTATCTTTACAAAGCGTCGGCGTGAAAGACATTATTCTGCCTGGAGAAATTAAAGCCATTTTAAATCAAGTGGTTGAAGCGCAGAAGGCAGCTGAAGCCAATGTAATTAAAAGGCGCGAAGAAACCGCGGCGACACGGAGCCTGCATAACACCGCAAAAGTGATGGAAAACAACCCAACATTACTGCGCTTGAAGGAGCTTGAGGCATTAGAAAAGGTCGCAGACAAAATTGAAAACCTGACTGTTTACGGCGGCTTAGAAGGCCTGATGAATAACACAGTCAAAATTGTCTAACGATAAAAAGAAAAATAACGACAGCATAAGGAACAAATATGTGTAGTAACTACAACACCATCAATAATGACGGAAACGTGCCCATAAAGGCATGGACGCAAGGCGTACCTTTTGAAATAGAGGCGCAGCAACAGCTTAATAATATTGCCAGCTTGCCGTTGATCCATTCGCATATTGCGGTGATGCCCGATGTGCATATGGGCAAAGGCGCAACGATTGGTAGCGTGATCCCCTCGGTAGATGCAGTGATCCCCGCAGCGGTAGGGGTAGATATTGGCTGCGGCATGGTTGCCACCAAAACGTCACTCACAGCCAACCAGCTACCAGATAATTTGGCTAGTATTCGCCATGCATTTGAAGCGGCTGTGCCACATGGTCGTACCGGAGGAAAACGTGGAAAGCGTGACCGAGGAGCTTGGCATAACATCCCCGATATTGTTGCTTCTGAATGGCAAAAGCTAGTATTAAGATTTGAGAAAATTTGCGCCAAGCATCCCGCTATCAAAAAAAGTAATCATGTGAACCATCTTGGTACAATGGGAACAGGCAACCACTTTTTAGAGCTTTGCTTGGATGAGAATAACGCGGTGTGGATTATGCTGCACTCAGGCAGCCGAGGCGTTGGTAATCGAATTGGCACCTACTTTATAGAGCTGGCTAAGCAGGAAATGCAACGTCATCAAATTCACCTTCCAGATATGGACTTAGCCTATCTAAAAGAAGGAAGTGACTACTTTGATGATTACGTTGAAGCGGTTGAATGGGCGCAGGATTTTGCCGCTAAAAATCGTGAAATCATGATGTTTAACGCGATAAAAGCTTTAAGGTCGCAGATCTCAACGCCATTTACAACCGCAGAAATGGCCGTAAACTGCCACCATAATTATATTTCTCGCGAGCACCATTTTGGTAAAGACTGCTACGTCACGCGCAAAGGCGCAGTACGTGCACAGAAAGGCGAAATGGGGATTATTCCAGGCAGCATGGGCGCACGTTCATTTATTGTAAGAGGACTTGGCAATCCCGATAGCTTTAATAGTTGTAGCCATGGCGCAGGGCGCATCATGTCGCGTACTAAAGCCAAAAAAGTATTTAACGTGAAAGATCAAATCGCTGCAACTGAAGGGGTAGAATGCCGCAAAGATGAAGCCGTTATTGACGAAATCCCTCATGCGTATAAAGACATTGAAAAGGTCATGGCGGCACAACAAGATTTAGTAGAAGTCGTACACACGCTGAAACAGATTGTGTGCGTAAAAGGATAAGTATAGAACATGTCATATTTAGTTATAGATGGCGCACAAGGAGAAGGAGGCGGACAAGTATTACGCACCTCCTTAACCCTATCGATTTTAACCGGTCAGCCAATAGAGCTGATCAACATTAGAGCCAACCGTAATAAGCCCGGCTTACTACGCCAACACCTTACTTGTGTACTGGCCGCACAACAGATCTGTGATGCAAAAATAGAAGGGGCAGCGCTTGGCTCTGCTCGCATTCGCTTCACACCCGGTAAAATTAAAGCTGGGAACTATCACTTTGCTATAGGTACGGCTGGTAGCACTGTATTGGTTTGCCAAACCATTTTACCCGTATTGGCAATGGCTTCTGAGCAGTCTCAAATCACCTTTGAAGGCGGGACGCACAACGGCATGTCTCCTTCTTTATGCTTTTTAACGCGCTCTTATTTACCAATCTTAAAAAAGATGGGTATTGATTGCCAAATTGAGACTGAAAAGCTTGGGTTTTATCCAGCCGGTGGAGGAAAATGGACATTGACGATACACCCAACCAAGGCACTCAACGCGCTTCCAGAGCTCTCGGCGAGTAACAGCCAGATTACCGCTGAACAATGTGCAATCACTGCTTTAGTCAGTAAGTTACCTGAACATATTGGCGAGCGAGAAGTGACTAAAGCAAAAAAGGAGCTCAATTGGTTTGGCGCAAAAACCACCGTCGCAAGCGCAGTCACACCGGGACCGGGCAACTCGCTACAGCTGATGATCGACCACGGCTCGCACACGAGTTTGTTTGAGCAGCAAGGCGAATATGGCGTGTCAGCCGAACGCGTTGCCAAACGTTGCGCAGCCGAAGTGAAGCAATTTTTAAAATCAGAAGCCGCGGTGGAAGAACACTTAGCAGATCAGTTATTGCTACCTATGGCTATAGCGCACAGCGGCCAGTTCACCACCACTAAACCAAGCTTGCACACACTAACCAACATAACCGTCATTGAGCTATTTATGGACGTTAAATTTGCAGTAACTCAGCGCACAGAAACACAATGGGATATTCGCGTGGTAGGAAATTAATGATGACAAATAACAGTGAGCTAGAACCAATAGCAGCCGATATCAAAGCAGAAATACTTAAACGGATCCGTGCCGCAGAACAAGAGCATGGTGTAAAGGTATTGTATGCCGTTGAATCAGGCAGCCGCGCCTGGGGTTTTGCCAGCCCAAATAGTGATTACGACGTGCGGTTTATTTATGCGCATCCAAAAGAGTGGTATCTCACCCTTGATGTCGAAGAAAAACGTGATGTCATTGAATACCCTATTGTTGATGAGATTGATATTAATGGCTGGGATGTAAGAAAGGCATTAAAGCTTTTTAGAAAGTCAAACCCTGCTTTTATTGAGTGGTTACAATCACCTATCGTTTATGTTGATGATGGCGTATTCTCGGCAAAAGCAAAACAGTTAATGCCTCAAATTATGTCTCCAAATAGCGGTATTTATCACTATTTACATATGGCGCAAGGTAACTATCGCGAATACTTAAAGAGAGAAACCGTACCGCTAAAAAAGTACTTTTATGTTCTTAGGCCTTTGTTAGCCATTATGTGGCTAGAAAAATATGCCACACCAGCACCTATAGAATTTGAGACATTACGCCAACTAATTGCAGATAATACGGCGCTAAACGATGCAATTGCGGACCTACTTGAACGGAAAAAAGTAAGCTTAGAGAAACAAATCATTCCAGCTGTGCCTGTAATAAGCCAATTTATCGAGTCTGAACTCGACCGCCTTGCAGATTACCGAGCTAAAGAGAAACAAATGAAAACCGATTACCGCGAGCTTAATGCACTATTTAAAAGCACCATTAGCTCATAGCTGCTCAGGCTGTCAGGCATGGAGTTCAAGCTTTACCCACGCTGCCAGCCTTTTAATAGCGACAAAACGACTTATTGTGTTCTCAATTGCTTGTTCCCGATGGAATTACATTGCTCTATCCTCTTCCCTACAATCTTATTAATACCCGGACGATTTTTCCAGATACGCTCAGCGGTTGGACTGCGCCATTGGTTGCGACTACAGATGAATAACACATTAGTTGTCATGCAGAGCTCCTATATTAAATGGCACCGTTGGGCTGAACTGGTTTCCTTTAAAAGTATTTTTAGGATTACCGCGTTGTAGCGCCTGGTGCTGCTGCCACCTTGCTTTATCACGAGCCATTTCCTCAGCATCTGCCTGCGCAGCCAATTTCTGTAGCAATAACGCCTTTGCAACGCGTTTGTTTGCATGCTGACTGCGCTCACTCTCCACTCGCACACTCAACCCTGATGCAATATGCGTCGCTCGTACCGCTGAGTCTGTGGTATTCACATGCTGCCCACCAGCGCCTGACGCGCGACAAGTTTGATAGCGAATATCGGATGCCATTGCGACTTCATCTATCTCGGCCATGCTGCCGCTAAAGAACCAATTTTTCCGTCTATGTTTGGCACGAAATGGGCTCTGGCACACCCACAACTGCGGACCATGCCAATACTCGGCAAGCGCTTTTGCATCACTCGAAAGCTGTAGCAATACGGATTTCATGCAGCCTTTGTGTTCATGCATTTCTTGCGCTAGCACGGTAAACTCTGCACCTATTGCTTTAGCTTGTTGATCGACTAAGTTGAGCGCCAATGCAACGGCTTTCCCGCACTCTGCGGGGCCTTGACCGGCTGAAAGTTGCAACAAGATCATGATGAACAGCTCCCGTTGGTTTTAAATGTCAGTACCGGACGCAATATGGCGATCACTTCTATCAATCCAGCGTCAACCAAATCACTGACAATGGTTTCACACTTTTTATAGGCCTGCGGCGCTTCATCGTACAGCAACTCCTTATTGCCACAGATCACACGACTCCCCAATGCTGTGCGATAAAGATCTTCACGTTTATATTTGTGACTCAAGCGGCTTTGGCAGTCACCTCGCTTCCACTTTCGACCAGCACCATGAGCCAAAGAATATAAACTGGCCGTTAACGCAGGCGCATTGTTTATAGGCTGAACCAAATAGCTATAGTCTCCTCGTGAACCGGGGATCACGACTGCACCTTTGTCACTTGGGGTCGCACCTTTACGATGCAGCCAACCAGCGCGGCCATCTATAACTTTTGGGCACACAAGATTGTGATTAACATCTAGCGTACATTCGCCATCGCTACGAATGGCTGAGAGAAATCTTTTTGCAATCAAAAAGCGGTTTAATTCAGCCCAACGCACCGCTTCATCATGACGTGCCAAATAGCGTGAACTTTCACTCTCTTGAGCCGCTTCAGCCAGCAAGCCATCATGATTAAAACGCGCAATATGGTCGACTAAAATGGCTTGCCCAAGCCCACGCGAGCCCGAATGTACCAGCAGCTGTAAATACTTTTTGTCAAGACCAAGCGCAGTAAACGCGGTTTCATTATAAACACGTTCCACCGCTTGAAACTCGGCAAAGTGATTACCGCCGCCAATCGTACCCAGTGCACTTTCAAATAATCCAGCTGAAATATCACGATGTGTCATTTCAGCTTGAACAGTCTCTTGCCAACTGGCATCGAGCGGCTGCTCTATATCTTCTAGCCGTTTAGCAAACTTATCGACATTAACTTTGGCAACCTTTGTGGTGGTTTGCCACAGTGCCATGCCACAGCCAATATCGTTTCCGACTAATGCAGGATACAGTCGGCCTATGCTAAAAAATGCCGCGCCGATTGGATAGCCACGCCCTGGGTGCAAGTCAGGCATACCTGCAACGCGATGCATACTGGCTAGTTCAGCGGTTTTTGTAAGTTGTTGGATCGCAGCGCCTTCAATCCAAGTGTCTTGAGATGCAAATAGACACACGCGATCAGAAATGTGTTGGACGGATCTGCCCATAGTTACCAATACCTTTCAATGAGGTTTAAAAATAATTGTGTATTGGCAGGTCTAGAATGGCTTAGTTATAGCAGTCAAATGTTAGGTTACATAGGTAACATAAAATCGCTAAATACAGCTTTCGCAAGCTAGGAAATATTTATTCGCGCTCGCGAATTACAGAGAAAGACCTGCAAAGGATAAAGTTGTATTTGTCATGTTTTTTCTCCTCTACAGTGAATGGATGGTTAGAATCGCGGCAAGTGTAAACAGTTTTGGAACGCAATGCAATTTCTGCTGTCGTAATTCTGAAGGTGGGTTTATCGAGTTAACATGAAGCCAGTTGGTAAGGATAATATAAATCACTAAAGTAATGGAAAGTGTGCTCACTTCCCATTACAGCATATCAATAATTAAAATCGTAAGATTTTTTTAACGTGACAAACTTGAGGCAGTACATTTTTCTGCACTTCAAACTGCACTCTATCACCTGCAGAGACAGTTGCAGCCATGTTTGTTACCTTTTCCAGAATGTTAGGTTTGCTGTAAGTCACAGCACCATTCATTGTACAGCGAAATTTGCGTCCATTTGAGTCTTCGGCGTTAATCGACACATGGTTTTCACTCACATTCATAGAGAAAGTGCCAGCTTGGCTGTGGTTTAACACAACATCAGCTGTTTGAATAACAACACTGCCATAATCTACTTCAGTAATGGTTACCTCAGCTGCAGAAGCAGCACCCGCAGATAAACCGAAAGCCAATACCGTAGCGCCCAAAACTTTGTTTAATACTTTCATTGTATATTATTCCTTTATACATTTATTTTTTTAGAAAAGCTCTTAAAATCAAGAGCATCTAAAATCTACCATACAAAAATAAAAAACAAAACAAACAAACGCAATTATTTTTTAACATTGAAAACCAATGTTAAACTTAGATTTCAATACGTTTAACACAGTACGTTTTATAGATGGCTATTTAGCTGACATAGTCACCTATAAAAC
This sequence comes from Pseudoalteromonas piscicida, assembly GCF_002744175.1. Lineage (GTDB taxonomy): Bacteria > Pseudomonadota > Gammaproteobacteria > Enterobacterales > Alteromonadaceae > Pseudoalteromonas > Pseudoalteromonas piscicida_B. The sequence continues at coordinate 58,907 of NZ_NKHF01000076.1, forward strand.
GTCTCTTCAAAGCGAGCAGCAATAACACGCTCTCTTAAATACAGTTGTAACTGCTTAACGGTTTTTACACTTTGGCATTTTTCAAGTAACGCTTCTGCCTCACTTTCTAGCTCGGCGCGGTACTGGTTTAAGCCTTGTTCTCGTGAGGATTTGTTACCGCCACCAAACTGCTGCCAAATCATCCTTTTGAGATATTGACCATGCTTGAGCTCTTGAAACTTCAAACTTAAGTGCCTGTAAATATTAATGAAAAAATTGAAAGTGGTATTAGCAGTCTACCTACAATACAACGAAAAAAACAGTGCAGTTAAGCCGTTCTTTTTGTACTTTTTACGCTTACTCTAAAAACCCACAAAGTAATAATTAAGTGGCAATTGGATATACAACCTCTTTTTATGACACCCCTTTGAAATGACGGTGCTAAATACAGGAAGTCCCTAGCAATAGAAAAGGCTCAACAGAACATAATGTTGCTTAAGGGCTCTCGGTAATCAAACTAGTACATTACCTTTACAACTCGATAAGTTCGTCAACTCATAGTAGTAAGTGCACTGTTTCGTGGAAATGCCCGAATTGGCTTCCCACCAGCGACCTCTCTATTTAACTTGAGGTTTGAATAAAAAACGAGCTAATTCATTACTTTTAAAATCACATTAAATTATTTCCTTATCTAGCCAGAGAGTTTTGGGGATAACTTCGCTCTCGCGCCCTGCTACCGCCCTGGTGCCTACATCCTTGTCCAGGGCGAATTTACGGATTCAACGCAGTTAGCGCTAATGCTGGATGATAGAAAGGCATTAATTGTCAGAACCTTAGATTATTTAGCTCTATTTCGAGTTTAAATCTTTTATCATTCTGATAAATACAAACCTACTCTGTAAGTGGATGCTTTTCCGATTCACTATTCCGAATAACAGATAAATTGAGTGGCGGCAAACTTTACAAACATCTGCGACAAGGGCACAGATGTTATTGTAAAGACTGCCGAAGCAAACGTGTCGTCATCCCAAATCGAGTTAGCATTGAGCATAGGCCTGCGATTGTTGACACTAAAACACGGTTTGGTGATTGGGAAGTGGATACAGTACTTGGCAAACATGGTATGGGTGCAATCGTTAGTTTAGTCGAACGTACAAGTAAGTTTTACCTGATAGCAAAAAGTGCAGCGCAAGTGAGCAGAGCGATGATAGGCACGTAATGGCGCTATCGACGCCATGTTCATACGATAACCACAGACAACGGGAGTGAGTTTTGCGAGCATGAATATGTCTCGGGTTTAGGCGACCTGCGGTGATATTCGCAAAGCAGCCTAATTTAGCGAGTATTGCAAGTGCACTTTGGACTTGAATTCGCGGTGATTTATGTAAACTTATTTTAAATAATAAGATATAATCAATAATAACATGCAACCAGTGTATCACTTGTGTTATTTTTATTAGTGCAAAACTTACAAGGTTTTGTTCTGGCTTAATCATGTCGTTTACTTCAGTTTTATAAAAAAAAAGTAGTATGGAAAATAGTATGAAAAATAGTATAGAAAGGAGCGAAGAAAGTGGTATTACTCGGAGGGAAGATTTAGATGTGGGGCTAATTAGAGCCATATTTATGCAAGCCTACTTAGCTGGTCGAGAAGATGGGCTAAATGGCATTTTTATTGAGTGTAATTTTGCTTTTGAAAATTTCTTAGAACAACAATATCTTCAATAATTAAATCGCAAAGTAAAACAACACCCGTGCCAATGGTTTGATACCATTCGACTAAAGGCCGTTCAATATTCTGTGTCAGCCAATTTAGATCACATCCAGGGCGCTATCAAGGCGCCCGTTTCTAGCAGCAGAAACGATATTCGTACGGCCCTCTTGTTCAAATCTAGATCACTTAGCTAATTCAGCGACTATTTCGGCATAACCCTTGGTATCATAAGTGTCATCAGCTTTTACTGAGCAGCTTATCCAAAGGTTGAATTTGACCTGACAGACACCTTATGAAAAATCGGCCACTGTCAGATCAAGTCTGGATGACTACAGCATATCGGCGAGTTCCCTAGTCAGACTACCACAAAAAGCAGCCGCCTGCTGACGTCTTGGGATACTAGCTTACATATCACGCAGTGCTTTTATTGGATCATTTCTTAGAATTCCTCGCATCGGCAGCAAGCATGCGGTCATAGATATCAACGCAGAAAAAGCAATTACTATAGCACAGTAACCAAGGTTGATACTGAGCCATTCTGTCAAACTGTGTTTAAATATCAGTAACAATAGAAAGACCACTATACTGCTTACAACTATGCCTAACGTTACTGGCAACATTGACTCTTTTCTCACCAGAGCATACAACTGACGGCGTTTAGCCCCAAGCGACACTCGAATACCGAATTCAAAGCGACGCAGGTTAGAGTTGTAGTTTAGCACTCCAAAAATACCAATACTGGCTAAGAGTAGTGTAACCAGCGCAACCCCACTACTAAGGTAAACTAAGATGGTTTGCTGATATACCGACTCCATTTGCAATTTCTCTAAATCGTTGTACTCCCACAAGATTAAGCTGCTATTGACGCGTTTAATGGTCTCTAGTAGTTCTAATCGATTTAGCGTCACATCATCACGCATTTTCACCTTTAAGATAATGTCTTCAGGAACTTGTGGCCACCAGATCCTCACCCCTTTTGCATAGTTGTAGTATTTCAACTTAGCATCAAAAACATCATTGGTGATTCCAATGATCTCATATACGTCACTGTTAAGCCCTTGATAAGACTTACCAATTACATCAGCATCTGGATCGATAAGCGATGCAGCACTTTGAGTAACAAGGATTTCTTTTGCTTCACCGCGATACGCCGCTTCACTGAAATAACGCCCTTTAATTAAGTTAATACCAAACAGCTCAAGATAGTCCTCACCTATCCAACTAGAACGAAGGTATCCAAAACTATTGTTATCCATGTCAGCGAGTGAGTAGGCGCGAAAGCGAGTGCCAATGGGTCCAAGGCCACTTGCAACCATAGTAACCCCATTAATCCGGCGAACTTCATCAATCACTTGTGCTTGTATTGACATGATTTCTTCAGAGTTAAGGCTCTTGTTGGTTGTTGCAATATGAACATTGTATACGTCACTGATGTCTGCTCCTACGTCTCGAGTTTTGTGCATTAGTGCCTTGTTGAATACCATTGACGAGATCAGTAGTAGTCCTGTCGCTAGAAAAACTTGCGCACCAACAAGCAATTTAATCGAGGAAGAAGAAACTTGTATTGAGGTACCTTTACCACTGCCCTGAATATACTCTTTAAGGTTGTGATAATTGATTCTCCTTAGCGTAATAAATGAGAATAACAACGACAATAATAGACTAAGAAAGAACGTAGATAATACGACTACAGGCTCTAGCCGAATGGCCTCAACGAGAGGAATATAACCGGTAGCCAGTGAAATAAATCCATCAAGTCCTAATAGCGCGAGTATCAAACTTATGAGCCAGGCTCCAAAACATATGATACTAATTTCACTAAATAAAGCTAAAAACAAGTTTTTCTGCCTAGCCCCAAGAATAGCTTTAATGACAAGTTTCTTGCGATTTGCTAATGCTCGCGAGAAAAACAAGTTTGAAAGATTCACAACTGCAATGAGAAGTAAGCTCACCGCACCGAAAACAAGTAGCAGGCTGAGCTTATCATTGTTGTCTACCTCAGCATCGCGAAATAAACTGATATGAGGATTGATTTCCTCTATCTCAGCACTTGACCACTGATCTCTAATTGACTCAATGATATTCTCTAACTCTGTGGTAATTTGCCTATCTGTCACTCCTGGTTTTGGCCTACCTACGGATTTAAGTTGAGCAAATGTTTTCTCCCATTGCGCACTCATTTGATCACCTGCATCGAACGGCAACCACAAGTCACTATCTTTTCCACCAAATAAATAAGGCTCTAAATAGTCATGACCTACAACACCAATTATTCGATACTGTTGTTCACTGAGTTGAATACTTTGCCCGATAACATCAGCACGTGACGCAAAGTGAGTCTTCCAGATGTCCTCACTTATCAACAATGCCTTTGCTTTTTGATCAATGTCCTCAGCAGTATTAAACCCTCTACCTTCAATGATGGGCACATTAAACATTGAAAAGTAATCAGGTGTTACATATGAAACATTTAAGCGAGGCTCCCCCTTCAAACTAGTACCAATTTCATACCCAGTGTGAATGAGAGCATGTTTTTCAAACACGTGTTGCTCTTTGTACCATTTTACCTGACCCTGTACTGACTGAAATCGAACATCACTCGATCCCTCAATGGTGATATCCTGCTGTAATAGTTTTAGCTGGTTTGCATGGGGATAAGGTAAGTCGTTGACAAGGAAAGTACTCCCTATACTTGAAGTGATTAATACAGCCCCTAAGGTCAAAGCAAGCGTCAGTACAGTGGTTATTAAAAATTCAGGGGCTCGCTTTAAACTCAACAGTGCATATTTATATTCCATTATCCAAGGTTTCATATCGCCTCCTTCAAACGCACCATGTTTTGAAGGTAACCATCTAATAGTTCACACCTTTGTGACGCAAACCCAGCATATCTGGGATCGTGAGTTACCATGCATAAGGTCGTGCCATTTTGGTTTAACTCTGCAAGCATATTCATGACAACGTCACCATTTTTGCTATCCAAGTTTCCTGTAGGCTCATCGACCAAAATAACACTTGGATCGCCGACTAAGGCTCTAGCAATCGCGATACGCTGCTGTTGCCCGCCTGATAGTTGATTGGGTTTGTGATTAATTCGGTGGTCCATTTCCACCTGAGACAAACACTTTATCACTTTTTGCTTTATTTCATCAGCTGGCATGCTGGGTAATCGATAGGTCAGAGGCAACGCAACATTGTCAAAAACTGACATTTCATCAATTAGATTAAATGACTGAAAAACAAACCCTATATGTAAATTTCTTAAATCAGCTTGTTGGTCTACATCTAATGTTGAGGTGTCCACACCCTCAATTAAGTACTTACCACTTGTAGGCGTATCCAAAAGGCCTAAAATGGATAGCAGTGTAGACTTGCCACAACCAGATGGACCGGAAATAGACATGAAGTCACCATAGTCAATGTCCAGGTTAACCCCTTTAAGCGCCTGTGTTTCTACACCGTCAGCGTGATATACTTTCACAATATCCCGCAGTGAAATAACTGTTTTTTTGTTTGAGTCGGTCATTCTCTATCTCCCATCCCAAGATTTATTGAACTTCAAATTAGATTGTTCTGTTAGCTCACTGACGTCTGAAACCACGAAACGGTCACCACGTTGAGCCCCATTTTTTACTTCGATAAGTCTTCCTGCAACCCTGCCAAACTCGACGGTACTTTTTATCGCTCCAGTACCATCTTCATTTAATTTAAAGAGTTGTGCTGTAGAGTGCTCGTTGATATTTGCCGGCTGTGGCAAATAGATAGCATTTTCTAATGTTGCCACGTTTACTTTACCTTCAATCGACAATTCAGGTTTGGCGTTATCTGGCAGCTCAGAGACAAGATCTATTTCAACAAGTATCCGACCATCAACGACAATTGGCTCTATACGGCTTACATAACCTCTCGCTTCTCCACCAAAAGTATCAATTACCGCTTCAGCACCTATTTTCACTTCAGAAGCGCTGCGCTGTGGTATTCTTAATTCAGCAATAAGGGAATCGGTACTTCCTACCATCGCCAGTTGACCACCGCTTTGGGTACTTTGACCCAGCTTTACTGACAGCTCCTGTAACACCCCATCAACTCCCGCACGAACATTTAGCCTATCCGCAATTCGTTGTTGAGCAGCGAAATTCGCTTCCATTTGCTCCAACAAAGCACTTTGAGCAGTTTGCGACTCTTCAAACATACGCTTTAATTTAGCTAAAAACTGCGTATTCACTTCGATTTGTTTTTTTAATTGACGGATGCTCAGCTTAGTTTGATGATAATCAATTTCTGAGATCACCCCAGTCTTAACAAGGTCTCTCTCAGCAAGCTCACGAGCCTCAAGCTTTTCTAGCTCAGTTTTCACCTTGAATAGATCCAACTCTAAGTTAAGATATTCTCTTTGCTGGGTTATTTGTTTCTCTTGCAACTCAGCTTTAAATCTATCTAATTCAAGTTTTTCTTTTGCAACCAGCTTCTCCATTTCAGGATTAGCCAATCTTAACAACACGTCATCTTTAGTGACTTTAGAGCCAGGACGGTGAAAAACTTCCTCTACCGTTGCATTGGTTGGACTGGTTAGAAACTGCTGATGCTTAGAGCGGAGCTTGCCAAAACCATGCACCTCAATAACGAGTTCACCTTGTTCTACAGGTGCTACCCACAAGTTTTCAGGTGATATTTCTTTCTGAGTTGATGAAAAGCCAACCCCTCCCCACAAAGCCAATAATGAAACGGCACAAATAATTGCAATGTACTTAGTCTTATTGGGTTTGTTCTTTGCACCTTTGTCAATTGTTGATTTAATATCCATGCTCTCTTTTTACCTTAAATCTAGATTACCTTTACAACTCGATAAGTTCGTCAACTCAGAGTGAGTGCACAATTGCCCGGAAATGCCCAAATTGGCTTTCCCACAAGCTATCTCTCTATTTAGCTCCCTGTTTCGAATTTAATTTTTTATCAATCTGATAAATGCAAAATCTGCTCTGTGAGTGGATGCTTTTCCGATTCACTATCCCAGGTAACAGATAAAACACACCAACGCCGACCGTCATTCAGCAGCTGAAAAGAATTAACCCCTCTTGCATAGGGAGCCAATTCCGGAGAGCGCCTTGATTCATAAACACTCAATACATTGGCCATATGACCAAATTTGAATATTTTCTGTGATACCTCTCGTTCAAAAAAGCCTACATCTTTAAATAAGCGCTTATTTAAAGCAATAAACTGATCAACACTTCCTGGTTGTGTAATAACGTCATCTCCTTTATGAAAAACAGGTGTGATCATCGCTTCTGGAGAAAATAGCTGCTTTAGAAGATGCCAGTCTTTGATTTCTTCAGGACGCCCTGAAACAGTGTCATATAAAGCTGATATCAGAGTTTCAATTTGCGCTGCCTGTTTCGGGTTATCTACGCCACAAAAATAATTTGTTTCGGCATAAGCACTTGTCGCAATTGTGCAAGCCAATGTTGCAATAAATTGATATTTAAATGTCCTTTTCACGATGCTCTTCATATGCTTTTCCTCTGTATAATTGCGCTTTTTAGCGCATTACTAAAAACAGAGATAAAATTATCAGTTACATTTTGACCACACAATTGATATTCTTTGCCCATCAATGAATAAAATTCACAGTTAACTATGGCAACACCTGTTATGCCCCCCCTCAAACCCCTTTATATTTTTTCTGTTGCAGCTAAGCACTTAAACTTCTCCAAAGCTGCTGAAGAGTTATGCATTACACCAAGCGCTGTCAGCCACCAGATAAAAAGACTTGAAGACTGGCTTGGCTGTAAACTTTTTGAAAAGAGCGGAAAACATCTGGTCATGACGCAAAAAGCACAAAACTATGCACTTCAAATTCGTCAGTCTTTTGAGCAAATTCATAGTTCCACCTGTGAAATAACCTCATGTGAGTCCGGACATATTCAGCTAGGAATAACCAGCGCATTTGCCATGAAACGACTGATGCCAGCTCTGGAAAAGTGGCAGCTGTCAAACCCAGAAATCGACCTTAGGGTACGTATGCTTAACTGCGAAGATAAACCCGAAACGCTCGAACTTGACGCTGTCGTAGCTAACCAAATTCATCACGTTTCTTATGAAAGCCAGTTTATCTGTAATGAAAGTTACCACCCTATGTGCAGTCCATCTCTTGCTAAACAAGTTGCTAGTTTTCCCAACTTGGATGCTGACAACGATATTCCGCTTATTGATATTGAGGGCGTTAATATCTGGTCATTATGGCAACAAGATAAACATATCTCTTTCCCTGGCAACCAAAAGCATATTCTGTTCAGTCACACTCTACTGCTACTGCAGGCTGCACTCTATGGTCAAGGCATTGCGATGCTAGAAAAGGCTTTAGTCAAAAACGAGCTTGAGTCTGGCACGCTAATATGTCTTGACGATGACGGCTTTATTCCACCACAAACAGCATATTATTTTTCATGGCGCAAGAGCCGCCGAAACGACCCTGCACTTAAAAAACTTCAGTCATGGCTGGAAGAATTATTTGCATAAATAACTCTTCCAGCCATACACCTCTATTCGCCTAAATGAGCTTTAAATGATTCAAAACTATAATCTCTGCCCAAAAAGTCTTTAACTAGCTGATCTGCTGGTTTCCTTCCTCCAGGAGCGAGTACGCGGGAACGGTATTCCTGTGCCGTTTTCTTATTAATCATGCCTTCTTTCATAAAACGAGTAAACATATCAGCCGCAATCACTTTCGACCATGTATAAGTGTAATAAACAGCAGAATATCCCACTAAGTGCTCAAAACTTGCTTGCATATTGCCATTTTCAACATTAGGAAATGCGGAATAACCATTAAAGTAATTACGCTGCATGTTTTCCCAGTCGACTTCTTTTGGCTGCTTGTCATGAATACCCAAAGACATTGCTGAATATACCAATTGACGTCTGGTTAGAATACCGGTCAAAAAGTTTCTGGATTCGTTCAGCTTTTTCACTAATTCTCTGGGTATCACTTTGCCTTCTTCATTAATGGCAAACTTTTTCAATGAATCGTAATCCCAAACCCACTCTTCCAACATCTGTGAAGGTGCTTCAATGAAGTCTACTTCTGTGTTTACACCTGCCAAAGCAACCATTTCATGATTACCGCTAAATAGGTGGTGAATTAAATGTCCAAACTCGTGTAAAAATAAAACGACCTGATCATGTTCGAGATATGTTTTGGGGAAATTGGTGACCAAAGCAGCCTCTGGTAAGTAACGACCTTTGATACCGGTAGTGATAGGAAAGCTTGCGGCATGATTATATTTGTGTGGTCTGGGGTGACTATCTAAATGGAACTGGGCTATCAGTTTGTTGTCCTGAATAACTTGAAATGACTCAACATCCTCGTGCCAGACAGGCTGAGTCACAGCTTTAATTTGAATGTTGAACATATTTTCCATTAACGAAAATATACCTAGTTTCACTTTTTCATAGCCAAAGTACTGACGCACCTCTTTTGAGTCAATCTGATACTCTTCTTGCTTGATCTTCTCGGCTAAATACCTGTATTGCCAACGTTCGACTTGTTTCGCTTCTGGATCAATTTGTTGTAATCTCTTTAGGAGTCGAGCAATCTCTTTATCAGCTTTGGGCTTTGCCAATTCATTAATTCGGTCGATAAACAATTGTGCATTTTCTGCAGTTTTGATCATTTTATCTTTAGTTACATAATCAGCAAATGTATCAAAACCTAGTATCTGAGCCTTTTGGTGTCTTGCCTGTACGAGTTGTTTAATCACCTCTTGATTGTTTGGATAACCTCTATTTAAAAAGGCTTCCATCAATGCTTTACGATATTTATCACTGTTGCCATATAGCATGAAAGGTTGGTAGTCAGGGTAGTTAGTCGTTATTTCGATCCTACCGTTTTCATTTGGCTTGTGAGACTGGATATAATCATCTGGCAATCCAGACAACCCTTCTACAGAATCAATATATACAGTTTGAACCCCTTCACGAACATTCTTTAGATAAGCTCTACCCAGTTTGTTGATTTGCTCATTGATCTTTTTAAGCTCTTCCCTTTTTTGCGGAGGAAGACTGATACCATTGAGTCGATAGTCAGCTAGTTTCTTGTTTACAAAACGACTTTCATCCGGAGTTAACTCCAGCTTAGAAAGCGCCAGTAACAAATTATAGATGTCAACTGACAAATCTATTTCTGACTGTATGTTATTTAGCTCTCCGTTACATTTGTCAGCTACCTTACGAATCGCTTCATTAGGATGGTTGTAACTAAATAAGATGGCGTGATTCCATAATAGGTCAATATCGATCAATAAATTGTTCAGCTTACCAAGCAACTCCATTTTCTGTGATTGGTTGGCCTGCCTCTTTAAGTCACTCAACTGAACGCGAATATCACTGAGTGATGTTTCACACTGCCCAAGATACTTTTCACCAACTATTCTGGAGGACTTCAGAGTATTCACATCTTTGGCTGCATGCGCACTGGTAATGCAAATACATAATGAGGCCAGTAAGGCCCACTTAAATCTCATAATTATTCTCCTGTAGGTCTTTTTAGAATTTATTTTCCATATCAATGAAGTTAACTTCAGTGCACGAACCCTCAATTGGTGACTTCTTTAGGCCATGATGTATTTGCTGGAGGTACTCTTTAATTTTCAAGCTCACATCAAATTTAGAAATTACATAGCTACTGCCATCTTCATCTTTAATTTCAGAAATTGGCGTAATTGTCGCACCAGTCCCAGACGCGAAAACTTCTTCACACTCGCCTGATTTAATTTCGCCAAGCAGTTCATCTATGGCAATCGCTTCCTCAACGCATTCAATTCCTAAGTCTTGCGCCAGGCTTATAACTGCACTTCTCGTCACGCCAGGTAGTATCGTACCTAATAATGGAGGAGTAAATAACACACCTTTTCTTACAGCAAAAAAGTTCATTGCTGAAAACTCTTCTACATATTTCCCAGTGTCAGCATCTAACCACAAGGATAACCCGCAGCCTTTCTCTTTAGCTCGTTGCATTGAAGTGAATATCTGGCCATAATTGCCAGCCATTTTTATCATTCCAGTACCACCTTTAAAAGCTCGATATCGCTGCCTCTCAATCAACACTTTAAGAGGTTCGTTAAAATAGGCTTGTGAAGGGCTAGCTATGATATAAAACTCAAATTCATTATTGTTGGCAAGTCCTAACCCTGACGCACTCGAAAACATAAATGGCCTTATATATAAGGCATCTCCCAGTACAGTCGGTATAAAGTTTTTTGCCCGACTAACCAATGCTGTGACAGCTTTAGAGAAGACTTCTTCTGGTATAGTGGGCATACCGAGTTCAGAAGCCGACGAATTTAACCTTTGCCAGTGTTGACGCAAACAAAAGACGTTTGCACTTGATGAATGTAGATTGCTATAGGCTTTCAATCCTTCAAAAATTGTCTGTCCGTAGTGCATACCTTTACAAGAGGGTGAGATTTTGATGTCTTCATAAGGTCGTAACTCAGTAGTTTGCCACTCACCATTTCGATACCGTGTGATTGTCATTATTGGTAAGATGAGATCACCAAAGCCTACCTGCTCAGGTAATCTAGCATTAACAAGCGCTCGACGATCTTTCTCGTCAAGCTTTACAGTTAACTGCATAACAGCTTTCCTTAATAAATTGTCATATTCTCAAATGCAGTTACCTTTACTGCATTATCAATAAAAGAATCAGCCGCAAGCGACCGAGTTATAGAAGAGCCCAAATTGACTCCTGTTTTCTTCTTTTTTGTCCAACTCTTTGAGTTATCGTCTTCATTGCTGAATGACAAGGCTTCATAGATAGCCTGCGTCAATACTTAGGTATTCACACAAAATGAGGCATCAGCTAAAGAGCATGATGCGTATTTCTTTGAAGTTCCATGTACAAGGATAGCGTAGACAGAAATTGTCCCAGCCTACACAATCCAGCACGAGGGCAAGCCCCCCGAGATTTTCGCTACGCTCTGTTAAACAAAGGTCCAAGGTCCTTGTTTTAGGCAATTCAAAAATGAACTAACAAACGAGGCATGTGGATATTACCCAAAGTTATCTAATCATTTTTGTAAGAATCGTTAGCTTAATCTAGATTTGTTTCAAAAAAACGCGATAATAGTTTTACTAGAAACACCTACATTTTTAGTAATAGCTAAAAGCTCACAATTCAATCTGAATATTTGCATTGAGACACATCTGTGTTCTAACAGAATATTAACTTATATGTATTTGGAAGCACTATCATAGAGATCAAAAACATTTAAGTAAAGTACATAAGGACAAAACATGAAGCATAGAATAGCCGTTATTCCAGGTGATGGAATAGGCATAGAAGTCGTTGAGCAAGGTCTACGATTATTAGATAGTCTAAAGTTGGATATCAGCTATCAAAAGTTTAACTATGATGCTAACCGATGGCTTGAAGAAGGGGTAGGATTAACGGACTCTGAGTTGGAAAACTTAAAAGAAAACTTTGATGCTATTTACTTTGGAGCACTTGGCGATCCGAGAATTCCTGATAGTAATCATGCTAGACAAATTTTGCTTAAACTGCGATTTGACTTAGACCTATTTGCTAACGTTCGCCCTATCAAGCTTCTCAATCCAGATTTAACCCCTATCAAATTATCCAGTGGTCAAACGATTGATTGTGTGATCATACGGGAAAACACCGAAGATTTATATCGAGGTATTGGAGGCTCCTTTAAGGAAGGCACAGTTGACGAAATAGCCACAGACCAAAGAATTCATAGTTACAAGGGTGTAGAGCGTATCATCAGATATGCATTTGAGTTTGCTATAAAACATAACAGAAAGAAAGTTACCTTAGTCGATAAAGTTAACGTGTTAATCTATGGCGGCAGTCTATGGAACCGAGTCTTTGAAGAAGTTGCTGAGCAATACCCTGATATTGAAAGCGACTACATGCACATTGATGTTGCGGCAATGCGTATGGTAACTGATGTTCACCTATTCGATGTTATTGTTACAAGTAATATGTTTGGTGATATTCTCAGTGATATAGGAGCGGGTATTGTTGGAGGACTGGGGCTGCTATCAAGTGCCAATATAAACACCGAAACAATTGGTTTATATGAGCCCGTGCATGGTTCGGCACCGGATATCGCAGGAAAGAATCAAGCTAATCCAATGGCTGCATTCATCACCTTAAGTATGATGCTAGCCGATCTGGGCTATCCTCATGCTCAGCTCATTTCAGCAGCAGTAGAAGAGTGTATCCGAGATGGCTTAACTACAGTAGATTTAGGTGGCGACTTAACGACTCATGACATCACCGATATCATCATCGACAAAGTAACGAAACAGTTATAACAAAAATAGGGATGCTGACTGCTCAGCATCCCTATTACCCTTAAAAAACTAATTCTTTAAGATATCCTCAACACCACTAATCGTTCCCGCAATGGCAGAAGCCGCAACTAGGTACGGAGAAGCCAGATAAACCTCCCCAGGACCTGAACGACCAGGAAAGTTTCGATTTATTGCGCTAATACTGACCTGTCCTGCGTGCTCAGAAGACCCTGGCCCCGCATTTATACAAGCCCCACAAGAAGGGTCTATCGTCTTCACCCCTACATTCTCAAAAATTTCAATGTACCCCTTTTCACGCGCATATTGCTTAACAAACTGACTACCAAACTGAATGTAGCAATTCACGTCAGGGTGTACTTTCTTGCCAGCTTCCAGACTGAGTTTAAACACCTCGGCGTACATATCCATATCTTCACACTTGCTTCCGGTACAACTACCACCATATGCAATATCAATTTTGACAGGCTCTTGAGTATTCATATGTTCCGACAGTGAGATACCATTTCTGGGATCTCCTGGTGTTGCTACGACTGGTGATAAAGTAGATAAGTCAATTTTCAATTCGTAAGCATAAGTTGCTCCAGGGTCTGATTGAATTATGCGGCTCTCCACATACTCTCGATCCAATCCACGCTTTTTAACTAAGTACTGAACCACCGATTCATCTGCTTGTACTATCGCAGTCATTGCACCCGCTTCAACCGCCATGTTGGTTAGTGTCGCACGTTCATCTAAACCAAGCTGTCGAATACCGGCGCCAGTATACTCGAGGACTTTACCAATTGACTCACCATTTTTGAAAATTGGGTTCGTCATTATGTGTAGAACAATATCTTTAGCTGCGACCCATTTAGGTAGTTCGCCAACTAATTCTATTTTAATAACACCTGGCGTATTGATTTGAATATCTTTGGTAAACATAGCATTTGCCATGTCTGTAGAGCCCACACCAAAAGCTAGCGCCCCTAGTGCACCTGCGGTACAAGTATGGCTATCTGTGCCAATAATAACATCTCCGGGTAGTCCGATATCTTCAAGAATTCCGTTGTGACAGATTGCTTGACTCCCCTCGCCCACTTCATCATATAGAGTGATTTGTTGCTCCCTACAGAAGTCCCTCTGGTTTTCTGCCAAAGTATCCGTCACTTCAATCAGGTGGGCCTTTCTGGGGTCTTTTTTCAGCACAGAGCCGACAAAGGTAAGATGATCTCGAAAAGCAAACTGTGAATCTTTATCCGTCACTTGCTGATTTTCACCAAAATTACGATAAAACATCTCACCACACATGGCCGTGGAGTAATCGTGAGTGAATCGTACATCTGCTTTGCAAAAGAGAGCATCTCCAGGCTTAACACTCACGACACCATATTGGTTGTTTGCCACCACCGTATTTCTGGCAATGATTTTTTCAGCAATATTAAGTGGGCGAGGTTCAGTCGTAATACGAGGGACTGAAATGTCACCCGACATTCTTGCTAGATTATACTTAAAGAGCCCACCTTGCTTTACGATATCTGATGAGATCTTATCTAAGCCTTCGCAAAAAGCGTCGATAGGTATCTCTTCGCCACGTTCGAGTCGCTCCAAGAGGGAGAAGTCTGTCGATATCAAAAGCCCAATGTTTCGACTATTCTGTGCATATATCTTCTCAAAGCTTTCAGCTATAACGACTTTAAAACCGGCAAGCAGTTCTGAATAAGGTGCATGTTCTCTGGATGAGCCACACCCTTTGGAACGGCCAGCAACTAAAATATTCGCATTGAGTTTCTTGACATCACCTTCTTTAACTACGCCATCTCGTAACCCAATCATGCAGTATTTACTGAGAGTGTCATCATACCAAAAACAAGTCCAACTGGGGGTCGTTTCATCGGTAGATATGTTATCCATTAATGGTAATTTATTACCTTTTAGGGTGAGGCCTTCATTAATTTGCTTATCAATAAGGCTCGTATCTGAAGTGAGATACAATACTCCACCATCTAACTTTATAGTTTGTTTGCTCATGATTTTTCTTTAATTAAATTCTTAATTTGCGACAGCTATATCCTAGCTGCGCTCGTTTCATTTGCGAAATCTTGCGATATCAGGTTGTTAAGGACAAATCACCCCTTTGCTCGCACTAGATTGCCTAAGCTTTGGCTGACATACAGCTCTGTCACCTATGCGACTTTGATAGGTTGCTCTCCATATGCCTCTAATTTCTGCTCAAGCACACCAGGAATTTTGAATACACCACTGACAATTCCCTTAATCAAAGCTTCCTCTTGGCTATTATCGATAGCACATCCAATATATCTGGTCGCGTCAACATTGATTTGTACGAAACTAATGAAAGATTGCTCTTTACTGCCAACGTCCAATTTCACCAGATCAACATCTAAGCCAAAGCATTCACGTAACAGTTCGGGACCATGCGCTTTTAAGCTGTCGGTAATATTATCTCTATGACGCTCAAGCTCCGAAAGCCTCTGAACCAAATATGCAACAGCCCTTTCTTCCACTTTTTTAACTCTTGAGTCATCCGACGAAGGTAGGAAGTAACTTTGTTCAAAAGCACCCCAAATATCTTGTGGGGCAAGTTCCCCACCATCCTCTTCAGCAAGATCTTGCACTACCTGGCGGAATTCAAGCTGCATCCACCTTGGTAGCTTTACTCCAAAGCTTGACTCAAGTACAAATGCAATTCCGCCTTTGCCAGACTGGCTATTAATCCGAATTAACTGCTGATATGAACGGCCAATATCCTTAGGATTGATAGGTAAATAAGCAACGTCCCAAACATCTCCCTCTTGGTAACGACTGAGACACTTTCGAATCGCGTGTTGATGTCCTCCTGAGAATGCTGAATAAACAAGCTCACCGATATATGGATGACGAGGATGTGTCGCTATGTTTGTGCAATGCTCAACACAAGCGATAATTTCATCCATATGAGATAAATCTAACTCAGGATCGATACCTTGGCTATACAGGTTCATTGCCATAGTAACAATGTCCATATTTCCTGTTCTTTCACCATTACCCAGCAGTGTTCCTTCCACTCTATCAGCACCTGCCATTAACGCCAACTCAGCGGAGGCAACCCCACAACCTCGATCGTTATGGGTATGAACACTGACAATCATACTTTCGCGGTTTTTTACATGTCGCAAGAAGTATTCAACCTGATCAGCATAAATATTGGGAGTGGACATTTCGACAGTTGCAGGCAAACTCATGATGATTTTTTTGTCTGGTGTAGGCTTCCAAACATCTGTAACCGCATCACAGACTTTCACAGCAAAGTCTAACTCAGTACCGGTAAAGCTCTCTAATCCATAGTGGAAAGTCCACTCAGTTTCAGGATAGTCAGCACTCATATCTTGCACTAACTGTGCGGCATCAGAGGCCATTGAGATCACCTGCTCCATACTGTGCCCATAAACCTGTTCACGCTGTACTTTAGAAGTAACGTTGTATATCAATACAATGCCTTTTTTCACACCGGAGAGCGCTTCATAGGTCTTGGTTATCAAATCTTCCCTAGCTTGTGTTATCGCTTGAATGACCACGTCATCAGGAACAAGATCATTGTCAATGATATAGCGGCAAAAATCAAAATCTGCGCTTGATGCCGCAGGAAAACCAATTTCTATCTCCTTAAACCCGAGTTTAACTAGCAGTTTGAACATTCGTAACTTTTGTTCAACTGTCATAGGTTCCACAAGCGCCTGATTGCCATCTCGCAAATCAACGCTATTCCAAATAGGTGCCTTCTTTATCAATTGATCTGGCCAAGTTCTGTTTTTCAGATTTACGGGTGGAAAACATCTATATTTTTTATAATGAAATGTTGTCAAAAGATTCTCCAATTTCTTTTTAAAATGAGCTAAACATTAATGTTCGAATTAGCTTTTATCCTTTTTATTTGTGGGAAGCCTGCCGTGCGACAAGCCTCCTTATTGAGGTTAAAAAGTTTGACGATTCAATACATTTGTCGTTGTTAAAACCTACATCAAAGAGCAGCTTTTAATTCAGTTTCTTGTACTGTTTTCGACTAGCTAAAACTCACAACTTCTTGTAAATGGTTGTTGTCAACGATACTCTCCACCTGCCCCTGATCGAATGTAATCACACGATCTGCTGTTGAGAAGTAAGCGCCATCATGACTGACGGCTATCACTGTTTTGTTCTTCTGCTTAAGTTCGGGCAACAGCGTGGTATAGAATAACTCTCTAAACACCGGGTCTTGCTCTGCAGCCCACTCATCGAACACATAAATTGGCGCATCCTGTAAGTAAGCTTGTAAAAGTGCTAAACGCTTGCGCTGACCACTAGATAAATTGGTCGACGATAGCACTCCATCTTTTATACTAACTTTGTGAGACAACCCCATTCGTTCTAATAATTCTTCACAATGCTTGTCATTAGAGACTTTACCCACACCATCTAGCACGGTACCAAATACATAGCATTCGGCATGGATCATACAAAAGTGCGCACGGTATAAATCGTCGCTTGTATCTTGGGGAATACCGTTCAATTCTACCTCTCCTGCATCATGTTGATACAGCCCGGTTAACAGCTTTGCAAATGTCGACTTGCCACTTCCATTACCGCCAACAAAAAACACGATTTCTCCGCGCTTAATTTCGAAATCAATTGGCCCAACAGAGAAGATGTAGTCATTACTTTTTTCTGAATCGTTATCACTGCCGTAGCTATACTCAAGCCCCTTTACTGTTAGTGAGCTAAACTTGGCAACACTGTCTAAATCTATATTACTTAGCTGATCTTGTTGCTCTGTTTCGCCAACAATGGGCCGTTCGTTCAGACGTAGTTTATCCAGTTTAGATGCACCAACAAAACCTCGAATTAAGACTTGTTGATCGTTTATCACCCCCCCAATCGGACCTGCTAGATACATCAAAATGAAAACAAAGCTAGTTACGACTGGCAGTGGCAGTTGAAAATACTCTGTTGCACTCAAAGCGATGATCCCCATCGCCAGAAATAACACCATTGTTCCCCAATTGACACTTAGATTCCAAAAAATCTGAGCGGTTCTTTCCCTGCTTTTCATCTCTGTTACTCCTTTATCCAGCTGCTGCTGAATAAAGTAGTTTTTACGGTTTCGGTTCACTGATAATTCTTTAGCGCCATCTATCAATTCCTTAAAGTACCCAAACAGCTCATCTTCAGCGTCTCTGAGAATTTGAATTCGTTTGGCACCTGCATCCATCAATAGCTGAATCGTCCCAACCGAGGCCAATAACACCCCAATCAATAGCACAAATAGGTCGATTGACTGAGTAGCTAGGAACAACAAACACAAAATTATCGCCGTAGCATTGAAAACAAATACGGGAAATGTTGATAACGCAGCAGACACATTGGAGATATCACTTGTCAATGCGGCGTACAGTTTGTGCCCTCCTTTGCGCTCTATTAATGCATAGTCAGTTTCCAGAATATTTGCAGATATCTTCTTACGTAGTCGCGCAACGAACCGAGTGCTGAGAATACTAAGAAGAAACTGCGAAAGAAATCCAAGACTAAAAAGCGCGATTAAGCCAAGGATCAATTTAAGGAACCAGGTTCCTGAATCAAATGTACTATCACTCACTTGGTCACTAATTGCGACGACCATAAGTAAAGCAAACATTGCGCTGGCTGAACTTACCAGCGTAGCAATAGTCATTAACCAGCCATTTTGGATAAGTAACTTTTTTAACATTTTAATTATTCTCTTTATTCTTCAATAGAGCGTCTAAACACGAAATGGTTTCTTGAAATGTGGGTGCAACCATTAACGTATGATGATCACCAGCAACTTCATACTCTACTTGCTCGTTTGAGTAGTTTCTCCACTGCGCTACCTGCGAGCTATCAACGACACTTTCCCGGCCCCGAATAAAAATACTGGTTCCATCAAACTTCGTCGGCTGATATGTGCTTAATAGCGCATAGTGTGTCCTGATAACTTCAAATCGAGTTTGTAATTGCTTTAAGTCCATAGACGCTGGGAAAATGCCTGTTTGCAGGCCCTGTCGTAATAACTCTTCAAGCTTTGCATCCAATCCATCCGCTGCTTCAATGGCAGACATATCAAAGTTTCCATACTCTAATACCAGCTTTTCAATTAACTGTGTTGGAGTGACACTAAACTGATCATTGCCTTGCAAGCCGCTGTCAATCTTGATCAAACAGCCAACCTCTTCGTCGGTGGCTCTTAGCAACGCAGCAATTTCATGAGCAACAGTTCCACCAAATGACCACCCAGCAAGGAAGTATGGACCATCTTGCTGAACCTCTCGAATTTGCGCTAAATATGTTTGGGCAAGTTCGACAACCGAACTCACTTGGTATTGGTCAAACTCCAGAGCATATATGGAGAAATCTCCACCCAATGATGCGGCTAGCTCTAGATATGAGCTAGAAAAGCCATCTAATGCCGGTAAAAGAAACAATGGAGGCTGTTCAGAGCTACTATGGCGTAAGCGTTTACAGGTTCCTCTGTGTTCACTCTCCAGTTGCACATCACCAACCAGAACTGAGTCTATCAGTGTGGCCATTTTCTCTATCGTTGCATGTCTAATTAATTGCGCCAAGGGTAGTTGAACAGAAAATTTCGCTTTAACCTGAGTAGCCAACTCGATTAATAAAAGCGAGTATCCTCCGGCCTCATAAAATGACTGCGTCGTACTCACCTGGTCTATTTTTAAAAGGCTGCACCAAATTCCTGCTAACGTCGCTTCTGTTTTCGTATTTGGAGTGGTGAATGCCACACCTTCGGTTGAAAGCGCTTGAGCTGCCAACAATTTAACATCTACCTTCCCTGAAGGTGACAAAGGTATGGCGTCAACAGAGACTATGATTTGCGGCACCATAAAGGCAGGTAGATGGGCTGCTAAAGCGTGTTTTAATACTTCTGATCCAAGTGAATTTTTGTCAACCACATAAGCAACAATGAGCTGTTTTTCATCGTTAAATAATACAACTGCATCATCGATTTGACAGTGTTGCTTCAACACGGCTTCTATTTCCGACAACTCAATACGATAACCGCGCAACTTGATTTGGTTATCTATTCGCGCAGCATAGTCAAGACACCAGCCGAGTTGAGCGTCGTTTTTCCAGCGAACTAAATCACCAGTACGATAGTACCTTTGCTTGACGCCACTGCTACTCACATCATTTATAAAGCGCTCAGCAGTCAATTCCGGTCTACGCAGATAGCCCTGAGCAAGGCCTTGACCAGCGAGTAACAGCTCTCCAAACACTCCCGTTGGCACTTCTATGCCCTGTTCGTCAACGATTCGAACCTCAACTCCCTGAAGCGGCTTACCTATTGTAGAGCCTTGTTCAGTAGGTTGAACCAAAACTATCGTTGCATCCACAGTACTCTCAGTAGGGCCATACACGTTCCAACACAATACTCCTTCGCACTCATTTAGCTGAACCATTCGCTGCCATAAATCATCACTGAGCTTTTCTCCACCAACAATCACTGAAGGTAGGCAGAGCTTGAGATCTGACACTTCATGGGCATTGAGAAGCACTTCTAGAAGTGAGGGAGTGCAGTCAAATAGTGTCGCACCAAATTGACTGAAATAGCTAAGTAATTCACTAGGCTCTTGCCGCTGTGACTCTGTCAATACCTGCAACTCACTACCTAAGTAAAGCATGGCAATACCTTGCAGTGATGCATCAAAAGATATGGAGGCATTCAAGGCCCACCGTGGTGGCGCTGCCAACGGTGAAATGATATCGGTCTCTAAGTTGTAAGCTAGGTTCATAAGACTGCCATGCGAGACAACAACCCCCTTGGGACGCCCTGTAGAACCAGATGTATAAATAACATATGCAGCTTCCTCGGGCGAAACCTGCACACTTTCTGATATCGATACGGGCTGATAGCCCAATCTATCTATCAACACCTTTTCACCATTGAAAGACAGCGCTTCCTGCTGCTCTGTCGCTGTTATCAGTACCACGGGGTTGGCATCTTCTAGCATATACTGGAGACGCAATGCAGGGTAACTAGGATCTAGTGGTACATAGGCAGCTCCGATGCGGTGAATAGCAAAAATAGCAACGATCATATCAATACTGCGGTTCAGGCAAATACCGACGAACTGTCCTCGTCTAACACCTCGGCGAACGAGTACACTGGCTAGGTATGATGAGCGCATTACTAGCTGCTCGAATGTTAGCGACTGATCGCCACAACGCAATGCAACTTGATTCGCTTTACTTTGAGCAATTGCATCAAATGAATTTGGTAAAGGCGTCCGGTCATATCCACTACCAAGCGACTGAATACTGCTCAGCAGACGCTTTTGCGATTCACCCAACATACTCACCTTATCAATAGGCTTTGTGGGATGGCTCAATAAGTTTTCCAGCAATACTGAAAATGAACTTGCCAAATTCTCTATTGACTGTTGTTTAAATAAGTCGGAACAATATTCCCAGTCACAAACGAATTGCCCTTCAGACTCAACGATATTCAGTGACAGGTCAAACTTGGAAAATGTTGACGCAACTGGCCAGTGTGAAACCTGCAATTCATCCATGACCAATGCAGGCATATCAGCTTTTTGCATATTAAACATTATCTGGAATATAGGATGAATCGCATCGCTTCTCGGCATTTTGAGAATATCAATCAGATAATCAAAAGGCAGAGCACCATGATTGAAAGCATTGGCGATTTCTTGCTTAGTATTACGCAGTAACGCAGTAAAAGACTGACATATATCTATCTTGCTTCGCAGCACAACAGTATTAACAAAAAAGCCTATCAGTGGCTCTAGCTCTTTAGATGAACGGTTAGCGTAGGCCGTGCCCATAACAACATCATAAGTTCGACTCCATTTACTACATAAAATAGCAAAAGCACTTTGCAATAGTATGAAGGTTGTGACGCCCTGTTCCCGACTAAATGTCTGTATAGTTTTACTCAACTTTTCATCAAAAACGATACGGTGAGTTCGGCCTTTGAAGCTGACTTCCTGCTTGCGCTGAAAATCTAATGGGAGACTGTGCGCCATCGGGATGTTACGTAAATTTTCACGCCAGAAGTCAATTGAGTCTGTCGTGTATTTATCGTTCTGGCTTTGCCAATATGTATAGTCCGCATATTGAATTGGTAAATCTGGAAGGCATTCACTTCTTCCTTCTCGTGCTCCCAAATACAAACTGTGGAATTCTTCAAGCAGCACTTTTAGGCTCCAGCCATCGCTTGCTATATGGTGCATAGACATGACAAGTAAGTTCTCATCGTCAGCGATTTGCAGCAACCCTGCACGTAGCTTAAGTGGTTCAGATAACGTAAAAGGCCGTGTCACAAACTGGTGTACCATGGCATGTAGTTCATCCTCTGAAACACTTGCTTCTGGCGACAATATCTCTAGTACAGGAACCGCTGACTCAGACACCACTTGCTCAGGCCAACTTTGCCCCTGTGCAACGGAAATCGCAGTACGTAGTACTTCATGTCGATGTACTAAGCTTTTTAACGCTTGTCGCACCGCAATAATATCCAATCTACCTGTCAGCTTTAACACAAGAGGGAGGTTATAGGTCGATTTACTGTCCTCGCCCAGAACACCATCAATAAACCATAAGCGCTTTTGCGCATATGACAGTGGCGATCTAACATGTTCTGGTTTTTTAGGGATGGTTTGCAGCGCCCCTTTTGTTTCACTCGAGTTCATCAATGAAGCAAGTCCCCGAATTGTCGGGTGCTGAAATAAGTCTACAATCTCGAGATGAACGCTAGTTTTCTCTCTGATCCTGGACAGGACTCTGGCTGCATGTAGCGAGTGACCACCAATTCGAAAAAAATCATGTGTCACGGAAGTGACTGGAGCACCCAATACCTCACACCAGATATCCATTAACAAGACTTCGTGTTCTGTTTCTGGTAATGCAGTATTCTGGTCAGCTATTTCTAAGTCAGGCAATACAATCGCCTTACGATTTATCTTGCCGCTTGGCGTATGTGGGAGCTGATCGACGATATGAATAGCCGAGGGCTGCATCTGGGGTGGCAAATCACTTTTCAGTTGGCTTTGAATCGTCTCAACAATGGTTCCACTTAGCGACCTATTGTTCAATACAATACATCCAATTAAGATGTCGCCATCTTCACCTGCTACCACAACAGCAACCTTGTCCACTCCGGGAACAGCAAGAATTGCACTTTCAATTTCACCGAGCTCTATACGATAGCCACGGATTTTTACTTGATGATCACGGCGTCCCAAAAAGACTAATTGCGCATTGTTATTCCACCGGACCATATCACCTGTTTTATAGAAAACACCTTCATCAAACGGATTATCTATAAAGCAATTTTCCGTCTGCTCTTTGCGACCAAAATAACCTGCCGTGACTCCTCCTCCGGCAAGGTAAAGCTCTCCGAGCACATTGTTTGCAACCGGCCGCAACTGTTTATCTAAGACATACGCAGTTGTATTTGGCAAAGGGCGTCCAATGGTTGGCTCAGCAGCCTCTCCTTGCTTCACAAGTTCCCAGGTTGAATAAGTCGTATCTTCAGATGGGCCATATAAGTTATATACCTTTTCAACTGAGCTATGCTCGTAGATCGTTTCCGCATTGGCTCGTGTTAGCACTTCTCCTGCCACATTGACCACTCTAACCGAGTTAGGAATAGCTTGGGCCTGGGCAACCGTTGATATTGCTGATGGAACCGTGTTTATCAAGGTAACATCATGACCTGCGGTAGCCGACTCCAGTAATCTCAGTAGGTTTTTGACAATACGTACTTCAGTGCCAAACGCCAAAGGTAAAAACATTTCAAAGACTGAGAGATCAAAAGATAGCGAAGTCGACGCCAATACAACCTTGCGCTCACTTTCTGTATATTGCTGTTCAGCCCAGAGTAGCAGATTTAATAAATTACCATGTGTAACTTCGACCCCTTTGGGCTCCCCAGTTGAGCCAGATGTGTATATCAGGTAAGCACTATCGCTATGCTGCAGTAACTGCTTTGTTACCGGCCCGATAGCAGGACTGGATAACACCTTGCTCATATTCAAAGTCACCACAGCGGTAGATTGCATATGTGAATGTGTCTGTTCATCCACCACAGCCAGTTCAATGCGAGCATCTTGTGCCATGTAGTGTAACCGTTCCAAAGGATAGTTAGGATCCAGCGGAACATAAGCGGCACCAGACTTGAATATCGCCAATAGAGCAACAGGCAGGAAACGGTCTCTGGTCAAACAAACCCCTACCCGGTCACCCTTTTTAACTCCCTGCTTCTGTAAATTTGCGGCAAGCTTATCTGACAG
The DNA here is from genome assembly GCF_002744175.1 of Pseudoalteromonas piscicida. Classification (GTDB taxonomy): domain Bacteria; phylum Pseudomonadota; class Gammaproteobacteria; order Enterobacterales; family Alteromonadaceae; genus Pseudoalteromonas; species Pseudoalteromonas piscicida_B. The sequence goes on from NZ_NKHF01000076.1 coordinate 83,246, forward strand.
TGAATCAAGTTGCTCAAAGCTTAGATGCTGTTCTTCATCACTTACCGCCGTTTTATCAGCATTGCTTTTGCTTACCTCTCCAAATAAATCCATTACTGAACGACCGTCAAGCGCTATTCTTGTACCCTTACCTGTATTAAGCTGTTGTTGATGCTTGGCAATAGGACACAAATTCACTTCAGCTACAGGCTGTTGAATATTTGTAACCAGTTCCGTAAGCACAACTTCAAAAGATTCAGCCATGCCTGCAATCGTATCCTGCGCAAATAAATCGGTTGCATACTCCCAACTAACTCTCAGATCGTTTTCTGTTTCGGTCACTGTTATGGTGATATCAAATTTACTGACTTGTGTACTAAATGTAATATCAGATACCTTCAAATCCCCAACGCTTAACTCCGAAGCAGACTTATTTTGAACAACCAGCATAGTTTGGAAAATTGGATTGTAGCCGCTACTACGGGGTGGCGAAACACGCTCGACCACCAAATCAAATGGGGCATCCTGGTTTGCCATACCATTGAGCAGTGTTTGTTTCACCTGAGTGGTTACATCCAGCAAGGTTTCGCATCCTCCGATATCCACTCTCAGTGCAAGCGTATTCACAAAGAAGCCAATTAAACGTTCGGTTTTTGGTAAGTGGCGACCACTTACAGGGGTGCCCACGACAATATCAGTTACACCTGAATAATGAGAAAATACTAACTTAACGGCTGCATCCAGTAACATGAATAGCGTCAAATCATGCTTTCTACATAGTTTTTGAATCTTTCCAGTTAGTTCCGAGTTTATTCTCGTTTTGTGCTCTGCGCCTTTAAAGCTCATTTTAGCCGGCCGCTTATAATCCAGTGGCAGACTGTGCAACGCAGGGCCATTGCTTAGATGCTCATGCCAATAATCGAGCTGTTTTGACAATTCTGAAGAGTTGACAAAATCTTGTTGCCACTGAGCAAAGTCAGAATATTGCAGATAATTGGTTGCGGCGTTCATATCAAGTCCTTGACACAACCGTTGATAGTTATCCAAAAATTCTTCGAGTAGCACATTCACTGACCATGCATCGGAGGCGATATGATGCATCACAGCCATCAAAATATGTTGGTTTTTTGTCACCTCAATAACGACCACTCGCAATAAGATCTCACGCGTGAGATCAAATGGGCGAGACAGCTGTTTTGCTATTTCTTCCTGAACTTTAAGCTCAGAAGGTTGGGAAGGAAATGTCACATATTCCACTGCGAATTGATAATCATTAACAACGACTTGATATGGCTTCCCATCGTTTTCTCGATAACAACTACGTAAAACCTTATGCCTGAAAACAATATCTGAAAATGTGAGCTCTAACGCTTGAGTATTTAATTGCCCTTCCAAAGACACAATAAATGGAATGTGGTACTGCGCACTTGCAGGGTCCATTTGATGCAACAGCCACAGTCGCTGTTGCCCAAAAGATAAAGGTAAAGCCCCTGAACTATCCTGTGCCTTAATTTCTTTTAGTGCAGCCTGAGCCGCAGTGTTATTAGCGTTCAGAAAGTCAATTAGCTCCGACTTATACTGTTTAAGCGTATTGCCCAGCACTTTATCAATCGCACCTGGTGGCGCCTTAACGCTCAATTTTTCACCACTCAGATTAAATTTAATTCCCTTGCTTTCACAGGTTCTGAGCAAAGTATCCAAATTCATAGCTCAAATTCCTCCAGCTCTTCATCCATATCAGAATCAGAAACCATTAAGCTGTTTACCCTAGCCGTTGTATCAACACGCCCCTCTAAATAGGCAGCCAAACTACCTAGTGTAGGCTTCTCAACAAAGTCTTTAATGTTTATTTGTAAACTTAGTTGTTCATTAATCAAAGCAACAAAGTGTGTCGCTGTCAGTGAGTTACCACCAAGCTCGAAGAAATTTGCCGCCAGGCTAATTTCTTCAATTTGCAGGAGTTCCTGGCAACAATTGTAAACCAACCACTCTATCTCGGAGTCAGGTTCAACCATTGGCACTGTTAACTGACTAAAATCAGGTTTTGGTAGCGCTTTACGGTCTATCTTTCCGTTGGCCGTTAATGGCCACTCATCCAGAGGGACCACTGCAGCTGGCAACATGTAGGCTGGCAACCTATTAAATAAGTGCTGCCTTACCGTGTCAACAGTTTCCAGAGAATGACTAAATATTACATAGGTTACGATATAACTATCGTCACCTTCTTCAATCACAACCGAGCATGACTCTTTGACTACTTCTATGCTCGCGCAGCAGACATCAATCTCACCAAGTTCTATTCGGTGACCCCGAACTTTTACCTGATGATCAATGCGACCCAAGTAATCGAGGTCTCCGTCTCGACGCTGACGTACCAAATCTCCACTCGCATATAATCGAGTTTGAGCCGCATCTGCCAATTGAACGTCAACGAACTTCTGTGCAGTCAGCGTTGGTCGCTGCCAATAGCCCTTGGCTAAAAATTCCCCTGCAATGAATAGCTGACCGGTAACACCTGGTGGAACAATTTGCATATTGTCATCGAGTATGACATACCCGGAATTTGCTAACACTCCACCGAGGCTCAATATCTTATCAGGTTCAGCTGCAAAATCTACTTGTTTAACCAAACACCAGATTGTTGCTTCTGTTGGTCCGTATGCATTCCACAGCGCTTGACACTTACCTCTCATATCGTCAGCTAAGGTCAAACTCAACGCCTCACCACCCGAGATTGCAACTAAATCGGATTTACCAGACCAGTTAGCCAGCATGAGCATTTTATATGTCGCCGGAGTGGCTTGCATAATGTTGATATTAAATTCGTCCAACATCCTTTTAAGTCTAAAACCATCCTTTACTTCATGGTCTTGAGCAAGGATGACATGACCACCTACACATAAAGGTGCGAAAATCTCTAACAGAGAGATATCAAAAGTAATCGTAGACAGTGCTAACCAACGACATGATTCTGCCAGATTAATATGGTCAATAAATGACGTCATCATTTCAGACAGTGCATTGTTACTTATCTCGACCCCTTTAGGTTTTCCTGTTGAGCCGGATGTAAACAAAATATAAGCACTGTCACTGGGTTTAGCAGCCGTATACTGGAAACTCTGCTGCGCTTCAGTGCTAAGTGTATCTATGGAAATAACTGGGCAATCCACCTGCTCTAATGAGCCATTTAACGTAGACGTAGAGAGCAGCACCGAAACCGGCACTTGTTCCAAAATGCTCCTTACCCTATCAAATGGATGAGATGGATCTAAAGGTAAAAACGCAGCACCAGATAACATCACACCTAGCAAAGCAACAACCAAATCCGTTTCTCGGTTAATATAAATAGCAACATAACTTCCCTCTTCAACGCCATTTTTCTGCATTACCGAAGCTAACGCTGACGCTTTCCCTACTAGCTCTTTGTAAGTTAATTCGCCATTTCCAGTCTCAACAGCCAGTTTGTCAGGATTATTTTGTGCACTTTCCAGAATTCGACCAATGATAGGCACATCACGGTGTTGGCTTTCTTCCGCAGACACAAAGTTTTTCAGCAATGCCTCCGGAATAGTCAAACGAGAAACGGGAATATCTTTGAGTAGTGTATCGGATTGTTTTACCGCATATTCTAATGCACTCTCAAAACTGCTAATGATGTTTTCTATGGTTGAAGAATGAAAAATAGCATCATTGTAGTCCCACTCAATTTGTATTTCGCCATTGACTTCATAAGCATTTAGCTCAAGATCAAACACACTTTCAAGTAGCTGTGGTTCTAGTAAGGTAAGCTCAACATCAGGCAACTCAATATCTGGTCGCTCATTGTTCTGCATCGCAAATAATATCTGATATAAGGGGTTGTATTGATTAGTTTTTATTACCCCTAATTGATCCAGCAGGAGTTCATAAGGAACCTGTTGATTATCAAACCCTTTCAAGTGGTTTTGTCGACATTGCGTTATATAATCGAGGAATGTCTGTGTATCATCAATTTGATTTCTCAATACCAGAGTATTAATAAAGGAACCAATTAGTGGCTCCAGTTGGGCATTGTGACGATTTGCCACGGGCGTTCCCATTACAATGTCACGACTATCACTCCAGCGACATAAAACAAGTGCTAACATCCCCTGTAATAACATAAACATCGTTAGGTTATTTTCAATATTGAAAGCGTTTAAACGCGCCGTAAGTTCCGCTGGGATAGTTTGTATTAACCGGCCACAACTAAAGTGACGTTCATTGCTTCGAGGGTTGTCTAGCGGCAGATTATGTAGTTGCGGTGCATGATTCAAATATGTGCGCCAATAATCAAGCTGTAACTCGAACGCCTGACTTTCTCTAAAACTATGGTACCAATGAGCATAATCTTGATACTGGACAGTAAGTTCCGGAAGCGCTACTGTTTCACCTGATACCTTAGCAGTGTAAAGCGACTTTATTTCTTTGGCTAATACACCGACTGACCAACCGTCCGAGGCAATATGATGTTGCGTGAGCAATAAAATCTGGCGAGATTCCGTCAGACAAAACAGACAGGCACGTAGCATACAGTCTTGCTGAAGATTGAATGGACGCTGTACTTCCTCATTCACGCTCTTGTGAACAGACAACTCATCATGGCCACTTAAATCGACTTCTTTAAAGGGTAAATCATAGTGTTCAAGCAAACGAAGCTGCAACTGCCCCTGCTCTGCATGGTAAGTGGTACGAAGAATATCGTGCCGTGCAATGATATCCTTGAGTACGCTTTGGAAAACGGCTTTATCAAAGTTGCCATTAACTTCTATGATCAAAGGTATATGGTATGCTGTTTGTCCTTTTTCAAATTGACTAAACATCCATAACTTTTGCTGCATTGGCGTCGTCGCAGTTAACCCCTTGCCACAACCAGGCTCAATAATCGTTGCCTGCGCGGCAGGTGTCGGCTGCTCGGTGATTTTTTGACTGATCGCTGCGATAGTTTTATATGTAAACAGCTGTTCTAATGAGACATTGTGCAGTCCATCATCTTGTAGCTTGCTCAGCAGACGGGTCGCAAGCAATGAGTTTCCGCCGAGCTCGAAGAAGTCATCATGGACCCCC
>NZ_NKHF01000133.1 GCF_002744175.1 Pseudoalteromonas piscicida
CAAGCGGCCTTTTTTAATGCCTACAGAAAATCAAAGATTTTTACGACGCTACATATATAGGTATTAAGGTGGGACGCTTACAATAAATGGTTGTGAAGTTGCCTAATGTACTGTTGGTGAACCGATGGCTTAAACTGATTTTAGATTAACTAACTTGTGTGCCGCAACTAACTGTTTATCATCTGATAAAGTGAAGAGAGGCCCATATTAACAAGGGAAGTTCGTTTTTTGCTCGTTTTTGGCGCTTTAAAATGTAAAAAATAGACGTTTCGTTTGGTTTTTGCTCGAACAACCTGTTTTTTGCAATTTTCTTTAAAAAAAGGGTT
>NZ_NKHF01000070.1 GCF_002744175.1 Pseudoalteromonas piscicida
TAAGCGGCCTTTTTTAATGCCTCGTACGAGCGATTTTACATCGTGACTAGGGCCTGTTGACCTTTGCCTCAAATAGACCACTTGATTAAGCGAGTTGGTATTATTTCTCAGATCCATATTTCCACCATGTATTTCTCCTAAGCTTCAGCCTACCTTGCCACTGATTTCGTAAAAATTTGGTTAATTTGCCAAAGGTGTGCAAAATACTCTCAGTATAAAATTAAATCCTCTGAACTTGGGAGAACAAGTTGTTGTGCCGAGATCAGGTTACATAATAAGGACTTTAAAATGTTCAATCTTATAACTCGAATGCGTGCTGCTATTGCATATGCTTCTATTGCATTATGTGCTTTCACTACTGTGGCTAATGTAGACAAAGACAGGTCTTATATCTTGGCTACTGCTTCGTCAGGCGGCACCTTCTACCCAGTTGGTGTGGCAATTGCGACATTAACTAAGTTAAAAGTAACACCACAACATGGTATGAGTGTCTCAGCGATTACGTCGGCAGGATCAGGTGATAACCTTAAGCTTATGCGTAATAAAGAAGCGGAATTAGCAATACTTCAAGGGCTTTATGGTGCTTGGGCCGTGCAGGGCTCGGGGGCGATGGAATCTGTGGGTAAACAAGATTATCTGCGTTCAGTGACTATGCTATGGCAAAATGTTGAGCACTTTGTCATTGATAAGCAATACGTGAAATCAGGGCACATGAGTGATCTAAAAAACCTTTATTCACAGGGATTTGGCATAGGAAAGAGAAATTCTGGTACCGAAGGGTCGGGTAAATACATCATGAAGGCACTAGGCATCGATAGTGAACAGTTTAACATGGTGCATAAAGGCTATGCAGGGTCTTCGAGCGCGCTGCAAAATGGTCAAATAGCAGGGATGAACATTCCAGCGGGCGTTCCGGTCAGTGCGGTGACCAGTGCTTTCGCAGCTGATGCCGATGGCATTACGGTGCTTGACTTTACCGACGAACAATTGCAAAAGGTAAATCATAATGTGGCATTGTGGTCGCGTTTTACTATTGCTGCTAACACCTATCCTGGCCAGTCACAGGCTATTCGCACAATTGCTCAACCAAACTTTCTTGCTGCTCATAAAGACATGAGCGAAGAAGATGTTTATCTACTGACAAAGACCATCTATGAAAACCTTGTCTTTTTGCAAACGATCCATAAAGCAACAAAGGCAATGGCAATTGAAAAAGCACTTATCGGGCTGCCTGCGAAATTGCACCCCGGAGCGCTCAAGTATTACAAAGAAGTTGGCATTTCTGTGCCAGCGCACTTGCAGTAGCTTAGTAATACAGTGGAGTAGGACAACCTATATCAATGAGTAATTTCAGTAACACGCAGGAGGCTTTATTAGCCCCCTCAGGACCGCAAAGTAATACAAATAAGCTGGCGTTTTATTTGGCAATAATCACAAGCCTAGTACATCTTTATTTTAACTTGGTTTCAACTTGGCCAGATAACTATATTTCGGCTATCCACTTTATGCTCTTTGGTTGTTTTGTGTTGCTCACCTCTCCTTTGCGGCTAGGCCTAATATCTTGGCTTGCCAGGCCAATTGATTTTGGACTTGGTTGTGGTCTGGTGATAAGTAGCGGTTACCTTATTTTTTATAGTGATGCGCTCGCCGAACGCAATTATGAGTTTGCGACATCCGATTGGGTCGCTTCTATTACAGCGGTTGTTGTGGCCTTAGAGCTGGTTCGGCGTTGTATGGGATGGTTTATTCCAATCATGATTATGCTCGCGATGAGCTATGTATTGTTTTTAGGGCAATTCATAGATGGCGTATTCCATTTTGCCGGTCTCAGTGCTGAAACCGTGCTGTTTCGTAATTTTTTCGATGATGGACTGTTTGGACCTATTGCTAAAATCTCTTGGACTTTTGTATTCATGTTCATCCTGTTTGGCGCTTTCTTAGTACAAGCAGGCACTGGCGACTTTATTATTCGTTTTGCAAATGCATTAGTTGGTCGCATGGTTGGCGGGCAAGGCTTAGTAGCCGTGGTGAGTTCAGGAATGATGGGGTCGGTGTCAGGCTCCGCCATTGCCAATACCGCTGCGACAGGTGTGATCACCATTCCTTTAATGAAAAAGGCAGGTTTTCCAGCGAAATTTGCTGCTGCCGTTGAAGCTGGGGCGTCAACTGGAGGGCAACTCATTCCGCCTATTATGGGGGCCGGTGTATTTGTGATGGCCTCTTATACTCAAATTCCTTATCTCACGATTATTGCTGCGGCATTTGTTCCAGCACTATTGTACTTTGCATCAATTGCGATATTTGTCAGGGTTCAGGCTAAGCGGCTAAATATTCAACCTTCAGTTCAAGGAGAGCAAGTCAGCGCTTGGCAAGAGTTGAAGTCAGGTTGGCATCATCTATTACCTATATTATTGCTCGTCACATTGATGATCTATGGCTTTACACCAACCTATGCGGTGGGCATTGCTACACTCAGTGTTTGTTTATTCTCTTTTATGTCTCGTACTCCCATGGGCTGGTCAAAAATGCTAGCCGCATTAGCGAGTGCCACCGAGAATAGCGCTAAGACGGCACTGCTATTGATTGCCATTGGTGTACTGATCAACTGCATATCAATCAGCTCCTTAGGGGTTACTTTTTCGTTGATGATTAATGAGTGGGCTGGTTCAAACTTGATGCTACTTCTGGCGTTAATTGCTCTAGCCTCATTAATCATTGGTATGGGGTTACCTGTTACGGCATCTTATATCGTATTAGCGACCTTGTCGGCCCCCGCGCTGTATGGGTTGATTAGTCAATCGGCGTTGGTAGAGGCGATTGTAAATGGTCAGCTTAATGAAACCGCAAGTATGATGATGAGTATGATGGCGCCTGCTCTCGGTGAAATATACAACCAACCGAATACTACGGCAGAACAAGTCTTTACAATATTAGCTGGGTTACCCCCTGAAGCTATCGAAATTATTCGCAGCAGTCAGTTTGATGCCGCGCACTTATCCATGATGTTGCTTTCTGCGCATATGATTATTTTTTGGTTATCACAAGACAGCAACGTCACTCCACCAGTTTGTTTAGTTGCTTTTACCGCTGCGGGGATTGCCAAAACACCGCCAATGGCAACAGGGATTGAAGCCTGGAAAACGGCAAAAGCCTTGTACATAGTGCCACTCCTATTTGCCTATACTCCCTTCATAGGCGGTTCGCAGTTAGAGGTTTTGCAAGTATTTATTACAGCGCTTATTGGTATATATGCACTGGTAGCTGCGATTTACGGGTATGCAGAAGCTAAGTTGAACTTTGCTCTTAGGAGCATATTTGCACTTTTAGGTGCCTTATTAGTCTGGCCCCATCAAGTTTGGTATGCAGATATTGCCGCTGCGTTGATCATCATAGCATTGCTAGGTCAGCAGGTATGGATAAATAAAAGAACCAACCCAAGTTAACAAAAGGCCCCAAAGATGGGGCCTTATACTTTTAGACTATATGTTGAATAGACTGGTATATTCGAGCCGGTAATAGCGTTTTGAGATGTTGCTCCAAAATATGTAGCGCATCGGTTCCACGAATACCCAAGGCTTCATCTTGTTCTATAAAGCCTTGTTCTTTTAAACTAGAGATAAAAGCGCTGAGCACTTTTTTTATCAAAAAACTCTGGGCTCTTCACACCATGCAATGTGCCGAGTCGTTCAGCAAGCGAGGCGCTTTCGCTTTCAAGCTCACTACGACTCAACCCTTGATGATGTTTAACTAAGTTAATGGTGATTGCATAGCGCTCTAATGTTAGATGGATCACTTTACCTAACATCTCTAATTGCGCCAAGGCTGCCCCTTCTTTATTGACCGATGCTAGATGCCCATCAAATGTGATCAGCTTTTTGGCTGCGAAGAATGTTAAAATAGATTCAATATACCCAGTTTGAAGATCGGTTAAAAACCATTCTTTTGCAAACAAAGGATACAATAACTCGACTTCTTTGCGGCACTCGTCGACTGTTAGGCTATAACGATTAAATAGCTGTTGAGCGATTAAGCTGGGTACGGCAAATAGATGAAGAATATTATTCCGATAATAGTTTAGCAGCGCCCGTTCTTTTTCTTTAACGCTAATAATGCTACCAAAGTTATCTTCTAGAACATCGAACTTGTCTAACTTAAGTGCGTGTTCTAGTAGGCCTTCGGCACTGCACTCTGGGACCGTGGCGTTAGAGTGGTATGGGGCATTACGATGCAAACCCAAATACAAATCCAGCTGTTGAATAAGTTGCGGCTTGGGCAGCGCAAATTGCTCATTACTCAGCAGTATTGTCGCCAGCAAATTAACCGAGTTAAGTGCTGCCGAATTATTGATTTCAGTCATAATCACATCAGCGAGATCCGCGACTTGTTGATTCAGCCAAACGGGCTTCTGGGTTTCTGTTGGATGGATCGAATCGCGCCAGTCTGGTTGCTGTTCATTTAAAAACTGGTTAACAGAAATTGGATCGCCAAAGTTTAAGTAACCTCGTCCGTAGTTTTTCAGATTCTTAATAGCCTTAAAAATGCCGAATATGGATTCGTTCTTTTTGCTGTTGCCAGCTAACTCTTTTAGGTACGTGTTGATCTCCATCACATGTTCATAGCCAAGATAAACAGGCACTAAAGATATAGGTCTATCAATGCCGCGAAGCATAGATTGCAAAGTCATGGCCAACATTCCCGTTTTTGGTGGCAATAAGCGACCAGTGCGGCTGCGCCCACCTTCGGTATAAAACTTGACAGAGTAACCTTTAATAAAGAGCTGACTGAGGTACTCTTTGAATACCGCAGAATAAAGCTTATTTCCAGAAAAGGAGCGACGAATAAAAAAAGCACCGCTGCGTCTAAAAATAGGGCCTGCAGGGAAAAAGTTAAGGTTAACACCAGCTGCAATATGAGGAGGCACTAGGCCTTGGTGGTAAATCACGTAGGTGAGTAGCAGATAGTCCATATGGCTACGGTGGCAGGGGACGTAAATTATTTCATGGCCTTTGTCTGCAAGTGCCTGCACTTTATCAGAGTTATTGACCTCGATACCGTTGTAGAGTTTGTTCCAAAGCCAAGTCAGAGCTCGGTCGGCCACGCGAACCATCGCGTCAGAATAGTTTGCCGCTATCTCATCGAGTAATGCTAACGCTTGTAGACGGGCTTCTTCTTGGCTTAGGCCTTTCGACTTGGCTTCGTCGGCAATGGCTTTTTTGATACTTTGCGATGCTAATATTGAACTAAATAGTTGCTCTCTAGAGGGAAGCTTAGGGCCGGTTGCTGCGAGTTTTTGACGACGGAAATGCACTCTGGCAACGCGTAAAAGCTTGTGAGGTAGCTCTTCAACATCGGCTTTATCGTTAAGGAGCTGGTTGAGTTCAATCGGGCGTGAGAATCGAACAAAGTTGTCGCGACCAGAAAACAGCACCACAAAGCATTTGCGTAACCAACTAGGGGTTAATGAATTCGACAGTAGCGTGCCAACGCCAGGCTTTTCTTTACCCGGGTTTCGGCCCCATAAAATCGTAACCGGGATCACCTGAACATCGTTATGTTCGTTGTCTTGTAACGCTTCAAAAATAGCTTTACTGTGAGCCAGCGCATGACTAGGTTTGTGCTCATTGCCAAAGACACTTGGCGGTGCTTGGATCCCCACAAAGCGGTTTAGTTCCCTATTACCAATACGCTCCTTTTGTGAAGGCCTAGGCAGTCCTAACTTTTTACACATGACATCTAATGCGACCATATCTGATGTCGAGTCTAGCCTTGCTACATAAAAGGTGGGAATACTAGGGTCAAGCTCATAATCTTCAATAGGGTTTTCTGGTAGCACTTTGCTTTTAACAAAAAGCCAGTTGCTGCAGCGAGCGATGGTGGTGAGCAAATAAGAAAAAATCTGCATGGGAATACCGAACAATTATCATTAGCCATAGAATACCAAGATTTAACTGGACTGACCATTTACAAAGGGCTTATCCGAGGATCTTGTTGTTTTACCTTTTGTTGAAAGTAGCATATGTCGTTGAGTGTTGGGTAGTGCAATATTTGTACGCTGGATCGTTTGCGGCGATAAACCCATATGAGACTCTAAGTAGCCGTAGAGATCCGAATGGCTTGGGTTATAGGACCATTTCTAAGGCAAAAAAATACTTTGTAATAGTTGTTGCATTTATCACCAATATCACTATAATATGCAGACTTTCTTGGCCAATGTGCCTAGGAAAGTAAATGAAAGGTCTGGATTTCAGGCCGTATGAACAGGAACTCCAATTGTGAGTTCAATGGTAGAAATAAAATAACAGCCGACTTCTCAGGAATAATTGAGTTAGTCTCGGTCGTTTTTTTATGCTCTTTTTAAATGCTCTTTCAATTTTGAGGTTTAAGAATGTCAAATCAACGCATTCGTATTCGCCTAAAAGCTTTTGACCACCGTTTGATTGACCAATCAACGGCGGAAATCGTGGAAACAGCGAAGCGCACTGGTGCTCAGGTTCGTGGTCCAATCCCACTACCTACGCGCAAAGAACGTTTCACAGTATTGATCTCTCCGCACGTAAACAAAGACGCGCGTGATCAGTATGAAATCCGCACCCACAAACGTCTGATCGACATCGTAGAACCAACTGACAAGACTGTAGACGCTCTAATGCGCCTAGACCTTGCTGCTGGTGTTGATGTTCAAATCAGCCTGGGTTAATCGGAAGATTAGAGAGGTTTTAGGAAAATGGCATTAGGTCTAGTCGGTCGTAAAGTGGGTATGACACGTATCTTCACTGAAGATGGTGTATCTATCCCTGTGACAGTTATCGAAGCGACTCCTAACCGTGTTACGCAGATCAAATCTGACGCAACTGACGGTTATAACGCGCTTCAAGTTACTGCAGGCGAGAAAAAAGCAAGCCGTGTAAACAAACCAGCAGCGGGTCACTTCGCTAAAGCTGGCGTTGAAGCGGGTCGCGGCCTGTGGGAATTCCGTCTTAACGGCGGTGAAGGTGAATTTGAAGTAGGTTCAGAGCTAACAGTTGAACTTTTCACTGAAGTGAAAAAAGTAGACGTTACTGGTACTTCAAAAGGTAAAGGTTTCCAAGGTGGTGTTAAGCGCTGGAACTTCAGCATGCAAGACGCAACTCACGGTAACTCTCTATCTCACCGTGCTCCTGGTTCAATCGGTCAAAACCAGTCTCCTGGTAAAGTTTTCAAAGGTAAGAAAATGGCCGGTCAAATGGGTAATGTTCGTTCTACGACACAGAACCTTGAACTAGTACGTGTTGACGCAGAGCGTAACTTGCTTTTAGTTAAAGGTGCAGTGCCTGGCGCTATCGGCGGTGACGTTATCGTTAAACCAGCTGTTAAAGCATAAGTCCTGGAGATTTAGTGATGGAATTAGCAATTAAAGGCGCTGGTGCGCTTGAAGTTTCCGAAGCTACTTTTGGACGTGAGTTTAACGAAGCATTAGTACACCAAGTAGTTGTTGCTTACGCAGCAGGTGCTCGTCAGGGTACTAAAGCTCAACTGACACGTTCTGAAGTACGCGGTGGTGGTAAGAAACCATTCCGCCAAAAAGGTACTGGCCGTGCTCGTGCTGGTACAATCCGCAGCCCAATCTGGCGCAGCGGTGGTGTGAGCTTTGCAGCTAAGCCGCAAGATCACAGCCAAAAAGTTAACCGTAAGATGTATCGCGGTGCGATCAAGAGCATTCTTTCTGAGCTTGTTCGTCAAGATCGTCTAGTAGTTGTTGAAAACTTTGGTCTAGAAGCACCAAAGACTAAAGAACTAGTAGCTAAGCTTAAAGAACTTGAGCTTAAAGACGTACTAATCGTGACTGAAGAAGTAGATGAGAATCTATTCCTTTCTGCACGTAACCTGTACAAGGTTGACACGCGTGACGTAGCTGGCATCGACCCAGTAAGCCTAATCGCTTTCGATAAGGTTCTGATTACTGCTGCTGCTGTTAAGCAACTTGAGGAGGCGCTAGCATGATCCGTGAAGAACGTCTTTTAAAAGTAATCCTTGCTCCACACATCTCTGAGAAGAGCACTGTATCTGCTGAAGAAAACAACACAATTGTTTTCAAAGTAGCTAAAGATGCAAACAAAGCAGAAATTAAAGCTGCTATTGAAAAGCTTTTCGAAGTAGAAGTAACTGGTGTTCGCACTCTAAATGTTAAGGGTAAGACAAAGCGTACTGGTATGCGTTTTGGCCGTCGTAGCGATTGGAAAAAAGCATACGTTACTCTTAAAGAAGGTAGCGAGCTAGACTTTGTCGGCGGCGCCGAGTAATAAGGGGAGTTAGAATTATGGCACTTCAAAAGTGTAAACCAACTTCTGCGGGTCGTCGTCACGTCGTTAAAGTGGTTAACCCTGATCTACACAAGGGTAAGCCTTACGCTCCGCTACTAGAGAAAAACTCTAAATCAGGCGGTCGTAACAACAACGGTCGTATCACGGTTCGTCATATCGGTGGTGGTCATAAGCAACACTACCGTGTAATCGACTTTACACGCACAAAAGATGGCATTCCTGCTAAAGTTGAGCGTCTAGAGTACGATCCAAACCGTAGCGCAAACATCGCTCTTGTATTATATGCAGACGGTGAGCGTCGTTACATTATTGCACCTAAGGGTCTTAAAGCAGGTGATGCAATCCAATCTGGTGTTGATGCACCAATCAAGGTTGGTAACACACTACCTATGCGTAATATCCCTGTAGGTTCTACTGTACACAACGTTGAACTTAAACCTGGCAAAGGTGCACAAATTGCACGTTCTGCTGGTGCTTACGTACAGATCCTTGCTCGTGAAGGTCAATACGTAACACTACGTCTTCGCTCTGGTGAAGTTCGTAAGGTTGAGTCTGATTGTCGTGCGACTCTTGGCGAAGTAGGTAACGCAGAACACATGCTACGTTCACTAGGTAAAGCTGGTGCAAATCGTTGGCGTGGTATCCGTCCTACAGTTCGTGGTGTTGCCATGAACCCGATTGACCACCCACACGGTGGTGGTGAAGGTCGTACTTCTGGTGGTCGTCACCCTGTATCTCCATGGGGCGTACCTACTAAGGGTTACAAGACTCGTAAGAACAAGCGTACTGATAAGTTCATCGTACGTCGTCGTACTAAATAATAGTTGAGGAATTGCCATGCCACGTTCTCTCAAGAAAGGTCCATTTATTGACCTACACTTGCTGAAGAAGGTAGAGAAAGCGTTGGAAAGCGGTGACAAGAAGCCAATTAAAACTTGGAGCCGTCGTTCAATGATCATACCTAACATGATCGGATTGACCATCGCTGTCCATAATGGTCGTCAGCACGTTCCTGTGTTCATCACAGACGAAATGATCGGTCACAAACTAGGTGAATTTGCACCTACACGTACTTACCGCGGTCACGCTGCGGATAAGAAAGCTAAGAAACGTTAATCGGAGGGTATGATGGAAGCATTAGCTAAACACAAATTCGCCTCTGGTTCGGCGCAGAAAGCACGTCTAGTGGCAGATCAAATCCGTGGACTTCCGGTTGATCGCGCGCTAGAAATCCTGGCGTACAGCCCGAAGAAAGCGGCTGTATTAGTTAAGAAAGTACTTGAGTCTGCTATCGCGAACGCGGAGCACAACGAAGGTGCTGACATTGATGAGCTTAAAGTGGCTAAAGTATTTGTAGACGAAGGTCCTACAATGAAACGTATTATGCCACGTGCTAAAGGACGCGCAGACCGCATCCTTAAGCGTACAAGCCACATCACTGTTGTGGTATCGGATAGCTAGGAGATATAAGTAATGGGACAAAAAGTTCATCCTACTGGTATTCGCCTAGGTATCTCAAAGCCTTGGGTATCTACTTGGTACGCGAATACAAAAGATTTCTCTGAACAGCTTTTTGGCGATCACAAAGTACGTCAATACCTTACTAAGGAATTGAAAAGTGCTTCTGTAGCTAAGATCGTTATTGAGCGTCCAGCTAAATCAATCCGTGTAACAATTCACACAGCTCGTCCTGGTGTTGTTATCGGTAAAAAAGGTGAAGATGTTGAAAAGCTTCGCCAAGCTGTAACTAAGCTTGCTGGTGTACCTGCGCAAATCAACATCGCAGAAGTACGTAAGCCAGAGCTAGATGCACAATTAGTTGCTGACGGTATTTCTTCTCAGCTAGAGCGTCGTGTTATGTTCCGTCGTGCTATGAAGCGCGCAGTACAAAACGCAATGCGTCTAGGCGCGAAGGGTATCAAAGTTGAAGTAAGCGGCCGTCTAGGCGGTGCTGAAATCGCACGTTCTGAGTGGTATCGTGAAGGTCGTGTACCTCTACATACTCTACGTGCTGATATCGACTACGCAACTTCAGAAGCTTTGACCACTTACGGTATCATCGGTGTTAAGGTTTGGATCTTCAAAGGCGAAGTAATTGGTGGTCTTCCACTAGTTCAAGAGCAAGAGAAGCCAGCTAAACGTGCGCCGAAGAAAGCTAAAAAAAGTGCTAAGTAAGAGGTAGCGACTAATGTTACAGCCAAAACGTACAAAATTCCGTAAGGTACACAAAGGCCGCAACCGTGGTCTGGCTACCAGCGGTAACAAAGTTAGCTTCGGTTCTTTCGGCTTGAAAGCGACTGGCCGTGGCCGTATGACTGCTCGTCAAATCGAAGCAGCTCGTCGTGCTATGACACGTCACGTCAAGCGTCAAGGTAAAATCTGGATCCGTGTATTCCCAGATAAGCCAATTACAGAGAAACCGCTTGAAGTTCGTATGGGTAAAGGTAAAGGTTCTGTTGAATACTGGGTTGCTGAAATTCAGCTGGTAAAGTACTTTAGAGATGGAAGGTGTTTCAGAAGAGCTTGCTCGCGAAGCATTCAACCTAGCTGCTCGTAAATTACCTTTCAAAACAACATTTGTAACTCGGACGGTAATGTAATGAAAGCTAGCGAACTTAAAGACAAAAGCGTAGAAGAGCTAAATGCTGAACTTCTTGAGCTTCTTCGTGAGCAGTTCAACCTGCGCATGCAAGCGAGCACTGGTCAGCTAGCTCAAACTCACGAGCTTAAAAAAGTACGTCGCAGTATTGCGCGTGTGAAAACGGTTATCAACCAGAAGGCAGGTGCATAATGAGCGATAAGATCCGTACTGTACAAGGTCGTGTAATTAGCGACAAAATGGACAAGTCAATCGTTGTTGCTATCGAGCGTCAGGTTAAACACCCGATCTACGGTAAGTTCATCAAGCGTACAACTAAGTTGCACGCACACGATGAAAACAACACAGCACTAGCAGGTGACGTCGTGACTATTCGCGAATGTGCACCAATCTCTAAGAAAAAATCTTGGACGCTAGTTGACGTGATTGAACGTCCTAAGAAAGCTTAATTTTAGTTTTTAACTAAATTAGACTTTTGATAAAGCCCCAGCATCTGCTGGGGCTTTTGCGTTTCAGGATAATGCTATGAATAGCTATCGAGCATCAGGTTAATCACCCGATCTACGGTACTCTCGATAAAAGGAAAGCATCAAGTGTACAACTAAGTTGCACGCACACGATGAAAACAACACAGCTACTCACAGGTGACGTCGTGACTATTCGCGAATGTGCACCAATCTCTAAGAAAAAATCTTGGACGCTAGTTGACGTGATTGAACGTCCTAAGAAAGCTTAATTTTAGTTTTTAACTAAATTAGACTTTTGATAAAGCCCCTGCATCTGCTGGGGCTTTTGCGTTTCGGGATAATGTTATCGAGCGTCACGTTAACCACCCGATCTAAGGTACTCTCGATAAAAGGAAAGCATCAAGCGGATAATTGAACTTTAATATATCCTCGACAGAAGGTAACTTGTTCTCTGTGCTCCTTACACTTACTAAGTTGCTGCTTGTATTTTCGTATAATATGTTTGTACCTAATTAAGTTGATGTTTTAGCGGGTTGGTGGTAGTTTTTAGATCTCTCACTCTGGTTTAATGAAGGATACTTGGGCACTCTTTTCAGGGGGCTTAACCAGTAATCAATAGCAATTCTCATCTCATATAGTTAGTGGGCCTTTTTCACAATTTTGTGCTGAGTATTTTCTATTTCTATATTTTGGTTTGAGTATGCTTTTTTAGTTGCAGATATACTTTCTAATTTCCAGAGTTTATACATGTTTCAACATTTTGTACTAACCTGTTTTAATTTGCGCAAGAAAGATTGGCAAGAGACGAAATCAAAAACGCAAGTCTTAACTGATGAGTGGATGAGAAATCGGCTGAAATTATTCGAACATTATTGTTTCGCTTCAGTAAAAGCACAAACGGAGCAAAACTTTAAGTGGCTAGTTTTCTTTGATGTATCGACCGCACCAGAGTTTCGCGAAACTATTAAGCGCTTAGCCACTGAATTTAAAGCATTCATACCTATTTATGCTGATGGAATGGAAGACTTTTTACCTGCTATCCGACGAGAGTTAAATACACAATTGGCTCAGCCATACTTGATCACTTCACGCCTAGATAATGATGATTGTTTACATCAGGACTATATTAAGGAGGTTCAGGCGCAGTTTGATCAGCAAAACTTCCTGGCTATAGACTTTATTGCTGGTTTTACACTTCAAGTTGCTCCAAAAGTAAGGTTTGGCAAACATGCACACGTGCATAACCCGTTTTTAAGTCTAATCGAAACAAGTAAAGAGTTTAAGACGATTTGGTGCAATGAACGTCATGGCTTTTGGTCTGAAATTAAACAAGTAAAGGCAGTACGAAATAAACCAATGTAGATGTCTGTGATTCACATTGAGAACAAAGTTAATGCATTCAAAGGTTTTGGTAATGTGAGCCTTGAGCAACTTCATGCTTTTAACATTTGTCCCAGTGCTTGGCATTATGTAAAGACAAATATAGAGCCATATAGAGCCTGGCGTGTTCAGGGAATATATCATCAGCTTCGCACGAGCTGGAAAGTCAACGCTAGGATACTTAAGAGAATATTATTTCATGGAGACCCGACTGCATAGCTGTCAGAGTTAAAGCGCGTTGCTGTATCGTTTAGATGTAAGTCTAGAGACCGAGTTTTATAATGCTCTCAACTGTAGGTGCAGAAAAGCTATATTGCCTGAGTTGATGGGTGAGCACCAACCCAGCGTACTATAGCCGATAAAAGTATAACGATTACAGGGTATTGGAATTGTAGCTAACCGAGTTGAGTTTTTACTTGCCAAGAAGATAAAACACACGCAATAAATAAAGATCCTGCGGATAGAAAGAGCATCAAAGTACTTTGTTGAAAATTTTCTATAGTTGGCTCGGCAATGAGTGCAGGTACAAAAACCATAGGCAATGTACCTGCTAAAGTGCGATATAACCCCAACAAGCTATACCCCACTTGTTCTGACAAGTGCAGAATACGCTTCTTAACTATGGAAACCTCTTCTATCGGGCTATAGAGAAAGCGATTTGCCCCCCAGATGAAAAAGTGTAGAACCAGTAAAACCATAAAGTAATACACTATATTACTAGGGGGAGTTAAGCTTTTTAAAAAGTTTATAAGTGATTCAACTCCTGATGTGCATACAACGATAGCACAAGGAACCGATCCTAGTAGAATCGAGCTGATAGCTTCTGTAAATATAGTGGAGTTTAGTTCAGGTTCGCTTCTCACAAAAAGCATCCGAAAGGGCAAAATAGTTTTATGGATTTATGGTGCTACAAATGTGCTAAAAAAACTAGTGATAGAAATTACGTGCAATAAGACAGTAAAAATAGACTTAACTAATTGAAAGGGATGAGAATTGAATGGTCGGCATAGCAGGATTTGAACCTGCGACCCCTGACACCCCATGACAGTGCGCTACCAAGCTGCGCTATATGCCGACAACATATTTACTATACGTTTTTTCTGGGAAAAGGCAATAAGTGGTTGGTTTGTTTGGACATTAAATGACCGTGTAGAGGGTTTTATTTTTTAGCTGTGAACAGCGGTTTTTGTAACTGGGTTCGCGCACCAAGATATAAATCTCAGTGCGCAGTCCTAATTTACTTGGTCCAGATACCTTTCGGTAGTGTTTTTTCTACCTCTGGATTGGTACTTGGATCAAACTCTGGTGTTACGCCTGCTTTGAGCTGCTTTTTATAGTCACAAGCAAGCCAAATCACAACTTTCCGAAGCATAAATAAAGCTATTACGTTGACCACTGCCATCAAACCCATTGAAATATCAGCGAGCGTCCACACTAATCCAAGCTCGCTGACTGCTCCAAACATCACCATACCTAATACGCAGGCTCTAAATACCATCATACCTTTCTTTGAGTGATGATCTAGAAAGAGTAGATTGGTTTCAGCATAGCTATAGTTGGCAACAATAGAAGTAAATGCAAAGAACAGAATTGCGACGGCAACAAAAATAGCGCCCCATTCACCTACATGGTGAACTAATGCTGACTGAGTTAGTTCGATGCCTGTTAAGCCAGAGTTCGGTTCAAGTTGACCAGATAACAAAATAAGAGAGGCCGTAGCAGTACAAATGACTATGGTATCAACAAATACACCTAGCATTTGCACATAGCCTTGTGAGGCTGGATGATTTGGGTTTGGCGTTGCACTTGCTGCTGCATTAGCTGCGCTCCCCATACCTGCCTCATTTGAGAATAAGCCGCGCTTAATTCCCTGAAGCATCGCTTGCATTACTGCATATCCTATAGCACCTGCGCCAGCTTGTTCAATTCCCATTGCACTTTTCACAATCAGCATGAATATATCTGGCAATTGAGTAAAGTTTACCGCACACACATAAAGTGCCAAAATAAGATAGGCAACTGCCATAAAAGGAACAACAAGCTCAGCAAATCGAGCTATTGTTTTTAAACCACCAAATATAATAATCCCTGAGGCCGCAACTAATGCGACGCCCATTACATATTTCGGCACATCAAAAGCAACTTCAAAAGCAGCAGCAATAGAGTTTGCTTGTACTGCATTAAAAACTAGACCAAAAGCAAGTATCAGGCAAAGTGAAAACAATACCCCCATCCATTTACGCTTTAAACCTAGCTCCATATAATAAGCAGGGCCACCACGGAAGTTACCATCATCATCTTTTGTCTTATATAGCTGTGCTAAACAACTTTCCGCAAAACTAGTTGCCATACCTATCAAAGCAATAAGCCACATCCACAATATTGCTCCAGGGCCGCCTAAATAAAGTGCAACCCCAACACCTGCCATATTACCTGTGCCAACGCGTGCGGCGAGAGAAGTACAAAATGCTTGGAAAGAAGAGATGCCATCTTCGGCGCCTTCTCGGCTTTGCATCATCACCTTCACCATATATGGGAATTGAGTAAACTGAATAAAGCCGAGTCTAATAGTGAAGAATACACCTGCGGCTATTAATAGGTAGATAAGTAGATGGCCCCATAAAAGACCACTTATCGAGTTTAAGATATCAGCCATGTATTTAGCCTTTTCCTAGGAACGAGTATTTAATGGGCGGTAATCTACCACAAAGGAATACAAAAACCGAAATTGCGATGACTTATCCACAAAAAATGTGGATAAGTTGTTAGGTTCCAGTGTGCTAAAAAATACTCTTGAAATATGTCCAAATAATTTAAAAAAAGGGTTGCACTTAAATCGGATCTCCCTATAATGCGACCCCACTGACACGGAGCACAACGCTGAAAAGCAACGAGCTAACGAGTCGGGAGTCAAGT
>NZ_NKHF01000063.1 GCF_002744175.1 Pseudoalteromonas piscicida
GGCACTAAACCAATGCCAGTGAGGGTAAAGGCAAGCCAAGCGTCGGTGTCGTTGGCTTCATCATCGTCGGTCAGTAACATGACATTGGCGATGATATCTCGTAAATCCATGACTTGGTCGATAATCGGTATCATGGAAATCAAGGTACCTACCACGATTTGTGACGTGGAGGGGTTTTGATTAAAGTCGCCTTGCAGTGTGCCCCATAACCAGTCACCTGCTTGGGTTGCAATGCCATTGGCTTCTATTAGTGGTGCGGTATTGCCGCTGCGTACCATTTCAGCGGCTCGCGCTGGGGTGATTTGTCCATACAGTGGGTTTTTAGGGCGTTTATCTTCTGGCAGGTAATCGCGTTTATCCTCACCATATTGCACAGTGTATTGACCGGGCGGTGCATTCTCAATTTTTGCTTTACCACTGTCGTCTAAGTTACCAGTCAGCTCAGTGCCGTTTGCAAATCGAATGGTATAAGGTGCGCCCATGATTGGACTGCCATCTTGATAGGTATAAGACAACTCAATGGTGCTGCTCATCATGGTGGCAATGCCATCGGCGGCAAGTGAGAGTCGAGCATTCTCAGAAAGCGCTTGAATTTGCGGTACACTCGGCATAGTGGCGCTTTGTTTACCACCAATATCTTGCTCCATGCTGCCGTCAAACACGGTCATGGCTTTGCCTTTTAACGTCAGTAACTTGTCTGCAAAGAGGTTGACGTTACCACTTGAGTCAATACTGATTTCACTGCCGCCATTGGCAAGGGTGAGGTTGCCAGAGCCATTGCCTTTTACTGTGATATTGCCTTGGCTTTGAATGATTTGACTTCCCGCTGGGGCGGTGATGGTAAGGTTGTTGTCTGCCTTGAGGTTGATATCACTTTGGATAACACTGCGATGGCTGCGGCCCGCCTTAAGAGTGATATTTTGT
>NZ_NKHF01000064.1 GCF_002744175.1 Pseudoalteromonas piscicida
GTGGCACTTACGTCAATTTGATTAGCGATGAGTTCAAAGTTAATCATCATCGCATTTTCAATTAATAAGTAAGTGTTTTTAGTGGTAAGGAGTTAAGTGGTTTTTATTTGCTACTTTAAATAACAGGAGCATTTATTATGAATAAGCCTTAGCTATAAGCCCTTGTTGGTCTAGTATTTCTTTCTGACCAAATGATGCTAATACACTTAGATGGGCGAAAATATTTACTTTACTGACATTGTCAATGGTAGGCTGCCCACCAAGAAAAAAAGCGGGTTCAAAAGCATACATTTCGTTATATTTTAATTGAGATAATCGAAGTTTACATTTCTCAAAAAGTAAGCCTCCACTCGTATCATCTATATCCAGCGATGTTGGCCTTTTTGCACCAAAGAAAAACTGTATGGCATCGTTTTCTTCTCCAACTGCTATGTCTTCGGCATTACCTTCTTTCTCTATAATCCAACCGTGAGATGGGTCGATTAGATATTTATGTCCAAATTTCTCTCCCCATAAGAATAGCTCTCCAAAAGCACTGCGAGCAATTACATAATATGTGTCTTGCTCGATGATACCTATATCTCCAAGCCATGCATCTAAGGTATCTTCAAAATCATCGGGATTAGTTAACCAAAAAAGTCCTTCCCCGAAACCAGAAAATCCGTATTCACTCCAATATTCTAATAATCTAGTAGGTAGTTTACCTTCAAACTTTTTTATTATTTCTGCTGGGGCTTGATTTTTTTCACTAGGCTCTTCAAACTTTTCAAGAAACCACTCGAAATCTTCATCTATTTCAAATTGTTTGGTCATTATTCTAACCTCCTTACTTACACCGTTCTAATTCTATATTCATTTGGGTGGTAGGGCCCATTGTTCTCAACGCAACCCTTGCTGCCTCATCCATACCGGAAACTCTCCCCCCTTTAGACCACTGAGAACCGAGAGAGGAGTTTACATTTTTATTTCCGAGTTTGTTGATCTTATCACTACCGCCCGCTATCAGGTCAGGATCATGTAAAGCAGCTAACTGAGACATTTGTTCTTTTAGCTTCTCTGTTGCGACTTTATCAGCATTTCGACCTTTAATACCCTGCTTTCTCAAACTTTTTAATATTGATTCATACATTTCGTCCTCTAACTTCTTTCTTGCTGATACTTGTGCCATTCCGCCATTCGTTAGAATTTTTCTTGCTTTTTTATGTCCATGCTCTTTAACAAGGTCAGTCAAGGTTTTACGGTTTTCTAAATATTGTTCAACCGTCATTTTATTGATGCCGTGCTGCTGAGCTTTTAGTTGTTTATAAAACTCTTTTTCTAGAGCTTGCTTACCACCCTTAAAGTTCTTCGCTAAGTCTTCGCCTGGCATGAAGCAAGGAGGTCTATACTTCTTCATTTTTATAGCTTTGAGTTTAGCCCTCGGCAACTCATTCCCTTTTGGCGGCTCCAACTCATCGGCTTTGGCTTTGGTTGGCTTATCGGTAACGCCTCGAATTGGTGATTGACCCTGATACTCATCCAGTGCTTTATTAACTCGCTGCCCGATTTCTTGGGCGGCTTGTTGTATATGCTGGTCGATTTTGGGGGTGACATCGTCTAGGCGTTTAACCGTGGCTTGCATGCCTTCGATGGCGGCGTCTGGGAGCAGTAGGTCGTAGTGCCAGCTGGTAGACATTTCGTCGAGTGAATCGCGCAAGCCTTTGACGATATTTTTAACTTCCGTGGCGGATTGTTTTCCTAGGTCTTGCCAGTTGATGTTTCTTAGGTATTTAACAGGGTCGCCTTTGCCGAGCTTGCGAAGCACTGCAAGCGCAGCCGAGAGGGATTCTCCGGTATTTTTTTAAGATGACCTTACCAACGCCTTTGACAGCTGAGCCCACAATTGGCACTAAACCAATGCCGGTGAGGGTAAACGCAAGCCAAGCGTCGGTGTCGTTGGCTTCATCATCGTCGGTCAGTAACATGACATTGGCGATGATATCTCGTAAATCCATGACTTGGTCGATAATCGGTATCATGGAAATCAAGGTGCCTACCACGATTTGTGACGTGGAGGGCTAGGGGGGCTGGCCCTACAACGTCCAAACAGTTTCTTAAAAAATTATTCGCAAAGGTTTATCTGATTAAATCAATTGGTATATAAACGCTATCTTCTAAGGATTCCTTGTGTATCTTTAGAACATTAGCGGTTAACGCTAATTCAAAGCACCAATAACCAATATAATAATCCGTGTACTCGAATTCGCATTCACAGTTATGATTATCATGCCAGTCAGCTAAGTTCTCTAACTTGCTGTACCAATTTTGTGCAAATTGGTTGAGTAAATCAGGCTTTTGTTCATTGGGTACTGTAAAAGTGAGTGAAAGATTTTGATAAATTTCAGGGTAATAGAGTGTGGGCGAAATAGGTCTATCGTTATCACCAAGTGCAATGGCTACATTATCAAGTAAGGTGTCTTTGCCGCGTTCGCCAATAACATCGAGCACTTCTTGGATATGAGCTGGAGCGACATCACAGGCTTGTAAAAGTGCCAGCCACCACAAAGTGTAGATATAACGATTGATATTAGGGGAGCCGACAGCATCGATTTGCCCGTCCAACTTTTCAAAAGCATGGCGGTATATTTGATGATTCGCAGGTAACCTAGGCCTTAGAACTGATTCTAATCATCTTCCTCATAAGCAAATGAACCGATAAAAACAGGGTCACTTTGAACAGAGCGTGTTGTTTTTTTAGGGTCATAATCAAAATCAAACTGACAAACAAGCCACTTTGCTTTGGTAATACCGATTGACTTAGCAGAGTCTATGGCACTTTTTTCAAAGGAACTTGCATAAGATATTTCTGTAAAAAGTTCAGCAATATCGACAACTCCTGACTCTATATACTCAGATTCTTGATTTGCTAAGTCATAATAACCAACGCCACACAGATCTTGTAGAACATCAACTTCTACAGATTCATCCGCAGCTTCAACTCCAAGCCATATAGAAACAACACCTTCTTTTTCAAACCCCTGAGTATAATAGTCGTCTTCTTCTACATATTTCTCTTTGGTCATTTTAATACGCCTTATTTATGAAATCCTTTAGGTAATGAATTATAACCACCTTCAATCCACATTTCAGCCCACTCCCTGATATTATTTTTAAAGTCGTCTAGACTTTCGGATCTTTTTATTATTTTTTGCAATTGATTGTGGACTTTTTTCGAATTTGGAGCTCTTGATCCCTTAATTCCTGTCACATGCTTCCAGCCCTTAGCCAGACTCTCATTGAGAGTCGATATAGGTATAGCAAAATCTTCTTGGACTTGCCTAGCACTAACTCCCCATTTACTCCACTGAGGAGCTTCGACAACCATAAGGAATTCGTGATTACCTCCTGAGCCCCTAAGCCCATCAGAGATTTTATTTTTGAACGACTGCTTTTTATACAGCTCGGAAAGCTCGTCAGGCGTTCTTGAGTCAAACCACTCATTGAACTTACCTGAAGAGAAAGAAGGAATATCTGACACTTCTAATTTATCAATGTTGAAATCGGAAGTTGAATTTTGGTTTTTAGCTCCCGGCAATTCATTCCCTTTTGGCGGTTCCAACTCATCGGCTTTGGCTTTGGTGGGTTTGTCGGTGACGCCTCGAATTGGTGATTGACCCTGATATTCATCCAGTGCTTTATTAACTCGCTGCCCGATTTCTTGGGCGGCTTGTTGCATGTGCTGGTCGATTTTGGGGGTAACGTCGTCTAGGCGTTTAACCGTGGCTTGCATGCCTTCGATGGCGGCGTCTGGGAGCAGTAGGTCGTAGTGCCAACTGGTAGACATTTCGTCGAGTGAATCGCGCAGGCCTTTGACGATGTTTTTAACTTCCGTGGCGGATTGTTTTCCTAGGTCTTGCCAGTTGATGTCTCTTAGGTATTTAACTGGGTCGCCTTTACCGACTTTTCTTTGGGTAAAAAGCCGCAGTACTGCAAGCGCAGCGGAGAGTGATTCTCCGGTATTTTTTTAAGATAACTTTGACTATGGTTGTGGTATGTCTTGGGCTTCTATTTGTGACTTTGTCTTACCACTGCATATCATCTCAACAAAACAGTTGAAAGTTAGCTACCGTGGTTTCTCTAATTAAACATGTAAACGAAAGCAGCAAAAGAAATTTGGTGAGAAGTGTAGGCTAGGAGGATGATTGAACCTAGCCTCACAACATCTATGCATTAAAGGACTTAAAAAGTGCTATTGGTTATGGGGTAATTGGTTAGATAGCGCAACGATATCGGCCATAACACGCTTCTCTCCAAGGTCCGCTAAGAAAGCTAAATGTTCCGTGGCTTTTACCTTTTGGAGATTCTCAAGCTTAGGTTCGCCACCAAGGGCAAGAGCTGGCACGAAGCCATAGATTTCTCCATTTTCAAGTGGGCCTAGCTTTTCGACAGCACGTTCAAAAAGAGGTTGTTCATTGTGATCTGTTAAATCAATTTCGGAGCTAACTTTATTTGCAAAAAATAAATCTAAAGTTAGTTCTTTTCCATCTTCAATAAACTCTTGATCGTTAAATGTTGGAAAAATCATACCATAACAGCTTGTTATCGATAGGCTATTACCCGAGTTCTTTCCCCAAATATACACTTCTCCAAAAGCGTCAATGGCTATTACGGAGAAGTTATCCAAACCATCTCTTTGCATTTGCTCAAATCTAGTGCTTTTCAGCCATGAGTCTAAAACATCTTGATAATCAGCTGGGTTTACCATCCATAGCCGTCCAGCTCCCCAGCCACAAAAGCCGTACTCTTTCCAATATTCTAGCAAGTTATCAGGCAATAAGCCTTTATACGCTTTAATATCTTCACCTGTCGGCTTGATCTCTTTAATTGCAGGTCCAAAACCGCCAAAGTTATAAAATTCTTCAAAGTATTCGTTCATCTACTTACACCTGTACAAGTTCATATTTAATTTTGCATCTGGACCCAATGCCTTTAGTGCTTTCTCTGCTTCATTATCCATTAGCTCAACACGACTCAACATAGTCTTTTTACCTGAGTCATCAAAACCTTTTTTATTCCATCGTGCGCCAATAGATTGGTTAACACTGGCGTCGCCTAAATCAACAACTTCATCTAGTCCCCCTGCAATCATATCAGGGTTATGCAAAGCATTCAGAGTCTTCATGTCCAACCTTGCAAGTGCTTCTGCTTGATCCGAAAGCTCCTGACCACTTAATCTATTCTCTTTTCTTAGTTTATTCTTATATTTATTAATTAATTTACTTTTAAACTTTTCTCTAGCCGCCTTCTGCGCCTTTCCAGTTCCTTTTCGTCCAATCTTTTTATAAGCATCGCGATTTTCAAGATACTGTTTTACAGTCATGCTATTTAGCCCGTCCATTTGTCCCTTTAATTGGCGGTCATATTCAACAGCGGTTCCTTTGGCATTCTTTTTAAAACAAGGCACATTGTATTGTGGCATACGTTTTATTGAAGCCCCCGGCAACTCATTCCCTTTTGGCGGCTCCAATTCATCAGCCTTGGCTTTGGTGGGCTTATCAGTGACGCCTCGAATTGGTGATTGGCCTTGATATTCATCCAGTGCTTTATTAACTCGCTGTCCAATTTCTTGGGCGGCTTGTTGCATATGCTGGTCGATTTTGGGGGTAACGTCGTCTAGGCGTTTAACCGTGGCTTGCATGCCTTCGATGGCGGCGTCTGGGAGTAGTAGGTCGTAGTGCCAACTGGTAGACATTTCGTCGAGTGAATCGCGCAGGCCTTTGACG
This sequence comes from Pseudoalteromonas piscicida, assembly GCF_002744175.1. GTDB lineage: Bacteria > Pseudomonadota > Gammaproteobacteria > Enterobacterales > Alteromonadaceae > Pseudoalteromonas > Pseudoalteromonas piscicida_B. The sequence continues at coordinate 5,763 of NZ_NKHF01000064.1, forward strand.
ATGTTTTTTACTTCCGTAGCGGATTGTTTTCCTAGGTCTTGCCAGTTGATGTTTCTTAGGTATTTAACCGGGTCGCCTTTACCTAGCTTGCGTAAAACGGCAAGCGCTGCTGAGAGGGATTCTCCAGTATTTTTTAAGATAACCTTTCCTACGCCTTTGACAGCTGAGCCTACAATT
>NZ_NKHF01000134.1 GCF_002744175.1 Pseudoalteromonas piscicida
AGTATCAAACTTTGAAAGAGTTTATTTTTTCTAAGCTTGTGCATATTCTTGCTGGCCCAGTATTGGGTTTACTGGCATTCTATATGAGTTATAAGTTTGATCCATTAAACTTTGGACAAAACCCGATGTCAGCAGTGCCTGCAGGTGTGATATCTATTGTAATAATTATTATCGCTCAAAGTTTATCTTCAAGCCTAGAGCTTAAAAAAACATCAAAATACTCGGATAATATTTATGAAGCGATCAAGGGATATTTACATGTAACTAAAGTAGGCACGCCTGAACGTGCTATTGAATATATAAATAGCAGGCTCAGCTCTTTACGTGAAGTGAAAAATACTAACCTTAACATTGAGCAAAGCATCGAACGTGCAAATGAAAGGTTTTATGAATCTGATTGTTATAGCAAAACTATAAACCTTATTCCTCTTTTTTGTTTAAAAGGATTAATTTGGAAGGATATTGGTGATAGATATTCTGAAAATAAAATGAAACAGACTTATCTTAAATCTATTGAACAGAAAAATAATAAATTTAGTAATTACAAATTTAGAAAAATTGATCACCGAGAGCCACAGATGAACTTCTGTATCTTAGAGTACAGTGATGGAGAAAAGGAAGTTTTATTCAACTGGGATTACAGAGGAGTTGGTGTAGACCCAGTGGTATTAATATCAAAGGACAAGTTAATAGTCGAAATGTTTTGTATACATTTTGAGCACTTGTGGAACGCAGGTAACTTTGATCATGACATGATCGCTACTAAATAGCTTTCCTTAAAATAAGATACTTTATTTTTATCACCATCTAAGTAGTCAAACTCCCATTCACAGACTGCTGTAGAAGTAACGTCAGTTAGAAATAATTTCATCCATGCTATCGTGTTTTTCAAATATACTTTAAAGGTGTCACTATAAGGTGAAATTTCCTCAAACCTGTCAAAATATATAGACTCTACATTGAACCCTGATGACGTTACTAGTTTAAAAATACTATCTCTTTCATAATGTTTAAAGTTGTTTTTTTTACTTAAAGAGAAAAATAGCTCATTATGAATAGATAGCTTCAAATCAGCTTCCATGGGGCCGAAATTTATATCAAATCCATCATATTGTCTAATGATAAGTTTCCCACCTGGATTTAAACCTAATTTAATTTTCTCTAGTAGTTTTTGAGGCTCTTTTAGATATGGAAATATATTAAATGCCAAGTAAATGTCAGCTTTTGGTAGCTTAGAAGAGTTCGATAGATCAACCTTTGCGAACGAGGTTTCTCGTTTCCAATTCTCAGCTGTTTTTTCTGCAGTTCTAAGTGACTCGATACTTTCGTCAAGGCCAAAGAAATCACAGGATTCTGGCAATAGCTTGTCGTATATATCTAACCAAAGACCTGTGCCGCACCCTAGATCAACCAATGTTTTTGCATTACTTACCAAATGTTTTTTTGCAAATTCATGCCGACTGTTTAACTTCGCATTATGGTGATCTCGCAACCAATCAGGACTACTCAAGGGATTATTATCCGAGTTGAACTTTTCTTT
>NZ_NKHF01000014.1 GCF_002744175.1 Pseudoalteromonas piscicida
AGTTACAAGGTGTTAAAGCCTGTTTACAAAGTGCGATCCCACCGTAGCCTCTAGGTGTAGTTCGCTGTACACTTACTTATAATCTGAATTCGGGGTGTCCAAAAATGTTGGATCAGATCAGTTTACTCACTACCCTCCCCGCTCTCCATTGAGGCGCTGTCAATATAGAGAGAAAGCCAGCTAGAGTATTGAGACACTTCTACAAATAACTCTTTACTAATTGCAGGGTAATCATTGCCGATAAATTGACTAGCTGCTTTTTTTTCTGCAAATAAAACCACAGCAAGGGATGCATATTTTTCGTTTAGATTATATCTATTGATCGTTGCTATAATTTGATCCGGGTTACAATCGTATTGACTACCATAATCTTTTTTAGCAAAAAAGGTAGATTTTTACAATAATTTTTAATAACCCTTTTCCTAAGCATCCTACTTATCATACTTCCCTCACTTAATAAGATTAAAACCTTGAGGAATGGATTTTTCATAATTTTCATCCCAAGGTACAATCAGACTAATTAGGCTAACGCTTAAATAAACTTTAGCACTAACTTTATCATCTACACTGAAAACTTCAATTTTATTCATATTATCCCAAACCAACAATAGAGGTGGCTGTTTCCTGTAGCATATGTAATGCAAATATAAACCTTCTTTACTCGCACCAATGTACAAGGGTTGGTTTATCTCATCTATAAACCCAATCCCAAACTTTAAGTCTATTGAACAAACATCACTACTAATGACGCCTTCCGTCATTAGTAGTTTATCAACACCAACTCGCCTAACTTTTATTCCACCTTTTTTTCTCCCAAGGATGAAAAAAGAAAGAAGAAAAATAAATATAGACACTAAAGCTGAATTTAATAATAAGTAAAAAAAGACACCTAAAAGTGCACTTTTTAGAAGTATAATCAGAATATTTTTAATTGAATTACTTCTAAGCTCTTGTAGATTCATAATTATTACTTACCTCTTTTTTCCATTTATGACTTATGGAAATTTCATATTTACCAGGATTATCAATTCTTCTTCCATCAAGTTTTCCATTATTGTTAATGCCCTGGGGATATGCAAACTGAATCATCACTTCAAATATCAAAGCTTTAACCTCGCCTTTAATCTCATTAGGTAAAGTACTATAGACCCCATAAAGAGGTACTCCTGCTTCTATAATAATGCCTCCACCGATGACTGAGGCAGAATAAATTGCAGGTAGTTCTTGACTGAGAAGAAAGTTTTTTCTTAATTCCAAATACCCTTTATTTATCAAGTCTCCCGCCTGCATACATTCCTTATCACAATTGATAGTAGCTTTAGTATTGAGCTTGTTCCCGTTTACATCAACATACTCATCAATTATTTCTGTGTACTCTGCAGGAAAAGGAATTTCATTCATCCCCTCAGAACAGCCTCCAGCTCCGGCTTCGTCTTGTCGGTTAGCACACATGCCTGTAGGGTAAATATATTTATATGGATTATTATTGCCATAGGCATAACGGTTAAAACTATGGATCCCTCTGAAAGGCAAAGGATCATTCAAGTAAAACCGCCCGATCACTGGATCATAGTATCGTGCCTGCATATAAATTAGTACGAAATATAATACACAAAAATCATATCAATGATTCAAAGAGCAAATTTAAATAAGACCTTATAAATCAAACACTTCCAACCGACTTACTATCTGAGGTATAGTGTCCACTTATGGTGATGACAATTGAGTTATTACGCAAAAAATCATCACCAGCACCACGATGCTTGGAGGAGTGACGGCTTTAATAGGCGTCTTTTTACTGCTGAGAGGATAAAATAAGAGGCTCACGACTTTTTGTTACTTTTAGGTTAATATAATAAGATGTGTGATTAACCTTACAGATTATGCTTAGATTCTCTTTCGTTGCGCTGTTACTGTGTTTTGCGCTTTCGACTCAAGCTTCAAGCTGCAGTCAACACAATAGCGCTAGCCTTACTAGTAGCATATTATCTTGTAAACGGTTACTCGAAACTCAAGATCAAAACAGCATTGAGGCGTTTAACACATACCTAAAACTTGTCGCACTTTATCGTCAAGCTGGCGATATCAAGCTTGGCAATCAAATATTGGAAGAGTTGATGGCATGGAGTTTAACCACACTCCAACGCTTTCAGGTGTTAAGACAAAGTGGTATTAATCATTACCGTCAGCGCAATTATATTCAAGCACTAGAGAAGTTCCATGAAGCACAAACCCTTGCGGCTAAGCTGCAACAAAACGAACTTCTAGGTAAATCGGCCAATGATTTAGCTAATGCTTATCAGGCACTCGGAGATTTGGACACTGCCCTTACTTTATTTTTAGAAAGCTACCAAATAGCGAAAGCAACAAATGACGTGCAGAGACAAGCGATCACGCTTAACAATTTAGGGAATGTGTCGAGGGATATTAATCAGCTAGATGATGCCATTCTCTCGTTTCGTCAAGCTCATTCGCTCCACCAGCAAGCCGGCGACCAAACCAAAGCGAGCCACACCCGGCTAAGTATCGCGGAAGTATTTTACAAAAAGCGTGACCATAAAAAAGCAACTGAAATCATAGAAGATTTACTCCAAACTTTAACACAAGGTGGCGCTTATACCCAATTGTCTCGAGCCTATTTGTTATTAGCCGAAATTGCCATTGCTCAAAATGAGATAACTCAGGCGCAACAGTGGCTTGACTCACTAAAGCGTACTAGGCAACTGATCCAACACGGCAAAGTTGATCAGCGAGGATTACTTATTGAAGCCAAACTCAAGCAGCTCAAGGGCGACAATCTCGCCGCACAAGCATTACTAAAACAGGGACTTGAAGCGCATAATCAGCAAAATAGCCAGCTTACCGAGTTATTTTACATTGCCCTATTACAGTCCCAACTACAAACACATGCTTATAAAGAAGCAGTAGAGACTGCACAGCGTTACAATGACATGCTTAAAAGTAGCCGCGTACAAAGTGAAAACCTATATCAATTTCGACTACAAAGAGCCAATATTTTGGCTGCACCTAAGCGCCAAGCAGAGACAAGCATGTTGTCTCATGTAATCGTCGGGTTTACCGCATTTTTAGCAGGTGTTTTGGTTACTTACTGCTCTATTCGCTATGCTGCCCACACCGGCACTCATCAATTGCACGGTAAACATATAAGTATTGACGAACAGGCCACTAGACAATTGATGGTTGAAGTCATGACGCTTACTTTGACACTTTGGGAGCAAAGTAGTGGCAAAACTCGCGTCGAATTGGCTGAGGAAAGCAAAGCGTGGAAAGTGAATATTGACGATGGACGCTTACGAGTGCGTACTCTTGAACGCTATCTTAATATCAAAACTCTGCCCAAAAAGCCGCGTATTCGAAATATTGTTACCACGGCACAGTATGTACTCACTCAATGCCAAGACACTCATTTTGATACCAAGCCTCTTTCGCAAAAGGTTACACAGCTAGAGCAAATTTTAGCGAATACTAGCGCATCTTGATGCCAAAAAAGGAGCGGTTGCCCCTTTTGGTGATAGATTAGCAAACGACTAGTTAACCGTGGCGGTCTCACATAAATAACATGCCAAAGTCACGCCCATTCCTGCTTCATATTCTTGGTGATGACGATCTCCTTTGAATTCAAAAGGCCCTTCGAAACGTGGATACACTGTCATATCAGGCTTTAAGCTATTACTAAAGCCTTTCATATTTTGATGTAGAGAGTGACACATTTTATTGCCCATATCATAAGCAAGTCGCCAATCATCAAACTGGCCACAATCTAGTTGTGGTGTAATGCGACCAGACATACTCTGTTTAGAGCGGGTACAAACGTTACTTCCTTCACTGTGTAAATATTTAAAAGTCCCAGCAGTTAATGTCATTTTACCTAACAAAATTGTTTGCCTTTTGGGACATTTAGCACCATCTGCAACTTCAAGCTGCGCTATCATTTCTGGGCTATGGGCCTGTACAAAGCTCGCAATCAAAGTCGCACTCAATACTATTACTCGTCTCATAACTGTCTCCTTATTGGTTATGACACCGTTATTCGATTACGAATGTACTCACGTAGAAACTCCAATAACGGCGATAGCAAAATCCTGCCTCAAGCAAACCTTGATTGCAGTAAAAGTCACGGGGCAATTGGGTAAATTTGGGTAAAAAAAGATGCAATCCTTTGATATTTATATTTTTATTTATTACATCTCGATAGCAAACGTAGCTTAATTCAATGCAGCCATTAAACACCAGCGGTTTTACCCAAGTTGACCCTAGCTGGCCCAACAACCTCCTATTCAATCGCTGAAAAAACTTCCAACATCATAAGGCAAGTTAACAATGCATGAGGCATGTTGACCCACCACAACGATGAAGGAATAGAAAAAATGAAACAAAGAAATTTCAGCCCAAAGTTAGTCAGCCTAGTTACTAGCACTTTGTTACTGGCTAGTGTTTCGCTGCAAGCCGCAGAAGAATATGGAGAAATGGCCCCCTCTCAAGTGAGTCCACAAGCGTGGCAAGCCATTTCAAACTGGTCTCAAGACCGTGTTTCCTTGCTTGAATATATCTCCGATAACAATGAAGAATATGAACTAGACCGCTACGTCGATAGCTTGATCCGCGATTATCGAGATGCACAGATGCTAAGCCAAGCAAAAGCATTGGATCAAAACGTGTTATCAGCTTGGGAAAATGCCTTTCCCGAGCAAGTGCCTGAAGATAACTTTCTCTTTACTCAATATCTCATTCAATTTAAACCGACGGTATTCGAAAAATGGACGCAACAGTATAAAGCGCCAACGCTCAATCAATATCTGGCCCAACACGCGCCAACGTTATATACAACTTGGTATGAGGAATTCGCGGCTCCCAAACATAAGGGGCTCTCTGTGCTCGAATATGATAAAGCATTACCCGTGGAGGTTTATGCCGAACTCAAAGAGTTACTCCTTAAAAAACCAATTTTTGGAGCAAAGTCTTTGTGTGCATGCCAGATGATTACGCCTACTACAAGTAGCGGTGAAGTAGTAACTAACTATCCATCAACACCGTCAGCGACCAGCCGTTCGACCAGTGACAGTAGTGGTCTTTCGAAACATTTCGCATACGTCAATATGACGGCATATGGCGCCTTCCATTCTGCCAAAGGTAAAAGGTGGTCAAAACACAAAGCACACAACTTTGATGAAAATTCGGAGCATAACTCAACTGAGCTTTACGCAAAAATGCTATGTACCGATACCAGCGGCTTTGCATGTAATCAAAGCAACGCATGCTCTGGTAATTTAGAAGTCAGAGGTGTTTATTCAGCCAAATACCATGTCACAGGTGAAGCAAAAAAAATCTGGTCTAAAGGCACCAACTCTCATGCCACAGACGGTGCCAAATTTGCTGTCGACTTACCTGGTGCAGCCCCAGAAGTTATTCTATTCAATAAAGCCGGGGGAACCGCCATGGGGTATAACACTACTTGGAACTTAAACTCGACTATTGGGGTTATCAAGGCCGCCCTAGGGATCACTTCTGCAATTGTGAATGGTAACCCTGGCAGTTTGCTCGATGGGCAACTGGCAGATGACCTTATTACGAACCTTGCCGGGATGATCACCCGCTCAGGTAACCAAGCGCACGTCAGCACCACCATGCGGGCACGCTTTGACTCATCTGATGTCAGCCCCTTTTTATTACAACCTAACGAAGTCTACCATTTTACATTGGACTCAAAAGGCCGTGTACAAGCCCGAGGCTATGGTGGCTATTCAGACAGTCATTACGAATACGGTAGTTCTGGAGCAGTGATGTATGCGGCAAATCACTTTACCTGCGGTAGCAATGTGAATGCTCCAGCACCAACAGGATTATGGTTTTATTCGTCACAGTCCGGACCCGATAGCAATACTTCACTACGTAGCGACGTTGAAAACTGGCTCTCTGTGCAGCTCAACAAACCCATCAATGCGAGCCAACATCAAGGCATTATTCACTAGGTTTTTATTAAGGGTGGCTATACGCTGCCCTACTCCAATAAGGAAAGATTATGAATAAATTCATCGCCACCACACTTACCTGCTGGGCTTTGTCTTTGAATATTAGCGCCTATGCTGAGTCTGAGCACTACGATACATCAACCCTACCGCTATTATTTCATGCAGGACAACAAGGTTATCAAGCTCTTTCACCTTGGTATTCTTTCCAATATCAGGATCAACAGATAACCTTACAAACATGCGCGGAGGAGGCCTGCAAACAAACGTTGCAATTTCGCCAATTAGAGCAAACTTCACCATTTGATAGCGAGACGTATGAGCCCAGCTATCAAGGTGAAGCCGGAAACATGAAAAAGTTAGAGAGTTACTCTCAACTGCAGCTCGGTTATCTAAAAGACAACAAACTTTATGCCAGCGGCAATCAACGACGCTTGCTGTTCACGTTACAACTCGCGTCGGGCCAAGCTGAGTTACCCTTTGCTTTTGATGATAACTATGACGAATCTCTAACAAAAGATAAGTCATCTCTTACTCGAAGTTCAGCCTACTGCGCCAAAGCGTGTAATACCACTTGGCAAGCATTTAGCGTGGATAAATCTGGTCAATATAGTCCGGCTATTTTTGTTCGAGATGAAACAGGAAATTGGCTTATTCAAAGTACTCGCGACGCCATTCGCATTGAACTTACCACCTTAATCGGGCAATATCAGCCGCCGGCGCTGCGTCATCACCACAATGACACTACACAGTCTAGCTATCCGATGAGTGACGATAGCTTAATCGTCACTCGCCAAGCTGATAGCGTATCTCGCCATATACTTAACCAAACTCAGGTTGTTGGCCTGAGTGATAAGCATTGGTTGCTGCTTCAAAATACCGACCTCACCCTCACGGATACCCGCTCAAATATTCAAGCCAAGCTTCCAATCGCACAGCTTGAGCTATCACGCTTACTGGCAAGCTACCTTGATAACGATCGCTTATATTTATTGGGGTTATCACCAAGAGACGCTGTGATTAAACCATCGCAGCAAACGATTATGACGCAGTATCCAAAGCTTCATGAAGACGCCCTCGTTGCGACCTCTCTACTAGAACTAGATTTAGGGCTACAGGTTATTTCGGCCACAACGGTATTTATTCCTGACACTGAATTTGCTGATATTCGCATCACTCGCAATGCTTGGGGAATACAGGTTAGCTCCGGTGAAGTTTCAACCCGTTCTACAACCCATACATATGAAAGCAACCAATCGGCATCGGCAATGTCGGGCTGCCCAATGATAGCCAATGGCTATGGTTATGGCCTGCTATGCTGGAAGGCCTTAAATAACCCAACACTCACCTATACGCCCAATACCGCCAGCACAATGGTCCCAACGACGGTGGTTGATGACACTACACCAAATCTAATGAATCAATTAGAAGACAATCAATATGGGATCATTTTTAAAAATGGGGCAACGCCAACCGATCCGGGTGGAGTGTGGACTCATCCAGATAATGTTGCCACCAGTAAGGAAGATTTAGGGCTAGCTGTGGCCATGTATCATTATCGCTGGGGCTCACCTGTCGCGGCGAATATCGTCTACCCATCAGGAAGCCCCGCACATCCTGTGATGTTTAGAAAGGTTGAGTATCAAGCGGCGAATAGCAGTAATTTGCCACATAATGTTTGTAATCATTTTGCTGCCAGTTCAGGGTATCCAGAATATCAAGCGGCTGATGCTTGTATGACACAACCAGGTTTTGGCCTATTTAGCCTCGAAGATCTTACTTTCGACCGTTGGCAAGGAGGGAACTATTATCCAAATCAAACCGTCAGTGGGCAGGATAATTCGTGGTTTCCTTGGTATACCAACTTTGTTGGCGATCCACCGGTAACAGAAATCTTTGCACAAACAGCGAGTGCAGAAATGGTTGCACGATTGCAATTTAATCTAGCGCAGTTCGGTAAAATCAACCAAGACACCTATGTTAACGGTACACGTTATAGTCAAGACACAGTCACAGGCTTCTACCGCTGCAAACATCAATGAACGATGGAATAAGTATATTCGTATTCAATACTCGCAAATTGTTAACAATGCATTAAACTTCATTCTACTGTTAAAAAAAGGAATGAAGTTATGCGCGTTATTATCGCCTTCGCTACGCTCAATTTAATTGCCTGCAGTAGCACATTTGCCGTGCAGCAAGTGAACACCAAAGTGCTGGGCGCTTACACTATGTTTGCGCCCTCCACGACCGAAGCGCCGAATATATACGCTCGAGTGGTCATTGAAGGTGTGCTCACTGATGTTAGCCAATGCCCTTCTCTAACCTTTGGCAAAACCACAATACCAATGAAACTTAGGGATCAACGTCCCAACCCGAAACACTTTCCGGTCACGGTATGTGAAGCGAAAATTAAGCCTAACACCGCGTACACCATCAGTGATAGCACTTTTACACTCGCTCCTGTGACCTTAAACCCAGAACAAGTAGCGGTTTTTGGCGATACAGGCTGTAAATCATCAGTGTGCGAAAATAACACTGCCGCCGAGCCGTTTAAAACCCTTGCAGAGCAAGGGGCAAAACAACAACCACAATTGTTGCTCCATATGGGGGATTTCAACTATCGAGGTACAGGAGGTGCGATTTCCGGTGATACCTATGCTTATGACGCAGGCGATGGCGGATACGGTGGTGCTAGCTGCGGTCTCAACGACACCTACTACAGCCAAAACGCGATAAATAGCCCAAAGCCAGATACATGGGCCAACTGGCAAGCCGACTTTTTTGCCGCAACAAGTCAGCTTTCAGCAACAGCACCGTGGATTTTTGCACGGGGCAATCATGAACTTTGTAGCCGCGCAGGAATTGGCTGGTTTTACTTTTTTGGCCCAGGAGCCAACCTTCCTGATGCCATTGAGCAACAGAAATGCCCTGCACAGGGGGATTATAATCAACCACCAAAATCGGCAAGCGCCCATATCATAGTGCAAAACTCCTATACCATTAATCTCAAGCCACTCAGTATTTGGGTAATGGATAGCGCGAATGCCTGTGATGCCAGTGCTGAGAATGGCCTAACTAAAGTCTACCAACAGCAGTATCAACGACTCAATGTCAGAAGCGAACTACTCAAAGCCAAACCCATGTGGATTATGAGCCACAGACCAATTTGGGGCGTTGAAGACCCGACAACCAAAGACACACTAAATGTGATGTTGCAAACCGCGCTGAAGAACACCAGACAAGGTAAATTACCTGAACACGTGACTTTTTCACTCGCAGGACATATGCATATTTATCAATCTTCAACCTTTGCGACAAGCACCGAGCGCCCCCCACAAATCGTTGTTGGCAATAGCGGCGTCAGTCTCAGTGATACCAATTCCTTTAGCGAATTTGACTATACACTTGATAGCCAAGACGCAATCGTTAATGAGCAAGGTAAGTTTGGCTTTTTATCAATTAAGCTTGGTAAAGATGGCGCGTGGCAAGGAGAATTTTTGGATGAAAATGGTGCTGAATTTTTAACCTGCAGCAGCGAAACCACAGATAACCAAGCGGTATGTCGCGCGAAGTAGAGACAATCGGTAATATAAGAATAGCTTACAACCCAGTTTCAGGCACTGGTCAATAATTAAAAGTTATGAATTAAACAAGGGGCGGTCACGCCCCAATATACACTTTAGTGTAATCAAAGCTGAATGTTATGCTCTAACGTTACTTCACAAGGTGCTGTATTCGAGTTAAAACCTGATTGGATGAATAGACGATCGCCTTTTTTCAAGTTTAATAGAATATCTCTTGTTGTATGATAACGACGCTTAGCGGTTTGATCATCAAAGTTGGTTGAATTATCGCGATTTACATCATAGTTAATGTTACAGCCGCCTTGTGCACCATTATTCGTTACCCACTTTAGGATAACTGAATAGTTCGATACCTTGTAGCTGAATTTAGCTGCTTGATCCTGTGAGAACCCATCGGTCACGTCAACATAAGTCCAGCGTGCTTGAGGTACGCCAGGTCTAGGTTGTTCGGTGATACTCACACCAAGATCTGCTGCCGATGAGCCAAAAGAGATAGCACTAAGTGCCATAGATAATGCCAAGATTGCTTTTTTCATAAATTTTCCTTTTATTTAAAATTGCCAATCATTAAATTGGGTACAGAAATGTAACTCAACATCGCAATAATGTAAACAACAAAATTAAAAATAAAACCTTTAACAAACACAATCGATTAAAGATTAACTTATATCACATTAAATATATCTTTAGCATGAAGGAACCTACACCTGTATGTGGGTAGAATGGCTTATCTTAGATAGACAATTTCACTCGATGTTATTTTGGTATGATTTTGGTTACCAACCATCAAACGCCCGGGCAGCTGTATGCGACGTAAAACACACGCCATACAAATTATTGAACTGTATTGTTTCGGCTTAGATATAAGCTGGATTACTAGAATTACCCTTGCTTGTATAGAGACTAAATGAAGGTTGTAAAAATTCACATTGTGGGGTCTATAACATTTTAAGGTTGCGGCTCAAACCCTAGCTTAGTCTCTACATAAAGGTAATAGATGCAGGCACTTACCGTAAAGCGTGGCCCACCAGCCACGCCTAGTTAGTTTACAATCTACTAAAAATCATAGCTGAAACTTAAGCTGTAATTTCTCGGCGCGCCATAACGATACTGATCAAAGAAGCCAATTTGGCTGTAGTACTTTTCATCGAAAAGGTTTTCTACGTTGAGCTGTAGCGCCATATTGTCTGCCAGAGCATAGCTTGCCATCAAGCTAACCAGTGCATAGGCATCTTGTTCTAGCCTATCATTACCCGTTACCGAATAGGTATCGTTTTGCCAATTTACACCACCACCAATTGTCAACTCGGGTAAAGCATTCACAAATTGGTAAGTGGTATACAACTTAAATTGCTTTCTTGGGTTATCCGTATTCACTTCAACGCCGTTGGCATCTTCTGCTTTGTATTGTGAATAACCCAAATGCACATCAAAACCGTCAGTTAACTGACCCACCACTTCAAATTCGAAGCCTTTACTCGTTGTGCCTTCAGCAGCATATTGCGCGACTGTATTTACCGAACCTGGAACTATGTATCCAACATCATCTTGAGCTAGGTTATCTTGTTCGATTTGGAAAATCGCCAATGTGGTTTGCAGCATGTCGTCTAGATAGGTGCTTTTTAGACCCACTTCGTATGATTTTCCTTTGATTGGGTCAAGGAAATCACCATTACGGTCTTGGGCATTTTGCGGCTGGAATATTTCAGTATAACTTGCATACACTCGCTGCGTTGTCGACAAGTCGTACAGGGCGCCAGCGTAAGGTATAAATACGCCATTGTCGCCAAAATCAGTGATGACACCATAGCTTTCGCCTTCGCGTTGCCAGCTCGACAAACGACCACCCGCTATCACTTTAAGCTCATCGCTAAGATTAAGCCTTGTTGCAGCGTAAAGCCCGGTTTGCTCGGTATCCATATCTTGAGCAACTGAGGTTTCTGTGCCCCACGTCGGCTCAGGAAAATTCCCATCCCACTCGTAAAAATTGCCAACTGGCAAAAAGGCATTATCGAGCGCAGCGAAAGTGAGGGTATCGGCGCTTTGCTCACTGTAAAGCGCGCCAGTTACAAAATCATGCTCACGACCAGCGAGTTGATAAAAACCTTTAAGCTGGATATCAACGCTGTCTTGGTTACTTTCACCTGTACTTTTATAGGGCCAAGACGCTAAGCCCTCACCTGTTGTTTTGTCTAATTGACCATGAAGGTATAAAAGCTCTGTGTCTTGCTCGTATTTCAGCTTGTTGTAATTGGCGACTAGTTCCCAGCCATTCGCAAAGTTATGGCTAAAGTTCACAAAAGCATTGGTGCCAGTAGTTTGCCACTCAGTCCAATTTGCAGCGGTGGTTTTTTCGACTTCCCAGTCTGTTTTACTTCCATCGGTAAAGAAAGTAGGTAATGCCCCCCAGGTTGGACTGGTAGGATCGTTACGCTGATAGCTAGCACCAACACGAACCGTCGAATGCGTGCTTAAATCCGTTTCTAGCACTCCATAAAGCACAGTACTTTCGTCAGAGAAGAGATCTAAATATGAGTCACCTTCTTCATACTTCGCCACCACGCGTCCACGCACACTGCCATCGTTAGTTAATCCATTGGCAACGTCCACCATCACTTCTTTATTGTTCCAGCTCCCCAAAGAGACGCTAGCAAAACCTGTGAGGTCGGTGCTATTTGCATGTTTGCGTACTAGGTTAATTGAAGCTGAAGGATCGCCCGCGCCGGTTAATAACCCCGTTGCACCACGCACAAACTCCACGCGCTCGTATATCGCAACATCCGCGATGGTTTCACCTGAATCACCCGCCAAACTCCATGACAAAGGAACGCCGTCAATTTGATAGTTGGTAATGTCAAAGCCACGTGACTGCAACGTATTACGAACATTATCAACTTCTTTCGCTGACACCCCAATCGCATTTAACACGGTATCGGTTAATGTATCGAGCTTTTGCTCTTTGATCCGTGCCGCGGTAATAACACTAACAGATTGCGGCGTCTCAAGAAGTGATAACCCTAAGCCAGTTGCGGTGTCTATCACTTCATTAACGGTGTATTTTCCCGTCACGACTATTTTTTCAATTTTTTCATTATCTTGCTGTGCTGCTTGCACCTGTAGTGCTGACGTGCCGAGCGCTGCCATAACAGCAAATGAGAGCGTTTTGAGAGGCAGAGTGTTCACTGGGTTTATCCTAATATTGTAAAAATTGAAACTATAGTAATGCAGATGATAACCATTAGCAATAACATTTAGGTGAATTACAACCAGTTTCAAACCCGACTTAAGGAACACCCAAAAAAACAGTAACCATATAATTTAAAACAACTTTCCCATAAAAGAAACAAGTGAGATAAACCGCTAAACGAATAAAACATGCCATTTAACGCACATTCAAATGAATATAATTGCCATTTACACTTTTGAAAAGATATACTTTATTTACATTTTTGCGCAAATACTTCCTCAGCTTTAATTTGTCGCCGTCATTCAAAGAACTAGGAACACACAATGGCAAAGAAAATAAGCAACAAGTTTTGGTTTCAGTTGCATGGTTGGTTTTCACTGCCAATATGGCTACTGTTTTGCTTTATTTGTATCACAGGTACCATTTCCGTTTTCAGCCATGAACTTACATGGCTTACCAACCCTGATTCTCGGGCACATAACCCCAGTCAGGTAAGTGAGATGTCAGCAGGCTCCGTATTACGAGCGTTTAAGGATGAGCACCCAAGTGCAGATGTCATGGGGCTCAATGTGAGAGAGCCCTATTTGACCTATGTGGTGATGTTTACCGACGTCGACAAACCCTATGCGCTTGCATACGTAAACCAATACACCGGCGCTGTTCAGGAAATAAATGACGGCAATACGTTTATTAACTTTATGCGTTCATTACATGGCTGGCTGCTATTTCCATGGCAAAACGGCTACAGTGTTGGTTACTATTTGGTGGCGTTTATGTCACTGCTCCTACTGGGCGCGCTGATCACCGGTCTGGTGGTATACAAAAAGTTTTGGTTAGCATTTTTTCAGTTTAAGCTGCGTAAATCGCAAGGAGGCCGTACGCTTGCCGCTGACATCCATAAACTCAGTGGAGTATGGTCGCTTTGGTTTATGGCCGTAATGAGCCTCACCGGGCTGTGGTATTTAACGCAAGCGGTGCTGTGGCATGCTGGTGTTGAACTCGAACATCATCAAACATTAACAGCAGAAGATGTGCCAAGATCTACAGTAAACGCGAACTCAGCAGAAACCAGTGTCGACCTAGCGCTCGCTGAAGTTCAACAGCGATACACTGACTTTCGTCCAAGTTACATCATGCTACCTGAGCATAACCGTGATACGCTCAAAATCAGTGGCGCAAACGACTACGTACTCTATGACGATTACAGCATTAATATTGCCTACAACACTTGGAATGATACTGTCGTTCATCATGCAAACCCTGATTCAATGACAGACTTACAAACGGTTATGCACATCACAGATCCACTGCACTACGGCACCATTGGAGGGATCTGGACCAAAGTCATATGGTTTATTTTTGGCTGTATTTTATCCGGGATGTCAGTTACCGGATTTATCATGTATCAGCTTCGGACCAAACGCGCGCGTAGTCAAGAACGGAGCAATGCAAGACAACTAAAAGCACAACAAGGGTAAATCGCCATGAATGCAGTCAAACGCTTTATACAACACAATAAATATTGGTTAAATGCTCTATTACTGGTGTTGCCAGCTTGGTTTTATTATCAATCACTACATCCAGAATTTCCCGCTCCATTGGCGGAGCAAACACTTGGAAAGTACAGCATTACACCAATGCCTTTTGACGAAAAGCCGCCATACGTCCACGATAACTTATACGTCAAAGACTTCTTATTGCTATTTAATAAAGGCGATGTTGATTCTATGCGCCAAGGCTATCTCAATATCGGCCCCAACGCGATGCCACTTGCACAGCTTGTGGAGCATGAACTCGGGATCCTTCATGGCACAAAGCATGGTCAACACGTACATGCTTTAGCAAAGAAAACATTATCAAAAGACGACAGAGTTTGGCTGACGATAGAAACTTGGCAAGGTGAAGTCATCATCATGAATTGGCCACTGCCAGAGTATTTAATCAAAGAAAGCGCATAGAAAAGGGGCATTTCGCCCCTATTTATCCTGAGTTCAAGTTATTTAAATCACACTTAAGACTCAATAGAAATCAGGATATTATACCAGTTGTATTAAGTAAATGATCTATCTTGAAGCGGGGAAATAGCTTTAGTAGCAAGGCAAAAATTTTGCTATTTAGTTGTTCTAAACGAGAAATTTTTAACGAAGCTAATATGCTATTTCACCCTTCAAATTGATTAGAGAATTAATTCAATTGGTATTAGTACCCCACCGCAGCACTATCTGCACGCCTTGGATCTGAGGAGCCAAATAGACCTTTATCAGTAAGCATGATTGACTGGGTTGAGCCCATCGCATTCTGCTCTGAAAGTGTGTGTCCTTTGTTTTCAAGTAGACGTCGAGTATCCACATTTAAGCTACGTTCAATACGAATTTCATCTGGTAACCATTGGTGGTGAATACGCGGAGCCACAGTTGCTTCAGCGATGTTCAAGCCATGATCAATAACATTCATAATGATTTGCAGCGTGGTGGTGATAATACGTGAGCCACCAGGGCTACCCGTTACCAAAAAGGGTTTACCCTCTTTCATTACAATAGTTGGGGTCATCGAGCTCAGCGGGCGCTTCTTGCCTTCAACGGCGTTAGCTTCTCCACCAACCAAGCCAAAACCGTTTGGTGTGCCGGGCTTTGCCGAGAAATCATCCATTTCGTTGTTAAGTAAAATCCCCGTACCTGCCGCGACAATACCTGAGCCATAGCTAAAGTTTAGGGTGTAAGTGTTACTCACCGCATTGCCCCACTTATCAACCACGGAGTAGTGTGTAGTCTGGTTGCTCTCATAAGGTAATAATTTACCGGGCTTAATCTCGCGACTTGGCGTCGCTTTGTCTGCATTTATTTGTTTACTACGCTGCTTTGCATACTGCTTATCCACCAATGCTTTAACGGGTACGTCGTAGAAATCAGGGTCGCCCAAATATTCACTACGATCAGCATAGGCTCGTTTCATTACTTCAGCCATTAAATGGACGGTAGCCGCGCTATTATGACCAAGCTCACCAATCGGATACTGCTCCAACATATTCAGCATTTCTATGATATGCACACCACCCGATGAAGGGGGCGGCATAGAAACGATGTCATAGCCACGATATGTACCTTTTACCGGCTCACGCTCTACCGCTTTATAGTCTTGTAAATCATCCAGCGACATAATGCCTCCGGCGGCTTCAACCGCAGCGACAATTTTCTTTGCGGTCTCGCCCTGATAAAAGCCCGCACTACCTTTTTCAGCGATCAACGCTAAAGAATGGGCAAGATCTGCTTGCACTAGCAATTCATTTGGTTTGTAGCTGCTACCATCTTCTTTGTAAAACACAGCCTTAGACGCTGGAACACCAAGCATTCGATCTTTAATATAACGATGAGAAAGCGAATTGGCTAAATCAGAGGTCACTTTAATGCCGTTACGAGCCATGTTAATCGCAGGCTGAATTACCTGGCTAAGTTTCATGGTGCCGTATTTTTCGAGTGCCAGCTCCATTCCCATAACCGTTCCGGGAACGCCCACCGCAAGGCCGTGCTGAAGGCTTAGTTTTGGGTTTACTTTACCGTTTTCATCAATAAAGATATCTTTGTGCGCACGACTCGGTGCCATTTCGCGATAATCAATCGCAATGGTTTTATTCTCTTTTGCCAAATGCACCAGCATAAAACCACCGCCACCGATATTTCCCGCCCTCGGTAAAGTCACGGCCAGACTAAAACCAACCGCGACAGCCGCATCAACGGCATTACCCCCTTGCTTTAAAATCTCCACCCCAACTTGGCTGGCAAGTGCCTCTTGGCTCGATACCATTCCATGTTCAGCCCATATTGGCTGTGCCGTGGCTTTAGAGCTAAATATTGGTGACTCATCAGCCTTCGCGGTGTTGCCAAGTGTAAGCCCCACGCACAAAGACACAGAGCACGACCAAACCAGTGCTGTTAATTTACCCATTTTCATTCCATTTTTGGTTATTCTTAGGCCGCAGTGTTGCATGAATAAAAAGACCAAACAATGCTGATGCGTTGGAGTGAATATTCAAATATCGCTCTGGAATTAAACTGGTAGCCTTACTTTAATTAGAACGCTAACCCTAACCCACGCAACTCGCGCTCAGCTTGCTCCGCATTAAAGAACTGAATGCCGTGTAACCCAACCTGCTTTGCACCTTCAATATTCGCTAAAACATCGTCGAGAAAAACACACTCATTTGCAGCAAGTTGGTAGCGCTCCAGTAAGTGAGTAAAAATAGCTTTGCCGGGCTTCATACAGCCAAGTTCAGCAGAAATAATTTCACCATCAAAGTGTTGCCAGAAGGTGTGGCGCGCTTTTAGGTGACTCACAATCTCGTGCACGTTATCGGTTAGGGCATAAGCGCTATATCCAGCTGCCTTTAGTCGCTGCATAAGTGCAAGCGTGCCATAGAGGGGGATCAGTGACTCTTTTACATAGAAGAACAGCTCGTCTGCTTGTTCAGCGGTTAACTGGCAGGTTTGAATAAAAGCTTGCTTAGTCTCAGCTTCGGTTAACTCACCGCGGTTAATCGCAAACCAAATATCACTGTGGAACAATTGCTTTGCTAAACGCTCAACATCGCAATTGTTACCAAAGGTAAGGCGAACTATTTCCTCTGGCGACCACCTGACAAATACGTTACCTATATCAAAAATTACGTGTTTAATATCGCAAATTGCCATCCTTGAACCTCTTGAGTTAGTTTAAACTTAAGCGTTTATTATGCATATTTTGTTCGCTTACGCACGGCTAATTTGTTCAACCACACTGAAATAAAATCAGCTGGTCGCTTGCTGTAAATACTCACTAAAAAAACGCAAAAATGCTTTTACGTGCCGAGGTTGGAACTGCCTTGATGGGTAAATCGCTTGCAATGCCACTTTGTCTGAGTCCGTTGGACTAAATCCCAATGTTTGAGTGGGTAGTAACTCTATCAATCGTCCCGATTTAATATCATTGTGAACATCCAACCAAGACTTGATGGTGATCCCAAGCCCTTGAATTGCCCAACTGCGTAGCACTTCCCCATCTGAGCTTAATAAACTGGTGGGCACCGTTTCAATTGTGGTTGTTTGTGTTGCTTTATCAAGAAAGTACCAGTCGTTTAAGGCCTGTCCTGCTCTTTCCAATATCAAACAGCGGTGTTGCTGTAATGCTTGATAGCTTGTTGGCGTGCCGTAATTTTTTAGGTAACTTGGGGCAGCCACCAGCATGCGGCGATTATTTAACAAAGGTTTTGAAATCAAACTACTGTCATTTAAGTTGCCGTAACGAATGGCGATATCAGTGCCAGACTCAACCAATTTGACTAACCCTTCACCTAAACTTAAGTTCACTATTACTTTGGGATGTAATACTGAAAATTGTGCGACAGCAGGAACCACGTACTGACGGCCAAAGTCTGAGCTTGCAGCAATTTTTAATGTACCTCTCAAATCGGGGTCGGCGTCCTGAAGTAGCGCTTCCGCTGCCGCAACCTCCTCAATAACTCGCACACACCCTTGATAAAACCGCTCACCCGCTTCTGTCAGTTTGATACTTCTGGTGTTTCTAGTCAGTAATCGAGTTTTATAGTGCGACTCTAGGGCATTGATCCTAGTGGTCATACTTGCTGGAGAAAGGCCTAGCACTCGCCCCGCAGCAGCAAGTCCACCGGAACGCACCACTTGAACAAAAAGGGCCATGTCATCTGCTTTGCTTTTCATTATTCACCTTTTGTGAAAAGTAATTTTATATAAAAGCCAATTATCAAATATTAATAAACAAATAGACTGTTCTCAACGCATAAATCGCTCACACCGATAGAGGTAACACACCATGCAGTTAGATCACTTTTTGTTTAGAGCAAAAAATATGGCAAAAATGGCGACCTTTTTTGAACAGGTTCTAAAACTTAAACAAGGTTTGCGCCCACCTTTTCCATTTCCTGGTATTTGGTTCTACGGCGACCAACAGCAACCTTTCATTCATCTCGTTGAGCAATCGCCTCGTACCCAAGCACAAGCTAAGTACTTAAGTGCTGATCAAGACGTGACAATGGGTACCAACAGCATAGATCACATAGCATTTCGTGGTGACGATTATCCTGGGCTAATCGCCCGACTAGAGCACTTTGGCATTCGTTACGTGGAACGGGATGTCCCCGTAAGCAATGAACACCAAGTATTTATCTTCGCCCCTGAGGCGCTAAAGATTGAAGTGCTATTTCCACGCCATATCCATACACCTGTCCAATAAATTAGGAGAATACGATGTCTGACCCATTGCTATTTACACAAAAGAAACTCGGCAATTTAGTGCTGCCAAATCGCATTTTGATGGCCCCAATGACCCGCTCTCGTACCACACAACCGGGCGACATTCCCAATCGACTGATGGCGCAATACTACGCCCAACGAGCTTCAGCAGGGCTCATCATCAGCGAAGCCACGCAAATATCTTGTCAGGGTAAGGGGTATTCTTTTACTCCTGGTATTTATACCGCATCGCAAGTTGCAGGTTGGCAAGAGATAACTCACGCGGTGCACCAAAAAGGTGGCCATATTTTTTGTCAGTTATGGCATGTGGGCCGCATGTCTCATTCTACTTTTCATAAAGATGGCCAACCCGTTGCTCCCTCAGCCATTGCACCCGATGCGCAGGTATGGGTAGTCAATGAAAAAGGGATTGGAGAAATGGTGGACTGCCCCACTCCGCGTGCGCTTGAAACTCAAGAGATCCAGAGCATAGTAGAAGATTATGTGCATGCCGCAGAGAATGCCATTATAGCTGGGTTTGACGGCGTTGAAATTCATGCTGGTAATGGTTATTTACTCGACCAATTCTTGCGACGCAGCTCAAACCAGCGTCACGACCAGTATGGCGGCTCGAAAGAAAATCGTATTCGCTTCGCAGTTGAAGTTATTAGCGCCATTAGTCAAGCCATTGGCCCTGAAAAAGTAGGGATCCGCTTAGCACCATTCATCACTCAACGTGGTATGCATGACGAGGAAGCCATTGATACAATTTTGCTTGCCGCAGAGCATTTTAACCGTTTAGGCATTGCCTATGTACACCTTGCTGAGGCTGATTGGGACGATGCACCAATCGTAACCGATGAGTTTAGGTTAGCACTAAGAAGAAAATTCCACGGCGCAATTATTGTGGCGGGAAACTATCAACCTGAGCAAGCTGAGGCGCTCATCGAACGAGGCTTAGTCGATTTTGTTGCCTTTGGTCGCAAATTTATCTCTAACCCCGATCTGGTCTATCGCTTAAACCACCATTTACCGCTTAGCCCAATTAACCCAGATGCTCCTCTGTTTGGTGGCAGCGAGCAGGGCTACACCGACTATCCAGACTATCAACAACAAAGAGCGGAGAAGCATGCATGAAACCACAAGCATTGAAATTGACTATGGTGGCGATGGCGCTACTTGCTGCAAACACGGTAAGTGCTGCACCAAAATTTACCCTAGAAAGCCCTGACCTTATTGCTGAGCAACCTATTCGACCATTTCAATATTGGGATCAGTTTGGTTGTGATGGACAAAGCACACGCCCAACGCTGGTTTGGTCTAATGCACCGAAGCAAACCAAGAGCTTTGCTGTTACTTTTTACGATCAAGATGCCCCAACGGGTAGTGGATTTTGGCACTGGCAAGTATATAACCTGCCCAAAAGCACCACTAGGCTGGAAGAAACTTTACCTAGCCAAGCTATTGAAGGAAATACAGATTTAGGAAAGCCAGGGTACTTTGGTCCTTGTCCACCCGTTGGCCGCAAACATAAATACACCTTTACCGTGCATGCGTTGGATGTAGATACACTCCCGGTGCCCGCGGGTGCAACAGCGCCACTTACGGGATTTTTTATCCACCAGCATAGCTTGGCACAGGCAACGCTTTCTGTGTATGCCGGTCCAAGAACAGCAGGAGAGTAATCATGTTCAAACTGTTAACTACCACACTCCGAGCGGCACTGGTAACAACGGCAGTGTTTGCAGCCACAACTAACAGTGCTGAAGCAAAGTCTGGT
Organism: Pseudoalteromonas piscicida; assembly: GCF_002744175.1. Lineage (GTDB taxonomy): Bacteria > Pseudomonadota > Gammaproteobacteria > Enterobacterales > Alteromonadaceae > Pseudoalteromonas > Pseudoalteromonas piscicida_B. The sequence continues at coordinate 20,781 of NZ_NKHF01000014.1, forward strand.
CACTATTGGCCTGACGATGCCCAATTGGTTATCTCTATTTCTATGCAGTTTGAAGCCACAGCTCAAGACCCAAGCGATCCTGGGCCATTTCCGCAGCAAGAAGCGGGCTACCCCGACACCGTCGCTCCAACTTGGTATCAGTATGGCATGAATGAAGGGATCCCAAGATTGCTAAAACTGTGGGACAAGCATAACATCAAAGTGACCTCTCACATGGTAGGAAAAGCCGCAGAATTGAACCCAGAACTTGCCAAAATGGTTGCCCAAAAAGGGCACGAAATTTCAGGTCATGGACAAAGCTGGACACCACAATACTCAATGACACCCGAAGAAGAACGGGCGTCTTATATTCACAGTGCTGACGTGCTTGAAAAGATCACTGGGCAAAGGCCAAAAGGCTTTAACGCTTTTTGGATGCGCCATTCACAGCAGACATTAACTATTTTGCAGTCCCTTGGTTTTGTCTATCATATTGATGATTTGTCTCGGGATGAGCCTTCGTTTACTCCGGTGAACGGTAAACCTTTCGTAGTCGTTCCCTACACCTTTAGAAATAACGACATAGTGCGCTACGGCGGCAGCTCTGCAATGACAGCAAAAGCCTATTTGCAAGAGTTAAAGGACGAGTTTGATGTGCTTTATGAAGAAGGAAAGTCGCAGCGCCGTATGATGTCTATTAGTGCACACGACAGACTCGCAGGTAGCCCAGCTCGGGTAAAAGCACTTGATGACTTTATTCATTATGCTAAATCACATCCAAAGGTTAAGTTTATGCGCAAAATCGACATCGCTAACTGGACCTTAAAGCAGCAAGATGTGCCAACCAACCCAGAACGTGTGTTTTAAAGGTGTTCGGGTATGATTAAGCATGCTTTAATTTTAGCGCTAAGTGTCAGTATGACTACAGCATTAGCAGCACCTAACGAAGAGTTACCCGTGGCGAAAGTTACGCAAATTTGCGACTCAGCACAATGTCAAACGGCCGCAAATGCCGCATTGCAATACGCTGCTTTTTGGCACAGTGGAGATGCTAAGTTTGCGAGAAAGGCGCTAAGTAACACATTTACTGATATGACATTACCAAAGGGTAGAAAGCAAGGCTTAAAAGGCGTGCTAGAAGCCTCATCAGGATTTCGTCGCGCAGTGCCAGACCTGAAAGCAGAAGTCGAGCACTTATTAGTTAGTGGTTCATTTGTTACGGTACGATTACGTTTCTTTGGACACTTCAGCGGCCAGTTTGGTGAGCATCAAGGAGCAGGTCAAGCCATTGATTTTCGAGCCGTCGATGTTTATTACGTTGATGGCGAAAAAATCACTAAAAATTGGCATCTAGAAGACTACCATACGCTCTTTGAACAAATGCAAATTAACGAATAAATAATTATTGTCATAATACCGAGGCTCCAATTTGGAGCCTATTTAACAACATGCTTGTATTTGACATTCCTTTAAATCCGTTGATTGTGTACAGTTTTTATCAACAATCTGTTCTAATACGGTCACTAAATTAGGTATTAGCAAAAGTAGACTTATCGCGGTGCAATCAATAAACCAACTTTCTCAACAGTTCATTTCCCTGTGTAAAGACAAACGTAAACTCTCAGATCACACCTTGAAAGCATATCAAATTGACTTAAAGCAGTTTATGCAAGCGCTTGATGAAAATAAAAAAATTAAAGATATTAGCAAAGTAGACTTATCGCAGTTCCATCAATTTCTGGTTGATTCAGAGCTATCAAACACATCAATAAAACGCAAAATGGCATGTGTAAGGGCTATGTTCCAATGGCTTGAACGTGAGGAGTTCATCGAGCTTAATCCTTTTCATAAATTTCAGCTAGATATCAAGCTACCCAAAAGATTGCCAAGAAACGTACCACACTCAGACTTGAAACGCTTGCTCAAACAAGCCAGAAAAAACTGTAAAAGCTTATTGATAGAGTCATCAAACACATACAGTGTTAGTCAAAAGCGCATGCTAAATGAATTTACTTCACTCATCGCGTTAGAACTTATGATTAGCACAGGGATCCGAGTATCTGAGCTTGCTGGAATTTGTTTAACTGACATCTATATCAACGAAAAGAAGATAAAAATCTTAGGTAAGGGAGCCAGAGAACGATTTGTGTATCTCACAGACCAAGAAATAGCCAAATTACTCAAAAACTATATTGAAAGCCGCGCTATTTGCACACCACATTGTGATCATTTACTGATTAATAGCCGCGGGGAGCCCGCATCAACGCAATTTTTACGCAAACTAATCAAAAAACTTAGTCAACAAGCATACACCCAACTCAAAGTCACTCCACACATGCTAAGGCACAGCGCGGCATGCGAACTACTTGAATCTGGCCTCGACATTCGCTTCGTTCAACGATTACTCGGACACAGTAGTATCTCAACCACGGAAATTTATACCCATGTTACCGATAATGCTCTGCAAAAGAAGATCACTAAAGCCAATGTAAGGAAACGAATTGCTAGTTA
>NZ_NKHF01000015.1 GCF_002744175.1 Pseudoalteromonas piscicida
ACTTTACTCTAACCTAGATAAAACCAGACCCTGAGAAAAATCGCAACAAAAAATTACATAAATTAAACAAAAAGGTGATTTCATCCTTTCCCAATATCACAATTTTTATTTTCGAAACCGCAAAAAACACGCCATCCCCAGCAAGTAAAAAACAAAAAACACAATAATTTCAAATAATTAATTTTTGGCATACGACTTGTTATCAACAAAGTAATAACAACCTTCATTCCAACAGAGACATCAACATGGATATACAAGTCGAACATAAAAAGCGCAATAAGGTTAACTGGTTGTGGGCTGTTGGCGGAACCGTTTTCGCCGTATTTATTATATGGCTGCTAATACAGCCCTCAGCGCAGGCATCATTACCCATAGCGAAAACATGGATTGCAGAAGTCCAGCAAGGGGATTTAGAGGTCAGTGTATCTGGATATGGTCAGCTTAAATCGAAAAAGCCGCGCCTGATCAGTGCCGCAAGCGATGCCACAGTCGAAGAGATCTTATTACGCCCTGGGGCCGAGGTGACGCCAGAAAGCATCATAATGAAGTTACAAGATGTCAATTTGGCACAGTCGTTAAAAGATGCCAAACGTAGTCTGGCTCAGTCACAGGAGCGGTACTTGCAGCTCGATATTAATCAACAACGAGAACGGCTCTCTCATCAGGCTGACTTAGAAATTCTAAGATCAGAGTTAGAAAGCGCTGAGCTGGAAGTAACCGCTCAAGGTGAGCTGGTCGAAGATGGCGTGGTTTCTAAGCTTGACTATCAACGCGCGGTACTTACCCACCGGCAACTCAAACGCCGCATTGATATTGAGCAACAGCGGCTCTCACAATTAGAAACCTTACACAAAGCTAATTTGCAGCTTGCGCAATCAAATATTGATGCCAGTAACGAAGCATTTTTGTTGGTGCAAGACAGGGTAAATAAGCTCACTGTTCGGGCTGGTATCAAAGGAGTACTACAACAACTTCATGTTGAGCTTGGGCAAAGCGTGTCTCTTGGCACCCAACTAGTGTTGGTCGGTAGTACCATAGATTTATATGCCCAGTTACAGATCCCGCAAGCTTATGCTCAGCAAATAAAGTTACATCAGCAAGTTAGCATCAACACCCGTAGCGATTTAATTACAGGTCAAGTATCGCGCATTAATCCTATGGTCCAAAATGGCAATATTGAAGTTGAAGTAACCTTGCCTACAAACTTGCCTTCAAGCGCCCGTCCAGAGCTCAACATTGAAGGAAAAGTAGCGATAGACACGCTCAAATCGGCCTTGTTTATTGATAAACCAGTCGGAGCTAAGCCCTTTAGTAACGCGACCTTGTATCGTGTTGACAAAGAAAACCAACAAGCTCATGCAATTCAAGTACACTATGGCGCAGAAACAGCGCAACATATCCAACTGTTAGACGGCGCAGCCATTGCTCAGCAGTTTATTTTGTCGGATATGGCAAGCTATGCAAATGCCCCCGTAGTGACTTTGAGTAAATAAAGGAAAAACAATGAATAATAAACACGTTATTGAACTTAAAAACATCACTAAGAAGTTTGTGCTTGGCGGCATGGAAACACAGGCTTTGCGCGGGGTAAACCTAACAGTGAATGAAGGAGAGTATCTATCTATTTCAGGGCCTTCAGGCTGCGGTAAGTCAACACTGTTGAATATTCTCGGACTATTAGATAGCCCAAGTACTGGTACTTACACCATTGCAGGGAATGATGTTAGCAACCTCGATGTTAATCAAAGAGCAACATTAAGAAATAAGCATATTGGCTTTGTGTTTCAGTCATTCAATCTTATTGACGAGCTCAGCGTATTTGACAACATTGCCTTACCCATAAAGTACAGCGACTCCCCCCTTACAGGCTCGGCCCTAAAAGCGCAAGTGATGGCTTGTTTAGACCTAGTGCAGATGACACACAGAACTGAGCATAAACCCAATCAGCTCTCTGGCGGACAACAGCAACGTATTGCCATCGCCCGTGCGCTCGCCAATCAGCCAGATATTCTACTCATTGACGAACCTACCGGTAACTTAGATTCAAAAAATGGCGATGCCGTAATGCGCATGCTCAGCGACCTTAATGACAAAGGCACCAGCATGTGTATGGTTACTCACGACCCTAGATATGCAGAGATGGCAAAACGTAAACTGTTCTTACTGGATGGGGTAATGGTAGACGAAATGAACTTGGAGATGGTGGGATGATAAAAGAGGAATGTAAGCTTGCACTTTCAAACCTTAGGAGGCTCCCAGGGTTCAGCCTAACTGTGCTGGTTACGCTCGCGTTGACGCTAGCTGCACTGACTGTAGTCATTAATATCAACCATAGGTTGATCACACAACCGTTACCTTACCCAGATGCCGACAAGCTTTGGGTCACAGACCAAAGTGAAACTATTAATGGCGAAACTCAGTATGGTTTTCAGCTACTTTCTACTCAGTTTCAACTTTATCAAGACCAACAATTTATCGACAAAATGGCGATGATGCATTTGGCCTCAACGAGGTTGATGGATGTAAAAGAGATGCCGACCGTTGATGTTATGCGAGTCACCCCAGAGTTTTTTGAGCTGCTAGGCACACCACTACATCTAGGTAGAGCGCTAAAACAAGACGAAGGCGTTAGCGATGAACAAAAGGTCTTGGTATTGAGCTATCAATCTTGGATAACGCATTTTAATGCAGACACTGAAGTCATAGGCAGTTACACCACCCTCAACCAAACACGCTATCAAATTGTCGGTGTAACAGGGGAAGCGTTTGAAGTCCCAGAAGTTTTTGGTGGATTTCCAGTCAGTGGGTTTAGTAGCTTTCCAGATCCTGTCACCACTACATCTCACTGGAATAACATTAGTAGCCAATTTAACGGCATTGCCAAGCTAAAGCCTGGTGCCAATATAGATCAGGTGAATCATAGCCTTGGCGAGCAAATTAATACTTTATATCAAGCGCGAGAAAATGTGGCTCCTAACACACGAATTGGGGCTCGATTTACACCACTGCGCGACAAAATCATTGCCCAAACGGACGAGCTTGCTGTTACGTTACTCTTCTCTGCCGCTGTTTTAGTATTGATTGCACTCACCAATGTGGTCAATTTATTCCTCTCAAGAGCGGCGCAAAAGCAACGCACTATGGCTATCCAAGCTGCACTCGGTGCAAAGCCAACCCACATTTTTATTAGTATGTTTTGCGAGAGTATGCTCTTGGTCGGTGCCGCTACAATAGTTGGATTGCTATTAGCTGAATGGTTGAATGTATGGTTAGCACACGACTTAAGTTATCTATTTAGCCGCATGCAAGGACTAACATTAGACTGGCCAACCATAGTGGTTGCTTGTGCACTTAGCCTAATTATCGCGCTGCTTATCGCTTGGTTTACCAGCAAGCAGGTCAATTACCATGCATTAACAGATGCCTTGCACAGCAGTGGTAAAGGCACAGGCGCGCAAATTTCCAAACGCACTCGTCACGTTTTGGTGGCACTACAAGTGTGCTTTGCCAGTATTTTACTGTTTTTAGCTGCGAACAAATTGGTTCCCGCTTACGCACAAATGACACACCCAACCGGCTTCGATACTGAACATTTATATTTTGTTCGTGTCGATGGCAGTGCCTCTGAGATAGACGGCTTTGAGCTCGGCAAGCAAATCAAGCAAGTTCTAATGGCTCAAGCAAGCGTCACTTCAGCGTCGGCAAGTTACACGTCACCACTACAAATGGGGTGGCAAAATTATTTGTATGACCAAAATATCACGCTACTTGGGATTGTCAGTCTGTCCTTTTATGATGAAGATGGCTTCACTGCCCTCTCCTTGCCGCTTCAGCAAGGAAGCGCATTTACTCCCATTGCGACTTCAGGCGCTGACAACAACGAGATTATTCTCTCAGCTTCACTGGCCAAACGCCTGTTTAAAGAGGAAAACCCTATTGGGCAAACCCTGTACGCAGACCGAGAAGTACCAAGAAAAGTGGTTGGGGTTGTCAGTGATATCTATGTGCCAACGGGCAATCGTGGCTATACCTTAGAGCGCTACTATTTGCCAGTTACAGAGGGCAGCACTGCGTTTATTGTCAAAGGCAGCTCACCGCTGTCCCAAGCACAGTTAACCAATGCGCTCAAAGCTATTCACCCTAGCCTTAACTTTTCTTTTTTTGAACCTGTGGAAACCATGCTTACTCAAAGGCTACGACAGACTTGGCTACAAGCAATGTTGACTGTGGCATTATTAGCCCTTACCTTAAGCTTAGCCGGAGCGGGAATTTATGGTGTGCTCAACTATAGTGTGCAAATGCGCCGCTATGAACTTGGGATCCATTTGGCTTTGGGCGCACATACAAACAAGTTAGTGACACAAGTACTCAAACAAAGCCTCACCCCTGTGATAATTGGCCTTGGAGTAAGCGCTGTGTTGGTAGCCTTAGGTTATCTAGTACTGTCCAAAACCAGTACAGAAGCTATCTCCGTAAGCTGGTTTGCGGTGTTTGTCACGCTCCCAGTTATGATGGTTATTGCGTTAACCGCAAGCTATTTACCGGTGCAAAAGGTGATAAACCAAGATCCTATAAAAGCACTAAGAAACGAATAATAACAACAGGAAGTAATAGGCAAAGTGCAGTAGAAACACGCTCACTTTGCCGATAAAACACTATGCAAGGTTCCATTTTAATCGTTGATGATAAGGCGGATATCCGTCTTAGCTTACAGTTTTTACTCAAAAACCACGGATTCACTGTTTTTCAGAGCAGTAACCTTCATGGTGCGGCTGAACAACTTGATCAGCACGAAATTGATATTGTATTGCTCGATATGAATTATGAGTTCGATACCACTTCAGGTGACGAAGGGCTCGGTTTTTTAAGCAAATATACCCCGCAAAGCAGCACAGTCTTTATTGCGATGACGGCTTGGTCTAGCGTCGAACTTGCCGTTGAAGCCATGCAGCGTGGCGCCAAAGACTTTTTTGCCAAACCTTGGGACAACCACAACTTGGTCATGATGGTAAAAAAGCATTTAGGGCTCAAGCAAATAGCGGCTAAAACGCAGACTTCCTCAGTGCCACCAAACACCTCGTCTCAAGTAAAAGCGACAGACACCGCTGAAAAGCTACTATGGTTAAGCCCGGCCATGACAGCATTAAAAACCAAGCTTGATAGGGTTGCTAAAACCAAGGCCAACATCTTACTCAGAGGAGAAAATGGCACTGGCAAGTCACACATCGCCAATTATATCCACCAGCAAAGTAACCTGACAGGCTCATTTGTCAGCACTAACATGGCTGCGATCCCTGAGTCATTATTTGAAAGTGAAATGTTTGGTCATGTGAAAGGTGCCTTTACCGATGCCAAGCAAGATAGGCAAGGCCGCTTCTCAATGGCCGAGGACGGAACCTTATTTTTGGATGAAATAGGCACGCTCACCGAGCCACAGCAAGCCAAGCTTTTAAGAGTGCTAGAAACGGGAGAATATGAAGCGGTTGGAGCAAACAAAACACAACTTGCAAGCTCTAGGATCATCAGCGCCACGAACGCAGATCTCGAGTTACAGCTGCAAATGGGGCAATTTCGCAGTGACCTATACTTTAGGTTAAATACAATGGAATTTGAGATCCCACCACTGAGGCAACGTCCCGATGAGATCATTCCACTTGCCAACTTTTTTATTCAGCAACACGCGAACACCTATGGGCTTGACCCTAAACCGCTTAGTGACACGGCGCAGACAACCTTAACAACGTATTCATTCCCAGGGAATATCCGTGAACTTAGCCATATGATGGAACGCGCTTTGTTACTTTGTGATAACGACGCAATCAGTGATTCTGACTTGTCTCTAAAGACCATCTCAAAAACACAAGCCGCGCAGCCTGAGATGATGACACTAGATCAAGCAGAGCAAAAATTAATAAAAATGGCATTAGCCCAATGCCACGAAAATGTCGAAGAAGCCGCGGCGCTGCTCGGGATCAGCAAAAGTGCACTCTATCGTCGCCTCGATAAATTCGAGATTAAAACTCGGTGAGCCCTTCTGTGAATAAACCCAATTTCGAACAAACCTTGTCGATTTTTTGTCTGGCTATTTGGTTGCTGTTTACCATACTAAGCGGTGCTTTTCTGGCTTTACTTGATGCCTCACAGCTGATCTATATCACCTATTTTGTGTTGGTGTTGAGCCCATTTGCGTTGCTGTTATATCATGCTAAACAGCATCTGCTACAGCCCTTTTATCACCTCTCAACTACCATAGAGGCGATTAAAAATGAAGAGTATGGGCAACGCTTTTATAGCGCCGATAAATCCGGCATACTGCACAGCCTACAGCATGAAACGCAGCAGCTGTGCGAACAACTCCAATCATTTAAGTCGGAGCGAGACCACCAAGCTATCTTATTATTTAGGCTTATTGAGCAATTACCCAGCCCCATCGCTATCTTTGATAACAATACCGCACTGGTTCACGCTAACGAAGCCTTCTCAAACTGGACCGGAAAGCCTTGGCAAAGTCAACGCTTGCTCAAAGCACATAAGTTTAGCCTTGAGTATGCAAATGGCCATTGGCATTTCAATCACCCAACGCTCAGTGAAAATTGGCAGCTGCGCTTCAGCGAGCTGACCATCGCGGGTATGCAGGCACATTTGGTCATCCTGACCGACGTACAAGCGGTGGTTAGTCAGGCACAACGTGATGCTTGGCAAAAAATGATCCGCGTGCTGAGCCATGAAATCCATAACTCACTTTCACCGATTAAGTCGCTTGCACAAACCTTAATAGAGATCCCAACAACAAAGGAAAACCAAGCCGACTTTGAACAGGCGCTCGGGGTTATTGTGCAAAGAAGTAATGGCTTGATGTCGTTCGTCAACCGCTATGCCAGCGTTGCAAAACAACACCAACTTAACCTTAACACCACATCAATACAGAACCTATTACAACCACTTGTAGGGCTATTTGACGGTCAAGTTAACTTGGCAGCCACAGCTGACTTTGTTATTCAGGTAGATCAAAGCTTACTCGAACAAGCATTGGTTAATTTAATCAAGAATGCCCTTGAAGCGAGTGCCAATGGCCATAACGTTGACGTGAATGCCTATCACAACGGCAAGTCTGCCTTTATTGAAGTACTTGATGAGGGACATGGAATAAATAATCTCGACAACTTATTTGTACCTTTTTATACAACAAAAGCATCGGGTAAGGGGGTTGGTTTGATCCTAGCCAAAAATATAATCGAACAACACGGCGGCACATTGAGCCTAACAAACCGTAAAGATAAACAAGGTGCCATTGCTCATGTACAGCTTCCTCTAGCACCTATAAAAACCTAGCTTCAGCACCACCTTGTTCTGCGCCACTTTTATGCTCAGCTCACTCCAGCATGTTGAGCATCGCAATTAACTGCCGTCCAGCCGCAATCGTATTGGTTTCACCGCTATAGATGTTTTCGCACTGCTTCGACTCAAACACTTCTTTTATCCACACAAAAAGATCTTTATTAAACATCGCCAACATTTCGATTGGAATATCTTTGCCGTCTAAATGCTTGGTTAAACAATCCGCTACCTCATCAATCAATAACGCACCGTCATTAAACTCAACACAAAAATACAAGCTATTGGCGAGCTCTTTATATAATTTAACAATCAATTCAATGCGCTGCTGTGAATAGCCGTTCGCTTGGATCAGGCCCACTTCGGCGTCTACTTCATCCATTGCTTCGAGTAAACAGGCAACATCATCCCCTTCAATCGGACATTCTTGCCAAAACTCATCCGCCGATTCCGGCTCTTTTTGCAACTTACTTGCAAAAGCGCCAAGATCATCAGGCCCCATATCGAAGAAAGCATCATCGAATAGCTCATTCACCTCATCGGAGCGCAAATTACCATTGAGTAGCTTTTCGTTTTTCTTGAGCTCCTCGAGTGTTTCATCAAATAATTCGATTGCCTCAGAAGTCATTTTTCCTCGACTTCGCATACGACGAGTTTCAGGGTCAACGAATGCTTGATTGTGAGACACTTTAAAGTAGAACTTCTTAAATACTTCTGTCGACTCTTGAATTTGCTCAGCAAGCCTTCGCAAGTTGGTCAAATCCTTTTGCATAGAAATGTAATGCGTAACAATACCTTGCTCGTTGCGAATGGCAGAAATGTTCCATTCTACTGGGTACATGCTGCCATCTTTGCGATAGTTAATGGACGAACCGTAGAAAAAACCATCGCGTTCAAGTGCATCACTGAGTTTAGCTATTACCCTTTTATTACTTTTTGGACCTTGTAAAATAGCCGGTGAATTCCCCACCAGCTCAGCCAACTCATAACCCGTATGGGTACAAAACTTGTTATTGGCATAGACAATTCGGTAGCCATGGGCGCGATCTGCATCTGTGATCACTACCGCATGATGAGAATGCATCAATACTTGTTTTAGCAGTTCTATTGCAGATGTTTGCTTTAGTAGTTGGCTGAAAAAGAGTGTTTCTTCAATGTTTTCTTGCTGAATAGACATTGGGCTCCCAAAACCGGATGCGGCTTGTTGATTCTATTATTAACAGTAGCGTAAATATCCATCCCTGCTAATTTTTTCAACATCACAGCGATAACCAACAACAACTAACTGATAAACCTAAAATCGGGATAACAACAGGTCGTGAGCAAGTTGTTATCCCGAGTTCAGGTTGATTAGTTTTGAGCCCTCATAAAAATGCTGCCTATGTGCTAAATAGTGCATCCATACCCTATCCATTTGAGACTGATACAGCTTTGCACCATGCTTGTAGTCTATCGAGTGTAAAAGCAACATATCAGCAAGCTGCATACTACTGGTCATGGCGTGTAACATGCCTTGAGAGGATAATGGGTCAAAACTCATACTGGCATCACCAACAGCGTACCAACCTTGTCCGGCACAACGATCCAAACGTGCAGAATTAGCACTTACCATCGGCTGTAGCTGTGCTGATGGTAACGCTACTAATTCTACCAAGGTATTAAATCCTCTAACCTGCCTGACCGCAGATAGAAAATGTTGAGCTGTGGTTATCTTGCTTTTTTTGATTACCTCAGCACTTGCCTGCCATGAGAATACTCGGGGCTGCATGCACTGATTGTGCCGCAAACATGCCGCACTTGGGGCGCTATACCACCAACCGTTTTCTTCATCGCTTATCACGGCAAATTGCTTTGTAGTAGCCACTTCAGCTGTTAACCAAAGCGCCATCTGCTTATCAAATTGTTGTAGTTTAGCCCCCAATTGACGAGCTAGATGGCTCGCACGACCTGTCGCATCAATGAGTAACGATGATGTAATAGAAGTGACAGTCCCCTTCCCTTCGACTTGCAGCTGCCAAGTTGACCCTGCTTGCACTATATTCGTAAGTTTCGCCGATGATAACAGCGTCACACCGCGTAGCACTAACTCGTCACGTAGTTGCTGTTCAAAATGCTGCCGATGTAGATGCCAACCCAGGCCATCGGGGTTTTTCACATTATCAACTATCGTAGGGGTTTCACTCCCCCAAAATGACACCATTCCATGGCAAGTTAAATGCTCAGGGCTTTGTAACAAGTGCAGTAAATCAAGTTTTTTGAGAATTCTAGACGCAGCAGGTGGCAGACACTCGCCAACTTTGCTTTTTGCCTTAGCAAGTTTATCCACCACAACAACGTCATAATGACGACATAGGGCAAGTGCGGCAATGCATCCAGCAATGCCTGCACCTACAATGACGATATCCGATTTCCTTTCAGTCATAGCAACCATTAAGACTTACGACTACGACGATGTGCTTTGTCGGTTTGTGATAAGTCAGGACGACGGTCACCCATGCCTTGGGTGTTCATTATCATCATTTTCTCAGCTTTTAGCGCTGGCTTTTCAGGTGTTAGGCCCACTTGCATGGTGGTAGGAAAGCCCGTTACGCCAGGTTCTGTTTTTGGTAGTACCACCGCGAGATCTGCAAAATGCCTAACCATGCTGTTAATTTGCGCTTGGTAAAGATCCGCAGGTGCGGTATCTGTAGGTATCGGTAAATCATTTAGCCACAGTTCACGGTCGTTAAATGCGCTCTGACGGGTATCAAATGGCTGACTCTCATCGACCACAGTTTGATAATTGCGCTCATTCAACATGTTATTTGGTACACGCGCAGGCCAAAAAGTGGGGAGGTACGGGTCATAGGCTTGATTATAGCCGTCTCGACAACTGGCTGTATCGGTTTGCCATGGAATAGCCATCCAGCGAGTAATTCCCCCTGCAACCTGTCCTGTGAGTAGTGGACCGCTTGAGTGCAATGCTATTTCGGGCGTCATTTCAACGCCATAATTGGTGCCATGAGTTGGGGCTGTATCTTGTGCATGCTTGAGCCTAAATGCTTCGCTATACATGCCCGCGGTGCGCATTGGCCATGTCATTTCACAGCCAGGGTGAAAAGCATCCGCTAAACAAAATTCCATTGCCGCTTTTGTCAGCATATCAGGCTGCTCAGCAACCGGGAGTTCGTCAATATTAGTTGGCGCTCGACTTTTTGGGTCATAATCAGACTCAAACTCACCGTTCGACCACTGTTGTAACATATGTAGCTGGATCTCTGTTAGCGTTACAAACTGCCTCGGCGAATCGTCTGCTTCAACACTCATGGCATCACCATATAACCAAGGCCAAAGCTGTGGTGCTGCTGCGGCAAACTTTGGATCCCAACTATGCTTTTTGTCTTCGCTGGTTACTTTTTCGATTTGTCTAAAATTGTTGAATAGGTTACGCCTAGCCTCGCGCCAAGTGTCAGAATTATCGTTTAAACGGCTGATCCAGGCCTCTGAGGTAAAATCGAATGGACTATTCCAACCGAACCCAGCAGCAAACCCAGCATTTACCCACTGTAAGTTGGTCAGCCTTTGAAAAATGGGCAAAATATCTTTACTAAACGAAGGTTTACCACTTGGTGCTGGGAGCATTTTGGCATCCACAGCCACTTGGCGCATTAAATCCCACATAGTACGAGGAGATTTTTGCATCGGTGCATAATCTGGTGGCGCACAAATAACCCAAGCTGGTTTTACTTCTAGTGATTTGCCCTGATAAGTAACCTCAGCCGTTATCGGGCCGTCCGATGTATCATCATACCAGCCTTCATTATTGCCAAACGTAACCGCTTCTTGACCTTGCGGGTTTTCAGACACCCCACGCCCTCCAAGCATGATTAGCCGTCCTTTTTCGTCAGTACGCATCTCACCGAGGTAAACTTTTGTATCGGCAAAATAACCTTCAAAACGACTGCAACCACATCCAGAGTTGGTCCCGCTGATCTGTTGCTCACCACCGTCAATTAATAGCGACTGACGGTCTTTTACATTGAGGTTGCGTAGCAAACTAGGTGGAGCTTCAAGGGCTTCGGGAATATCCAGTGCTAGCTGAAACTCATACCATGATGATTTTTGATTGGCCAGACGAGCGCGCCACGTAATAGCCGTACTGTCATCGCAAAGTAGCTCTTTAACAATATTTCCCTGAGCATCTAGACCATAAATGCGAAAACGGGCTGCTTGGCGCTTGAGTGCGCCGGTTTTATCGCGATAGAAATTGGTGTCTCTTGGAATGGCAGTATCGACCTCTGGGCCAATAAAAAATTCTTCTGGGCTGTTACCGACACGCATCACACCTATAGGTGGATAAATAGCGGCAGAAACAATGGGGTTGTGATTGCAGTGGTGCGACATGTTGTAATCCTTTTTGCTGGTATTTAAGTGCTAGAAGCATCACTGAGTGTAGAAGTAAATTGTACTAAGCACCATTACATTAGATTACACAAGGAAAGAGGCCAGAGCCTCAAAATGAGGATGGCCCACATGGAGAAAGGGAGATATCTCACTCATGAACGGTGAGATAAAAATACACCCTGTGCGGGACACAAGGAGAAAGGAAAATCATAAAGGCGGGAAAGCCGCAACCTGGCTCTGGCTGCGGTCTTAATGGATTAGTTAAAAGGGGTTAGGTTTGACTATTCAGACTTAATCGAACCTGCACCAAACATGGACAAGCATCAAAACCCGTCACGGAACAGCAATCCCAAAATACCCAAGCGGTATTAAAGGTCGCTGTTCTGTTTTTTTGATCTGAGCTTCTATATTCGATTGACTAATTTAAGGCTTCGCAAATTAGGTGGCTTTTAAAACCAGCATGGTTGATGATGTGCTTTACTTCAGTAATAAACCAATCCCCATTGAGGTTTTCATCCACTTCCTCAAGCGTGACGACACCGCCGGCAACTAGAGCAGGATCGCCAACAACCGACAGATGCAGCTCATGATGCGCGCGACCGAGCCGTTGCAACATCGACTTTGCAGCAGCTTTAGCTTGAGCTTCATCATAATAAACATAAGAAAGTGTCGTTTGTGGTGAGCCACCGCCAACACTCACCTGTGTTTTTTGCGCCAGCGTCTTATCATAAAAATAGGCGTTAACTGCTTTTATCAGCTTATTGTGATCCGCATTCAACCGCCATGCTGTTATCTGAGCCTTGCCAAGCGCTGCACTGGGTAACGCTTTACCAGTAAGCGATTTGCCCGTGCCTTTAGCCATAAAAATAAGCTTGTCATCAACAATTTTCATAATGGCATCAAACTGTACAGCAAGTTTACTCAGCAATTGCATATCGCTTTCGCTTTGTTCTATATGTGGGATCTCGAGGCCTGAAAATGCCTCTCCGATTTTTGCCTGCAAGCCATATTCTCCAGCAATCTCTTTGATAAGCTTATCTAATTTCAACGGTTCATCTTTGCCCTCGGGAGGCCATGAGCGGACTTTTAACGCCTTAAAATCCTTATCCCACAACACTTTATTGCCGAATAAAGTCAATGATCGGTTTGGCCCCGTCAGTTCATAGGCACCAACTTCAAAGAGCCCCAATTTGGTCGATGGTGCACTTTGATCTTTTGTGCCTTCTTTGTAGCCCATTGCAATTTCTAGCTTATCGTCAGGTGCAGGTAAGGCAATAGGCGCATCCGCTAAATTATCAAAACGGACATAACAAGTATCACTCGCCAGCCCAGTACGCGTAGTTACACTGACTTCCACCAGGCGGTTTTTGAGGGTTTTTGATACTTCATTACCGTTCGCCTTGATAGAATAATGTGGTTGTAAGTCCATATTAGTCCCAAATATTAATCACATTCGACACCGTAGGTTTGGCGATTTCAGGTAAGAAAATACTGACTTGTTCGGGGTACACAGGACCTAACTCGGCCAATCCATGATTGGCCTCAAGTACCTTTTCTACCATACCGCTGCTGCGCCCATAGTGTTTAAAACAAATGAGGTCGAGACAGTCTCCATCTCGTGTAATATACGTAACCCCTTTACTCATTTTGACTCCTTATCGGTTACCCGATTTGATAGCGGCAGAGTTCCATTGAAAACTGTATTTCTCTTGGGATCCCATCGTTAAAAAATAGGGTTCGAGTTTCGCTGATCCGCTTGATCACCCATTTACCCATGACCCGTCCTACACTCGGGCTAGATTTTCCACTTTCTTCAACATATCCGAGCGTCATCGGCTCACCTTTCTCGGCTTCCTTACGCATCATATCGAGCTGCTTTAGTCCGTTATCTACAATCTGTGGAAATATTACCCCCTCAATGCTCAAAGACTGCTCCCCGACACCGATAAACTGCATCGGTGGAGAGTTTTTATCCGTCTGAGAGTCGTGAGTTTGCCAGCGATATTGCGCATCATATTGGAGTTTATTGAACGCAGCGGTACTTACCGAAAACTTATAATCTCCAAGCTGCATCATATGCTTAGCGTGATTTACTTTACTCATTTGGCCCTCTGTCGTTTTATGCTACTTGGTTGTAATAACGTGCACTTAGCGCTTGTTCGGCCTGCTGCTGTTGTTGCTCTAAAATCTGCTTAACTTGCTGAGCCACTTCATGTGCTTGTTGGCCATCCTTAGCATGCACAGTGATATTGGCGTTAACCGTCACAGCTCCCGCTTCAGAGCGCGTTGTTGAGGCTGAATAGGACTCAGCTGGGGTGGTCGTATTACGATGGATTAAGCTAGTTGGTTCTGGCATCTTAGCTGGTTCAGTTTGACGTCCTTTACCTTCACTAAACCACCCCTTTATGCGCTCACTAACAAAGTTATTGGTGAGATAACCCGCCATAGGCGCGGCCATTTTCACATACGGATTTTTGCTCTTAGATAATGCTCCTGACACAACGTCAGCTGAGAACATTCCGCCGAGCGTGCTACCGATCACACCGGTCTTTTCTTTTACCGAGAGTGAATCATTATTTAACGCTTCCCAGACGGTATGTGCATTTAATGCACGACCCGCTATATCGCCCGCTTTGCTTACATGATGAACTCTGCTATTCGTGATACCTTGATGTGAAGCGAACGCAGCAGCCGTACCAGATGCCAAGTTTAATTCGTTGATCGCATTACCTTTGACAAAATCGACCACCGTATTGTTGGTCGAGGTCTCTGGCGGCAGTGCTTGGTCTGTGGCAGTGCTTTTTGCTGATGCAGGTTTATCATCCTTATCAGCTAACCACCCACCTAGCACACCGAGTGGCCCCATAGTGGCAAAGCTGCTCACCCCATCAAGCACTCGTTCACCAACAGAAGTTGTTGCTGAAGCGCTCGAGGGATCTTCACTATCACTTGAAAATACGCTTCCTAGCTTATCACCAAGCCATCCACCAATTGATTCGCCGCCCATGGCACCTAGAGCGCCACCTACAAGTCCACCAATTGCGGTGCCAACAACGGGCACTACCGAACCGATTGCTGCGCCAGCAGCAGCACCTGCCAGCGCGCCACCAGCCCCGCCAGCTGCGGCGCCAACCTGAGTGGTTTTTTGTTTTGCAGTTAATGTTTCGTCTGTGAGCGCACTCACAGCATCAAACGCGCCCAGTGCCACACTGAGCGGTGCGGCTGCACGCCCAAGTAGCCGCTTGGACCCTTTAAACACCTTGCCAAGTTTGCCGTCTTTCGCAGGGCTAAAACCACCAAGCTTTTGCATGCTAGCTTCATTCGCAGCAGGCGTAACTTTGATTTTTTTGGTTTTGGACCTAGATTTTGGTTGAGTAGTTTGGCTCTCTAACTGTGCTTTTACGTTGGGGGCTTTGCCTCCATCTAACAACTGTAATGCAGGTTTATTGGCTTTTCGTTTGTTGAGGCTACGCAACTTCTGTTCACGGGTCGCCGACGCTTTTTTGTCTTTGTGATAAGTTGACTGAGTCTGCCTGGTGCGCTTTCTACCACGTTTTTTACGCCCCTTTTTGCGCTTGGGCTTTTTCTCTTCGGCTTCACTTTCTAACTCAGCAAACGATTCAGATAAATCATCGCTAATACCGTCTAAGCCGAATTCACCAAATAGATCCGGCAAACTGTTGGTAAGAGAAGATAAATCGCCATTAAGTACGCCTTTTAAATCGATATTCGACAATAAATCAGCATGTTGCTCTAACAGGTTGGCCGCTTCTTGCAATCCAAAAGCATTGAGCAATTGCGGACCTGCACTCACCAAGGACTGAATATCGCCACCTAAAATCGCATCGACATCCAGTTTTTCCAACGCTGGCAGTGCGTTTTCAAGCACCCCAGCAGCCCCATCTAGTTCAAATGCTTGCAATAACGAAGGTCCTGCCGCCATTAAACTCGACACATCACCGCTGGCAATTTGTTTTAAATTAAGTTGTTTTAAACCAGGCACTGCCGCCTGTAATTTATCCGCAGCATCGCCAAGCTCAAAAGCTCTCAATACTTCAGGTGCGGCATCAACTAAACTGCCAAGCTCGCCATTCATCAAGCCTTTAAAGTCGAGCTTTTCTGCAATTGGCAATGCCGCACCTAGTGCTTGCGATGCTCCTTGCATATCAAACGCATCTAGTAACGCTGGTGCGTTTTGCAGTAGCGATTGCACATCACCATCAGCAATTGCGCCCAGGTCAAGCTGCTGTAATGCTGGCAATGCTGCAGAAACCGCCTTTGCTGCGCTGTCAAGTCCCGCTGCACCAAGCAGATCAGGTAATGTCGTAACCAGAGACCCCAGCTCTCCTTGCGCAAGCCCTGCCAGATCCAGCTGTGCTAATGCTGGTATTTCTTGAGCGAGTGTCTGGTTTAACGATGTTAAATCCACTGCATCCAGTAAGCTCGGTAGTGCTTGCTGGACACTGCTCAAGTCGCCTTCAATAAGCCCCGGTAAATCCAGTTGTGCCACAACTGGAGCAAACTGGGTGACTACCTTCGCTGCATCTTCAAAACCAAATTGAGTCAATAATTCAGGCGCGGCTTCGGTTAGCGAAGTGAGATCGCCCTCAAGTACTTTGCCTACTTGAATATTGCTTAGCGTTTTGCTGGTCTCAAGTAACTGTGTTGGTACGGCACCAAGGTCGATACTTGCAGCCAACTCAGGGAGTGATTGAACCAGCGCATCCGTATCTAAGCAAAATTGCTGCTGAGCGTCGTGAAAAGACTGGTTTTGCTTTGATGCGTTGGCCACAGCGGTCACTGCTGGCGCAACCGAAATGGCATTAAAGAGTGTAGGGATTTGCTCATTCAAAGCCGCAAGTTCAACGTCAACGGTTTGCGTTGCAGCACTAAAATCTAGTCCTGCGACTCGCTCAGATAACCCATCAATGGCATGCTGCAATGAATCAGGCAGTGCCAACATCACTTGATCCACTTGCTCAACCAACGGTTCGCTGGGCGTTGTGGCTTCACGCATTACTGGGGTTTCGAACTGCGGCATCGCTAAAGGTACTTCTGGTGCAAGGAGCGCACTGGCATTTAGCTGAGTCATGATGGAAATTAATTGCTGGATCTGCTCACCGGTTGCTGTCGCACTATTGTCATTCAATTTGGCAACTATGCTACCTAAGTGCGCGACTTGGTTAGCAAGTGCAGTTACCTGCGGCAACTTATTTTTGACCTTGTTCGCCTCTCGCGAACGCGCTGGTTTGTGTTTCTTTGTCATGGCGTTACCTGAGGAAAGTAAAGAAAAGTGAAACGCTTTAGCTTAGATAGTGTGTTCGCTACCTAAGCTAAAGCGTCTAAAAGTAGGGAGATTGGCCTCTAATGTAATTAAGAGGCCAGTGTAGTCATCGGTTAACCCGCTTCTGTCGCCTGTTTGTAATCAAGCGCTGCTTCGAACCACTCGATCAGTTCGTCTTCTGTCAGCGCGTTGAGTTCGGCCAAGCCCCAGCCGGTATATTTAGCTAGGGCTATGACCATGGCTTTTAAGCGCTTTGGCGGGACACGAGAAAAGCTTGGAGCGTTTCTCGCAGCTTGACAAAATCACTCCAATCAAGCTCTTCGATGATATCTGGAGAGACTTCGCATAAGTGCGAGAAATAACGGATTTCGCTTTCCGATTCGCTGATATCCGCTCTATCCACCATTAACCGATCGCGTACTTTTGGTCGTCTCATTGTCAGTTCTGCATACTCATGCCCATCGACCGTAATTGGGAATGCTAAGGTAATGATTTCTTTCATGGATTAAGCTCCGATTGCTGCGCGAAGTGCTGCCATTTGGTCCTTACCGTTAACGGTACGAACGTCGTTGTATAGGTCAATTTCGTAGATCACATCTTGACCGATTTGTAGCTTGTACTTCTGAATTGCATATTGCAGGGTAAGTTTGGCTTCTTCACCATCTTTCCAGCTGCCCATATCCACTTCTTTGAAGAAACCTTCAAGCGTTACCACTACAGGCACAGGTGCTTCGCCTTGCGCTTGGATTGCGCCACGAGCCGTCAATGGCGTGGTTGCACCGCTCCAATCGCCAAGAAGCTTCATCATGTCGGCGTTATATTCAAGTAACGTGATTGTGCCTTCCAGCTTTTCAAGCTGACCAACATCAAGCTCAACTGGAGCTTGGAAACCCGATGTGACTTCGCGAGTTTTTACCGTGACTTTTGGTAGCTGGATTTCATCGGCAATACCTAGATAGCCTTTACCGTCTACAAACAGCTTGAATTTTTTAAGAATTTTTGGAGAGATTGCCATTATACGATTTCCTCTAGGTAGTTGTTAGTTAGAATGCTCTTGAAGGTAATGTGCTCAGCCGGTGTTGGCGGCGTGAAGTCGAAGCTAAAGTAAACTTTACCTGCTTGGATATTTGCCGGTGTGTTTAACTCTTCGTCAGCCCAAATTTGACCACCTAGAATTGCACCTTGTGCTTTAAGACTGTCGAGATACGACTGCACACTTTGTGTTACATCTTCGATGTAAGTTTTAGTGATATTGCGGTCTACAGCCCACATGTGCGCACGAAGCAACGAGTCGTTGATCATATCTGCGGTACGAACCACTGACAGGAATGCCCATTTCGGGTCGTCTGAACAGGTGCGGTTACCCCATAACTTGAAGCCATTTTGGCGAATAATGGTCGAAACTTCTTTTTCGTTCAGCATGTTCGCACGTGCGTTAGCATCGCCAAGTTGGAAGTCGATAGGACGTGCGGTTGCCACAATACCATTCATATTGGTATTACTTGGACTCCACCAAAAACCACGGTCGTTATCAGACTTAGCGATCATACCCGCCACTCGTGCACTCGCCGGTTCAACTTCTGTTTTACCATCGCGGAATACTTTGACATGAGGGTCAACAACATAAACACGACGCGAGCCGAAGTCAGCGCGATATGTTTTTGCTTCTTCGTCGTTTGTATTTGGACCATCAGCAATGATCACTGCGCGAAGGCGCTCAGCCACATTCACAAGCTCTGTAATAACTGGGTTTGCATTACCCTCAGGACGTTGATGAGCATAACCAGGGGCCACTAGAATACGTGGCGTGACGCCTAACACAGATTCAGCACCGAGGAAGGCTTGGACACCTTCATAAGAACCATCTGCCGCAACACCGCCAACCATGTTTGACATGATTGCCGCATCATCAGCGCCCTCTACACGAACCACGACCACAACAGCGCCGGCTTGGTCGAAAATACCGTCCATTGCAATAGGTAGTGTTCCTTCTGTGCCTAGTGGTGCAGCTTCAGCACGTTTGCCAGCAACCAACACAGGGGTGTTCAGTGGAAACTTGTCTGGATCTGCGCTTGGTGCAGTACCAATTACGCCAATTACTGAGCTTTTTACTGTTTTGATTGGACGCGTACCGGATTGCGCCTCAATGACTTCTACACCGTGTAGAAATTTTGACATAGTTATCTCCTTTAAAGACATGTCAGTTAGAGAATAAAAAAGGCCATACAAGTTGCCTTGTATGGCCCTAATAACTTCAAAAGTGAGTACCTTATAAATAAGGCAGATTAAAATAACTTAGAGTTGGATCCCTTCGATGGTGACGGGCTCCCCGTTGATTAAATACAACCCGTTAATTTCGATAGACAACTTGCCTTCCCCTGCGGGGTGAACGGCCACACCGTCAAGTTGAAAGCGCGGCTCCCATTTTTCAAGCGCATTGGCTATGGTCATGGTGATGTCTCCCACTAGCGAATGAGAAAACGGTCTATCTACAAGCTCATACAAACCACAGCCGTAATCGCGTCGCATCACGCGACTGCCAAGCGGTGTGGTGACTATGTCTCGAATACTTTGCTTGAGATGCTCGACGCCACCGAGCGGCTTACCCGTTTTGGCATTCATTCCTATCATGCTGAGTTACCCTCCTACGGTAAATGAAGCAACCCCTGCTACAGCGAGTTTACCGCCGCAACTAGTCGCATCGCCTATTCTGGCAACCGCTTTACCTGCAATTGTAAAACTGCCAGCCCCTGCTGCAATGGTGGCTCCTGCATGCTGAACCTTTGGATCTGGCGAAAAAAGATGAGTGCTAATGGGGTCACCCATTCTAAGCGCTGGCTTCCCTGCAATGGTAAAGCTAGACTGCGTTGCGCTGGCTGTCCCAGGTACAAACTGGCCATGAACATTGGTGATGTCACCATCTACTGATATTACAGGCATACACGTTTACTCCTGAGCACTAATATTCGCACCATTGAGCTTTAATGTGGCACTAGCAGCAATTTCAATGTTGCCAGAGGTCGAGCGCATTTTAATATTATCGCCTTCTAGCGACAGCGCTTTTGCCGCTGTAACATTGATGTTGTTGTCTGCATTTACCATCGCATCATTGCCAATTTGAGCCGTTAAGTTGTTTGCAACTTGCACCTTAGCGTCATTACCAACAATTACCGTGGCATCATTGCCACATTCAATGTGAATGTCTCGCGCCGAATGCACTTTGATTTGTGCCACTTCGTTACCACTGGCGTTCGGAACGTACAAATGGTAAATATGTTGCTCGCGGTCGTACTCCACCATCGCACCATCTTTGTATTTAGTGCGACTCACCGCTTCTTTATCAGACACCTGCCCATAAGCTTCACCTCCACCAAGTACATGATCTTGATGGTGATGCGGTTTTGAATTTGAGTATAAACTACCCAGAACAATGCCTTGTGCGGTGTCGCCACAGGGAGATAGCACCACTACCTGCTCACCAATTTCTGGCGCTTGCCAAGTCATATCCTGAGCGGCTTGCGCCGTTAACCAAGGTAACTTGGCCGTGATCCAGTCTCCCATTTTGACTTTTACGGTCGCCGTTTCGTAGTCTATTTCATGCACGGTACCCAAGCTGATCAGTTTACTGAAACGTTGCTGTAAGTCAGACACAGCTAAGCCCGAAAAGTGTTGATTGACCATCATGGTGTCACCTCTCCTTCTGGCACTTTAGCAATCAAGCGGTGCTCACCGCCATGCGGACCAAGGTAAACCTCTTTGACCTCAATACCTGGTTCCTCGGGGTACGCCACTTGATAATAAAAAAGCCAAGTCAACGTCGCTTTAGCGAGCATTGAGCTCACTTGATCGCTGTAGCTGATGCTGACTTTGTCAAAAATACAATGTTGCCAAGGGGTGGGCGTTTCGTCCTTTATAATCGAAGCTTCAGCGGCACTGACCAAGTTATCCAACCGCGCCATCAGCGCCGAGGTGTCGGCCTCTTCCAGCGCCAGCTCAAGCTGCAATGTCATCACTCGTCTGTCGAGTGCATTCGGGCTCAGGTTCTTGTTGTACGCAGGCCCATAAGTTACGCCTTTGTCGGCGCCTTTTGCTTGCAGTTCACTGGCTTGTCGCTCAGCAATTGGAGTAAGGGTAAGCTGTGCACGCTCTGTTAAGTCCGGTTGTGGCTGACTTGCTTTTAGTAAATCTACTTGCGCAAGTTCAGACAAGCCGGTACTCAGACACGTCAACACCTTAGCTATCAAGGTTTGTCGATGCATAGTTGTGCTCTCAAATTATAAATTGGCTAGATTAAATAGCCGAAGATGGACGAAACGCCCGAAAGAAGGTTAGAGGTTTTAGTGTACAGGTTTTGTCGGCCAAACGACTTGATCCGGTGATTCAAATTGGTTAGGCAAATCCCTTAATTGTGTTCGATAAGCCTTGAATTCGGTTTTTTTACTGTCACTGATTGGAGCGTCATCCACTTGTGTCCAATCTGTTTCAACCAATAGTCGATTTCGAATATTTCTGATCTCGTTCCATTGTTTTTCCATGAAAAGTACATTTTCCATAATTAGTTTCCTCGAATATATCTGTTTGGGACTACGCTGCTATGCACTTCAGCTACTGGTGGTAAGTAATAATCGGTGTCACCAATTTTTTCAACAACTTGCGTTTCAGCTTCGATTATTGAGCGCTTAGAGTACCTACCAGAAGTATAAAGGAGGTATGAAAAACCGCCTCTCAGCCAAATAGAAGATGTATAGGGTGTCGATGCTGCCAACACTTTTGCAACAAACGGCTGAACAGAATATGCATGTGCTTTTTGAATCGCAAAATGGAAGTCTCCACCACTAGACCAATTCTGAAGCTGCACCTGGAACTCCAGTAAACCTTTCCTGTCCCCACCTAAATGAACGTACCTTTCTAAACGCACATCAAGCATTTTCGGGTAGTAAAAGCTAAGCGCATAAAAAGTATTTTCATCTAAATGTTCGAGATCAATGATTTCTTTCGATGAGTCGCCTTCGAGACGCTTACTAAATCTATCATCAGCGTTTTCTCTAAATTCAGAAAACTGTACCTGTGCAGTGCTAATAGCTTGAGAAGTTTGGCTTTTAACATCAGCCACCGTTTCCGATAATGTACTTTGAATAACGCCAACCTGATCTTCAACAGTTTGGCACAGTGCATTGGCACGTGTGGCAACCTGGCTCAGGCGCTCCGTCATGGTTAAATTGTCATTTGACATAGTGTTTCCTTATAAATGCTTAAGATTGATCTACTCTCTTCATGAATTTGCCTTTCCTGTAAATCATTTACGTCGGCATATTCTGTGCTAAGTTAGTCAAAGTACGCCTTAACTTATCAAGCTCACTCTGCTGTTGCTGCGACCGAAAAATTTGCTTTACTTGCCGATGCATGGTGTCTAGCTGAGTAAGCGTTATTTCGGCAAGCTCCTTGTCAACAATCAGATTGAGGTTGTCGACCCCTAGCTTTACCTCGATACTCTCACTAGGCAGTTGTGCCAAACTTAACGTTAACCACTGTAGTACTTTGACATCCGGTGTGCGGTAGCCAAGCGTGGTATTGGCTTTTGAGTAAACCCCCAGCAAAATCAGCTCAGGCTCACCACTTGCATCAACTTCGCCGCTATCTAAATAAACACCAATTTCTCTGATGGCATATTCCAGTGGCGCATCGAATTTGCCGGCAATTTTAAGACTGGTACTCTCACCATCTTGATAATCGCTGTCGGCGATCGCGACACGCTCTTTGAGGCTACGTAGCTCAGTTTGATTTTGCGATGGCGTGTAAGCTGCATCACCAAACGCCATATGACTGATTTGCCCTTTAAACCCGCGAGCTTGAGCACTGAGTAAGGCATCAAGTCCTGCATGGGTAAATTGCAACGTTAATGCAGACATTACGTCGCTCCTTGTAATTGATAATGTTGATATTGAAGCCGCTGCATGGTGTTGGTTACAGTCATACCTTGCATCAGCTGGTTAGGCTTAACTCCCCTACCTTGACCGTGATGTATATGTACATTAAGCCGCTCAGCGATGGCAGTACCACCGAGTATTGCCTGCGATTCGTCAGGCACAACTCCTACCCCTTTAGCGTCAAGTACTTGATACCCATAATGATTAACATGTCCTCTTGCCCCTAACGCCGCGGCTCCTTGCTCTGGCTTTACCCCTAAGCTCGCGGCATGGGTATGACGTAAGTTGATAGGTGCTTTACCAAAACCACTAGCGCCAAGTCGCTCTTGCAGTAAAATTCCAAGCTGTAAATCAATATGAATAGCGCCTCGCTTGACGGCATTGATCACACGGCGAATGCGTTTAAGCATGTGGGAGGTCAACAATCCCTGTTGTCGGTCGTCCAAATTCTGATTAATAAGCGCCCAAACTTGCACCGTCCCAGGTAGTCCCTCGGCCTGCCACCACTCCTTGATCTCGGTTTCAATGTTTAGGCTGTCGAGCGCTTTTTGCAGCGCAAACGGCGTTCCTTTATACTGGTGCACAGTGAAAGCATCGGTGACTACTTGACGTTTGATCTCCACAGACCAGTGTTCATCCCACTCATCGACCGAAAAATTCCATGCCAAAAAAGGGAGTAAGGGTTCAGGACATAACTCCGGCTGCCACAGGCTCGTTAAAAGCAGACGCGTATCGTTCAGGATGCAAGCATCACGTAATTGTGTCCGCGCTTTATGATCATCACGTGCTAGACCAGTTAGCTGAACACTGTCTGCCAGCTGCTCCATTGCCGCTCTTGGGAACAAGTCCTGTGACCAAATAACTGGCAGTAGTTTAGTACTCGATAAACGCCTAATTACATTACGTAAGTCAACGCCGCTGAAATCTGTTAGCCCAAGGTAGCGGGCTATTTCAATTAATGCATCATCACTGCGGTGTTCCAGCTGTAAAGCACTAAGCAAACTCGCTCGAACAGTTCGTGGTTTTGTTTGCAGCGCAGCTAACCACTGCTCTAAGGTTGATGCATTATGGGGTAAAAGTTTAGTCATCCTGACCCCTGACCTTAGCCTCCAGCACCACCTGTTCGCAGCAAGCGACTGCGGTGGTTGCAGGCGAAATGTCTACGCTTGGCGAGCGTAACTGGATGTTTTCGACACCGGTAAGAAACAAGGCATTGCTGATCCCCGCTCGGGTAATTTGTCTACCCAGCTGTTTTCGCTCGTCAAGGTAACTTGTAAGTGCCGCCTTAGCATGGGCGACTATTACTTCAGGTGATGGACCAGGTAAAATCTCAAGTTCAGCATTAATGTTAAATGTGACCACTTGTGGCTGGTTGATCATCACTCTATCCCCAAGAGGCCTTATTTTCGAAACCTCAGCGTGTAAGCTAGACTCTGGCGTAAAAGCTGCGTGTAATGCATTGAGCAAACCAGTGCTCAGTGTACCTTTACCCGTTCGACTCAACGCAGTGAGTACAATTTCACATGGCCTTGGGCTGTGTACTTGCACATCGCAAATCTCATTACTCACCGACAGTGCATGAAAGCGATAAGAAGCCGCACTCCCTGCGGTATTTAGTCCATCAAACGCCAGTTGCGTTCTTGCTCTTAGTCGCTCGTCATCCTCACTCCCAAGCCTTGCAACGTTAAACCTCGCAGCAATTGCGTCTAAATCACTCCCTGAAGCACTTGCTAGCAAATTCGCTTCGATGGCATCGTTTAACATACTCTGCTGAGTCAGTTCTTGATATGCCATGACTTCTAGCAGTTTAGTTAGAGGTTCACTTTCCAAGTTTAATGCTTCTTGAAGTGTGTCATCCTGGTTAAGTAATGCCTGCTTTAATGCTTCCAAGTGCTGCTCGAAGTCTAACGATTTCAGCACTTTTGGGATTGGCAACTGCGATAAATCCAACCGCTCAAATGCCATCATCACCTCCTTGCTTTGCACCATAAAAAAACCCACAGCAAACACTTGCTTGTGGGCTTTGGAGATTGGAAACTTTGTGCTTGCTAACTTTCTCAAGCATATGTGTATCTTACTGATTTTTAGGGAGTAAAACAGGTCAATCCTGACCTGTTAGCGGCTTTTTAGAATTCAATCACAAAATTCAGTAAATCAGCCTCACAGCTTAGGCTCTGCACTTGTTTTTCAAGCTCATCACTTTTTATCCGCACGGCTTCTCTTTGTTGCAAGATGGCTTGCAAACTTTCCCTTGCTTGCACTGCGGCTTCTTCATTGCCACTTAACCTATGACCGAGTTCATGCTCTTTAGCTCGCTCCACTCGCCACAGCTCAGATTGCAACTTGTTAAAGGCCAGTTGCTTGATCCGCGCGATCACCAGTTGCTGAATCGCTTCTAGCTCACTGTCGTCTTTGTTTTCAGCCGCTTTGACATCGATGAACTGTGCAACTGAGTCTTTATTCCATGGCTCACCGGTTTGTGGATGCACTAACCAGAAGTTGCCTTCGATACACATCCCTTTTTGGTCATCGTAATAGCTTTTCATTTTCGCTCCTTAAATTGCACGGCAGGTTCTGGCGAGGCCATATTGGTTATACAGGTAGTGCTCGTTGATAATGCCGATATGTGAATACGGGTTCATAGCTTGAATAGCGGTTGCAATGATCCCGCCATCACGTCCGAGTGAATCCGTTTTCGAACGGTAGCAATAAGAGCTCAATAGTTCACCAGACAGCGTTTCGAGTGCAACATTCACTTCCCCTTCACTGTTCTCAGTACCGTTACTTCCCGACGTTCTATATGGCTCACTGTTACTGGTAAAGAAATAATTAATGGGCTCGAGTTTATTTTCTGCGGTAAACAGATAATGTGCATTAAATTTGTTACCAGCCATTTTTAGCTCATCACTCAACATACCAAAATAGCCATAGTAGTTTTGCGCGTAACTCGTCATCGCAGCCTCACTACCAGAGATCCGGTTGATCCCGTGTGGTTGTCCAAGGGTATTCGCAATAAAGACTAAGGTGGTGAAGTCGCCATTATCGACATAACTTTGATACTCAGCTTCATTGGCGATAGCAATATTGGTGATGAGGTTGCCGTCACGGTATTTCTCTACCACTAAATTTGTGCCAGAGTCTATTACCACTAAACAATGCTTTTGGTTGTTATACAAAACCGCGACGTTATTGTGGGCATAACTAGAGCGTGTTGGAATACCAAATTTATCTCGCGCATTCAGATTTTGCTTTGGTAAGGTACGCGATGTGAACCCCTGCTCACGTACAAAAATACCTCCATATTCTGTTGCATTGGCTGACTGAGATTCTTGCGTGCTGTATACCACTTCAAAGTCAATATCGTTTGGCTGTGCTTTTAACCCCAGAGGCACGATAGCACTAGAGCCATATTGATACACCTTAGTAGCAGGGTTTTGTTCAAAGGCATTATTATGGACAAAGCTTGACTTTACCATAGTGGTCGACGAGCCATCTTGGCTTACCACTAAATGATCTAAACGGCAGGTATCCGTAGCTGCATTTGCGGTAAAGCTTGGCCGAGTCAAATAACTTGTACCATCACTATTATAGATAGCCAGTACTGATGTTGAGCGTCGAAAGGTTGCATTACTATTGGGTGTTTCTATGCCTTTTAGTGCAAATAGATTTTTTGGTGTCGCGGCATTACTGCGCGTGACCGCTGTATTTATTTGCTGAGTGAGTGGGCTGATTTGGTCCAATAATGCCAGTTTTGCTGCTCTTGTCACTAATTCGGCAGTCGCTGTTGTTAACTCGCCTTTGGCCGAGTCAATATTATTGAGTGTTGTACCAGCGACCTGCTGCAACAAGTGTGTTGAGTCGTCTAAATGTGCTTCGGCCACTGCAACGACAGCTTGCTCAAGCTTAGCATTATCTGCAAGCCGAGTTATTGCGTTGGTCACTAAGGTTTGCTCTTCAGCACTGAGCGGGGTGCTACCGTTCATATCGGCGACAAGTTTGTCGACCATTACCTGAACAGCTTGTTGAATTGTTGCCATGATTTCCTCTTTAAGGTCATTTAAATGGGGAGTAAAGATTCACCCAAGAGTTGATTGAGTCTTAGCCTTTTAAAACGCTTGTCGAGATCCATATTTGCTTGTGTGTGCGCCATTTGCAGCTGGTGGATGTCAGTATCAATGGCCTTGATGGCATTGATCAGGCGTTGTACGTCTTGCTCTAGTAAATTATCTGGGTGTGGAAGTGGATATTGCTGATACGGAGTGAGTTGATTTATGTCCACTCTTCCTCCTATAAGGTAAATGCTCTAAGTTCGCGTACACTCGGGCGCTGTGACGGCGTCCCTTTAAGTACAAGTTTTACTCGAGTGGTGGCGGTGTCTATACCATTAAATCGGTAACTGAATTGCTGCCAGCCATCGTTCAACACGCTGCTACTTTCCTGCTCTAGTGGTAACCAGTCTTCACCTTTTTGCATGAACACTTGCACTTCAGCATGACTTTGGATATTTGCTTCAAACGTAACGGTTAAATCACCACCGAGTCGGCATCTCAGCTCTCGAGAAACATAATCTCCAGCGTCTGCAACTTGGCCATGAACACATTGAGTACCAGCAAATACAAGTGGTGTAAGACGTTGCGTTCCTGTCAGGATGGCACATACCTGCACTTTACCTGTTATTACCTCTCCTAAAGAGTTAGGCTGCCACTCTTGTACATTAATTACTTTTTCTTTGTTCCCAGCCGGATAAGTTAGCTCAAAAGTAACTTGTGTCTCGGCACTTGGACGCTGAACCACAGCCAGTAGCATTAGATCCGTGACTTGAGCCACTTCCACCTCACCTAACTCCACTCTGACTGATGGCTGTGTAAATTTGGCTGCTTTTAATCTAAACGTAAGATCTTTATCTTGATGTGGTGTCCAAGTACTGGCATTACTGGATGACAATAACACCCCCACTTGATAGGGCTGCGACGTTACCCAGTTATGTCCTTGATCTAGCTTGCCTAACTCGGCAATAGCAACACTATGTTGGGCACCATCAGTCAGCACAACCAGTGCATATTCCTGATCAGCGTTAAGGAAGGTTGGCGTAAAAGCAAACAAGGTTGGCTGTTCACCGAGGTTAATATCTTCGCTCGCCAACTTACTGCTCGCGAGTACCGTTTGTGTAGGAACGCCTTGTACTACCTCACGAATTTGTACTTCTACCGCTTCTGCGCCTTTAGCTGTAAACCACAGCTCAACGCCCGCGATAAACCGCGACTGCTCTAAAATAAAGGTCTGCGCTAAGGGGTCAAAACGTTGGGTAATGATGTTATTTACACGCCGCAGAGTCTCCACTTCAATCACACCACTGCCCGTGTAACTTGCACTACCTGCGGAGCCCTGTTTGCCAATAAAGCGCACCAGCTTAGTGCCAGCAGGCACATTACCTGGCACCTTAAATCGCCCGCTGAGTTCTCCTCTTGTATTTGCTCGGATCATGCTTGTACCTCCGAAATAATTTCAATACCATCAAATAGTAAAGACGTTAACTGCTCGCCCGAATCAAATCCTGAAATGGCAAAGTTGACCCATCGAGTACGCAAAAATTCAATCTGCTGACGACGCACACCGACCCGCTCGGTGGTTGTTTGAGTCACAATCCGGCGAACACGGCCACCTCCGCGCGTTAAACGACGGGTAATAGGACTGGTCCATTGCGTTTGTGTTTGTGTCCAGTGGTCAACACTCGGTGTCAAGGTTACTTCTGCTGGAATGGGTTCAAAGGCCATATACGGGTTGACCTTCATGTCGCCCGTACGACTTTCTTGTACTAAAACATCTTCTAGTTCATAGGGTAACGACAGGGTTTGCGGCTGAGCGAGTTGGCTGACTTCTGCGGTCATCGGCAACATCAGTTCACCATCCACAATGGATGCACTTTGCGCCAGTCCAACATCGCGCATATCATCATCCAAAAATGGATCAACAAACACGCCGTATTTACTGGACGGCGATTGTGCATTGGTATCGTTGCGCAGCCGCTCAATTGCAAGCAGCTGGTACAGATCGGAGATTTGTTGTTGCATCAGAGCCAAATCTGTCATTTGTACAGCCTCAATCGCAATATTTTCGATTTGAGGCGGACTGCTCCCCCAATGTTGATGTACTCTCGCAAGACCGAGGTGCTGATGGGGGATAAGTGGTGCTTGTGGGTTAATTCGATCCGGTGCACCTTGGATCCGCTCAATGCTGCCACCTGGCGTTAATACTAAAAGGTCAATACGCGGCATAAACCAGTGATAGTCGACCACTACCAGGCCATTTTCGAGCACTTCTTCTACATCGCTAAGTTGCTTTTGAAGCCAAAACCCCGTTTCATCAGCATCAATGTTCACTAGGCGACGATAGGTGTAACTCACCTCGTATGTCGTACCGGATGCGGGTTTGTTGCCACCATCGCGCCAACTGATATGGTTACGAGTAAAAATGAAGTCGATCCCTTGTTGGTATTCAATGCCATCTTGTGAAATCGCCAAAATTTCAATGACGGAGTCATCATCAAAGGGATCGGTATTTTGACCTGTTTGCGCGTGACCCCGAGTGAGTGTGGTGCGCTTTTTCACTTCAGCAGTCACTTGGTCAATCCGTTGCACTGGTGAAAAGTCCAGCTCAATTCGCATTGCGCCTTGCGCATTAGCAATAAACCGACTCGGCTCATTGATCACTTCTCGCACATCAGGATCACTTGCTAACGCTACGGGCACCGCAGTATTAAATGCAATCTCATAGCCATTAATATGCGCTTTGCCTTCTTGCAGATTAAAGTGCTGGTGGCTTGCGGTCGCCTCACGAAAACTCACGTTTAATCCGCTAACCACATAACTGCCGCCATTCGCCTCTCGGTCGTAACGTGCAAGTGCACTGGTGATCGAATCTAATTGCGGAGGGGGCTGCTTAATAATTAGCGTGCCATGATCGATTTGGTAAACTGGAAAAAAGTCGCTATCGGGATAATCAAGGCTGTCGCTCAGGCCCCAGCTGCCTGAAACTTTTAAACGCGCGGCCCCCGCTTCGTCAAAGTTATGCGCGCCAATAGCGGGATCTCTAAGTGTGGGGTCTTCCAGCTCAGTAACTACTGATTTAGCTAACCACACACCGACCACTTCAAGGCGGTCTACGGCAATATGCAATTGCTTAGTCGCAACATCATGGACTGCACCTTGAAGATAAACCGATGATGCGCCAATGGTCGCCAAGCCATGGGTTCGGTCGATTACAACATCTCCCCCTTTTACGACATCGCCATCTTTCATCAGGACATCCGCAATGCCTTTGACGTGGTGTTGCGACTGCAGTTGCATGTCGTTCAACTCACGGCTTTGTAGTCCTTTACTGGCACGAAATAGCAGTTGACTATAGTGCTTCGCTGGATCAAATTGTTGGTAATAATCTTTTATCATTGCCTTCTTCTTAAAAACTGATCACAAACTCAAAGGTCTCGCGAACGCCTTGGTCACGAAATAATGCCGGACGATGTTCAAGTAGAATAAGCTCACCGGTGTCTACCACCTCATCAGGTGTGAGGTAATATTGCCCAGCTGGGATCTCCGCACTTGGTGTAGTGCCAAGCATAAGTCCAAGCTCGCGGATATGCTCTCCCAAGCCATCCTCAAAATCGTAGGTAAATTGACAATAAAGGTGCTGGCTAACGACATCGGTTAATTTAAATTTTCCGGTCGGTACTTGAATTTCGCCTTGTTCATCCGGTTCACAAAAGCGAATTTGCTTTGCTTTGCGATAACCGATGAGATTGGTAAGTTGTGTGGTATTGGTTGGCGTGGGCGGTAAAGTGTTGTCCCAGCTGGACTCGCCCTTCCCCCATGCCAAATAAATAGCTTGCTGCTGCATTAGCCGTGCAAGCGCCTTTCGGCCTTGAAGCGTTAAAGTGGCCAAGGAATACTCCTATTAAGTTTTATTGGTTATTACTGTGTCTATGCAGTACGTAGGCAATTAGCGGCATACTGTTTGTCAAAGTCGTGCCACTCCAACTCTGTGCCCACCTTCCAACCCAGGTTCTTGTCGACCACACCCGATGCTGCGAAAGCTTCCTAATTCGGGCTGAGCTCACCGGCAGTTGTGAAGGCTCTTTGTCGCTGAGCTTGTATTCACTCAAGCGTTTTGTAGTGAGGTAATGACTGCGCTGGCTATGTTTTCTACTGAGGTGTGCAAAGGCATTCGTCATGTTATAGCTCACACCTTGCTGGTGGCTGCGGCCGAAACTGACTTTGCATAGCCTGTTATCGCCATCATGAAATGGCACGCCAGAAACATCAGATAGAAGCACTCCAAAACCACTTTGAGATAACTTCAGTTCACGCACATCATAACCATGATAAATACGCGAGAGTTTGGCTCTTACTGGGGCAGAGAGCCCAAGCAGTTGGTGTATGTCTTTAAGCGCCTTGTTCCCCGGAATTTTGCCAGATGCCAATTGATAGCGATAAAAGTGACGCCCAGGTTTATCAACCTCAAGCTCTGCCTCGTCAAAGTTGAGCCAATTGAGTGCGATGTCTAGACTTTTTGGTGTACCGCGAAGTCGCTGCCAAACCAAACCTTCTTTGATGGTTTCGCGAAGATCCTGACTGTAGGGCAGAATCGCTTCTAAGCCATACTCCCACACAAGCCACATTAGCAAGTTGTCGTTCGGATCGGCCTTAAACCCAGATAACCTTGAGATACCCGAGTGAATATCGTCACTCACGGCAACACTTTGCTGCAATCGCCGTTGCAGCAAAGTATGATTAGGAGGTAATAACGTCATCTTAGCCTCGCTTTAATGTCAGCGAGATTGACCTCGGCATAACGTACTGATGGGCTGCCACATCAATTAACTGTGTTGGAGCGAGCAGTTCGATATGCCTAATTCCCGTACTGTGTAATTGCGCATGCAGCCAGCTTGGCGTTAAGTCCCAACCAAGTGTCGTGATGTTGAGCCAGTTGTCTTGCAACGTTTGCTCTAGTTTATTGATGATAAGTTCAGAAGCATGGGTATTGAGATAAAGCTCAGCTTCAACATCTACCCAAACGGGCTGTGCAAGCTTGACCTCTAACGTGTCCGTTAGCATTTTCACCGAGTCATCAAATAGCCTATCTTTCACTTGTGCTAAAACCTGTTCTGCATCAGTGTCAAACTTTGCAAGTACCGTTACCACCACCCGCCCGTCCCCTGGGCTTTGCACCGACACATCCTTGATTAACCCAGGTGCAGCCTCAATGGCTTGATGCCGATAATGCGCCGCACTCCCTGCCGTACTGGACGCAATAGTGCTGTTACGAATGCGCATTCGTAGGGTTTCGTCATGCTCATCGGGCAACCGAGCCACGCCATAAAAAGCGCCAAGATGTTCAAGATCGGCGCCTTGGCTGGTGGCTAACAAATTAGCTGCTGCGGCCTCATTTACACGTTGGCGTAATAACAGCTCGCGATAGCTTTCGACTTGCAAACAAATCGCCAGCGGCGAGCTTTCGAGCGCTAACGCTTCGGCATATT
Source organism: Pseudoalteromonas piscicida (assembly GCF_002744175.1). Lineage (GTDB taxonomy): Bacteria > Pseudomonadota > Gammaproteobacteria > Enterobacterales > Alteromonadaceae > Pseudoalteromonas > Pseudoalteromonas piscicida_B. Next base: position 32,465 of record NZ_NKHF01000015.1, read on the forward strand.
CAGGTGCAAGTTCGATAAAACGTTGTTTACGTGCTTGGAATAAGCTTTCGAAATCAAGTGGTTCAAGGATGTTTGGCGCTGGCAAAGTGAAAAGATCGATTGATTGATTTGCCATAGAGTGCCTTATTCTGGAGGGGTTAGAATGCTTGCAACACCAGTAGCGCGAGATGCAATTTCTTGGTAAACATGTTCAGCGCCTTTACCTTGATAGGGAAACTGAATTTCATTATTCAGCACTTTTGTGGTTAATGTACCTAAGTCGTCACGCCCCTGTGATGCCACTGCACGCATCTCGGCAAGTGTTGTTGCTTTGCTGAGGCCATCAAGCAGTTTAATAAACTCAACTAATACTAGGTGGCCTGTATCCGCAGTAGTCCCGAGAATAGATTCTACATCCGCCACTTCTCTGGTTATTTGTCCGCGCTTAACCTGCTTGTCTAGATATGCGAGTGTCGCTAAATGGTCTTGTTGTGAAGGAATTTGTTCTTGCATAATTACACCTCGATTCTTGGATAGTTAATAACACGGTCAACGGCAAAAGTGGTGTTGCCACCAAATTCAACGATATTTTGTGGTGTTTTATCACTGCTAACTGTCGATGGGAGTACGTTAATAAAGCGTACAAATAACATTGAATAAGGGTGCAGACCATGAAGCTTAATTGTGTCAATAGTCTGCGTGGTTGCACATGCATTCCAGCCTCCTGTTATTTTTGGCTGAAGGCCTAAACGCTCGATCTCATCATTAATCTGATCACTGGTTGCCTCATAATTTGCTAATATGAATTGAGGAAAGCTTCTAGACCAATCATGACTATATTGCTCTTCTTCACTGTATCCAGGTGCATAACTATAACTACGAGTCAGATGTACTTTGGTAAGCGCCTGAGGGGCTGGATAGTTGTAATACCCCTGCGTAGCGATAGGTACTTTTACCCATTTTGAAATATGTGGAGCTTCAGGTTCAGCTTCTATATTTAACGAGTTCTTAGAATGATCCACCCTATCATAATAATTAATTCGCAAGTCAGAATGGCTATCTGCAAAGTTGAGGATCGCTTGATCTGTTTTTGAGCCCACCAAAGTAATCGCTTCACGAATATCTTGCTGCGCATCACTCAATGCATGATTAATTTCCCCCATTTTTCCGGTAACGGTTTGTGTGAGGGCATTATTTGAATCTATTAGCTTGCCATTTTCGGCTTGCAGCGCAGCAATGCGCTGCTCTAATGTCATTGGCTGATACTCGGCCATATTACACTCCTAACTGTAGTAGTCTGTCGTTAAATTGAATTTGTCGGTGGTTTGACTGAATTTGTGCTGTTAGTTGTTGGGTTTGTGCCACCAGCATGTCGAGAAACTCACTGGCATAAAAAAGCGTTAAGTCGCCTGTGGTATTAATGGTGATGGCATCTGCGGGGGCGGCACTGAGCAGGAGGTCGAACCCCTGTATAATTTGCGCAATCGGCGTTTGATAAAAAAGCACATTTTGTGGATGTGACCAAACGGCAAACAAAGTCCCATCTGCAAGATAAAAACCTACTTCGCGTACCGCGTACTCAGCATCGTCGATAAAGTGTCCGGTAATATGAAATTGACCATCGCCAACAACTTGCCCGCCGGCAATAGCCACTCGATTTTTTTCACTTCGCAGCCTAGTTTGGCTACGAGATGGCGTATAGCCAGAAGTACCTACCGCAATGGCGCTAATATCAATAGTAAACCCATTGGCTTTGGCATTGACGGCCGCATTTAATCCCGCCTGCGTAATAAGCGGCGTAAATTGTTCCATAAGTTGTTCCTTAAAGTCTGTAGAACCTAGTAGCAATAAAATTGTTGGCGCTGCATTTGGATAGCAAAGGGGGCCGCTGTAACAAAGAGATAAGAAGTGCCGCTGAGGTCTGAATTTACCTCACCTGATACTTTGCCAATACCTTGAAAAACTGAGGTAGCAGTAACAGAGAGCTGAGTGATATTATCTACGCTGTCTAAGCGCTGCGACATCCAAGTCCGCTGCAAACTTGCCGATTGGCTTGCCACAGAGATGAGTAAATTGGCATCTTGCTGCACTCCCACACTTAAGCTAATTTGGCTTCGGCATGGCTTTGTCATCACCACGGCTTGCCAAAGTTGCGCCTGTAATTTAGGCGTCAATAAAGTACTGCCTGCGGGGTCCAGATTTTGAGCCGCCAAGGCAATAATCTGCGCTGAATGAGGGGGAAAGGCATAAGGTTCTTCTTGTTGCCACCACTCTCGTAATTCAACTTTTGCCGCAAGTGCAGACAAAGCACTTTTTATTGCGCTAACCGTCCCTTTTATACGGTGATCGGGCACACTATTGGCAATGATCTTTCGCTTTACCTCAACAGGCCAAGCACTATCCCAAAAATCCACACTGAGTGCATCCGCAAGCCAAGGTAAAAAGTGCTCAGGACAACGCCATGGATCCCACAAGCTTCCAAGTGGAACTGGAGTCGAAGACACTCTATCAAGCGCCGTTGCCAGGGCCTTTTCAAGGTCGCTACTCGCATATGGCAGTAGTGTATTAAATATCTCTTCCTGCAATTTCTATCTCCACTTTTATACAAAATGCGGCTTGCCAAGGCGTATTGATAATGTCTTCGGTAGGTGCAAGTAACTCTGCTCGCTGTACCCCTTGTTGATGCAGTGCGCTGTAGAGCCCAGACAAACGAATATCATGGTTAAGCTTATGGTGTGTTTGCAGCCATTGCTGCACACGTTGGGTAACTGCTGCCTTCACCTTGTCTTCGTCGGGGCCGGGATATAAATAAAGTTTGGCATGGAGCGTAAACTCTTTAACCTCAGCTGCCAGCACTCTTGGTCTATCAGTCAGAGGCCTAATTTCTTCTCTAAACAAATACTCGGTGATCGCGGCGATTTCATCTTGAGTAGGCACGCCGTTACCACGACTCGTCAGTACCGTTATCGCAACATCACCTGGTGCAGCGTCTTGAAGCCTTGCATTATGACGGCAATGAAGCAATGAAGTGTGCGCTGGTACTAACTCTGATAATGGAGGAGCAACTTGCAGCAATTCAAATTCTGGAGACTCAACAAAAACATCTTTAACTTGGGGTAGTGCTTTAAGTGTATGAAAACAATACGCACCAATTGGCCCTGCCGTACTAAACCCTTCTAGTGCCAATTGAATACGCTTTCGAAAACGCTCGTCACACTCGTTTGCTTCTCGCGTCACCGCAAATCGATTGCCAAGGTAGTCAAGCTCACTGCTTGTCGCTTTTGCCAGCAATACCTGCTGCGCGCCTTCGTTGATTTGTTGACGTAATAGCAACTCTCGATAAGCAAACACTTCCATTAGCTTGACTATTGGGTCACTAGGTAATAGCTCAGAGAGATCTGGATTGGCGGCTTCTACTGCCTGCTTGAGTTCGGAATAAAGGGTGTCAAATTCGATGGGATCGAGTAAATCGGATACAGGTAACTTACTGAGGTCGACCGCACTGAAGTTAGTTAGAGACATAATGGAGCCTGTTGTAACACGGCTCCCTTCAGAAGCCGTGTAATTTGATGTTTAAAGATTTGGTAGTGTTGACTTAATTTCGGCGCGTTTATTCATCCAAGTCTGCTTTGCAGCCACAGCTTTTTCTGACGTTTCACCATATTCTGTCACCGCAGCCATATAGTCAAAGAATAAGAAATCAGTGTTTGCGCTGTAATGTTTGCGTCTCAACTCGCTGATTTCTTTAGGGCTGTATTCGACTTCACATAAAGCAAAGTCAACTTCAGCTTCTTTTGCAAGATGTGCTGCGTGTGCATCGTCAACAATGCCACCTGCAATTGCTTTACCTGTTGTTTTTAGTTTTAAAATAGCCATGTTTATGCTCCTTCACTTAAAATTGGACCTACGTGAGTGTATGGGTGGCCGACACTATCAGCCCAAATCATATTGTCACCATGGTCGCCCGTGCCAATGTAAGGTAACGCAATAGCCACTTTCATGCTGCCAAGGCCTTTGAAGATTGGCTGATGACACCCTCCCCAACCAGTTCTTCTATTCGATTTATATTGCCAACCTTTACCTGCATCTGAGCCATCAACAAAAATTGAAGCTGAGCGATTTTGAGATGGGTAGAATCGTAATGTACCAGTTTGTTCTAACACATTGACCCAGCAACTTGCTTGCGTTAAAAACTCCCCTTTACTCCATCCAATAAAAGTGTGACAACCCTGATTTAATAGAAAAAGTAATCCATTTTCTGGGTCATGACTCATTCCTTTACTCACGACAACGTCTAGTAGTAATACTTGATAGTCACTTCCGGAAAAATATTCATTATGAGTGTCTTTAGTACCAATTCCCCGTCTCAGAAATTCTTCGTTTGGCGTAAGACCAAACTCAGTCAACTGAGCTAGTGATAGTTTAGTGATAGTTCCCGTTCCCTCGGTATCACGAAAAAAAAAGCTGCTCCACGGTGCGGCATGCGCCGCAATCACATCAACAGCAGTGCCATTAGGTACATCGGCACAAATATTCTTAAAGTGCTTAGTATCAGAAAGTGCATTAGGTGCTAAAGGCAAAGCTCGTTGAAAACTTGTAATTTTTGCGTCCACTGCCTGCTCTTTGGCTTGCAAACGGGCATCGACCTCTGCTCTTTTCGCATCTAATTTCGCCGTAATATCTTGAATTTTATTATCGACAGTTGCAGTGAGGTCGTTTGACGCCTCTATCAATTTGGCAATATCTTGTTCTAATGCCATATTTTTTCTCCATATGGTTAATACAGTTTGTAAAAGGAATACTGAGTGCTATCTCAGCGGTAAATCAGGCAAAAAAAAGCCCACCAAAAGGTGGGCTTTGTCGCCTAAAGTTGTTGTTAAGTCGTACTATTCGGGTTTTGGATAGCGGTTTTTAATGGTGCTTCGCGCTTGCAGCCACGCAGTTTTTGCTGCTTGTGCTGCTTCGCTGTTTTCACCAAACTCTGCTATCGCAGCCAAATAATCAAAAGCAAGGCCGTCCGATTCACTTTGATAAGAAAAGCTTCGAGCATGCATACACTGCGCTAGCAACTGCGCTTGTTTTGCTTCGGCTAGAATACTTGGAATATCAGCGCTTGCTACACCCAAATCTGCCAATGTTTTTTCATCTGCCGGCACATTAATTAGTTCATCATCACCGATTTTTAAGGTTTTAATTTCCATTGTGACTCCTTTAAGCTGTTGGTGGTGTATATGGATGGTTGATATAAGGTATTGTACTTAGTGTTGGTGCTACCCTGTTTTGCTCTGGAATTGGTTTTACGCTCCATTTAGCTGTGTTTTCTTCTCTAATCGTTTCACCAATATAAATAGGTTCATGACTAGTACCTTCACTAAAGCTAACATTACCTTTCCAGTTTTTAATCACTCGGTAAGTCACTCCTCCTCCGCGAAGATAAAGGCCACTTAAAGTTGGGTGCCATGGCCCTAACGACCCATCTCCACCGCCCCCGTAAATAGGCTTATCGGAATCAACTCTCTCTGCATAGCAATTTAATTTAAAAGCTACATGCGATACTGTAGGTGCATAGCGTTCGTGGAACCTTTTAATATGGAGAAAATTTGCATCACCATCCCATGGAAAAGCATTGCCTTCCAACTCTAGCAAAAGGGCTGCTTGATGAGAGCGGTTTGGAAAGAAAGGCTTTGTGTCTGAGTTCCACGAGTAGTGCCGTGCTATTGTTAACTTACTCGTGCCTGCAGAATTGCTGGGAAAACGCCACCATACCGGATAAAAATAATCCTTTGAGCCACCGATAAAAATATCCTGAACATAGCGAGTTTCAGGCATCGCTTCTTGAATGAATTTATCAACGTCTTGCTCTTTTTTCGCAATACGCGAATCGAACGCAGCCATTTGCAGGTCCAGTTGCTGCGCTTTGCCATCGACTACTGCCGTTAAGGCGTCAGTGGATTTAACCAAGTTAGCAATATCTTGTTCTAATGCCATGAGTTGCCCCTATAAAATTCCTTTGTCCATCAACTCAAACTTTTGTTTAAGATGACGAGTCATATTGTTAATTTGCGCAGCACCTAGCTTGGCAAGCTCTGGGGCGATAAGAATGTTTAAGTTGACGCCATTATCAACAATGGTAATGGCGTCAGCAGGCACGCCCGTTAGCACTAAATCAAAAGCAAGGAGCAAATCGACTTCCGCCGATTTATAAGCGATAGGTCTATCTGGCGAAGAATACACTGCAAATAGCACTTCTTCGGTTTGTCCATCACGCTCGCTTTCAATATAAAAGCCTACTTCGTTGACCCAAAAATTGTGATCGGTATCGTCAATCACACTCATATGAATTTGGGCATTCCCCTTATCTTCGCCACTTGCCACCATAATGCGGTGGATTTCTTGTTGCAGCTGGCGGCGACCTTGTTCTGGGGTGTAATTTCCCGTACCAAGGCCTATTTTGCTGATCTTCGCCTGAAAGCCATTTTTTTGGGCATTAAATACTGCTTCCAAACCCGCGGTGGTGATCGTCGGCCGTAAAATTGTGCTCACAGCACCTGTCTCCTTTAGTTAAGTGACACCAATTCGCATTAATTAATACTATTTTGTCTTAATACTTGCTCAATTTACGGGAACTAAGCAGACGCTAACGGCGTTAAAGTTTTGTATTTAGAGCAACTAACTAGACGGTTTTATTAAGCGCTTTGGTATGAAATAACAGCAAGGGTTCTTTACCAACTGGTAATACCGCTGGGTAAACGCTGATGACATCAATTGTATTGGTTCGCTATTCCATAGCGGTTGTAGAGTGCCTTGCTGCGATGGTTATACGTGGCAGTAGAATCTGGCCACTTGAATACGACGGTTGTTAAAATGCAAAGTGGCCGCAAGCTCCGTCGTAAAGTCACACTTAGCGGCTGGCAACCTTTACGAATTAGTAAAATAAATCCGCCTCACTGCATGACGGCGATTATTCATGTGAAGCGCAATTTTCGCAGTGATTTCTGACGCCGGTGCTTTGACAGCCTCAGTTTTTAGCGCTTTTCTCGCCACCTGTAACCCACTGGTAATGGAGGCCGTTTGTAGCCCCAGCTGTACTTTAGCTCCGACTAAAAAGTCAAAGTGGGAACGCTTGGGTTTTGTACTTTCGGTCACCTCTCTAACAGCTTGATATAACTCAGGACTTAAGAGCACCGCATCACTGGTATACGGTATTTCGTTTGCCCAAGCTATAAACATAAAAGTATGGGGTTGCTTTGACTGATAAGGCGCCAGCGCAATATCATCAATCTCTTGAAACCATTCAAAGAACTCCACACTCACCCCTAAGGATGCCAATGCTCGTTTCACTGAGCCAACTGTGCCTTTGTGTTTATGCACTTTAACGGAATTAGCAATGAAGGCTCGCTTAGTATCTAGCGGCCAACTTTCATCCCATTTATCGACTGATAGCGACCATGCAAGCCAGGGCAGTAATGCTTCTGGGCAAGTTGCAGGGTTCCATTGCTTTCCAATGTACTCAGGCATTGTTGGGGTGAGCTGGAGCTCGTTGGGTAGCTCCTCTACCTGTGCCGCGATATTGCTTACCAACGGCGATGTGCCAGGAGGCAGTAAGTTATGATAACGGGTCATAATTCACCTTATTCTGTTGGAAAGTGCAGTTGCACAGTGCGGCAATATGCTGCATTTTTGGCACTCGGTAATACGTCATCCGTCATAGAGCGTAACTTCACCTTCCTCACCCCTCCTTGGTGCAGCGCATCAATCAACCCAGAACTTGGCACTTCCTTGCCGAGTAAATAGTGAGCGTGAATAAACTTGTGAACGGCTTGACGAATGGCAACTTTGACCTGCTCGGTATTAATACCTGCATTAAAGTAAATATCTGCCTCCACAGAGTAAGTCATGGGCTCTACTAAGTGCACACGAACTAGATCTGTCAGTGGCCTAACGTCCTCGTTATTTAAGTACCGTAATACATCGCTGCGCAGTGCTTCTTTTTCTGCAACTGAATCGACGTCTGCAACAGGCAGAATATACACCTCAACTATGCCGGGTGTTGTCGACTCCACGAACACGTCTTTCACTTTTGCTGAAGCGGTAAATGCGTGGTATTGATATGCACCATCGGTGCCTGCCATAGAGTGACTTTCGAGCGAGAGCGGAATACGTTGACGATAGCGTGCGTCAGGTTCATTTTCTTCTCTATTGACTCCAAACAATACTCCCAAATGATCTAAATCACTGCCCGTTGCATATGCGACCATCACAGATTGTGCAGCGTCATTGACACGTTGGCGTAGTAACACTTCTCGGTAAGCAAACAGCTCCATCAGTTTAATTGCTGGATCTGAGGGCAAAAATGAATAATCAGGAAACTGTAGCTTAAGCTGTTCCTCTAATTCCTGATAAATGCGCTCATAACTGACTGTCTCCAACACATCAGGTGCGGACAGGCGCGTCAAATCGATAGCATTATTCATGCTATTCTCCTTTTAAAATGGTTGGATAAAGAGAGCCGAAATGGCGTTGAGTGGTATGCCTACACGTCTACTCTGCGTGTGCTAAGCAAGGTATCTAGCTTTTTATCTATGGAGTCTAGGCGCTTTTCAATACGCTTCTGATCTTCTTTTCGGATTTGCTTAAGATGATCGAGCTCTTGAGAGTTGGTAGTGATCCTTTTATCTAAATCCCCAAGATATATGATACTGGACACCAACAACACTATGGTGGTCAGAATATGAGCCAAGTTCAATTCCTTCTTCATTTGCCATTGTTCAGGATGATTCACTTGCTGACTCCTTTAACTTTTTCGACCGTACGCAGCCCTGCAAGTCCTAGCATGGCAAGCGTCAACTCTAACATCACGTCTAATGGCAACTCTGGCGTTCCTTGCTCCGGCATTAACCACTGTAAAATGGGGTTAATGACAAAAGAAAATAAAAAGCCAAAGCCACATACCCACATTAAAAATGGTCGAGCGCCTGCCACAAAAACACTTCGGTGCGCTGCCTGCACTTGGTTGATCTGCGCTTGTACTAAGGCATGTTTTGCAATCAGCCGCGCTTTGAGGTGCTCTTGCTTTAATACTTCCTCTTCACTGGTAAACAGCTCATCTAAGATGTTGCCAATCGCCTCTATTGGCGCCACCGTTTTAGCGGAGAAAAGGCTAGCTAATAGACTCATGCTTGCCATTCTCCACTAATCATTTGTTGCGCGAGCTCCTGCGCACGACTAGGCACCTGCTTGGCCCATCGGCTGTCAAGCATTTCAAGCGCTGCAGTATCAAAGTCGCCCTTTTCTACCGCCTTCAACATCCGTGTAAAATTGAGTAACCCTGCGCTCCCTAAATTAAACGCCATATTTACCAACACAGCCATCCGTGCTTCATTACAGTACTGCGTATTTACTCTGCGTGAGACAGCCGCTTTAGCATTTTCCACATCACTGGCCAATAAGGATTCGGCTTCCTCTTCATCAATGCCTTTATCATCAAGATTGCGACCATAGCCGATGGTTAATTTTCCAGCAGTGCACAAATAAGGAAACTGACGAAACCCTTCATGCTTTTTGATCTGTTCAACGGTATTCATTACAGACATACAATCCCCCCATTTTTACTACTATGCAGACAGATTTACCATTAAGCTCTGCTCTGCTTTTAACAACCAAAACTCCATTGAGCGCTTACTGTCAAAGCCCAATGCTTTCGCTGCATCAACCACTTTGTTATGCATCATATACTTTGCTCGAATGGCACGTTTACACTCGGGTCGCAGTTGCTCAATTGAGGCTGTCAGTTGTGCAATTTCGTCTGGTACATGCATTTGCTCCGCACTCACATAACGACTTGATGTACTGCCTATGGCTTCTGTTGCCGCCTGACGGCTAAACCCTTTACCCAGCTCCTTGCTACACCAAAATTTGCCCCATCGCTTCAACGCTGTACGCACCTGTTTAATTGTCACTTGTTTGTTCATCGTGGATTTTTCCTATCACTTCTAAAATATCGAGTAAGTACACATCTTCAACTAGGCCAATCACATCATTCCAACGTGGGCTATATTCCCTATTTTCCCATCGTCTTAACGTGCGCTCTTCAATCCCGTAGTGTGCAGCAGACTCTGCTTGTGTGTAGCCTCTGAGCTTTCTTGCAACACGCAGTATTTCTGCTCCCGTCGGTGCTGGTTTGTTTTGACCCACCAGCCTAGATGTGGTTGTGTTTATAAGTGTCATAGTTCTCCTTACCTCAAAAAATAAACACGACTAGTGAAAATTTGCTCTGCTTAGCTGAATGGGTGTCACCAAAAAGCGAAAACAACGTAGCCGCTCATCCTTGTCTAGGGCTTTTATATTCCAATCACCCTTCTTCATTTGTTAACATAACTATCTGATAGCTTTCTTCAGCGTAGTGATATAATAGCGATTTCCAGGAATAGAAACAGGTCAAAAATGACCTATGAATGATAAACTTACAAACAAAGACTGAGTAAATATACAGGTTAATTATTTAACTTATTAAAAGGTAAATAAAAAATTACAATGGTTAACTCAATCTATAGTGGAGGCGGATTTTTTATACTTCTGGGCTATCAACATTGCAGCACTGAAAGGCTTTCTCTAAAATACAGCTAAATTAAAAAAGAGATTGGAAACTCATGGCTCAATATATTTATACCATGTCGCGGGTGAGCAAAGTTGTGCCACCTAAGCGCACTATTCTTAAAGATATTTCATTATGCTTTTTCCCAGGCGCTAAAATTGGTGTTTTAGGCCTAAACGGTGCGGGTAAATCGACCTTACTACGCATTATGGCAGGCGTTGATACCGAGTTCGAGGGCGAGGCACGTCCGCAACCAGGTACTAAGATTGGTTACCTACCTCAGGAACCAGTACTAGATGAAAGCAAAACAGTTCGTGAAACCATCGAAGAAGCAGTAAGTGAAGTAAAGCGCGCACTTACTCGATTAGACGAAGTATACGCAGAATATGCCATGGAAGATGCTGACTTTGATGCATTAGCCAAAGAGCAAGGCGAACTAGAAGCGATTATTCAAGCTCATGATGGTCACAATTTAGATAACGCACTCGAGCGTGCAGCAGATGCACTACGCTTACCTGAGTGGGATGCAAAAGTTGAGCACCTATCTGGGGGTGAAAGACGCCGTGTTGCTATCTGTCGTCTATTACTTGAAAAACCAGACATGCTGCTACTGGACGAACCAACTAACCACTTAGATGCAGAGTCAGTAGCATGGTTAGAGCGCTTCCTACATGATTACGAAGGTACTGTAGTGGCTATTACCCACGACCGTTACTTCCTTGATAACGTAGCAGGCTGGATTTTAGAGCTTGACCGCGGCCATGGTATTCCATGGGAAGGAAACTATTCTTCATGGCTTGAGCAAAAAGATGCTCGCTTGAAACAAGAGGAAAAGTCTGAAAAAGCACGCCAAAAGTCAATCGAGAAAGAGCTTGAATGGGTGCGCTCAAATCCTAAAGGGCGTCAGGCAAAATCTAAGGCTCGTATGGCACAGTTTACAGAGCTTCAGCAAAACGATTATCAAAAGCGCAATGAAACTAACGAGCTATTCATTCCACCTGGTCCTCGTTTAGGCGATCAAGTTATTGAAGTAAGCAATCTACGCAAAAGCTTTGGTGATCGATTGCTGATTGATGATTTAAACTTCAGCGTGCCTAAAGGTGCAATTGTTGGGATCATCGGTGCCAACGGCGCGGGTAAATCAACCTTATTTAGAATGTTAAGCGGTCAAGAGCAACCTGACAGCGGCGATATCACCATTGGTGAGACTGTTGAAATTGCAACTGTAGAGCAGTTCCGCGATGATATGGACGGCAATAACACCGTATTCCAAGAGATCTCTAACGGTCAAGATATTCTAAAAATTGGCAACTTTGAAGTACCAAGCCGTGCATACGTCGGCCGCTTTAACTTCAAAGGCAATGACCAACAGAAGTTTGTAAAAGAACTTTCTGGGGGTGAGCGCAACCGTCTACACTTAGCGAAGCTGCTTAAAGCAGGCGGTAACGTACTGTTACTGGATGAGCCAACCAACGACCTAGACGTAGAAACGTTACGAGCGCTGGAAAACGCCATCTTAGAATTCCCAGGCTGTGTAATGTGTATCTCGCACGACCGTTGGTTCTTAGACCGTATTGCGACTCACATTCTCGATTACCGCGATGAAGGCCAAATTAACTTCTTTGACGGTAACTATACTGAGTACGAAGAGTGGTTGAAGAAAACGTTTGGTGCCGAAGCCGCAGAGCCTAAGCGTATTAAATACAAAAAGATTGGCTAATTTAGGCAATCACGCTTATCCACTCGGCTGACGCCGATAATAATAAGGCTCCTCATCGTGGGAGCCTTATTATTTGACTAGATGCCTCACTCCGTTCGCCGTTCAATTAATCTCAGGAATTTAGGCTTCAAAGAATTAATTCAATAAGTATTAGTAGCGAGTACAATGATATAAGCTATTATTTAGCTAGATGGACTATTAGGATCAGCTATGAAAGAACGCAGACGTTTTTCCAGAGTTATTTTTTCAAATGAAGCACAGTTTATGGCCTCGAGCGGTGATTTTAGCTGCGAAATCTTAGATCTGTCGCTCAATGGCGCCTTGGTGACATTACCCGATGGTTATGTTCCGCTGAAAAATGACCCTGCGAGTTTAAATTTTTATCTACCTGGTAGCGACATAAAGATTACGATGGAAGTCGAAGTACGCCATGTTGAAGAGGGACATTTGGGAGTACACTGTCGCCAAATTGATTTAGATAGCGTCACCCATCTAAAACGGCTGATTGAGCTTAATTTAGCAGATGAAGAGATCCTGCATCGTGAGCTTGAGCAGCTTACCTATGATGATGATTAATAAAGTTATTTATTAAAGATCAATTTCACAGATATTAAGGAGCTCTAATTTTGCATCCGGTTAGCGTGCTCAATCTGTATACGCTCGCCCCTCCATCGTCTGCTCTGCTTAGGTAGAATTTGCGATCGTAATTAGCAAAGTATGAGCCGACCGCTCAGATGCGTTGAGTACAGTCCATTCAGTCAATCTAGCCGCCCTGCCATTTTTATAAAACACTCGATTATTCAATCTATTATAGTTTTTCGTAGACACAGCGAATATTAACGTTCAAAAAAATTAACACTAACTTAACCCATGTACTACAGTAATACTTGGATTTCGTCGCAGGTGTTCACCTTTGAAGCTAAAGAGCACCGTAACTTTATAAATCACTTTGCGAGCTGGGAAGTAAAAGCAGTCTACCTCAAAAGTGTGAGACATAGTCGATTAAGGAACTCACATGACTCACTACAAATTAGGTACAGATATCAATCAACAATCAATCCCCGAAGAAGTTGAAGTTGCGATAGTCGGCGCTGGCATGTCAGGATTGTATAGTGCTTGGCGTTTGCAAAGCGAAGCTAACGTGGGCAAACTTGCTATTTTTGAGCGCAGTGACCGAACAGGCGGCCGACTCGACTCGGATCTTATCGAGTTTAAAGACAACCGAGCTGGCGCGGAGCCCGGTAGCACCATCACCGTAAAAGAAGAACAAGGCGGTATGCGCTTTTTATTTGAAGGTATGGATGACCTAATGGCTCTATTCCTCAAACTTGGTTTGGAAGATCAAATTGTGCCGTTCCCAATGAACAGTGGCGGTAATAACCGCCTCTATTTTCGTGGTACTAGCTTCTCAGTCAATGATGCCGAACAAGACGATTACCATATTTGGTCGGCACTCTATAACCTTGACCCAAACGAGCAAGGAGTAAACCCTAAAGATATCATTAATGTAGTCTTCAATCGTATCTTGCAAGTAAATCCACAATTCGATTCTAGACCTGAAGTTCGCGGCCCAGAATTTTGGCAGAACTTCCGCTTGCAATGCCAATGGCAAGGCGAGCCCTTATACAACTGGTCATTGTGGGATTTGCTCACCGATATGGGCTACAGCCAAGAGTGCATTACTATGTTGTACCGCGTTCTCGGCTTTAATGGCACCTTTTTATCAAAAATGAATGCCGGAGTCGCTTATCAACTGTTAGAAGACTTTCCTGCGGACGTTGAGTTCAGAACCTTTAAAGACGGCTTCAGCACGCTACCTAATGCCTTGGTGGATAAAATAGGCAAAGATAAAATTCACTTGCAAACAAGCATTGATAGTATTGCTTATGATAAGGCAGAGAGTAAATATGTTCTTAAATACACAAAAATTGACCAAAGTGGGCAAGTGAGTGAGGGGAAATTTAAAGCCGAGAAGGTGATTTTGGGCTTACCGAGACTTGCACTCGAGAAACTGTTTATCGCTTCCGATGCCTTTAAGACCTTACCAAAAAAGCAGCGTGATAACCTTTGGGATACACTTCAAAGCACCAGCAATCAACCGCTGCTAAAGATTAACTTATATTATGATACCGCTTGGTGGGGAACCGGCATGACGGGTCGTCCAGCGGTAAGTTTTGGACCTAACTTTGCCGATCTGCCGACGGGCTCCGTATACCCATTTTATGCCTTAGATAATGAGCTAGCAGCAGCACTTATGTACGATGAGCGTCATGTCACACCAGATCCCAAAACACAGCAAAAGCTCGACGGGATTGACGCTTCTAAGTACGCAAGACCTGCGGCGCTGACGATTTACTGTGACTATTTAAATATTAACTTCTGGAGTGCGTTACAAAACAAAGGAGAGCTTTACCACCACCCTCACGAGTCTGAGCTAGTTGAGTCTATACCAAGTGATATTTTCCCAGCATCAGAAGCGGTTGTACAACAAGCTACACAGTTCTTTAAGGATATATTCAATACACATTATGTACCTGCGCCTACCCTGACTAGCGCGCGGATCTGGGAAGGAAATGTTAACTTCAACGTGCCTGAAAACCTTCAGTTTGGCTTTGGCGTTCATCAGTGGGCGATTGGCGCGAATGATAAAGAAGTCATCGCTGATCTGATAGAGCCGTTGCCTAATCTATTTACCTGTGGTGAAGCTTATTCGGATTATCAAGGTTGGGTTGAGGGGGCATTACGCTCGACCGATCTGGTACTTCAAAAAGGGTTTGATTTAGCGCCACTAAACGAAGTGTATGAACAAGAGCAAGGACGTAGCTCATCAGAAGCCATCCAAATTGCATATCGAAAAATTTCCAATGAAATGATTATGGAATATATCGACCCTAACTTTTCACCGGAGACGAAACACAAAGTAACCCTTGCTAAACCGCATAGCGTTCTTGGCGTTAACCTGAGCTATTTCGACAAGCCTTAACCAGCGCGTAAGGCCGAATCGCCGTTCTTCTAACCTATGAGGAGTAATGCCGCTTTGTCTTAATACTTGCTCAATTTGAGGAGGGAAATCAGACGTTAACTTGATTAAAAATTACTTATTTAGCACAACTAAATAGAATAATTTTTACTTGATTATCGACCAGATTCTCTCCCTCAATTTAGCTAACTTAATTATGCAAATTGGTATAACTAATGTCTCATTTTTCGGAATATTAAGTGATGAACCAATCCAACTCCCCTTTCACCGTAGCCGATTATCTAAAAACAAGATTAGAGCAAATTGGCGTAGAACAAATGTTTGGTGTAGCAGGAAATTATACAGCAGCACTGTTAGACACCATTTTAGCCGACAATCACTCACCCATTACCATTTCTGGCAACGCAAATGAAATTTGTGCAGGCTTTGCTGCGGATGCTTATGCAAGGTTAAAAGGGCCTACAGCGTTGTACGTAACATATAGTGTCGGTGCATTTAGTTTATTAAACACCATTGCAGGCTCCTATGTTGAGCAAGTGCCTGTAATTTTGATCAACGGCGCCCCTACCAATAAAGAAGATCAAACTTCAAAACGTGCAGGATTACTCTATTCTCATACCACAGGCTATGAGTTTGTTGATATTCACATGTTTAAGCCAATCACTGTCGCGTCAGAACGAATTACTAATGCCAAACAGGCACCCTATCAAATCGACTCCGCATTAACTGCAATGCTAACAGAAAAGCGTCCTGTTTATCTTGAAGTAACAGAAGATGTATGGCGCAGCCAATGCGACAAACCAGTAAGTGAATTGACTAGTGGAGAAAATGCCAACCTTACCGTAAGTGAAGCTAAAAATGCAGCTAAAGCGACGGTGGAGTTAATGTTATCAAGGCCTAAAAGTATATTTTGGGCCGGCGTTGAGCTACAGCGCTATAAGCTACAGGATGAGTTTCTTACTTTACTTGATGAAATTAATCAAAACCATGTGCTTAATGAAGGTGACATTCATTTTGTCACATCCGCAATGAGTAAATCGGTCATTAGTGAATTGCATCCACAATTTGAGGGGTGTGTGACGTTATCCCCAGATGAAGTCAATCAACTAATAGGGACTGACGGTGTAATGGTCGGTCTTGGTGCTTGGACTACAGGTAAAGATACCGGAAATCAAGATATTCGCAGTGAGCGAACTGTGCTCGCAGCCCATGGCGGAGTATATGTAGGTGCAAACTATTACCCTTCGGTGGATCTAAAAGACTTTTTACATTGCTTGCTTTTAGAGTTTACAGCAGTTAGAGAGCGCAATAATCAATTGCAAGGATTAAGACTTACAGCACCACCCCGTGCATTCTCAGCGACTCCAAATAGCGCGCTCGGTTATGATACTTTTTTCAGTACAATTAGTCAGTTTATTACCACTGATGATGTGCTTGTTGTAGATGCTGGCTTCCCTCTCATTGGTGCTCAGTCGGTCAAAATTCCTGCTCAAGACGGCTTTGTAGCGCAGGCATCATGGCTATCAATAGGCTACTCAGTGCCAGCAGGAACGGGGATAAAATGCGCTTTACCAGACAAGCGCGCCATCGTAGTAGTTGGTGATGGAGCATTTCACGAAACCTGCCAAGCAGTTGCTGATCAACATGCCTATGGCCAAAATACGGTGGTGTTTGTGTTAGCTAATGGCATTTATGGAATAGAACAATACATAGTAAACCCAAATCCATTCCGTAAACCACCTGTCGACTATGCCGACCCTTTACTTGACAAAGTATATAGCTACAACGATTTACCACAGTGGCAAATTGCCAACATAACCCAAGCTTTTGGCGGTGAAGGTCGCAAAGTATCGACTCAGGAACAATTACTTAGCGTGATGGAAGAGATCCGCACCAAAACACAATGTAACTTTGTAGTAGAAGTAGAAATTCCTAAAACAGACAGTCCGGCATCGATTTCTCAAGAAGCAAACACTGCTGTAGGCGAAGACGAAATCGCAAACCCAAATTGGCCCCCTGCTAATAAGTTTTAGCGTGTTATACATAATAGAGCGCACAACAAGCTGCGCTCTTTCTCTGTGATAAGTACTCTATGCTTTTGTGATAAAAACGTGATAACTCCGTGAGTCTATCTCAATATATTGCAGCCATGATAAGGAGACTGTTAATCCTAATAAGAAGAGTACATCATGAAAGCAAAAATCCTGACCACCCTAGTCGCAACGTGTTTATCTAGCGCGGCGCTGGCACAAGACCTTGAAGTAAAGATCACTAACCTCACTCACGGTATTTACTATACGCCTTTACTGGTGGCTGCTCATAACCAAGATACCACCCTTTTTAAACTCGGTGAACAAGCTTCTGAAGCACTGCAAGCGATGGCCGAAGGTGGTGATATTTTAGCTCTAGAGCAACTCCTCGAAAGTGCAAACGCCAACATGATTGCAAACCCAGCCGAAGGGCTACTTGCACCCGCAAGCTCTACAATCGCCATGATATCCACCAGTGAAGAAAATACGCATCTTTCAATTGTGTCGATGCTACTCCCAACCAATGATGGATTTGTAGGGTTAAGTGCTTGGCCTATTCCAAGCACTGCCGGCACCTATGAGGTTTACCTTAACGCCTATGATGCAGGAACTGAAGCCAATAACGAACTTATTGTGGAAGGCTCTGGTGCCCCCGGTGTTTTAGGGATCCCAGCATCACCTGGTGTAACTCCTGGAACTCAAGGCGCTGGCGTCACTGCCAGTGAAGAGAACAGCATGGTTCATATTCACAGAGGCAATGTAGGCGACGCAGAACAAGTCGGTGGCAGTAGCGACCTGCATAACACCGTGCACCGTTGGTTAAATCCTGTCGCTAAAGTAACAATAACTGTGAAATAAGGGGGGAGCTATGAAAGCGAAATTAGCATTAGTTGCCATCTCTGTGCTCCTGCTCAGTGCATGTGGAGACAATGACAATAATATGGTGATGCCAGAGTCTCCCGTTGAACCAGAGCCGGTTGAGTATGAGTTCGCCATCACCATTACTAACCTTACACATGCACAGCCTATGTCACCCATTGCCGTGCTGCTTCATCAGTCTGGTCATTACTTTACTGTCGGCATGCCAGCAAGTGAAGCACTAGAGCAACTTGCAGAGGGCGGAAATAACAGCGACATGATAGCCGACGAGATGACACAAACATCCGTCTCAACGGATGGACCTTTAGGTCCCGGTGCGACAACCACTCTTTCCATCAAAACCACAGAACTAGCTGAGCTTAAATTATCGCTATTAACCATGATGGTGAATACCAATGATGGATTCTCCGGTCTAAATGCTATAGACGTCTCTGCGTTGGCTTTAGGCGAGATACAAATGTATCGAACACTTGCCTACGATGCTGGCACTGAGCTGAATAGTGAAGCCGCGGGAACCATACCAGGCCCAGCAGATAGCGGTGAAGGCTTTAACGCAGAGCGCAACGATAATCACAACATGGTGACAATGCACAGTGGTGTAGTTGGTAGTGATGATGGACTTCAAAGTTCAACGCTCACTAGTATCCATAAATTTGATAACCCGCTGCTCGCAGTCACTATCGAGAGAGTTAAATAGCCTATGCGCAAACGCCTGCCATAGGCGTTTGCACTTTCATAAAGGGCTATTTATGTTAGAAAACGTGTTGCTAGTTGAAGATGACCTAGACATAGCGAGATTGCTCCAAGTGCACTTAAAAGAGTTAGCTTTAGAGGTGACACACGTTGCCGACGGCAGCCTAGTATTGCCAGTTGCCAAGGCTAACAATTTTGCCGTAATTTTACTGGATTTAATGCTACCTAATATGGACGGACTAACCCTTTGTCGAGAGCTTAAGGCGCTTTACCCTATGAGTAGTGTCATCATCGTCACCTCAAAGAGTAGCGATATCGATAGGATCATCGGACTTGAAGTTGGTGCGGACGACTATATATGCAAGCCTTTCAATACGAGAGAATTGCAAGCAAGAGTAAAAGCGCAGCTTCGTCATGTTAGGCAACTTAAACAACCAATACAGACCGAAAATGCAGATTTCCCAAGCGATAAAATAGAAGTTGGAAACTTAGTTATCGATGCCTGTTGTCATGAAATTTCGTTGGCTAATGTTAGACTAGATCTTACTGCAACCGAGTTCGATCTGCTGCAGTTTTTTGCTAAACACCCAAATCATGTGTTTTCTCGAACCCAGTTATTAGAGTCAGTATGGGGTTACCAACACTCTGGTTACGAACATACCGTTAATTCCCATATTAATCGCCTAAGGGCCAAGCTTGAAGCGATTTCAAATAATACGGTGATCGAAACAGTATGGGGCGTTGGTTATAAATTAAACTCAGCCTCTCTAAGCGAGCAAAGTGTATGAAGCTCTCACTTTACAAAAAACTTGCACTTACTTTATTTATCACTTTCGTTGTCATTGCAGCGATTTTTGTGTGGTGGACTCAAGCACTATCTCAAGTCTCTAAGTCTCAAGCAGAACAGCAATTACACCTCGCACTCGCAACCCACCTTGTTGACGATAACCCCTTGATAAAAGAGGGAGTATACGACTATGATGGATTAAGTAATCTGTTTCACACTTTAATGATCTTAGGCCCTTCATTCGAGTTTTACTTTGTTTCCCCTGAAGGTAAGCTATTAACTTACTCTGCCCCTGTTGGAGAGGTGAAACGTCAGCAGATTGACATAACCCCGTTAAAACAGCTCCTAAAAAGCGATAGCCAACTACCTATATTTGGTGACGATCCGAGAAGTGTTATAGGCAGTAAAATTTTCTCTGTGGCCCCTGTATTTAATCAAGATATTTTGCAGGGTTATCTATATATCATCATCGGCTCCTCAAAATACGACAGCATTATTGAGCAGCTAAAAAATTCAGATAAAGTAATGCTTGGGGTGAGTTGGTTATTAGGCGCTTTGTTCTTTTTGCTGGTTGTCGTCCTGTTGCTGCTTAATAAGATCACCAAGCCCGTGTCCAGGCTGACTCAATATATAGATCAAGCTAGCCAAAACCACTTTAATATTAGTGGCAATGCACAAATAAATTGGCCCGAAGAAGATGATGAAATCCATCAGTTGGGTCGCAGCGTCAATGCGATGCTGGATAAAATTCAGCAGCAATTGGAAACGCTTAACCTCAAAGATAAGCAACGTAGAGAGCTACTTTCACAGCTAAGCCACGATCTCCGTACACCACTTGCTTCACTCAAAGGCTACATTGAACTGATAGAAAAACAAACGAGTGACAAAAATATCGTTTCGCACATCGAAATTGCTAGTAACAATATAAATCAGCTCAATCATCTAATCACACAGATTTTTGAACTTGCACACCTAGAAGCAGGACATACCAAACTTCACATTGAGTCCTTTAATCTACTTGAGCTAATGTATGACGTTGCGGCTAAATTTACATTGCAGGCTAAACAGTGCGGTATAACCATCTCAATAAGCCCGAAAGCAAGCGAAATATGTGTAAACAGTGATATAGGGAAATTAGACAGGGTACTATCAAACCTCATCGATAACGCCATCAGGCACACTCACGCTGGTGGTGAAATAAAGCTCACATTACAGCAACAACAAGATACTGCTTTAGTGAGTGTTAATGATACAGGAATTGGGATAAGCACAACTGATCTGCCTTATATATTCGATGCTAGCTTTCAGGCCAAAAACAGCCTGAGTAACCGCAGACACAATGCAGGCCTCGGTCTTGCAATAACAAACGAGCTCGTTAAATTATTAAAAGGAAACATTCGCGTATCAAGTGAACTCAACCGAGGTTGTGAGTTTACAATTTCACTACCACTGTGACCTGCTTTCTTTTAGTGCCGAAAAAGATAAGTACCAATCCTTTGGCGAACAACTGTTTTCGAACAAAGCTTTTGGCGTCTTCGACTGGATGTGTATACACATAAATCGGCGGGTGAACCGCCTCCTACTATGCAGAGATTGCGGTAGGAGCGAGTTTACCTCGCGAGGTGTTTGTTTAGCCTTTAGCG
>NZ_NKHF01000135.1 GCF_002744175.1 Pseudoalteromonas piscicida
GGCTTTATCCGACAGTCGCTTAGCCTTTTTATCGTCAACATATAAAACAGTGTGAGTGTGATTACTCATCACAGCATAACCACATACGTCAATACAAAATACCGCTCCCAACATCAAAAGCTTTTCTTCCACCCAGCCTCGACGGTGTTCATAGGATTTACCAGTCAGTTTATCCTCTCCACACAAAAAGGCCTGTCTGACGCAGCGGGAGATACAGTGGTAGTATTTGGTGTCGGTTAAACTGATTTGTTTTTTACGGGCAGTAGCCATAGTTTGGTTTCCTCAATCCTTTGAGTGATGAA
>NZ_NKHF01000018.1 GCF_002744175.1 Pseudoalteromonas piscicida
CGATGTTGGTTAACCACATATGTAAAAGCAAAGCTAATGTAATCTCGCTTTTTAAGCCTAAGTAATGCTTCCTCAATTGTCATCGATTCTTCTAAAATTAAGACATCCGTTTCAACCCAAGCTCCGATGGTATAATCAGGGTAGGTAATGAGCATCTTGCACAGCGTTTGCTTTCGTACCGAAAGTAGATTGAGTAAACGGGCTTGCTGGTTTTCTTGTAAATGCCTCAATATGGCCGCGATGTCTGCTAATTTCATTTTGCTTAACCAGCGCGAAATATCAACATCGGTTTGCGTCACTAATAGCTCCGCTGCACTTTTTGGCTGCATCATTTTAAGGACATTTAAGGCAGCTTCATTAGTTAGACTTTTAAGTAATTCAGCAGCGATATCTGGTGCTTGTAAAGATAGTAAGCGGGCGGCTCCTGCGGGCTCCTGTTGCAAAAAGTGTTGAGCGACCTTAAGATTCAACATTGACATAAGCGCCCCTATTATTTGTCTGATGAACTAGTTTGAATTGCAGTGATATGTGCAAAGCACTGCATAAACTGGCTCGCAGGCACCAAGGTTCTGCCCTTTTCCGTTTCAATGACCAACATCGTAGCGGTAACTTCTGCAAGTCTCCCTGAGATCCCTGCTATTTCAATTTGGTCGTTAATACGGCAATGACGAGATACTTGTTTAGCCGCTACCGTATTGGCGATCAGCTCTCGACTTCCTAGTCCAAAAGCCAGTGCTATGCCTGCGCACAATACGCCAGTTAGTACAATAACCATGTTAGTTACAAACTGAATGTTAATCCCTAACTGCTCAATTCCTATCACTGTCGCTGTGAATAAAATCGCTAATTTGGCAATATTTCCCGCCACCTCAACTCGCGCAAATCCGATCGATTGTGCGCCTGCCTTGGCCATCGCACTGGCCAAATTTCCCAGTAAATATCCCCCAACAATAATGAAAACACCCGCTAACAGGTTTGGTAAATATCTTAATAGTGAAGAAATCCATTCACTAAAGAAGTTGAGCCCCAGACTAGAGGTGGCTGCGGCAATAAAAAACATCATAGTGACCCAAAACACAGTTCGGCCTATTAACCGAGCATGTTTTAGATTTAATTGCAGCTTTTGCTCTGTTTGCACGCGCTGACTAATACCTACAAGCGCACGATTGCATAGCTTGAGCAAGGATACGGTTAATTTACTTAAGAGCCATGCTACCAACCAGCCCAAAAGTAGCAAAAGTGCCGCACCTAGTAACTGAGGGGTATGAGTTACCAGTTGGTTGATTAATTGTTCATAACTGGCAGACAATGCATGTTGCCAATTATCAAAGGTACTTTCGGCGGCCATAAAGACTACTCCAGAATGAGGTATAACAGCTTAATTTTTAGACTAGTGTTCATTGTTGTCACAGCCTGAGCACATGTCCAGAAATATAGAGGTTTAAATAAATAATCTATTATTAAATTTTACAAACCTGAAATTAGCAGTAATACTTAATCCTCAGTTTTTGACTGGTTAGAGGTTGAAGTCATTTTTGACGAGAGATCTTTGATACCATCAAACCTAAAATTTAGGGTAGTTGCTAATTGCAAACTCCTAACACATAAAGTTTAGGTTAGTCGCTGTTGTTGATGTGCTTGTCAAAGCACGTATAGCGATATGGAAGTATTGGTATTGTAGTTTTAAGTGGTACGTCAGGGATGATTAACGCCAAACTGGCCGAGCAAATTTTATTTATTTGCTCGCCATACAAACAAGAATGGAGGCCCCATGTTTGCTCGATATTACAATAATTGCGCACTTTCTCTGAGAAAAATCGCAATTGTGCTCTTTGCTGCCACGTTTATCACAGCCTGTGGTAGTGATGATGACGATGATTCTCCCCCAACTTCCCCCCCTGTTGAAAATAAAGCTCCGACAGCCAACGCCGGAACTGATGCTACAGTTAATGAAAATACAACTGCTACATTGACTGGTACAGCTAATGACACGGATGGTGAAATCGCCAGTGTGATCTGGAAGCAAGTAAGTGGCCCTGATGTAACGCTTACAAATGCAAACAATGCTACTGCTGAGTTTGTAGCACCTGAGGTAACAGCTGATACAAAACTCACCTTTAGTTTTGAGGCTAAAGATGATGACGATGATTCAGCCCAAGATACTGTGGTTATTACTGTCGCCAATGTTAATAAGGCACCAACAGCTAATGCAGGGCAAGACCAAACCGTCTTTTCGGGTGAAGAGGTAACCCTATCCGCTACGGCTACTGACCCAGATGACAATATTCAGTCAATTAACTGGGAGCAGGTATCAGGCCCGGAATTAACGTTAGCTAACGCAGACCAAGCTCAGGCAACCTTTTCAGCCCCTACTGTTCTTGCAAGCGATAATCTACAGTTGGAATTTAAGGCAACAGTGTCTGATTCAGAAGCGCTCTCAGCTAGCGACAATATTGTTATAACAGTGGTACAAAAAAACCCCGATGCCGTCGCATCAGCGGGTATCGATAGAACTGGAGCCGTTGCTCAAAACTTCGCAAACCCTAATAGCCATGAGCTTATCTTTCTTGACGGTAGTGCCAGCTCTGGAAGCACTTTCAGTTGGCAAGTACTAACCGCCCCTGAAAATAGTCAATATCAACTAACTAGTGATAGCACACCGTCGACTGGCTTTTATGCTGATACCGCTGGCGAATACCAGTTACAAGTGTCCGTAGATAATGGACAAGGTGTTACTGCTTCAGATGAAGTAACGATAACTCTAATCGAAGATAACGATGGTGATGGTATCGTTGACGCAAATGACCCAGACCGAGATGGTGATGGCTTTTTGAACGCCAGTGATATTTTCCCGGATGATAAAGCCAGCCATAACGATCTAAACTCGGACGGTATAGGTAATTTCTATCAAACTGATGTTGATAATGATGGAGTAATTGACGTTGAAGACGACTTCCCATTAGACGCAGCTAAAACCCTTGCTAACCTATATTCTGAATCAACTGAACCTAATGGAAACAATAATAACGATGGTATTTCTGTCAGTGAGAATGCAGGAGCAGTGCCAATAAAAGTCTCGGGTGCAATATACTCGGTTTCCGGCCCAGATCTTGATTACTATCAAGTAACGTTAGATGAAGGGATCTATTCAGCAGTGCTACACGCTGATAACCCAAATATGCAAGCATCATTAACCATTATTTCTGCCGCAGGTGCAGCGCTTCCAACCACTAGAACAAACTTTGTGTCGACTTCTGGCACAACCGGTATCGGATTCTCTGTTCCCAGCGCTGGTAACTATTACCTCATTATCACAGATGGTAATGGTAACAGTGGCCAAGATTGGACCTATCGCACCGATATTTTTGCAGATACAGATATGGATGGCTTGTCGAATGCTCTAGAACAAGCCATCGATAGTAACGAACTTTCAGCTGATAGTGATGGAGACAGTATTCCTGACTATGTAGAGTTCCAGTTTGTGAAAGCAGACTGGGAAACTAATAAAGATCAAGATGGTGATGCTCTGCCTCCATGGTGGGATATGGACTCAGACGGAGACTTGATCCCAGACAGAGTTGAGTTTTATACCGAAGACGAAAAACCAGCACTTAATGCTGCACAAAGAGAGCAACTTAACAATGCGGACTCTGACAACGCCCCTAACTTTGTTGATATCAGTAGTGACAACACCGCATTTGCTGATGACAGCGAACAGGCAGGGGAAAACCCAATAGATCCAAAAGATACCGATGGAGATGGGGTTCCTGATTACATCGACTTAGATAATGATAACGATGGCCTTAAAGATAACGACGAGTCACTCACCACCTATAATGTAGCACTTATGGCTCCTGGCGCTGAGAACTTAGC
Source organism: Pseudoalteromonas piscicida (assembly GCF_002744175.1). Taxonomy (GTDB): domain Bacteria; phylum Pseudomonadota; class Gammaproteobacteria; order Enterobacterales; family Alteromonadaceae; genus Pseudoalteromonas; species Pseudoalteromonas piscicida_B. The sequence continues at coordinate 3,874 of NZ_NKHF01000018.1, forward strand.
CATTGCCGACTCTCTTCTAGTAACCCAAGTTATTAATACAAGTAAAAATATTGAGGACTTGTGTGTAGCTGGTGATAGTCTCGCGGTTACCATGTTAAATGGGCCTAATAATGCAAATCAAATACAAGCGGTATTTAACACATTGGATGGTGCAGAATTACAGACCGCAAACGCTGTTACTGATAATGTTGCTGAGTTTATTTGCCCTGATAACTTAGAAGCAGGTTTAGTAGAGTTTTACCTAGCTGCAGACGGAAAAAGAAGTGGCGCGACACCATTACAGATCAAAACGCTACAACTACCAATATTAAGTGAAGTGAGCTTTGACAAACAAAGCAGACAAGTCACTTTAGTTGGGGAAAACCTTGCAGCAGAGTTAAATATTGAATTTAAAGGAGCAAGCTCTGTTGTCGACAATGCTTTTGGCGACCAAAATACACTTACGCTAGATTTACCAAATAATGCGACCTCTGGTTATGTTTCTGTGACCAGTGCCCAAGGTACCTCAAACATGCTGTGGTTAAGTTTGAGTAGATCAATCACAGGTCAAATTATCTCTCCAAACCCTAATGTGGATATGACTAAATTAGATGTATCTCTTTTACCCACAGAAGAGGTCATGGCAAATGCTGACGGCAGTTTTAACACCGACGCAGCAATTACCAAACCAACCACGATTACGGCATTGAGACTTAATGATGGAGCTACGGAAGATAACCCAGCTTATAGCATGTATTTAGCAAGTATAGTTTTTCCATCTCAGCTAACGACTGAGTTAAGCGTAGATTCAACGGCTATCGCTTTAGTTTGGAATGGCTTGGGAGTAGAACAACTTGCGCCTAGCAATGCTTATCAGGCTATATACGATAGCTTAGCTTCTCTGGAAGACGTGGAAGCATTGAGCGCAGTTTTAGCAACAGAGCTATCAACGGATCCTCAAGCTATTAGTGCCCAAAATAACGCGATAATGAACGCTTTAGAGGCAGCAATGATCACGGCATCAGGGACTATTGCCAACATTCTCGACAACAATAACTTCACCCCGCAAAACGTCTCTCTTCAGGGGCTATTTGGCGATCCAGCGACGGTCACCCCGTCGGAGGCACAAGACATAAAAGTTTACGAATATGATGACAGCGGCGATGTTGCTGTAGAAAATGATTCGCAATTATACCTTTCGGTGAAAATTACAGCATCTGATGGAACAGTTCTACAAAATCATATCTCAGGGTTGTCTGGTATGGCTGGACCACAAGGTTATGGTCTACTATTTTGGGCATCGACTACGCAATACAAGGATCCATCGGGTAGAAATGCCATAGTAGAGGTAATATCTCCTGGTATTAGAGGTGACTTTAATCCTGTTCGCATTCCAGCTAGGGATGTTTGGATTAAACTTTACTTTAGGACTGTTGTTGAAAGGATTGCATGGCCAATTTTAGAGGAGGTACTGCCGCTTCCCGAAGATGATTTCGTTAAGATTCTTTGGAATAACGCCCCAGGGCTTGTTGATATTATGGTAACAAAAGCAATTGATGGAGATGTAAAAGGATCTGTTAAATCGCTTATAGACCTACTTTGGCAAGATATTGCAAGCGTACCACCGGGACCTATCACCACCGCTCTCGCTAAGAAAATGGGTAAAGATGCTGCTGAGAAAATACTAGCAAAAATTGCTGCAAAAATTGGCGCGAAATTTGTGCCAGGCGTGGGGCAAATAGCACTTGCAGCTGAAGTGGCCGGGTATGTAAACAAGGGAGCTAACGTAGCAAAAGCGATTGTTGATATAGGTGGCACCGATAGCGCAATACACTTCAATGTAAAATTTCCTTTATCAATTGAAGCAGCTCAACCTAGTAAAGTTTTAGCAGACGGCACTGACAAAACCTTTGAAGTAACTGGTACTGGATTCACGAAGATACAAAGAAACTGGTGGCCCTTTGAGCACTATCTAGAGCCAAGAGTGACTGTAATAGACCAAGATAACCTCCGTGCCACAGTCAAGGTTGAGAGCATTAGTACTGATGGCCAATCAATGCGTATTACTGTGCCCGGTTGGTTCTTAGATGAGAATACAAATGGTCCTTTAGATATTGAGATCCACCACCCTGTTGATACTCCTGATGCCAAGGTGGTAAAAGAAGATGCAATTGCAATTACAGGACAACTTGAGCTTTCTTCTATCTCACCTGATTCTGGTGGAACAGGCATTACCGCTACCATCTACGGTACAGGGTTTGATACGGTCTTAGCCAATAACGAAGTCACTATCGGCGGTGAAAAAGCATTGATCTTCGCAGCCAGTGAATCAAGTGTATCTGTTATCATTCCAACTTCTCTTGACTCTGGAGTCTATGACGTAATTGCACGCGTAAAACAGGATGGCGTCTGGAGCGCCCCTTCAAATAGCTTGCAATATGAAGTTGTGAAAGGTGATGTCTCAATCACAGTGTGTGATAATGGTGGAGCAAAAGATGATGCTTTCGCCTTGTACGTAGATGGCTTGTATACTGGTACTATGTACGCCAATAACAGTGATTACTGCGATACTTATAATCCGGAGTTAAAAGTAGGTGTTCATTCAGCATTATTGCTTGGTATTGAAGCGCCTGACTCGATTGGTACTTACTCAATTTCCTTCACTGGTGTAACTAACTTATCGGGATCGCCGCGTAGTGGAACTGATTTGACTCCTGGCGTTAAAAAGACTTATAGCTTCGAGGTTGTTGCATCACAACAGGCTCAAGGCCTACTGAATAAAGTCATCAAGGCAACCAGCCAAGACGACTTACGAAACAGTAGGGAAAAAGAGTCTAGTGATAACGTCGACAAAAAATAAGGATTGTCTGCTTTGTAAAAATGGCACTACTTTGTAGTGCCATTTACATTTCATAACCAGTTAGGACTTGTATAGATGAATAAAGAGCTTGTTATTGTATATATAGTGGCTGGCCTTGCGATATTATCAGGGTTGGTTATTTTAGTTTTTGGTGAAGTAGGCAGAGGAATTGGCGAAACACTCTTCAAGTTTGACGGTTGGGAACGCCTGTACGGTTTATATCCAATAGCCATTGGGCTAATAGCTATTTGGGGCTTTAGAATTAAACACTCAGCAAATGATGACAAGGATCAGTAAATTAGTTGTCAGGCCGCTTAGGGATTTAACCATAAAACTAGTCAACACCTCCCAAACTTTACTGATCCTAAATATCGTTAAGTTATTATTAAAATCGTGGCCTATTTAAAACTAATAACTTTTCTCTCGCCCATTTCATCAGCTTCTACGTTTTTACCAACGGCTAACTTTAATAAGCCACTGAGATCAGGGTTCACATGCCATATTTCTGCGTCGTCGAGTTCAAAACGCAGCATAATGAGATCCGGGTCCTCTTTACCCTTTTCAAACCAACTTTGCGTTTGCTTTGACCAATGCTTGTCTTTGATATGTTGCCGCGTTTCTTCAACTAGGTTCCCGCGAATACAGGCAAATACATTATGACCCTTACTTGAAAACTGAGCCGTTGCCTTACCGCACTTTGCGATCCGGTTCGTTTTATGAGTAAAAAACCAAAATTCACCATGGGCTTCTTTATCTAGCTGTGCTCTCATTGGTTCGTGGTGGTTGTCGTCTTCAGTTAACCCAATCATCAAGTTAGGACTATGATCAAGTGCTTCCCAGAATGTATTGCTAATATCTGACATACTATTCTCCTTATCTTATTAATCGTTGTTAGCTTGAAGTGTGCGCGTTTAACGCATCAATTAACGCTTCATTAAAAACATTTAGATCTGCAGGGCTACGGCTGGTGATCAGGTTATCGTCTACTGCGACTTTTAGGTCAACCCAATCAGCACCAGCGTTACTCAAGTCTGTTTTAATGCTAGAAAAGGACGTTAGCATCCGCCCGGCGACTAGCTGTGCTTCAATTAGTAACCATGGAGCATGACAAATTGCAGCAATTGGCCGCTTGTTATGAGGTTGAGAAAATGTCTGAATAAATCGAATAGCTGCTGCATTCTGTCTTAGTTCATCTGGGTTTGCGAGGCCACCAGGTAAGACTAAAGCTGAGTACTTGTGTGAGTTCACTTGGTCTAATGTGACGTCTACTGCTACGTCTTCTCCCCAGTTTTCTTCATGCCAAGCCTTAATTTTTCCTTGTTTTGGAGAAACAATGTCGACCTTAAAGTCAGCGTGTTCTAACGCTAACTTGGGTTCAATAAGTTCACTTTGTTCAAATCCATCAGTTGCCAATATCGCAACATAAATAGCTTGTTCTTTCATCGCGGTTCACTCCTTTCAATATTACTTATGAAGTACATTGCAGGACGAATGCCAAATACTAACTATCTGATTTAATGTATATAAACAAAGATAGTAAGGGTTTCGTATGTAACCTTTACATAGTCACTTGGTAAATCTATACCAAGCACAATCAGGTTTGCACTCAAAAAGAATAAGTCCGGCTTAAGTCAAATACGCCAGGCTAGGAAGGAGACCAAGGTAAGCGAGTGTTAAACTCAAAAGAGCACAACCTATGCTGTGCCCTTGATCATGTCATTTTATTTGACGACGAGTTCCTCGTGAACCACATAAATACTATTTGGGTTAGTTAATGAGAGTACTTTGACAGCAAGTGTTTTGCCCGCGGCATTTTCGCACTCAATGATTTGATATAAAACCGGTTGCCCTGCTTGCGAGTTGTCTACCGTAATATCTGTCATAAATACATCAGAGTGAAATGGTCCCTTACCGCTTTCGCCGTGGAACAAACCTAGCTCAACACCTCTATTAGACAACGTTGTACAACGCCCGCTATTGCTTTGGCTGTTCACACTCAAGTGGCTTTGCACCTGATATGCACTGTGGTAACCGTAAGTATTTGGACGGTGCACAAACTCACCGGCTGGCTCCGCTGCTAGCTCCCATTGCACAATTGGGGCCCCAGGCACGTTAACATAAACATCATATTGCTCACCCGAAGCACTAGTACAAGCAATTTCAACGCGTTTATTTTCGGTTAAATACTGCTCAGGGATTTCCGCTGTCGCTTGTTGAATAAAGCCTTGGCCAGAAAGAGGATGTACATCTGCATGTGCTATCTGTACACCAGAGGTGTGATGATAAACATTGCCGTAGCTACAAGAATCACCTTCACTGCGCGGATGCAAATCAATTTTAAGGTTGTGAGCAAATTCACTTGCGAGAATCGCCGTTGCCACAGGCCCATTTTTGTATTCCGTTACCCGCTCAAATCCATCAATGTCATGTGCTTGATTAGGCAGAGCCATGCTACTTGCAGAAGCAAGAGTCGCAGCCAGGGATAGAGCAAAACGTAACTTATTCATTGTCAATTTTCCTTATTTAATCTCATTGAGGGTATGTTGCCAGTACAAAAATGGGCCCATCCGTCGACAACAAATTGATAATAATTCCCAATGACAGCGCTGACAACACACCAGCAAACTCCTTTTATGATCTATATCAACTTGTTGTTTTATATGCTTTTATTGTTAAAAATTTGATTGTTTCGGGTGTTTTTTATTCTTATAACGAGACAGATACATCAATAATGCAGTTTGAGGTATTACTTTACTTTGTTGTATAAAAAAGTGCCCCTCAGCACACAGGTGAATAATCAAACGTAAGCTTATCTCTAACTATATAGATTTGAGGTGGGTGTCTCAGTAATTCGTCTCAGTAATTCTTGGGGAAGACTTGAAATGGCTGTCCTAGTAATTCCGTAACTGCATAGATTTGAGGTGGGTGTCCTTAGAATACTCTTAAAAAAATACTTGGCTATTTTTTGGCAAGATGCTGCATACCAAATTTGGTATACAGTATCTTGAAAGTTTTAAAAGGTTTATTGCGCTACTAAATTAAAGTGGCGTACTAAATACCGAATCACTGCCAAACTCTAAAACAGTTAACTTACCACATTGAGCAAAATGATTATTACTCTTGTAAGGTGTATTCTGCTGGTTGATATCGCCCTCCCAGCCTTGGCCATTTTTAATAAACGCTTTCACTTCAAACCAACCGCTAAAGGTACTACTACAGTCCATTTCGACGTCCAGCAACCAATAATGTGCTCCCCATTGATTCAATGGCGTAACACCATAGCCATTAATGTCATAGTCCTTTTGTTCTCCCCAATCCGCGGGCCAAGCGTTAGTTGTCCAGTCAAGAGGGGTTCCGGCAGAATCCGGTGCCTGTCCACTTTCTGTGGCAGACCAATCGAGTTTTGCATCACCTATTTTCCAAGGAGCTGTCGTACTATTTCGCATATTTAGATGCTTAATTGGTATACTACAGCGCGCAGGATCTAGGTCACAATCAATGCCTCGTAACAATGCCGCCGCATGGTCTAGGCCTCCACGAACAAACATGTCTTGGCCCGCTTGAGTTTGCGCCTTAATAAAAACCAGTGTACGTTGCCAATCACCCTGTTGTGGCGGTTCGGTGAGCTTGCTTTGGTGGTGAATAGCCAGCGCATCCATTGCGCTATGTGCACTTGAGCATAGCCATTTGTATCCACCTCTACAGTGCTTCCAAGGCATCGTTCAGACTCAATACCTCCGCTTAGTACATCACAGTAAGTTCCAGCCGAAAGACCGGTTTGCAAACGTTGATCAAAACTTGCAGACTCGCGGTTGATGGCAACAAAACCCAAGTTACCTCGTGAAAAAGCGATTTGATTATTACCGTTATCCCACCAATTGGTGACTGTCCAGTCATCTGTGGTGTGATTTCTAAATTGCATCGCACCTGCAATCATGGGGCGACGATGCTCACACTGCCACTGCTGACTATTACAGTTGAGTTGGCCGTTTTGGTGAACTGGAATAGCAGGACCACCAGCATCGGTATCGCCGTTAAACTCATAGCTCGACATCACTTTTGGATAACCATATGGAAATGCCAACATAAATACATTTGCCAAATCATATAGCTTGCCATCATGGAAGGTAACGATAGAGCCGGCGCCACCGTGCCCCCGTTGATTATCATGGTTGTCCGTGAATACCACCGCTTGGTAACTTGGCATCATCCCCCAAGCCTCACCAAAGCTTTTTAACCAAGCCAACTTGCCTTGTTTGAATGTATCGCTCAGTTTAATGCTGTATTTAAACTCAGTAACCAACCCATTTTGATGATATTCAGAAGCAGAAACCGCTTCACCGCCTTGATCAATCACTTCTTGAAACACCAGTGCCGGTTTGTTCAATTTAGCCAGCACGTCAGCAATATCACTTGCTGGCATATGCTTACTCGCATCCAAGCGAAATCCAGCAACTCCCATCGATAATAAATCGTTCAAAAACCCCGCTAGTGTATTTTGTACATAGCTTGCGTCGGTATCTAGATCATGCAAACCAACAAGCTCACAATGCTGCACTCGCCAAGCGTTATTACCATAATCTTCGCCGTTTATGGCACAAGTTTCGTGAAAGTCTTGTGGACCATAAATTGGGTATTGTTTATCACCAAATGTGTTGCCAGCGACTCCTGTACCACTGCCATGAGCCATATGGTTTATAACAGCATCAACATAAATATCTACGCCTGCTGATTTACATCTCGCCACCATATCAGCGAATTCTGCTCGACTGCCACCACGACTCACAATCTCGTAGCTTACAGGCTGATATCGCGTCCACCATGGCTCCCCTGTAATATGCTCATTCGGCGGTGATACTTGTACTGCCGCATAGCCTTTTGGCCCTAAAAACGTTTCGCATTCTGTTGCGACATCCGCCCATGACCATTCGAATAAATGAACGAACGTTGTCGGTTCACCTTCGGCCGCCTGAGCAGAGATCACACAGCTAGACATTAACAGTGCAGTAGCTGCAATTTGGTTTCGTTTTGTATTATTCATTATTGCGCCTCTCATTCACATAAGATTAACAATATAGATTTCTGAGTTAAACGATCCACTGAATACGTATGCATAAGTTCATCTAGATTGACTAACGAACCATGATCTGCGGTTAAAAAGCGAGTTTTAATCGTGCGACACGCTTGCTTACACTTTAACCAACATAGGCGCTTGAACTCATTTTGACCAACATGTTAGTTTCAACAGAGCATTTGAAGTGCCAAGCTTCAAGTACCGTTATAAACAATAATAAAAGTATGGGTAAACGATGCTAAATCGAATCAGATCAGGGCTTATAATTATAGGGCTCTTTTGTGCTCACGTCGGTGCACAACCTCAATCGCTTGACTTAAAAGCGGTTGAGGTTTCAAATAATGTCTATAGCGTAATCTCTCCCTTTTATGGCAGACCAACTGCTGAGAATAAAGGTTGGAATTCAAACAGCCACTTTATCGTTACGAAAGACGGTGTTTTAGTGTTCGACTCAGGCTCATCACAGCAAATTGGTAGCGCTATCATCGCAGCAGTTAAACGGGTAACCGATCAGCCAATTCGTTGGCTAGTCAACTCTCACAGCCATGCCGATCATTGGCTTGGCAATGCTGCTTTTGCAAATCTCGGCGTAGAGCTTATCTCAACTTCCTTGTCTGCTGAGACGATGAAAAGCGACGGCCCCGTTGATGTTGAAGCCTTTTTTAATATGACTAAAGGCGCAACAGGTCAGAGCAAACTCGCCATACCTACCTCAACAATTTTACATCAGCATACTCGTACTTTTGGTAATACTGAAGTCAAATTTGTGCTTGCCAACAATGGCCATTCACCGGGTGACGTTATGCTTTGGCTACCCAAGCAACGCATTCTCATTGGAGGTGACGTAGTAAACTCCAACTTTATACCCATAATGACGCCTAGAGGTAACGTCACCCACCTCATTTCGACGCTCAAGGAATTGGAGCAATTAGACCCTCTCATTGTGCTAACCGGGCACGGCGAAAATACCTCAGTAAAATCTGTTTCTAGAGATATTCAATTTTTAACTGTTGCCTGGAATGCAGTACGTGAAGCACTAGCTAAAGGTACTGCGCCAACAAAGATCCCTGGATCATTGCAAGCTCAATTGCGCTTAGAGTTTGGCTCAGCGTATCAAGACTTTGATACCAGTATTTCGTACCTATTAGAAATGATGATAAACAAGCAGCGCCTACCGACTAGCAACCAGTCTTGATCTTATGGTTGCTGTGGTTCAGCTTAGCGCTTGTCATGCTTCAACCTTGGTAAGCTAACGCACCTCAGCAACTTTACTTAATTAACCTAAGCTTTGGATAATCAACGCCTTTCTAGCAGTCAGCACTAAAACTCTCTGGCCAAATAAGGAAACAATTTAATATAATTAAAAACCAATGAGTTAGCTAATTTGTTATCCAAACCTCAGGTTAGTTACAACCGCCCACCTTTTCTACGAAAAAAGACCGAGCAAAAGACGAGCACATGGTTAGTCATCTAATTGGTACTTTTTAAGTGTTGCCTCGTAAATACCGTTTTTCTGCAGTTGTATCAAACCCTTATTGAACAGTTCAATCATTTCTTTTGCTTCCGGATGAGATTTGCTAACACCTATGTAAAGCGGCCATTGTGCTATGGTCGGTTGATGTACGTTGAAACTAAGAAATTCGGTATGTTGAGATTGTAAATATATAAAAGCAAGCTCGTCGCTTACTACAGCGTCTACTCGCTCTTTACTGAGAAGTAACAAACAGGAAGTTAAGTTTGGGAGCTTTTCTAAGCGTATTTGTGGGAGCTTAGCGAGCGCAATTTCAGAGCGAAAACCCCGAATAGCACATACGCTTAACCCTTTAAGGTCATTCAGCTCTTTAAAGTGAATACTTGGCTCTGGACGTGAAATAAGTACCAGCCGATTGCGATAATAAGCATTGCTAAAAATAAAACGTTCATCGCGACTCTTCGAACGCCATAAAGCGGGGATGATATCTACCGGCCCTTTCTCAACCATTCGCATGGCTCGACTAAAAGGCATAGTGAGCATTTCAAAGTCTTGATTCTCGGCTTTAAAAGCCGCGCGAACTAAATCTACGCTAAAACCGGAATATTCATCAATGACATAGGGAGGCCAAACATTATGTGCTCCCACGATGGCATCATTTGCCGATGATGTGCATGACAGGGCAATAAACAGGAGGCATGACTGCCTTAAACTCTTCATCGCCATGTTTATGCTCTCCCACCTTCACTTTCAAACTAAATTAACTGATAACTTTGCTATAAGAATTTGCTCCACCCCTAGTTGAATATAGCACACCCCTTATATCGCGAAACAAACACATACTCGTTCATAGGCAAGGTTTGAATATGGCATAAAATTCAACGACTTTTGTCCTTCAATAGACAATTTAATGTAAACCAACGTAAACAAATCGTGAAGTTTAATTGAATTGTCATCAATAGTGCTTAAAATACTGCGTCCGAATAATAGTTCGGCAAATTCTAATACACGGGAAAATAAAAAATGATTAAAAAATCTATCCTTGCTTCAGCTATTGCATTAGCTTGCCTCAATGCACACGCAGAAGTCATCATTTCAGAGTACGTTGAAGGCAGCAGTTATAACAAAGCCATTGAGCTCTACAATGGTAGTGAAGAAGCAGTCGATCTTACTGGTTACTCTGTTAATTTCTTCTTTAATGGCGCAACAGAAGCACGCACCAATATCGAACTCAGTGGCGAACTAGCAGCAAAGTCGACGTATGTGATTGCTCACTCAGATGCCGCTTCAGAGATACTTGCCAAGGCGCAGCTTATCAGCAGTAGCAGTTTTTTTAACGGTGACGATGCCATCACCCTGACATTAAACAACGAAGTGATAGACAGCTTAGGACAATTAGGTGTAGACCCAGGAAGTGAGTGGATTGATGGCGATATTAGAACAAAAGATAAAACGCTTGTCAGAGATCCCGCAATAACAACCGGGCGTACCGATGCAACTTCTGCATTTGTTGGTGCCGGACAATGGCAAGTGCTCGCGAAAAACGACTTTAGTAACCTAGGTGTACACATTAATGGCGGTGACGTACCTGAGCCAGAGCCGGTTATTTGTGGCGAGAATAATACCCTAATTAGTGCTATTCAAGGCGCGGGAGATGCAAGTCCACTTGCTGGAGAAACAGTTGAAATTCAAGCGGTTGTTACTTCAAGCCTGCAATCAGATACAGGGCTTGGCGGTTTCTTTATTCAAGAAGAAAACGCAGACTATGACGCTGACGAAAATACGTCAGAAGGCATTTTCGTTGTATATACACAAACCCCAGTAAGCACGGGTGATGTAGTTAAATTACGCGGTAAAGTCGAAGAAAAGTATGGCCAAACTCAGCTGGTTAACGTGAACGCAATCGAGTTATGTGGTTCAGCAACCGTTCCAGCTACGTCGGTAACATTACCTGCCGAAAATGGTCTTGAAGCCTACGAAGGCATGCTAGTTTCGATTTCAAATGAGTTAGTGGTTAACGATACATACGGGCTGTCACGCTACGGGGAAGTACGCTTAGGCACCGAGCGCTTATATCAAAGCACACAAGTGGCAACACCGGGTGATGCGGCGAACCAGCACGAAGCTGAAAACAAACGCAAAGAAATTTTATTAGATGATGGTTCATCAGTACAAAACCCTGCTGTCATTCCTTACCCTTCACCAACACTAGACGCCTATAACACACTGCGTTTGGGCGATTCAGTGACTGGCCTTGAAGGGGTAATGGGTTATGGTTATAGCCAGTACCGTATTCATCCAACCACAACACCAAACTTTGTGCATACTAATCTACGTACAGATGCGCCTCAAGTAGAAGAGCGTGGAGACTTACGTATTGCCAGCTTTAACGTATTGAACTACTTCAATGGTGACGGCCAAGGAGCAGGTTTCCCAACACCTCGTGGTGCCGATAACTTAGAAGAATTTGAGCGTCAAAAAGCGAAAACGGTTGCTGCAATTTCAGCGCTCGATGCTGATATCATTGGTCTACTTGAAGTAGAAAATGATGGCTTTGGTGAGTTTAGTGCCATTGCCGACCTCGTTAATGCTCTAAATGCGGCTGACTCTGCTAACACTTATGCCTTTGTAAATCTCAATGTGGACCAAGTCGGTGGCGACGCGATTACATCAGGGATCATCTATCGTAGTAACAAGGTATCTGAAGTTGGCACGCCAGCATTTACTGAAGCCGTACCATTTGACTATGGTAACCGTCCACCTGTGGTGCAAACTTTCAAAGATGAAAGCAGCGAAGAAGTCTTCACTGTTGTGATGGCACATCTACGCTCAAAAGGTAGCTGCTCAAAAGCAGAGGGATTAGATCAAGACCAAAATGATGGGCAAGGTTGTTGGAATCAAACTCGAGTCACAGCAGTAAATACACTGTCAGCTTGGCTTGATACAAACCCAACAGGAGTTGCAGAAGATGATGTCATTATTTTGGGTGATATGAATGCTTACGCTCAGGAAGATCCAATCAATACCTATGTAGAGAATGGCTACGCCAATATCAAGCAAACGCTCCGCGGTAATAGCTTAGACTATTCTTACGTGTATAAAGGACGCATCGGGAGCTTAGATCATGCCTTTGCTTCAAGTGCGATGATGGAAAAAGTTAAGTCTGTGACAGACTGGCATATCAATGCCGACGAACCCGTTGCGCTAGATTACAACACGGAATACAAGTCTGACACACACAAAGCAAGCCTTTATGCAGCACATGCTTATCGCGCATCAGATCATGATCCGGTGGTTATCGACCTTAACCTTGCTAAAGAGCCAACAATTATCGAAGGCGAGTTTACAGGCCTTGCTGGCTGGTTTTGGTGGCAACACCGCTCTATCGAGCTACCTGCGGGCTTTGATAAACTAGAAGTGTCAATCACAGGTCGAGGTGAAGCGGATCTTTACGTACGTCACAAGAAAATGCCAAACTTCTTCAAATACGATTGCCGTCCTTACCAGTGGGGCAGCGAGGAAAGCTGTGTGTTTGATGAACCAGCAGAAGGTAAGTGGAATTTCCGTCTACGCGGCCTATTCCCATACTATAATGTAACTATCAAATATAAAGCGATAAAAACAAACTAATCTTCGTATTGATGAAAACCCAAGCGCCCCAGCGCTTGGGTTTTACCTATCCACACTTGCCAACTAACGAACCGCACAACACTGTGGCTTAACACAAAGTAACCAAACCTAGGCTCATTACTCTTTTTATACGAGTTACCAGCAAGTTATGCCCATTGAATTAACTTGAAGGAAATTTTTGCCTTGCCTATATGGGTATAGGTACTTTTGCGGTAGCAGGACGCAAGAGCGGTGCAACTAACGCCACTCCCCTATCAAAAATCACTCAATCATCTAACGCAATTACTATTACTTTTTAAAGATTGCGGTTGCACAACTTACATAACAAAATTATTATATAATAAATTTATTATGGACTTACTTATGAAAGTTCTCTTCTTATGCTCAGAAAATTCAGCCAGATCCATCATGGCCGAAGCGCTATTAAAGCATCATGGAAAAGATGAATACGAGGTATACAGCGCTGGCACAGAACCATGTGGTGTCGATAGCAGGACTTTACTAGCTATTGAGCACTTTGGGCTGCAAACGGAAGGTTTACATTCAAAACACCTTGATGAAGTGGCCAATATCCATTTCGACTTTGTTATTACTCTATGTGACAAAGCCGCGAAAGAGTGTGATAACCGAATCAATGGCACTAACTTACTTGCATGGGATTTTCCTGAGCCTCGCACACGTCCAGAAGCCAATCCGTTTGAAAAAACACTGCAAGAATTAAACGAGCGGATCAAAATGTTTTTGCTGATAAACGAAAAGCAAAAGCCAGCCCCAATCACACCAACTACTTTTTACAAAGCACTTGCTGACGATATTCGTCTAAAGACACTACTCATAATTGCTGTAGAAAAGGAAGTTTGCGTCTGTGAACTGATGGTAGCACTAGATGAAGAAAGCCAACCTAAAGTATCTCGTCACCTTGCACAGCTCAGAAAAACAGGAATTCTATCGGATAGAAAACACCAGCAATGGGTGTTTTACTCGCTCAATCCAACGCTGCCTAAATGGATGAAACAAACAATTACTGCCACGGTTGTGAATGAGCCGATTTTTATTGAACAAGAGTTAGCCAGATTAAACGCAATGGGTGATAGGCCAACGCGGGTGGCAAGCTGCTGTAACTAGGGGGACTGTTAATGGGCATTTTTGAACGTTATTTATCTTTGTGGATTGCAGTATCTATTTCTGTGGGTGTCATCCTTGGGGTTGTTTACCCTCCTCTGTTTGAAACCGTGGCTACGCTTGAGGTTGCTCATGTTAACGTGGTGGTGGCGGTTTTCATCTGGGTGATGATATATCCCATGATGGTACAAGTAGACTTTTCAACCATCAAAGAAGTGGGCAAAAACCCACAGGGGCTTGTATTAACTCTAGTGATTAACTGGCTTATCAAACCCTTTTCTATGGCGGCATTAGGATGGCTGTTCTTTGAAGGATTGTTCGTCAACTTTGTGTCACCAGAAACCGCTCAAGAATACATTGCAGGCATGATTTTACTCGGCGTAGCGCCATGTACGGCCATGGTGTTTGTCTGGTCGCAGTTAACCAAAGGCGATGCAAATTACACCTTAGTTCAAGTTTCAGTTAACGACATCATCATGATTTTTGCATTTGCCCCAATTGCAGGGTTATTGCTTGGGGTAACTGATATTCATGTGCCTTGGGGAACTCTGTTTATCTCCGTTTTATTGTATGTATTGCTGCCTTTGATCGCAGGAGTACTAACAAGAAAAAGCCTCAATAGCTCAGGTCGTGATGAAACCGCTATCGCAGCCTTACTGGAGAAGCTCAAGCCCTTTTCTATCATAGGGCTACTCTCAACAGTAGTACTCTTATTCGGGTTTCAGGCGAACACCATTTTAGACCAGCCACTCAATATCTTGCTAATTGCTATCCCGCTTATTCTGCAAACCTACGGCATCTTCATAATTACCTATTTTATCGCGGTAAAAATTAAGCTGAAGCACAATATTGCAGCTCCCGCCTGCTTGATTGGAACATCAAACTTCTTTGAGTTGGCAGTAGCGGTAGCCATTTCTCTTTTTGGCCTACATTCTGGTGCAGCATTAGCTACTGTAGTGGGCGTACTTGTCGAAGTCCCCGTCATGTTGTCTCTTGTTGCGATAGTGAATAGAACAACACATTGGTTCAATGAATAGTAATTAGAAGGTAGCTTATGCACATTCATCCATATGACAAATTGACGCTTGATAACGGAGCTAGCTTGATTTTTACGCCCTGCCCCGGCACAAGGGACGTTGATTTGACCTCGTCAATACAGCAATTGAAAGCAGCGGGGGCACAAGCCGTCGTCACCTTAATGTATGACGCAGAAATAAAGAACAACCTCGCTGACGACCTTCCAATTGTATGTAACACCCATAGCGTACAGTGGTTTCAGTTACCTATTCCCGATGACGATGCACCTAATGAGGTATTTGCCGCGGCTTACAAGTCGCATATTGATGGCATGCTATCTATTTTGCGCAATCAAGGTACGGTTGCGGTGCATTGCAAAGGCGGTTCTGGTCGCACAGGTTTAGTTATTGGAATACTTATGTATGAGCTAGGGTACGAAAAGGCAGAGATCATTAAACAGGTAAAAAAAGTTCGCCCAAAAGCATTCTCTCACCCAGCACAACTTTCATTTTTCAATGAGTTTCAAAAAGTAGGAGCTTAACAATGGCAATTAAAATTGGTATTAACGGTTTTGGCCGCATGGGCCGCTTAACACTCAGAGCGGCTTTTGGTTGGCAAGAAGTAGAGTTTGTGCAAATTAACGACTCTGCTGGCGATGCAGAAACGTTAGCGCACTTATTAAAGTACGACTCTGTGCATGGCACCTGGTCACATGAGGTATCTTATGATGACAATAATGTAATTATTGATGGGCAAGCCATTCGTGTAACACAAAACAAAGCGATTAGTGATACTGACTGGTCTGACTGTGATTTGGTCATTGAAGCCTCCGGAAAAATGAAAAAAACGGCGCTATTACAAGCTTATTTAGACCAAGGTGTGAAAAAAGTTGTGGTTACCGCGCCTGTAAAAGAAGAAGGCGTACTCAATGTGGTGATGGGAGTAAACGATCACCTCTACGATGCCAAGCAACATGCCATCGTTACCGCGGCTTCTTGCACTACAAACTGCCTTGCGCCAGTGGTAAAGGTATTACAGGACAACATTGGCATTAAACATGGCTCAATGACGACGATTCACGATATTACTAATACCCAAACCATTCTAGATGCCCCGCATAAAGATTTACGTAGAGCACGCGCATGTGGCATGAGTCTGATCCCTACAACCACAGGCTCTGCAACGGCGATTACTCATATTTTCCCTGAATTAAAAGGCAAATTAAATGGTCACGCAGTGCGTGTACCTCTGGCGAATGCGTCAATCACTGACTGTGTATTTGAAGTTGAGCGTCCAACCACTGGCGCTGAAATTAACGAGTGGATGAAGGCCGCCGCAGAAGGCGAATTAAACGGTATTCTTGGCTATGAAGAAAAGCCACTTGTGTCAATCGACTATAAAACTGACCCTCGCTCTAGCATTGTCGATGCGCTATCAACAATGGTAGTCAACGGTACTCAAGTAAAACTGTATATTTGGTATGACAACGAGTGGGGATATGCAAACAGAACTGCGGAACTGGCTCGCAAAGTTGGCCTCTCTATTCAAGGGTAATGTAACACTATGAAGCGCTTGGCATCATTACCAGACGATATTAAGCAGTATCTCGTTGTAACTGGCAACTATTGGGCATTCACATTAACTGATGGCGCGCTACGCATGTTAGTCGTGCTTCATTTTCATGCCCTAGGCTATAGCCCGCTTAACATCGCGATGTTGTTCTTGTTTTACGAAATCTTTGGCGTTGTCACCAACCTAGTCGGTGGCTTTTTAGGTGCTCGCTTGGGGTTAAATAAAACCATGAACATTGGCTTAGCGATTCAAATTATCGCTTTGTTGATGTTGGCCGTTCCGGCTGAATGGTTAACCGTCGTGTATGTGATGATTGCGCAAGCGCTCTCAGGCATTGCCAAAGACTTAAACAAAATGAGCGCCAAAAGCTCGATTAAAATGTTGGTTGCCTCAGGGCAAGAAGGCACACTGTTTAAATGGGTTGCAGTATTAACAGGTTCTAAAAATGCCCTGAAGGGAGTTGGTTTTTTCTTAGGTGGCCTGCTGCTAACTTGGTTGTCGTTTAAAGGTGCAATGTTGCTGATGTCAGGTGTGTTAGCGCTTGTGTGGTGCTACAGCCTATATGCATTGAAAAATGACTTAGGTAAAGCCAAGCACAAACCTAAATTTACCGACATTTTTTCAAAGAGTCGTTCTATCAACATTTTATCGGCTGCACGACTGTTTTTGTTTGGTGCTCGTGATGTTTGGTTTGTTGTTGCACTGCCTGTATTTTTATCTCAAGCCTTTGCATGGGATCACTGGACAGTAGGTGGCTTTTTGGCCCTTTGGGTAATTGGTTATGGTATTGTGCAATCTATGGCTCCCAAGCTTGTGCAGTTCAAAGAGCATGCTTCACCTGCTGTAGAAACGGTAAAGTGGGCAAGCTTACTGGCCTTGGTTACATTGGGTATCGCCCTATCGCTATTTTTTAGTTGGGAAGTCAAAACATTACTCATTGTTGGTTTAATGACCTTCGGTGTGCTGTTCGCAATTAACTCTTCATTGCACAGTTATTTGATTGTTAGCATGGCAGATGCCGACGGCGTTTCCCTAGATGTTGGCTTTTACTACATGGCGAATGCAATGGGACGTTTAATAGGCACCGTTCTGTCAGGTTGGATTTTCCAGCTCTACGGTTTGGCGGCTTGCTTAGCGATCTCATTTGTTTTTATTACCTTGGCAGGACTGATTTCGAGTAAGTTACCAGCAACCACGGCTAACATAAGCCAATAACAAGATTCCTCGCGCTCCTTTGATATGCAACTTTCACAGGAGCGTATTGCCTTTTCGTTCAAGCTTTTGGATATTTTTTCTCATGAGCAACAAGCGTGATGTTTGATAGCTCATACCTCGTTGCCCCTAAAGCATAGATGGATAGGTCCTAGCTTCACCTGACCGACTGTTATGAGCGTTCAAGAGATGGTCGCCATTAGATGGCTATGCTAGCTTCATTTTACAAAGTGCTCATTCAACCAACTCATTCCTGCTTTGAGCGTATAGCGGATGATGACCAAAGCTATGTGTACGAGTTAGCAGCTCGATAGCTGTTTAAAATCAATTTGTTAACCTGCTTAACTGCGCGAGATAGCGACCTCTGTATACGTAAAAAAATATAATTGCTTATTAAGGCAAATTTAGGTGTAATGAATACATAACAAGCGCTGAGCGATGCAGTGAAAGCTTACATAACACTAGCTAGGAAAGTGAGAGCCTTCAAAAAGCCTATTTTTTCTAAAGTAAGCCATAGCATAAACAACACTAAGTCTGTCACACCGAGCAGGTAGCGACTCAGCCTAACAAGCGATTATGCAACACAAACTGCGTGTCGCATAAATACTAAAATGTTAATTTTCTTATGATAATTCGTTTTATATTTTTAAGTTTGTTTATGTATTGCAGGGACAAATATGGCTTCAAATAAAATAGGACCACCTGAAGGAGTTTCGGCTGAAGATTGGGAAGCCATGCTTCAGCAAAGGTTTGAAAATGAACTCAAAGCGACTCCTTCTTTACCTCCTTGGGAAAAATTTCCTGAATATGAACCTAACAATATATTTTGGCGAATGGGAACAGGTGAAGAGTATCTAACCGATTATTTTGGTGTTTACTTAAAGTACGCAAGTAAAGACGATATTCAGGCATATAAATTGATATACCCCGCTCCTAAAGTTTGGGAAAGTTGGTATAATGAAAATTAAAAAGTTAATTAAACAGTGGACGCAAAACAGCAGGCTTGCGCTTAGTTTAGCCTGCTATTTCCCGCTGTTTATTAAGGCGTTATATTTCACCACAGACTTAAGGGGTAGATTTAATTGAAGAATTTCAAGGAAAAGTATGTCACTGTTACTTTTTCCTTTTTATTTCAATCTAATAGGTCCGCAAGAGGTGGTTTTAGATACATACATGAGAGAAATAACCCCTCTGAATGTAATATGAGGGAAGTGGAAAATGAAAAGATTATACTTCATGTTACTAGGCTTGTTCGTAATAAAAGCGAGGATATCTTGCAAGAGAGAGCAGAACTAGAAAGTGACATGAAGCATTACGGAGGTAAGTTTTTAAATCAAAAGTATCGCTTTATTTCATCCCATGGAAACTTGAGTAATATAAAAATATCCAAAACATCCAAGCTTTTAACAATGCTAACACCTCCCGGAGATGCGCGGACTTACATTAAGCAAAAAGTACCCTTGTATTCTTTAGTGCTGGTATTTGCTCTTTATGTTCTTGTACTTTGGGTGAAATAAAATATAATAAGTGCCTAAACCAAAGGACGCAAAATAGTAGGCTTGCGTTAGGCAAACAAGGAGAGTTCAGTGAAAAAATTAACTTTAGTATTCATGTCCCTTATTTTATCTTTTTCAAGTTCTGCAAATGACAAGTTCACGGCAGATCAGTTAATCGAGAAAGCAAAGGCATTTGTATTGGCCAAAAATTATCGCCAACAACCAAATACAACCACTAAAGAAATAGATCATTATCTATCGTTATTATCTGATAATTTCATAGATGAACATGTTAAATTCAAGTTTACGTATACTGATAAATCGAAACTCCGTTCAGATATGGTTAGTAAACTAAAAGATGAAGTTATAAAAAGCAATATTGAGATAGACGAAATTATGGTAGGGGCTAATGTTGTTTTTATAAAAATGACTGAAACGGGCAAAGTTAAACCGGCGCATCTAGACAAAACTATTGAGTACAATAAAACTAATATCGTCTCATTAGAATTTGATGAAACAGGTTTAATTAAACATATTCGTCGCCATCACGGTTAAAATATGCCTAACACATATGAACCTTCTCCCCTCAAGTAAACACCCGAATTCAACTAGACTAATACTTTACTCATCACCACCACATTTACATTACGATATGTCACTTTTTCGAGCGGCTGCCAGCCTAGTTTTCGATATAAGCCGCCTTCAGGGTGCTCTGTTTGTAAATATAACGTAGTAACACCAAATGTTGAGGCTAATCGCTCTGCTTCTTTGACTAAGCGTGACGCGAGTTTATTCCCACGATAGGGCTTGTCCACATAAACGCCACCAATCCAGTGCGCTTTATCTGTGTAGATACTCATTTCATGAAATTTAAGTTGCACAGCTCCGGCTACTGTATCGCCATCAAGCGCAACGATCACACAAGGAATGGCTGACTCGTTAAGATAATCCTGCAGTTTTTGCTCAAAGCTTTCTTCACAAGCTGCTGCAACAATACTACCCCACTCATCAAAGTACCACTTGGCAATAGTTGGGATGAGTGCTTTGTGATGTGCTAATAGTGTAAACTCCATTTTAACTACCTCAGGTTATTGAGCTCGGTTTGTAAGGCCAGCCCCTGCACTTTTTAGAACGGTTCAATGTATTCAGTTACCAATAGCAAGTCAATCTTTACGAATTTATCAGCAAGTTAATTTCTATTTAATTGATAAATATAGGTATCGTGTTTTTCACCAGCGATATCCAAAAACGCGCTTAGGCAGCGCTTACGCTCCATACCTAGCTTCAGCATCAACCGCTGCGATTGCAGATTGCCAACTGCGCACATTGCCTGAATGGTATCGACAGAGCACTGTTGAAAAGCTTCTTTTATCAGTGCCGCAGCAGCCTCATAGCCGTAGCCGCAACCAATTTCATCCTCTGCTAATCGAAACCCAATTTCACCAACCCTTTTCTCTTCGTCAACATATTTAAAAACTAGCTCGCCAATTAGTTGTCCTTTTTGCTTGTTCACTATAGCCAAGATCAAGCGCTCATTTTGCTCTCCCTTCCAAGGCTGGCATGCTTGAACTAGCCGCTCTTTTGCCGACTCGATCGTGGCAGGCGCACCAATATATTTTGACGTCTTTGGATTTTTCCGATGGCTGTAAACTGCATCAAGATCATCCATTGTCATCCGCCTCATGAACAAACGTTCGGTTTCAAACTGCATTTGTATTGCTCCCTAAATACATGGTGAACCCACTCCCCCAAAAACGCCCAGTAGCCAAAGCTTGCATTTCTATTGCTCCTTACAAACCGGCATAAAGACAGTGCGTAGATGTCGCCAAGTGATAAACAGTAACAACGCACAACCAAAAACTAACGCCGCAAGAGACTCTACGCCACTTAACAACCATCTGTTGACTAGCCATGCCACACAAGAAAAAAATAATAGCTCAACCGCACCAACCAGCGCATTCGCTGTTCCTGCTTTTTCTGGATGTAAAACCCCAATGAGATGCATATAACTTGGAAAATACGCCCCAAATACAAACATGATGGCAGCATAAGCAAGCAATACAGCGATTGCACTACCACTTGCAAAAAGCAGCAATAACACACTGACAACCAACGCGGGCCAAGTCCAAATAACAATGTCTAAGTAAGAACGCTTGCGCTGAAGCACCTTAGTCAACCCAGATCCGATGAGTAGCCCAAACATAGGGATCATCATCGCCTGACCTATTGCTTTAGCTTCAAAGCCAAACTCTCTGGCCAGTAAAAATGGTAGATACAATTGAATAGTGAGATACAAAAAGGTCGGTAACCATTTGAGCGATGCAAGGGAGATAAATGAGCGGTTTAGCAATAGGCTTTGATACTCGTTAAAGAGTGCTTTTGGCCTTATCGACATGGTGACTTTACTGCTCTGTTGCATGGTTTTATGGCCATAAAAACAAAATCAAAATATAATAAGAGAACGCAAACCATGACATCCCCTGCCACCCTACCCAGCCAGATAACACCCCAGCTAAAAAAGGGCTACAAATAGCAGTAATACTCACCGACATTGCCAACGTCGCCATCGCGCTTTTGAGTTCACTGCCAGATAACCTTGCTGCGAGTATTGTTCTGCCAATCAGCACTGGCGAGGCTGCGCCAACACCTTGTAACACTCGGCCAATAAAAAACACCTCAGCGCTTGAAGCTATGGAGCAAAAAACCGTCCCTAAAAGCAAAATAGCCAGTCCACCAAAAAACAGTGGCCTGTCGCCAAACTTATCTCGAAGCGGCCCAACCAACAGTTGTACGGCGCCTAACGTAGTAAAATAGCTAATTACTGCCGCTTGACCTTGGCTAGGCGTAAGCTGCAAAGACTCAGTGATATCAGGTAAAACAGGAATATAAATTTGGCTCGCAATTTGAGAACAAGACATCAGCAAAACAGCTAAAAACACTACTTGAAACACGTCACCACCCCTTCACTCAATGAAGCACCATGTTATCGGGCTTTTAATGTCTAAAAAACAAGGTAATATAAAAAACACTTATTCCTATCAGGAAACAATAAATGGATTGGTTAACGGGTGTGAGAAGCTTTCACCGCGTGGTTGAATTCGGCAGCTTCACTAAAGCCGCTGAAGAAGAAGGCATTTCAGCATCAGCAATAAGCAAGCGTATTGACTGGCTAGAGCAGCAGCTTGGGTTAAGCCTGTTTATTCGAACTACACGACAAATAAACTTAACTGAAGCAGGGCAGCAGTTTTTGCCTAAAGCAGCGGCGTGGTTAGCACAGTTCGATAGCTTGCTGGACCACGGCCAAGAACTTAACCAAGAACTCAGCGGAAGCCTAAAGATAGCATCCACTTTGGCGGTGGGTAGTACTATTCTAATGCCAAATATCGAGTCGTTTTTATCAAGGTATCCAAAGCTAAAAATTCACCTGAATGTCATCGCCCCCGGCGCACACCCCGATCTTAACCATGACTTAGTGATCACACGCTACTACGAAGCCTTCGACTCGTCTTCTCATAAAGGCAGCCGCCTTATTGACTATCAAATGCAGATTTTTGGCGCCCCTCACTATCTCAAGCAACACAAACCGATAGAATCACTGGACGATCTCCGCCAACATAAGATGTTGCTGAGCAGTTACTACCATAAACTTGGGGGGATTATTTTAGAAAGCGGAGATGTCTTTCAATTTGATAACTACAACTTTGTCTCGGATCAGCTAAACGCTATGCTCACAGCTGCGGTACAGGGCTTAGGGCTGGTATTTATTTCTCCAAGTTATGTTCAAAGGGAGCTAGACCAAGGTTTACTCGTTCCAGTATTGCCTGAGGTAAAATCAGAAACAAAGCAATTATGGGCGTATTACCCTAAAGCAAATTACACCCCCTACAAAACTCAACTGTTTATCAAGCACCTAAAAATACAACTGAATTTAACGGAGTAATGACGCCTTCTCTTCACAATTGTTCACATTTTTAGTCCAAAAATCTTCTATAAATTGAGTGCTGCATGGTAGTTTAGGGTGTTTACTCAGTTTCCAGTACCACCTTGTACAGGGCGAGTAATACGTTAAATTACGCGATATGACGTGACTCTAAAGGACTAATAATGAGTTTTAATCACTTTTCAAAAACTACGATAACAACTCTACTCTCAGGGCTAACTGCGGTCAGTGCGCAAGCTAGCCAACCACTAAATTTAGATACCATCACCAACCCACAAATAGATTGCAATACAAAAATTGAATTACTAATAGCCAATGCTGCCAGTGGCGTAAGTGATAGGCTCTTACCTGCCGAATCTATGCTGGATGTCATCAACACCCACTGCACACAAGAGCAGCAAACTACAAATGATGCTGAGCGCAATCCACCAGAGCTCAGGTCGATTGACTTCACTTCAAACTCAGTGAACGTCAACGATGGTGATAAAACTGTTGATATTACCTTGAGATTTTACGATGCCAGCGGTGTAAAATCCGCACGCGTTTATTTATCACCACCAACGGGCTTCAGTTGGGGTGGCAATAAATCTGCGGTCGCTGGTAATTGGCAACAAACCGAGGAACCGGATGTTTATGAAAGCAAGACCCGTTTTACGTTCACCGATGCCGACATCAGTGGCAAGTGGTTTTTAACCCTAGGACACTTAGTTGACGTAAACAACGCGGTTCGTTTTTGGCTTCGCGAAAGCGAAATTGAAGCTGCTGGCTTTAATCCATACATCGTCGTCTCAAATGATAAGGTCTCTGAAGGAGTTAACCCTGAGATCAAATCTATTACGATTTCAGACACTGAGGTTGATGTAAATACAGGCGATAAGACGGTTAACGTAACCGTAGAAGCTTACGACCAATCAACTATGTCTAAAGGAGTAATTAGGGTCTCACCACCTAGTCAGTATAAATCACTTGCTATAAAACAGGCTGAGTCATCTGATTGGCAAGAAACAGATGTCGAAGGAGTTTATCGTTCGAATTACTCTTTCACCTTTACTGATAAAGACCTACCTGGTGAGTGGTTTGTGGCCTCAGCAATGCTCACTGACAGCAACGGAAATATGGGAGTTTACAACCAAGGACACTTTAACACACTAGGCTTACCTTCTGTCATCACTGTAAAAAATGAAACGGAACTGGATATGGTACCACCGAGAATCGACCATATCGCTTTTTCATCTAATCAACTGAGATCTGCAAGTGGTGAGCAAAAGGTAACGTTAACAGTCACAGCATCGGATCCATCGGGGATGATAAAAGGTTATTATGCTCTCAGGGCACCGGAAGGTTCTGACGCGAAAGATAAGCTTTTCACCATAGAGCAATGGCAACCAGGCAATGGTCAACATGAGTTTGTTGGTACTGCAGATTTGAGTTTCAGCACCGATGACTTGCAACAAGGTCAAGGTGTTTGGCAATTAGACGCGAGTATTCAAATAGACTCTGCGGGGATATATAGCCAAGGTGCTAAAGCGCGAGAGTTAACAACGCTAGGCGCTACGCCTTATATCTTTGTTGATGAAGAGCAGATCAATAAAATTTCTGTTAGAGATATAACGGGAGCCAAACAGGTAAAAATGGGGTCTAGCATCCCTGTTACGTTAGAAATAACTGAAAACACGCTACCGAGTTTACCTAGTCGTTTTCATCTTTACCTAGATTCTGAAGCCGCATTAAAGCTTAAGCTCCAATCAATTGATAACGAATATACTACTAGCTGTGAAACGTTAAATAACCGCCATGTATGTAGTTTTAGCAATGGTTCTGACATTAAATCGGTTCAAGTCTCGTTTAATGTAACGCCCAGCGAAGTAGGCGAATTTACACCAACCATCCGCTTCTCATCAGAATTCCCTGAATTAGACTACACAGACAACAAAACTGCGTTTCAGATAACAAGCTATGAACCGAAACTGTTTAATGTCGTGTTTAAAAATTGGGATGGCAACGTGCTTTCTACTCAAACCATTGAAGAAAGTACTTCCGCAACGGCTCCTCAAGTTCCGCCTCGAGAAGGTTATACATTCTCAGGCTGGAGTGCAGACTTTAGCAATGTGGATCAAGACCTTATCATTACTGCACAATTTGAGATTACTCAGTATCAAGTCAAGTTCGTAGATTGGAATGGTACGGTACTCAAAACAGCTGAAGTGTCTCATGGGCAAGCGGCAACACCGCCTGAAGAGCCGAAACGAAATGGCTACCTATTTACTGGATGGGATTTAGCCTTTGACAAAGTGACCAGTGAGTTAGTCATCAAAGCACAGTATAAAGCGAGCTCAACTCCAACAACTGCCGAGAAAGCAGATAAAGGTAGTTCCGGTGGTGCATTCAGCTTTTTACTAGCAATGCTAAGCACACTAGTGGCTTTTGTTAGACGCAGAACATCTGCATAACTTGCAAAACCTGATTTCAACAGCATAGCGACACTTAGCTATGCTGTTTACCGCCCCTGATTACATCATAATACCAAACTGACAACTCGTCTGATCAATTCGACGAGTAAGTATCGCCTATTTTGACCTGCTCTTCGAATAATTAATGCCCTCTAGCTTGTCACTGAACAAGATAACAACTCCAACCCAATCAACAAAGCCAACTTAATTTGGCAAATTAAAATCAAAAACCTTCTTGTTTATGCACCTAAATAAGAAAAAGTAGATGTTTTTTTCATTTCACCTTTGACAATTATTAATATAGAGCTAACTTTGTTAACAACCTATTTCAAAGGTTAATTTTAAAACAATTATAAATAGGAACAATAAGATGAAAAGAACACTACTTACTTTGTCCATTATGTCTGCATTTGGAACTACTAGCGTTTTTGCACAAGATGCAACGTATCAAGGCGCAGCAGTTGATGCTGAAATTGCAAATACCTGTATCGTGCGCTTTAAAGATGATGTGTCAAAGTTCGATGTTGAAGGCAAGGCTCGTGGCATGGCTGCAAAAGCGAACGCACACGCAAAGCATGTTTATAAAAACACCATTAAAGGTATGGCTGTGAATATGAGCTGCGATAAAGCAAAATCCGTGTTTGCTGGGAATAACGACATAATGCGCTTTACTCCTGATGGCAAAGTGTATGCAAGTCCAGCAAAAACCAAAGGAAAGCCAGGCGGTGGTAGCAACCCACAAACAACACCTTGGAGCGTAACGCGTGTTGGTGGTCCTGTGAATGGCAATGGTTATACTGCTTGGGTTATCGATACAGGTATCGATTTAGATCACCAAGACTTAAACGTTGACGAAAGCCGTGGTTTTTCGGCATTTTCTAGCGGCAGAAATGCAGGTATGGACGATAGCAATGGTCACGGTACACACGTAGCAGGTACGATTGGCGCACTCGATAATGATATCGATGTAGTAGGTGTTGCTGCAGGTACAACGGTAGTGCCAGTAAAAGTGTTGGACGCTCGCGGCTCTGGAAGCTGGTCGGGTGTTTTAGCTGGGGTTGATCATGTTGCGGTCAATGCAAGCCCTGGCGACTGCGCAAATATGAGTTTGGGTGGCGGCTTCAACCAAGAGCTAAATGATGCCGTTGAAAGCGCAGCGCAACAGTCTGGTGCTTTCTTCGTGGTCGCGGCTGGTAACGAAAGCCAGCACGCGGCAAATGTGTCTCCGGCAAGTGCCTCACATAACCGTGTATTCACGATTTCAGCGACCGACTCAAGTGACCGATTTGCTAGCTTCTCAAACTACGGCAATCCACCTGTAGATTATGCAGCACCGGGGGTTGGCATTTTATCGCTTAAACATGGCGGCGGAACAACAACGATGTCGGGCACCTCAATGGCTTCACCAGCAGCCTGTGCCGTGATTATGATGCGAAATGGTAACCCAGGTACAGATGGCAAAGCCTCGAACGATCCGGACGGTAATGCAGATAGCATTATTCATCTTTAAAGCAGCTTCCTGAGCACCTGATGGTGCTCTTCTCATTCCTAACACACCTCCCCCGATAAACTATTGTTACAAATAAGCTCTCCCTATTTTTGGCGCAGATGCTCAGTATGTTGCTAAACTGAGCACAACAATAATAATCAAATTTTTTGGAGTAGCCATGTCATTACAGAAATGGGGAGGAGTTGCAGCACTCACAGAAGCAGCGACTTATTTGTTTGGCTTTGTATTATTTTTTGGGGTATTGGATTCTAGTGGGCAAAACACACCCGAGCTTTATCTAGATTTTTTCATCCAAAATCGCGACACCTTTTTCCTTGGCTATATTGTCATTGGGATTATTTTCAGTTTCACGCTTATCGTGTTGGTACAAGCCATGCATCAGCGCTTGAGTAAAGTCTCACCTGAAATAATGAAATTTGCTAGCGTAGTAGGCTATATCTGGGCCGCAATTGTGCTTGCAAGTACCATGATTTTTTTAACCAGCATTGCAGTGATCGCAGAGTTTCATGAAACAGATCCGGCCCTTGCACTAACGGTTAATCGCACCATCTCGATCGTGGTAGATGCCCTTGGCGGTGGGATTGAATTGGTAGGTGCAGTATGGGTACTAGCGGTTAGCTATGTAGGTATTAAACATAACGTTTTTAGTTCACTATTACATTATTGGGGGTTGTTGGTCAGTATTGCTGGGATCCTTACCTTGTTTTCTGGTCTGTCTTCTCTTTCAACAAATCCATTTTTTGACGTGACCACTGCCATCTTCGGGTTAGGGCAAATCCTATGGTTTATCGTATTAGGCGTGATGTTATTGAGAGATAAAACACCAGCGAAGGTTACGTTAGGCACACAACCTTTGCTGGAGTAATATCTTCAAGGGGAAAATGCAAAATTATTACCAGAACCACAGGTTTACTCTGGTTCTGGTAATACTGGTGGAGTGCTATCCATATAAGTTAAAAAGTTTGCCCACAGGGTATGAGTTCTGATTTTGACTAGCTCCTTGCGACATTCGATTGCCATCACCCCACGAATAGTGCCTTCTCGCCATTGGGTATACACAGCGCCACAGTGTGCATCGAGATAGCTTTGCCAAGCAGATTGCGAGGCTTTGATCGCTTCTACTAGTTGATCATCAAAAGCATTATGCTCAAGACTTTTTTCGTAGTAATGTTCAAGTGTTGCAGTTCTCGCCTTAAGTTCACTCATTGCACACTCATTGATGTCTATTGTTGAGATAGGGTTTTCACACACATCTCCGCCCGCCAAAGCGGTTTGACTGATTATAAGAAGCAATGCGACCACTATAAATCTCATGGTATTTCCTTTTCCGTTTAACTTTTAATGAGTTTCAACATATTACCGATGGAGTCTAGGGTAATTCCACCCATAAGCTCTGGATTATTCAACGCGTAGAGGTAATCTTCTACCATGGTGCAATCAACCTCGTCACGCAGTTCAACAAATCCAGCCCAATTTTCGAGGTCATCTTCGTCGATTTCACCACTGAGGTATTTTGCCAATACCACACTTAACATCGCCTTGCTGATAGCAAGCGACACTGCGCTGTTATCGCTCAATAGTATGTTTAAAGCCTGCGCTTTGTATGGGCCGAATGTAACAAATTCGGCCAGTGCTTGTTGCTTATTCATGATTTTTCTCCAGCTCTGCAACTAACGCAAATAGTTCACTTAGCCCAGCTTGCTGTTGCTCTACTTCTTGCGCCGCAAAGCCTAAGCGAATATGGCTTAAACTGCTAGCTTTATCGAGGGAAAACTCCGGCTCACATTGTACGTAAATCCCTTTTTCACGTGCTTTTTCAGATAATCTCGAGACGTCGCGTTTACTATTTACCCAATACGCCATGCCGCCTTGTGGCACTTCAAAGTCAATATCTAACTTGGTTTTCAGTTTGTTTAAGTGTAGTGCCATTTCATGGTGGCGCCCTTGGTAAGCTTTGGTCATACGACGTAAATGACGCTCAAACCCACCTTCTTCCATCCAGTAGGCTACGGCTAATTGAGTAACGGCGTCATTTTTGTGATTAAGCAGCTGCTTTCGTGCCACCAATTGTGCGAGCACATCCGCCCGTGCGCTCAAATACCCCACACGAGCTCCGGCAAACATGATTTTTGAAAAAGTAGAAACATAAATCACAATACCACTTGGATCGCTTGCAGCCATGGGCTGCAACGGTGGACAGAGATAATGAAACTCATGATCGTAATCGTCTTCAATAATAAACACACCATACTGCTGGCACAGCTGGTAAATCGCCATGCGCCTAGGTACAGATAAAGTCACTGTCGTGGGGTATTGATGCAGTGGTGTTAAGTACAGCAGCTTAACCTTATTTTGTTCTAGGCAACGCGCCAGTGCCTCTACTTTAATGCCTTCTGCATCTTGTGCTAATGCAAATATTTCGGCGCCCGCATTAGTAAAAGCGTGCCGCGCAGGTGGGTAACCAAGCATTTCAATGGCAACGCCGTCTCCTGGATTGATAAACGCATTTGCAATCAATGAAAGCGCTTCTTGGGAACCATTACAAATCAGTAAGTCGTCACATACCAGCCCCCTTGCTCGACGCAAATACGCCTGAACTTGGGATTTCAGCAACTGGCACCCTGCAATGTCAGAATAGTGAAAGTGACTGATATTGCTTTTGCTGCATGCCTTTTGCAAAAACCGTTTAAATTCATTGTAAGGAAAAGCATGAAGATCTGGTAAGCCACCAGCAAAACTATAACGGTAGGCCGTACTTTTAGTGCTGGTTACTGGGGTCAGTGCTTTAGCAAATGGTGCTATCACCTGTGGTGTAGAGGCGACCTTTGTGGTTACCTGTTGGCTACTTAAAATGGGCAGTTCAGTATTGACACGATAGCCGCTACGCTCCTTAACCACCAGCCAGCCTTCAGCTACCAAGTTTTGTAGAGCATTCATCACAGTATGTCGGTTCATATCATGTAACTCAGCCAACTTTCGCGCGGAGGGGAGTTTATCGCCGGGTGTTAATTTACCCTCGGCAATGGCACTGCGTAAAATATCTGCTAAGCGTTTATGTTTAGCATGTTGAGACTGTGTTTTTGGGCTAATGGAAATCAAAACTGGTCTAATTAAATTATTAAATCTGGTTGTTTTATATCAACCAAAATCAGCGCAATATGCAAGCATTAAAACACAGAACGAATGAAATACTGATGCTTTCAAAACAAACCTTAGAATCCAATCGCGTTAAGCTTACTCCGCTTGAAGCCGCGCATTTGCCTGAGTTATTGGCTCAGGGTAAACAAACTGAGATCTGGAAATGGGTATTTAACAATTACTGTCGTGATCAAAAAACCATAGAGCAATGGTTTTACGGCTCTGCACAGTTTGATGAAGGCGAGCAACTTGTTGTTGCGATCATTGATAAAGACTCGGGTAAACTGGCTGGTAATAGCCGCTTGTTTAGACTTGATAAACTCAACTTAAGTGCCGAGATTGGCCATACTTTTATTGGCACTGACTTTCAACGCACGCATGTTAATACCCACGCCAAATACCTTTTGCTCAAATATGCCTTTGAGGCGATTGGACTGGTGCGTGTGCAATTTCAAACACATGAATGTAATAGTAAATCTCGCAATGCCATTACAAGACTCGGTGCCCATTTTGAAGGCTTGTCGTTAAAGGATAGACGCCTGCCTGACGGAAGTTATCGTAATACCGCACGATTCGCTATCACCGACGAAATGTGGCCAGAAGTGAAAGCGAAGTTGGAGAAAAAACTATGAGTTACCCTAGACAATATTATCGAGAAGATAACCCACAGCTGTTGTGCTCAGTTATTAAAAACAACCCACTCGCGACGCTTAACATTATACAGGCACAAAAAATTCAAACAGCTTTTTTACCTCTTACAATCAGCGAAGATCAAACTCATCTATTGGGACACGCAACCAAAGATAACCCCATTTTTCAGACTCGAGGACCCATTCAAGCCACCTTTCATTGTGATGACCATTACCTCTCTCCTGCCGTGGTCCCAGATATTAAACTTCCCACTTGGCTATACGCCAACGTGATTGTGATGGGGGAGCTTGTGCTCATTAGTGACGATGAAGAAAAGTACCAGTCAATGCAAGCGCAGCTTCATCATTTTGAACAATTCTCACACAGTGATTGGCAACTCAATAATGTGCCAGCAAAGCAACGTCAATCAATGTTTAATGCGATCAACTTTTTCAGGATTAACATCGTTCTGATGGAGGGGGCATTTAAATTAAGCCAAAATCAATCACAAGAGGTACGCTCACAAATCTGTAAAAACTTAAAACGCTCGGAAAATAAGTTAGCATTTCTAATGCGCTAACTCACTAAAGGAAGCCAATGACGGATTTAGGACGAAAACTCAAAATGACGTGTTACTGTGTTCAATAAAAAGTTGAACTCTTTTATTGTGCTTAAAGCGGAAAATAGCAATAGAATCATCTCTCACACATTCAGCATCAAAACAACAGATCGCTGTATAAAACAGCTCCTACCCCGTAGTAAAAATTGGCTGGTAGGAGGCAGTTTACCCGCCGAGCGGTTGTGGTTTTCAAGCAGTACTTGTTGATAAAACCATTTCTCACACATCCAATATCAGAACAACAGTTCGCTGTGTAAAACAGCTCCTACCCCGCAGTCACATCATGCTTGTAGGAGGCGGTTTATCCGCCGAGCCGTTGTGGTTTTCGAACTGTGCTTGTTAATAAAACCATCTCTCGCACATTCAGCATCAAAACAACAGATCGCTGTATAAAACAGCTCCTACTCCGCTGTAAAAACTGGCTGGTAGGAGGCGGTTTACCCGCCGAGCTGTTGTGGTTTTCAAGCAGTACTTGTTGATAAAACCATTTCTCACACATCCAATATCAAAACAACAGATCGCTGTATAAAACAGCTCCTACCCCGTAGTCTCATCATGCTGGTAGGAGGCGGTTTACCCGCCAAGCAGTTTCGATTTACGAACAGTACTTGTTAATAAAACCATCTCTCGCACATTCAGCATCAAAACAACAGATCGCTGTATAAAACAGCTCCTACTCCGCTGTAAAAACTGGCTGGTAGGAGGCGGTTTATCCGCCGAGCCGTTGTGGTTTTCGCACAGTGCTTGTTGATAAAATTATCTCTTACACATCTATCGCAAAACAAAAGATCGCTGTGTAAAACAGCTCCTACCCCGTAGTCTCATCATGCTGGTAGGAGGCGGTTTACCCGCCGAGCCGTTGTGGTTTTCGACGAACCTAAGGCTGCAGAGCTTTACCCTATTTTGTACTCTTCTTTGGCTTAATTGCTCAACTGCCTTATCTGGTTTCGAGTTGGTGCGTTTGACGCGGTAAACTGTTCAACTTCAACATCGTCTCCAAATGTTTGTGTAAGTAAATCTGAAAACTGCTCTGGAGTACGCCCAGGGTCGAGTGTGTAAAACGGTTTTAGCGCTTCTTTATCTATGCCTTTTTGTTTTGCAAGTTGAAGTAGCTTGCTGCCAATATCCGCAAAACCATTGTCGTCCATACTTCCAATAACCTCGCCTTGCACCTTAAATACTGTAACTTGAGGTGCTTGTTCAAACATTAATTTACTACGTAAAAATTCATCTCGTGCTAGCTGTTCTTGATAACTGGCTTGCTGACGTGCCTTCATTTCATCGTTGACAAAACTTTTGAAGGGGCGACCATTAAAACGCTCAAAAATCTCAGCATTGGTTGGACGATTATTGTCACCATATACCTCAACCTTACCCAAACTTGGGTATTGCTGCTGGACTAACGCTTTCAGCTGATTGATATCGCCATTCGCTTGCATGAGCAGTGATTCAACTCCGCCTCTAGCAGTAATGTGTCCTTTGTCATTTTGATAGGCCATGAGTTTGCCGTCTATCACAATACCAAACAACGCTTCCCGCTCTTGCCCATGGCGTAAGTATTGCTGTCGGGCAGCCTCTGACGAGACTTCACTTAATTCAAGTACTTGGCTTAACTGGGTCATTTGTTCATTTGATACTCGAGTGATTTTGCTCTCATCAAGCAAATACATAAGATTGGTTTTTCCCACAAGATCTTTAGCAGTATCTTGGCTTTGTAGATGTGTTTGTTCGGTCTGCTCTTTTGGGATATACACGCTCGTATTAACGCTATCCCTCGAATTGATATACATTACTCCACTCCTTGCTTTC
This sequence comes from Pseudoalteromonas piscicida, assembly GCF_002744175.1. Lineage (GTDB taxonomy): Bacteria > Pseudomonadota > Gammaproteobacteria > Enterobacterales > Alteromonadaceae > Pseudoalteromonas > Pseudoalteromonas piscicida_B. The sequence goes on from NZ_NKHF01000018.1 coordinate 37,403, forward strand.
ATGTTCGTGTTATTGGGTTGCTAGTAGCCTCCTGCACATCCAGCAAAAAACAAGCCAAGCTTTGTTAAGCGATATAGAGTAAGACAATCCATTGAAATATAGCAATGGCATATCAGCTCGCCTTTATTGCCTCAAGCTGCAAGGCTGAGTTCACTATAAAAGGGCAAATTATTGCCTCTATTACAAGAGGTGAACCACACAAACGCCTCAGCTCCCTTAAGATGCCAAAATCTCTGCTACTGAGCAGTGTAACTAGCAGAACAATGAAAATAGAAGCTTCATAAAAAAACTTCCAAAAAACTCAATTTTTATACAAACAAACATTGACCTTACCACCGTGGCAATCTTTACAGTTACTTAACCATTTTAACCACCCTTTAAACAAGACATCACCTCCATTAACACCTTTTTGCTGGTGCAGTACGGAAATGGACTTTGTTTCATATCTTTTTTTTGGTGTTAACTCGATAGATGAGGCCGTCGTTCAAAGGGATTAAATACTTCAACTAAACAAAAAAATAGAGGCTAAGAAAATGAAATTAAAAGAAAAAAAAGTTGGAAAAGTAGAGCAAAAACTCTTAGAGATGATCCACGAGGATGTCACCGAACACTATCCGACCGTTTCCGCCTTTTATCTAGAAGGTGGGCATTTTGATCCGCGTTATTCCGCCACTGAATTTTCGATTGATTCAATGGTGAAGGTATTAAATATCGCAAACAATGCGATTTTAGCTCATAAGAAAAAGCTCAAAGTGGTACTTGGAGTGTTAATTGACGACTTAGGTTTGCAGTGTGGTAGTGAATCCTGTGATATATCTGTATCCCCAGCCGTAGCAACCGACAGCCAAGGGCTTGCGCCATTACCAGACGAATTAGAAGCTGTGTTAGGTGAATACAGCATTGTAAAGCGTGACCGCTTGGTACTTCAAGGTGAGCGTAACTGTAAAAACCGTGGGATCCAATCTTTACGTAAAATCATTTCGCAAGATTTAGCAAGTTTTCCGCAATTGTCACTCGAAACGAGCAACGGCATAACTAAAATTCTATTCGAAAACAGTAAGGGCGTCAGCATTGTTTTAGCCGAATCAAAAGACAAGGATGTATGGACAGCAAAATGCCCGCTTATCATGGCACAGCATTACAAAGACACGTTCCAAAAAGCACTGAAAATGAATCCTCAGGCCGGGGTATTCCACATCATGGACTTCTCTGAAATGGACGACTATCACAAGGTTGTCAACGGTACTGAGGTGGCGCTAGGGCTATTTTTACAAGACGACAACCTTGGCGACAATATCGTTAAGATCTCCAATATCTTCCTGTCTGACTTTGATATGGAAGATTATTCCATTAACACCCAAACCAGTACCCTGACCGAAACTTGCGAAGCGTAACGCTCGCATCTATTCGCTTCAATTTGACTGTTGCCCCTGAATTTTATACGGAGATTTTTTATGTCACTAATTACAGCTCTAGAGAGTAAGTCTGCCACAGAAGCGTCGCTACGCTTTCCTATTTATTTGGATCACAACGCTACAACACCGTGTGACAAAGCGGTGTTACAAGCTATGTTACCTTACTTTTGTAATGACTTTGGTAACGCTGCGAGCATGTATGGCTTGCATGGATGGAACGCTCACAAAGCGGTGGAGCAAGCACGCGAAAGAATAGCAGATGCCCTTGGCGCACAGCCTGAAAACTTCATTTTTACCTCTGGTGCGACTGAAAGCAACAATTTAGGGATCCGCGGCGTGTTTCGTGCTCGCAACCACAAAGGCAGGCATATTATTACTTCGTCGATTGAGCACCCCGCAACGCTAGCAACGCTCAGAGATCTCGAGCATGAAGGTGCTAAGGTTTCCTATCTTGAGCCATTACCGGATGGCAGTTTTGATATCGAAGCAATGAAAGCTGCAATCACTCCTGACACGATTTTAATCACAGTCATGTACGCCAATAACGAAATTGGCACCATAAACCCCATTGACGACATCGCCTTTATTGCCAAGCAACATAACATTCTATTTATGTCTGACGCCACACAAGCTCTTGGCAAAGTTGATATCAACCTAACTACTTGCCCAATTGATATTTTGACCTGTTCGGCACACAAAATTTATGGCCCCAAAGGGGTTGGCGGCCTGTATTTAAGGCATCAGCAGGGTAATAGAGTCGTTGATATTAGACCGCAGATCACTGGTGGTGGTAGCGAGCAAGGGCTACGTGGTGGCACACTAAATGTGCCGGGTATTGTTGGTTTTGCCAAGGCTGTAGAACTGGCACAACGAGAACTGAGTAATGGTGCCATTGAAAAAATAGAGCAGCTTAGAGACAAGTTAGAAGATGGTTTACTGGAGCTGCAACAAGTGCAAGTCAACGGCATGAGCGAAGAAAGGCTTCCTCATGTGTGTAACGTCTCTTTTCAAAATACCGACGGTAAAAAAATGCTGAGCTTATTAAAGAAAAGCATTTCGGTGAGTACTGGCTCAGCTTGCTCTTCAAGTAACCTATCACCAAGCCACGTCTTAACAGCCCTAGGCTTGTCGGATGATCTCGCACAGGCAACAATACGATTTAGCTTAGGCAGACACACCACAGAAGCCGAAATTGACTTCGCACTAAACAAGGTTAGAGAAGTCGCAGCACTGACTTTACTCGCTTAAATAAAACTAAATTATTCCAAAGTAAATACTTAAGGAGAAAATTATAACAATGAAGAATTTATCAACGCTTGCGACCACGCTTGATTACTCAGATATCATTCACCTTGAATTTTACGTTCAAGAACAACTTGTAAAAGGAAAAGAAATTTGTGATTTGATCATTGGGGATTTTGACACTCAACAATTCCCAATGCCGGATTATCTCACTGCACAAATTCAACAAGCTTATGAGGACAGGCACAACGACTACCCTCCGTTAGAGGGAGTACTTTCGTTGCGTGATGAAGTAGCAAAGCAAACCAAAAAGCGCTTTAACGTTAGCTACAACCCAGACACTGAGTTATTGATCTCTGGCGGTGCACGACCTTTGTTATATTCAGCAATGCTTGCGACAGTGAGCCCTACAGACTCGGTGATTTACCCTGTTCCCTCATGGAATAATATGTTTTACACCACCATGTGTGGAGGTAAGCATGTGCCCATTGAAACCTCGGAAGTGAACCAATTTCTACCAACAGCACAACAAATAGAACCACATATCACTGATGCTCGGCTGATCACATTGTGCTCTCCCCAAAACCCAAATGGTTCGATGTTTGCAAAGCATCAGCTTATAGAGATCTGTGACATGGTAGTTGCTGAGAACAAACGTCGCTCAAAAATAGGTGGACAGCCACTGTACATGCTCTTCGACCAAGTATACTGGATGCTGACAATGCAAGACATTGAGCATTATCATCCGGCATCACTTTGCTCAGATATCAAACCTTACCTTATCGTGGTTGATGCTGGCACTAAGGCCTTTGCCGCTACAGGCATTCGAGTTGGATGGGCGAGCGGACCGCCAGAGGTGATAGCGAAAATGCAGGTGATCCAAGAACATATAGGTGCAATGGCCCCAACAGCAGAGCAACTTGCCACAGCGGTGTTATTTCAAAATGAAACCTATCTACAAAACTATTTAACCGACTTTAAAAAGAAGATCTTGGCTTCGATGGCAGTACTGCATCAGGGTGTTCAAAATATGAAAGGCGCTGGTATGGCAATCGATTCATTTATGCCAGACGCGGGGATTTATATGACATTGAAAATCGATGCAATTAATAGAAAAACGCCAGACGGGAAAATACTAGAAAACGCGGATCAAGTTAGCCGTTATTTAATTGATAGTGCAGGATTAGCACTGGTGCCCTTTGCAAGTTTTGGCTGTCGCTCTCAAGAGTCACAGCTGTGGTATCGCGCTGCAGTTTGTACTATTTCGCCGAGTGAAATTGAAGCCGCACTGCCGAGATTACAAAGTGCACTACTCGCTCTTTCTGAGTCACAGGTATTACTTGAAGCCTAGGACCAATAAAAAAGCCAGCTTTCTGTCAATATAGAGGCTGGCTTTTTACGTTTAACCTTCAGTTACTTTAGGCTATTTTGGCAAAGCCCTTCTAAAATTGGGCAATTTGCATTTTCGTCACCGCTACAGTTATCAGAAAGCTGCTTTAGAGTTTCACGCATCTGTTGTAGTTCATTGATTTTATGCTCAATCTCATTCAAATGGTGCTGTGCAATTGATTTAACCTCACGACTGGTACGGTCTGGGTTTTGTAATAAATCAAGTAAAGATTGGATCTGCGCAATAGGAAACCCGAGTTTTCGTGCTTGCTTGATTACACCCAGCAATTGTAATTGTTGCGAGTCGTAAAGCCGATAGCCTGCTTCACTTCTTTTACTACACTTTAGTAACCCGCTTGCTTCATAATGGCGGATCATCTTTGCAGAGAGTCCGGTACGTTGCGCGGCTTCACCGATTGTGATCAGTTTTTCCATGACGTTTACTCCTTTGGTTGCCAACGTTGTAGTAACAACGCATTGCTGATAACTAATAAACTACTAGCTGCCATTGCTGCCCCAGCAAAAATCGGATTGAGATAGCCTAATGCAGCTAATGGAATGCCAATAACATTAAAGATAAATGCCCAAAAAAGATTTTGCTTAATTTTGCGATACGTTAATTTTGCCATCGCTAAAGCCGATGCCACTAAGCTTGGCTCTCCGCGCATCAACGTCATTGCCGACGCGCTTACTGCTACTTCCGTACCTGTCGCCATTGCGATACCAAGATCGGCCTGTGCAAGCGCTGGCGCGTCATTGATCCCGTCGCCTACCATCGCCACACAGTAACCTTGCTGCTGAGCCTTAGCGATGTACTCAGCTTTGTGTTCTGGCAGTACTTGTGCCTGATAGTCGTCAAGCTCTAATCTCTTAGCGTTATACTGTGCACTACTTTGGCTGTCACCGGTCAACATTGCCACTTTTATCCCTTGCAGCTTAAGCTGTTTAACTGCTGTAAAGGCATGAGGTTTAAGCTCGTCAGTAAAGTAAAATAGCGCTAAAAACTCGCTGTTGTGTTCACTATTTTGGCTTACCAACCAAGATAAAGAAGCACCGGGTATTTCTTCTGGTAGCTTAGGCAAAGTTAAGCCTAACTCCTGCATCCAAAAGCCGCTCCCTAAATAGACTGTTTTGTCTTGGTATCGTGCTTTAACGCCTCGTCCTGCCACCACTTTAAAGTCGCTTACTGGGAGAAACGACAATTGCTTTTCTTGTGCTTTATTGACCACGGCCTTGGCAAGCGGATGTTCGCTGTACTGTTGCAGTGATGCGGCTAGCTGTAACACATCATTTTGATGATACGTAAAGGTGTGCATATTACTAAGCTCTGGTTTACCCACCGTAAGCGTTCCGGTTTTATCAAAAATTACCATGTCGATAGTAGTTGCTTGCTCCAGAGCGCCCGCATCTTTTACTAAGATCCCATAGCGTGCAGCGGTGCCTGTGCCTGCCATAATCGCGGCAGGCGTTGCTAACCCAAGTGCACACGGACAAGCAATTACTAGGACAGCCACCGCATTAAGAATGCCGGTTGGCCAATCTCCAGTACTGAGCCCCCACGCAAAAAAAGTAATGAGTGCAATCACCAATACCGCAGGTACAAATATCGCACTCACTTTATCCACCAACGCTTGCACTGGTGCTTTCGCGCCTTGTGCCTGCTCTACTAAACGAATAATTTTTGCTAGTGTCGACTCCGCCCCTACACTAGTAGCATCCACTTCAAGCACACCATCAAGATTCACCGAGCCGCCAGTGACTTTATCTTTTTGTGCTTTATAGACAGGCACACTTTCACCGCTGATCAGCGCTTCGTCTACTTGTGAGTGACCTTCAACCACTACACCGTCAACGGGTATGCGTTCACCTGGTTTGATCAATAGCCGCTCGCCGCTTTTTACTGCTGTTGCTGGCACTTCTTGCCAGCTGTTGTCACGCCAGACCATAGCAGAGGTTGGCCTTAAGCTTTCAAGCGCTTTAAGGGCACTGGTTGTACGTCGCTTGGCTCGGTGTTCAAGATACTTACCTAACAGCACCAAACTCAACACGGCACTGCTGCTTTCGAAGTATAAATGCGGAGCGCCATGCTCACCGCTAAATGTCCACCACAAATAAAGTGACAAACCATACGCTGCACTGGTGCCAATAGCCACCAGCAAATCCATGTTCCCCGTCCCCGCTTTTATTGCTCCCCATCCGGCACGATAAAAGCGCGCACCAAAATAAAACTGAACAGGCGTTGCCAGCGCCCATTGCATCCACGCTGGTAGCATCCAATTTTGGTTAAACAGCATGGCAAACATAGGTAACACCATAGGTAGAGTAAGCGTCAGTGACGCCACAGCGGGAAACCAATCAGCGCGATAAAAAGGAGTTGCTGCAACTTGTTCGTTTGACTCATCCAAGTTTGCTTCTGGCTGTACCACAGTGTAACCGGCGTCATTGAGCTTGGCTTCGATTTCAGCAAACGGTAATTCTGCCACTAAAGTTAAGGTTAGCTTTTCGGTCGCTAAATTAACCTCTGCTTTGATGACTTGTGGCAATGCTTGCGCTGCTTTTTCAACTCTACTCACACAAGACGCGCAAGTCATTCCTTTTACTTGATACTGCATTTCACTGGTATTGACCTTGTACCCAGCATCTTTTACCGCATTCACCAGCGCCGACACTTCTGCACTCCCCTCTACCGAAACAGCTTCTAGTGCTAAGTTAACACTGGCGCTGACAACGCCAGATACTTTCTCTAAGGCTTTCTCAACTCGGCCAACACACGAGGCGCATGTCATCCCCGATACATTAAATTTTATTACCTTGTCCATTTCTATCTCCGCAAACGCGTTAACTCTCATTGTTGGACACTAACCCTTACCCTTATGGTAAGGTCAAACAAAATTGTTCATTTATCTAACAGCATAAAAAAGGAATACTTATTGTTAAATACTAGTTGACCTTACCATCAAGGGAAGCTTCACAGTACACGCTCTTTTACCTAGAAAGGAAATAATGATGTTAAGACTAAGAGTAGAAAAAATGGTGTGTGGTCACTGTGTGAAAGCGATCACAGAAGCGATGCAAACCGCAGACAGTCAAGCCCAAGTGAATGTACGTTTAGACGATAAAATCGTTGAAATTTCAAGTACTAAAGAAGCGAGTGAAATTATCGCTATTATCAGCAATGCAGGCTATAGCGCAGAACTTATCAACGAAAGCTTTGCCTAATTCCTAGAAGTGCTCAATCCAAGTCGACCCAAACCACTTTGCAATTGTGAGGTGGTTTATCCGCTCACATCTTCCTTCATTGCCACTCGCACTTGTTTTATACAGCTCACGTTAATAAACGCTCACAATAATTCACACTTTGACAAAGCGCAGACAATGCGGAACAATTACGCCGTTTGTATTAGATAAAATCAATACAACTACGACTAAAGGAATAATTTAAGGACAACATAATGAGCTTTATCGGCGCCGGTGCAGGCAGCGAAGCCCAGAGCGTGCAATACAATGTCGACGCGCAAACTGCCAAATTACGAACCTCAGGTTCTGCTTCTTGGCGGCACAACAATCCAGCCTTACTGCCATTAAATATTAGTGCAAAGCGAAATCAAGCGCTTGGACAAGCCTATCGAATTGCGATATTTCCCGACCGCGCTACGGGAGAGCAAGCCTTTTTAGAAGAAATCGAAAGGGCCAAATACGGCGATTTTACCTTCGGCCAAATGGTCAATGAGTTTATTCCTGACTACATCATCGACCCACCACAATGGGATGAACAAAACCAAACGGCTGTTCTACCACATATTGAGCCAATAACAGGAATGGATGTTAATCTGCCAATTAACGACCCACAAGCATTCTTAGACTTGGTAACCCTTAAGCTGGGTTGGCAAGTAGGAACTGAGAGTGATGTTGCCAGAGATTTTGAAGCCGAAGCCAGACAAGCGTCTATCGTGTCAAACGCGAACGTTCTCATTAACGGTAGAACCGCTGTGCATAGCAGCAGCGGAGGTGTGTTAAGCACAGTAGACGTTTGTTTGACGAAGATAGGCAAAGTGGTTGTGCCTATTCCCTACGGTAACATAGCTCGCTCATCAGACGCAGCAAGCGTTGCCAGCTCAGTAAAAATTCAAGGTAACGGTGCGGCCAATATCAAGTCTAACTTTTCAAAAAGTACGGGAGACCAACCCGGTAATAAAAAAGGTATCGCTAGTCGAACATTGGGTAAGAAAGCAGAGTTTCTGCAAGGCAGCTTTGATGTTTACATCGAGGGAAAACCAGCGGTTAGGCAGGGGGATTTAATGGTATCTAACAATAAAAACACGCCCCCCGCACCATTAAACCAACCCAGTGGTGCCACTCCTGCAGGCCTTGATGTAGTGCTTGGTGCAGAGCCACTAAGCCAAGCCGGTACGAATAAGATCAATATAAAAGTGTCGGGCAGTAGTAAACCTAGCGATGAAGAAGTGAAGATAGGATGAGCCACACTTTACCAACCAAAACCAATGCTAACAGTAATTTTAGAGAACTTGTTTTTGAGGGCTATGCAAGCGACAAAGAAGTGGTCTCTTTGATGCTCAAAGACACCTCGGTTGATGGCACGAAAGAAGGCTATTATAAGGTCCCCCTTTACACTTCAAACACGGTAGACCAACAAAGCAGCGATGCCGACATTGAGCTGGTACACATTTATCCATTTTTATACGATACGCCAGAGCAGCAACTACAATCAGCCTCTCCGGTAACCAGCGGATTTATCTATATTTATGTCGATGGCTATTTATGGCGTGAACTACAAGTTATCGAACCTGAAGACTTTGACGCTCCGGCGCTATTCTCAGATGTGAATTTGTATTGGCAAAAAGGTTTTTTAAGTTGGAAAAAGTCGGCCAATAAGCCAAACTCACGACCGCAAGGCACACGTGCAGCAACCTGTAAGCCAACCAGCAGCATTCTCGTCCCGCATAAACTAAATGGCAACGAAGTAAGCGTAGAAATCGCATGGTCTGAAGTTCAGTGGTCATGGGAGCAAATCTTGTTGTTTGGCGGGTTTAATGAACAGGATCCGCGCTTAAATACCGGCACGCCACTCGCTGACGAAGAGAGACATTGCCCCGCCCCAGGAGATGCAGCAGCGCTCAGAGCACAGCGCATGATTAAGCTGGATAACTTAGGGCAATTTACCACAGGCTATAACGATCAAGGCAAAGTAGTTAACACCCCGACACTTCATCAAAAGCTGCACCTTCCAGAGCGCGATAAAATCGCCCAAGTGCCGATTTTTGACGGGATCCATGTGGCTCGAATGTATGTGGTGAAAATTCAAAATTTGGTGGTTGAAATTGAAGCGCTTATGAACCACCTCTCTGGTGTAAACAGCGACACAGGTGAAATCGACTATCAGCAACGTAATAAATACGAGCTTGCAGTTTACATGCTGCAAACTTTCTATCTGCAAACGGACGCCGTTTTAGATAAAGACATAGAAATACAGTCATCTGGTGAAAAACTAGTCGAATCGGATGAAGACGCCATCGACTTTGCCAACAAACTTAAAGAATGGCGAACAGAATGCTTAGATGAAGAGGCCTTTTTTGAGTTTTTGCAGGAAAAAACATTTCGAGAACTTGCAGAAAATATAGCGGAGCTCACTGATGAACTCATTAACTTTCTCGATCAAGAATCGTTAGCCGCTGGATTTACCGAGTGCTTTAAGGATTATGCGCATCAAACTGACTTAAGGTTTTTTGAAGCCTATGACTTACTCACCGATTTATTTTTGGTTTTGAAGCCCCATCCGGCAGCACAAATAGCCCAAATTAATAGAGACAAAGAGTTTTGGCACACGCTAAGTAGCGGCCACCGAGGACAAGACTTTATTCTGCAATGTCTAGCTCAACACCCAAGCAAACCAGGAAAAGAAATTGCGCAGTTTTTATTTCCAAAACCTACGGGAAATAAGCTAAGTGAATACGAAAAGCGTGACTTTAACCGCTTTGAGCTTAAGCTTGCGAGCGCAAAAATCGAAAAGATCCATAAACAAGAGGAATTAATAGATTGGAATGAAGGAGAACAATTAGGCAGGCGACTTTCTCAGGTGATTTTTGGTTTAGCCGTTAGCGTATTTGAGATCCCCGATATCGCCCATAAACTTTCGAGTCACGAAGGGACGTTAGGCCAACAAAAATCCGCAACACAAGCAGCCACAAACGCAACTCAACAGCAGTATGAACAAACTCAAAAAGCATTGAAAGAGGCTGAGCTTGCAAGAGATGAAGCGCTTGATGAGCTGACAAAAAAAGAAGCTGAGTATGAACAACGTAAGTCTGAACTATCGCGTTTGACTCCTGAAGAACATCAACTCAAAGCTGCAGAATTAGACGCAAAGATACAAGTTGAAAGAGCACGATTGCAACGCCTTGAGACCAAGTTTGCAGCAGCAAAAGCGTCGGTTACACGAGCTCAAAAACAAGTTTCGACCTTCGTAAAGGTCAATAATGCATGGCACAAATACCCTTTTGCAAAATTGATTGATGCAAAAGCGGATGTATTACAGCCACTGATGCGATTAGTAGATATCTCAACACCTGGGCACCTTGTTGAAGTCGAAATGAGGGTCTCCGATTATATAAATGGTAACTTTCCTAAAGGTTACATGCCGCTTGATCCCAAATCTCGCCAACTTTCTGCCGAGAAGCAAGTGAAAGAATTAAATCAGGTGATACGAGCGAACAGAAAGCGAAACGTCAATATAAAATACGGAGGCGCCAGCCATAAGGTGTCTTTGGAAGATGTTTTGAACTTGAATAAACGCCTTGAACTCCTAACCCAATCGTTAGACAGAGCGCAAACAACCACCTTTATTGAAAGTAAAGAGAAAGTCATTGCCTATTTGGTTAAAGCAACCGGCGCCGATTTGTCTGCTGAAGCCTCAGCAGCAAGGGCAAAACAAATTTATGACGACACGGTACAAAATGCAAAATACTATTCAACTGAGTTAGAAAACCAACACACCACTATCAAAAATCTCGCAGAGCGAACAGCAAACCTAGAGAAATGGCAAAATAAAGTTGTTACCGAGGCCGCATCCAGCCAGTCGCTAAAAAGAGGAATGGTGGGTATATTAGGCGCTTTATATATCTTTGAAATTGCAAATGTTAGGCAGGTCGTTTCAAGTTATGATTTTAAATTTGATAGAAAATTTGCAGATTTAGTTGGAACCGCTTCTGATTTAGCTGCAATTCATTATTCAGTGCATTCTGCAATTACACAAATGCGGTCCGGTTTGCTAAGTCCACGACAATATGCCGCCTTTGAACACCATAGGCGTGTTTTTGGAAGTAATAGCGCACAACAAAAATATGGGCCAACCTTTTCGAGTAAAGCGTCGTTAATGAAATGGACGAGTAGATTAAATTTACTTGCCTCAGCATATAGTGCGACCATATCTGCTTTTGATGCTTACTATGCCTATAAGCGGGGCGATGTGTGGGCAACCACAGGAAACTTACTTGTGACAGCTGGTTTTGCGGGAATGGCCATAGATAGCCTACCTATGGTGTTGGCCAAATATTCTCGTGCTGCAGTTATGTTACAATTTGGCAGGTTGAGTATCTATGGTCTAATAGCAGTACTTATAGGCTACGGTGTACTCTATTTAATCCATAAAGATCCGCTCGAAAACTGGTTAACCGTCTGTCCTTGGGGTAAAAATGCCTTTGAAGGTGGCGAAAAAAAGCTACTAGCAGACAACCCAACCTATTCTTGGCAGGCTCACCCAGAATATGCTCTGCATGCACTTTATGACGCGCTATTTGCCCCATCTATTATGGCTGAATCCCAGGTGATGCAGCTCAACACCTTTTCACGTGTTGCTGATAAAATATCAAAACGTGGTAAATTTCATATCGTAAACTTTAATATGCAGGTTCCAGGGCATATTCCTGCATCTCAACTGGGTTATTTAGACCTAGAGTTCGATATTAAACCCGTAGCTTCCAATAAACCATGGCAATCTTTGCTAAGTACAGCGGCAAAGGGGCAAGCCTCCACTGCAATCGATCACTTCTGGGAACATGTCAAAATTACCGTTAGTCCTCAGTTTACCGGGTTTCAGTTACAATTCGACGAAATCGCGCTGTACCCTTATTTCGACAAGCTAAACTGCACAAAGTTAAAACTGCGTATGCGCTGTACAAAATACCCCCTTGGTAAGGGGCAAACCATTAGCCCAAACTCGAGTCAAGAGTTTAGGCTACCAGCCCCAGATCGCGATCAAGATGGCAATATTTCAGAAGCACGGCTTTGGAGTGAACAAACCGTAGAGGTAGAGATCGATGATTATGGTTTAAGTGCAGCAGGGTTGCTACAAAGGCTATTAAACTAAAAGGCCAAATAATGAAAGAAAAATTAAATCTAAAAACGTTTACAGCCCTATCTGCTATTTTACTTAGGAAAATAGTAAGTAAGGTGATGGAAACCGAGGTAGTTCCCAAAGCACCTAAAGAGATAAAAGAACATACAGAGGACAATTTACCACCCATTGATTTTGGTCGACCGGTGGAAGAGACCCCGTTACTACCAATAGCTGACTCTGTACCAAGACGTAAAAAAGTAAAGGGGGGATTTGAGCGAGTACCGGCTCAGCTAAACAGTCGATTCTTGCTGTCGCAAAATAGCCTTATGGCCTCAAACAAAAGTATTAAGTTAGTGAGTGTTGACCTTGATCGTATCGATAAGCTTTCAAATGCAGCTTTTGCTTATATGGCAATATTAGTTGTGGCGATCTGCTATTGGAGTTATTTTCATAATCCTGATCCAAGATTTCTCTGGTTAGGTGGTACGCTCAGCGTACTGGCTACACTTATATTCATTCGTACTTCTCATATAAGACGCACTTCAGCTGAAGTACTCCGTGTTGATTTCTTTCGCCATAGTGGCCTTGTTACCTTTCCCGTTGGTAACAATGTTAGTACCTTTTCGTTAGCGTTAGAAGAAGTTGATTTGTATATCGGTAAAGTTTCCGCAGGTCGAGGGGTTCAGTTTAACATGGCCTATTTGGTGCCAAAGCGCTACCCCAAACGCCTTCGCCATCAACCTATGTACCCTGTCGACTGGGAGCCAAGAGACTTAGAAGATAGCATGGAGCTGTGGAGTGAAATCCATCGTTTTATGGATAACACACAACCTATACCCACATCCTTTTACAAAGGCTGGCAAGAGGTAATCGAAAGCAGTGACTTTGCGGAGCAAGATAAAATAATCATATTAGGTGAAGATTTAGTAAAACAAGCCCCTTTTTACGATTTAGAAAACGACCGTCCGTTAGACAAAGTGATTTGGTAGCAATAAAGCAATGAAAGCACACCACAAGGAAGTCAGCCCTACCCATAACCGCAGTTGGAAAAAAGTGGTGGCGTTACTCGCTTTAGGTCTTCAAAAAATAGTAAAAAAGGTCATGGAAACTGAGGGTAAAAAGGAGACGCAAACGTTAACTCCCTCGGCGCCTGTAGATAAGGTAGTGCATGATCGGCCAATAGAAGAAACACCGCTGCTAAAAATAGAAGACTCGATACCACGAGACTTTAACATTAGTAAAGGCATGCTGAAAGTGAGCCCTACCGTATCTTCTCACGCTCAACCAGTCCAACAAAATAACCTCTTTTCTTCTGATAGGCGAGTAGCGCTTGGTGGTGCCGACTTTTCACGGACTGGTAAATTAGCAAACATTGTATTTGCCTATATGGCATCCATCATCGCGCTACTTTCAATTATTTTTTATTTCGGTAGTGGTGATAGTTTGTATTTATGGCTCACCACGGGACTACTAGCATTTGCTTTGTCCCTGTTTGTCTATGTTTACCGTGTTAAACACTATACTTCTGAAGTGCTACGGGTCGACTTCTTCCGAAATACCGGCCTCGTCACATTTCCCATTGGCAATAACGAAGGGAGCTTCTCGCTAACACTTGATGAAGTTGAACTGTATATTGTAAAGGTCTCCTCGGGTAAAGGTGTGATGCATAACTTGGCGTTTTTAGCCCCACTGCGATACCCAAAAACACTTAAGCGCCAGACACTTTATTCAACCGATTGGGAGCCAAAGGATATGGACAGCAGCGTGCAGCTGTGGAGTGAAATCCACCGTTTTATGGATACCACTCAGCCCATACCAAGTTCGTTTTACAAAGGTTGGCAAGAAACGATAGAAAGCCCCTATCTTGACCACGAAGACCATATTCAAATATTAGGTGAAGATTTAATAAAACAAGCCCCCTTTTATGACCTAAAAAATAACCGCCCACTAGATAAAGAGTTTTGGTAAACCTCGAGTTAATCTCTATAACAAGGAGTTTTTGTGACAATAAAAAAGTTAATTAAGAAATGCGTTGAGCATATTCTAGATGAAGGAACGCCCACTCGTACAATCAGTGATGTGAGTGTTAATAATCAACAACCCAAATATGGTCAAGCTTATCAACAACAGCCGCAACAAGTAATACGGAATGGTCAGCAAGTTACGATGACAAGATCTCAAGTTTCAACAAAGCGAGAGCCCAACCCAGTCGCTGAATTTTTGATTAAAGCCATTGTTATTTTGATAAGTATCTTTGCAGTTGGTGCTTTATGTTTCGATGCATATTATTTAAATAAACGAGGCGACAATGCAGCAGTCGGCTTAATGATGGCGGCCGTTGGTGTGATGTATGGGTATCACTTTATTATGGCAAAGCTTGGCGATTACACTCAGCTTGTAAAGACATCCCGTTTTGGAGGATGGGGCTTAAATATAGCAGGTACGTTTTATAGCCTATTTATCTTTGCTGATTTGCTGTCTGACTTTCGCGGGCACTCAGAGGATCAAGTAGCCGTTATCATGGCTTTCATCAATATCATTTTTATAGGGGTTTTGTTCTTTCTAATGCATAAGATAAAGCAATCCATAAAGCAAATTGATTAAACTCCTTGAAATAGTAAGCCACCGCTAAAATCGGTGGCTTACTATTTTGAGCCTATGCGCATTCAGGAAACCTGATTTACTGACTCTTTTGCATTAATGTTAAATAGCTATTGTAAATATGGCTTACCTGCATGGTTGACTCACCGGCACTGATACCATGGCAACTAAAGCAGTTAGACGACTTAATTTGTGGCTCACTGCCTGTTACATCACTGTCGATGGAAGTTTGGGTATAAGTTTCCATAGTAATATTGGCAACCGCCAATGAACCGCGTAACGCCGCGTTGGCTTTCTTACCCACGATGTTGCCACTAATGCCATTGGCGAAATCGTAATCTAGCGTGCTCAGCCAGATTGATCCGGCGTAAAAGTAGTTACTCCAAACTGGATTATTTTGTTCCAGTTTTACATTCACTAAGCTATTTAGTTCAGTAATATTATTGAAGTTAGTTTCATCTTGAGCTTGTTGTGTTTGACTTCCCACCAGCTCAGGATTATTACCCGCTATATAGGGGTTACCGTTTGGCACGCCGTACTGATATAAACGAAAGGTGTTGGTCGTAGTTTCAGAAGCTGGATACGTTAAATGTGCATTTTGCACTTCAGTTCCGCCCCGATAAAATAGCAGATCATGGCTATTACTCACTACTTTATCTTGCTGTAAGTAAGCCGTGCTTTTCTTAAACTTTCCCTCAGAGCTGTAGTAATCGGGGGCGCTCAATTTATGCTCGAACGTCGCCCAAATAAATTCTGGGTGATTTTCAACCACACCGACAACATGCATGCCAACAAGCGCCACTTCTCCCGTACCACTATATTTATTGTCTTTTTGGTAAACCGCTTTACGAATATAAAAATGCTCAGCTAAATCAAGCTTTGGATAGACTTGCTTCAGTGCTTTGATATCCATCCAAGCCACCTTTAACTCCACCGAACCCACAGCAAACTCAGCTTTACTATCTGCTTTAGGATGAGACATTGCTGATTTCATGTAAGTATCGTTAACGTGGATCGAATAATGAACGGGCGTCCCACCAAACTTGCTATAAATAACACCATTAGATCCAGCTTGGTTTATATCTTCTAGGATCAGCACATTTGCAGGCCGAAGCCCGGTTGGATTTAAGATATCATTCCAAGGCGCAAAGTAAGGTTTTAGCGCGTTATCAACCTGCCAGAACCCAGGACCAAACATCAACAAGCCACCAGGAGCACGCTTTTCGGGCTGCGTTAAATAGAGAAACTTATTCCACGACCACTGATGAAAGTCGCAGTTTGTCGAGAGATCTTTACCATCTTTAAATGCAAATGGACTATTTGCCCCTTCAGGAGGGTTTGGCACTGGGCTGCCAAACCAATCGTTATTCGGTTTACAAGAGGTATCGTTCGAGTAACCAAGTGCACTTGGCGCAGCCAATGTACTTGTAGCAAGCAATAATGACATTCCAAGCACTTGGAGTTTGGTGCGTGTAATTGATGACGGTAGCATGATGCTGTCCTTAAAATGTAAAACTCCTGTTAAATCTAGCCCATCAAAAAGGATGTTATCAATTACACACCATTACATTCGATGTATTTCCCACACTTTGTCACCGCTGAAAACCGTATATTTATGGCCTTCTGATTAGTTACTCGCTACGGTGAGGGAAGCTAAAACTTTGCTCTGGTACCAGCTGACCGCTCAAGTCGTTTGGCGTTGAGTAAAACGACACATTTAGCATGTCCTTTTGGTTATCTAATTCGATATGTGCAAAGCCCCAAATAAAAGCTTTATTCCAGACAAGGTCGTACTCTGGGTAACGCTTTTCTTGATAGTTAGCAAGCGGTGTATGCGTGCCGCGCATTTTTGAAGCGGCGCCACTGATAATAAGTGGTAACTTAGGCTTTGTGTTTCCGGGGAGTACACGCGAGCAGTCGTCCGTTAACAGTTCCAAATCATGCTCATGGCCTGCGATATATGCATCTGCATACTCACATAGTTCGGGTAAGATTAGTCGGCGTAACACATGCGCTTCGTCATATTTGGTGCCACCAATAGACCAAAGTACATGATGCCCATATACAATTTTCCATTTTGCAGTTGAGTTTTTCAGTCCATTTGCCAGCCAAGCCAATTGCCTGTGGTCTTCCCCATTTACCGGTTGCTCATGTTTTTCAATATCTTCAACTTCGGCTTGACCACTCGCCAGTGCACTTGCCAACCCCTGTTCACTTCCGTCCGGTTTTAGTGGAATTTCGTAATAATGCTGACCAGAGAGCAACATATTGGTATCAAGCACAAAAAATTCGACGTCATTGCCCTTTTCACCAAGGGTATAGCTGTAATAACCTTTGCCATCCATATGAAAGTTAGCTTGCTTAGCCATCCACTCGGTCTGTAATTTCACGCCACGACGCGAGGTTTTCCAGTCATGATTACCTAAAGCTGAGTACACCACTAGTTTTGGATTTTGGATCAGCAGTGGCTTTAGTGGCCCTAAAATTAAGTCATCCATTCGCTTTTGGTCGTCTTTACCATCGTTAGCCGCTGCGCCGTCAGGATAGATGTTATCACCAAGTTGGATAGCAAAGTCGCATGGTTTTTTCTCACATAGCGATGCCATAGCCTGCCCGACTACTAATGCGCCAGTTTCTTCCGTTGCGGTTTCGGTCCCCGGATAAACATAAATAGGCGCGTGATTAAACTCCTCAATTGGACGATGTTCTTCCAACCAGTCCGCCTTTTCGGCAGCGATAAATTCAGCCTTATTTTTAGGCGATTTGATGTGCTTTGTTTTTGGGTAATCTGGATGATAGCCGCCATCACCAAAGGCCAAAAAGTTAATATTTTCCGCGGCCTGCACCAGCCCTGCGCTACTTAGCGCTAATAGTAAAGCAATAGATGTTGTTTTCATTATTTCACACAGTGTTAGCACTGCCTCCTCACGTATTTATATTTGATGGGTGTCTCTTTAAATTCTTTAAATTTATAAGGACACCCACTTCTATTTTCTAAAATGAAGTGACGGTTACCCCAAGTTCAAAAGAGCGGCCGTAAGTTTCGTACTGATAGTTGTAGCGTGTGTCACCTTGATAAATACTCATTGGCTCGTCGGTTAAGTTAATCGCGTTGAAATAAAGCTGAGTGTGTTCGGTATAAAAGTACTTCATGCTTAAATCGAGTTGCAGATGGTCGTCTTGGAAAACGCGCTGCTTGTTCTCTTCAAACAAAAAGCTTTTGCTTTTGTAAGACGCACTCAGCCTTGCGCTTATTTGGTTATTTTCATAACCAAACATCAGATTGCCTACGGTGTCGGATTGGTTTGGTAAGTTATCATCAGCGTCAATAAATGTGCCGTTGGCTGAAAACATCAAACCGTTTTTGAAGTTCTTCGTGTATGCAAGCTCCACCCCTGTCAATTCAGCAGCGCCGCCATTAACGCTTTGAATAACTTCTTTATAGCCTTGCCACTGACCGTTATCTTGCACCTCGGCTTTGGCAATAAAGTTATCGATGTTTTTGTGGAAAACGCCTGCGGATAACACCCCAATGGCGCCTGGGTAATATTCTACCGAGAAGTCATAGTTTGTTGATTTATATGGGTCTAGATCTGGGTTACCAACTTCGGCTTTTCGCTCAATTTCAACTTCCCCCTCATCTTCTGTGGTCTCTGTTTCTATGATTTGAAATGCTGCTGCATCTTCAAAGCTTGGACGCGCAAGAGTTTGTGTGTAGGCAAAACGGGTGATCAGTTTGTCGCTGATTTCATAGCGTAATGTTAAGTTTGGTAGCAAGTGGTCGTAGCTATCTTCGACTTGCCATTGATTGATCTCGACACGCTCAACGTCATTCACTTCATCATTGATAAGCTCAACGCGATTACCACTCGTTGCATAATCTGTGTCTTCGTATCTAAACCCGGCAATAACATTGAGTTTATCTATATCGACCGTCAACATAGCATAGAGTGCGGTGACGGTTTCTTCACTGATGTATGATTGACCTTGTGTTTCGATGTCGGTTTCAAGCTGATTTAGCTCAAGGGCGTTGCGGGTGCTGTAGAAATAGTCGCGGATCTGACCGCGGCTCAAACCTGGACCAAATGCCCCAAGATCATACTCGGGCTCATTAGCTGCGAAGTCTTGCGCTGTTAGCTCATCAAAACCGCCATCATATAGTTTTGCATCAACACGATTAAATTTTTCGCGGTCTGCATATTTGCCACCAAATTTAAATTGCGCATTGTGACCAAGTAAGATGAAGTCTTTGGTTAGATCCAACCTAAAGCTAGTGTTTTCATCTTCGCTAAGGTTGTTCTCCCAGACAATTTCATCGATTTCAAAATTGCTAAGCTGCTGAGAAGCTTCATCTGCTGAAAGCGTGGGTGTCTTACCTTCAAGGACGTAACCTAGCGCAAAATCTTCTCCAGTAAATGACGTATCCAAGCGATTTGGTTCGCTTTCATCTGATTTCGAATAGCCGATGCTGTATTCAATAAACCAGTCCCGAACAAGGTTTTCGCCGCCCAAAACCACAGATAAAATGCTTTGCTCTTCATATCTGTCTTTGGTATCTCTATCCATTTCAGCCCCTGAAAAATAGGCCGAATTTTGGCTTAACTCACTGGCAAATACATCGCCTTTGTCAAATTTGTACTCATTGCGTTGACGAAATTCATCGTCAGAAAACTTGCTATAGAGCGTGCGTAAGTAGTATTTATTAAACCCTTTGTGATGCACATCAAGATTCAATGCCGCACCTAAACGCTCTCGTGTAATGCCATAGTGACGTTGCTCCATTTCCTCAGCACCAAAGAAGCTCACTTCTTCGTTTGAGTTCACACCGTCCATTTCAAGCTCCATCCAACCACCGTCCGTTTCCATGTTGTGAGAGCCAAACTCACGCTCAAACCAAGATACCGCGGTTGCAACCCCAACTTCTAACTCCTTTCCTGCGGTATAAATATCGGTGAAACTAAACGACGCTTTTGGGCTTGTCTCACTCACCTGTTCGTTATGTGAGGCTTGTAACGTCACGCTGTAGCTCTGTCCTTCTCGGTCAAAAGCACTGAGGCTTTTTACTTCGATGCTACCGCCCACCGCAGATGCGTCCATATCCGGTGTTACCGTTTTGCTCACCTCTAGGCTTTGCACTAACTCACTAGGGATGACATCCATCGCCACCGAGCGCACGCCGGCTTCAGGAGAAGGTACATTTGCACCATTGATGGTGACGTTGTTTAGATTTGGATCTATCCCACGGATTGCCACAAAACGACCTTCACCTTGGTCTCGTTGAATAGAAAGCCCAGGCAAACGTTGCAGCGCCTCAGCTGCATTTTGATCCGGTAACTGACCGATGGAATCGGCGCTAACAATAGATTTAAGCGATAGCGCATTTTTTTGTCGGTTCAATGCTCCTGCCTGACCAGCTCTTTGCCCTACAACAATAATGTCGTCCATTTGGCCCGATTGAGAACCAAGCTGAACTTGCACATTCGTTACTTGATTATCTGTAATAGTGACTTTTTTAGTGACCGTTTCAGCTCCTAAGTAGCTTACTTCAAGGGTGTAGTTACCCGCAGGGACATTAGTTGCAATAAAGCGGCCATCACGCTCAGAGATAAGCGTTCTATCTAGTTCTTTGATCACCACTTTCGCACCTTGAAAGTGACTTTGTTGTGATACGGAACTAACTTGCCCAGTCAGGGTATTAGCATTTGCAGCTGAGCTTAACGTCAGTCCAGCGCAGATCATCGCAACTGCAGAAAGCGTAAAGCTTGTCGGTAGATTTTTTTTCATTTTTTGCTCGCACAGGTTGAGTAAAGTTTTAGCGCCCCGCTAAAACGTTGCGGCCACACTAGTGCGAAAACGTGACGCTTTTATTTCACTCAATCGTGCTCTAAGCCATTCTCAAGCGTATAGACAAGTAATTCGAATAGATTTGAGCCGATATGACCCCCAAGCCCACAGAGTGTCGAGAATGATATTCAAGAATATTGTCGTTTTTGTCATAAAAACATCGCCTTTACTGAGCTAAATTGACCCTGTCAGCGCTAAGCGCAAATTTTTACTATATCGCTCCACCTTTTAACTGAATACAAACATGAAACTTCAACCCGTTTTACTCCATAAATCGAGGTGGCTAACTTTGGTGACACTTACATTGGTTGCCATCGCTATTACGGCCTCAACATCTGTATTAAGACCACTCTCAGACGTTAATTGGCTCGACACCGTTGGGGAAGGTGGGCTGGCCTTAATGACACTCTTGTGGATAGCAGTAACCTTACTTACTCGTCCCAAAGGGCTCGTCACCAACTTGTTGTTTGCAGGGTTGAGTGCAATGTATGTGTCGATGTTATGGGACTTTTTAGACGAAATGGTAGTGTTCACCCCACATTATTTAACTAGCTTTGAAGCGATCCCCGCTTGCTTTGGCATGGTACTAATGAGTATTTCGGCCTATTACTGGTACAAAGAGCAAAGCATTTTCAATCAAACCCTATTGAAAAAAGAGCGTTTTTATCGCGACCATAGCATGACCGACTTCGTCACTGGGCTGTACAGTGTTGAGTATATGCAAAACCAATTCAGCCATGAACAATCCCGTCTTGCCAATGGCGGTGGTGCTTTTTGTCTAACCTTGTTCGATATTTGTGATTTTGCCGCTTACTCTCGCCAGCATGGTATGCAAAAAAGTAATCAATTATTGCGCGATATTGCCGACATGCTATCGCTGAGTATGCGCGAGAGCGACTTATTATGCCGCTTTGCTGCGGATAAGTTTGTTGTGCTCCATCCGCAAACCAACTACGTTCAGGCTAGTGCTTTTGCCAATCGTGCGACTGCATTTATCGCCCGTCATGCCAATTATGATGACGGCGAAAACCAGCCAAAATTCAGTGCCGTGAGGTGGAGCTGTGTTGAGGTCAATGAACCAGCATGTGATTTTGAACCTTTAATAGCCAAGCTAGTTAATACGTTGAATCAAGCTAAAGTGGCTGCCGCATAATGAGCACTTTTGAGTGTCACACCAAGCAACTCGCGAGTCGTTACTTTGCACTACCTTTAGTGGAGTTGGCGGCACAACGAGGTGTCCACTGCGACATCATCTTAAAAGGCAGTAAGTTGTTTTATGATGATTTACACTCAACTCAGATGACGATCAGCTTTGCTCAATTTGAAACCATTGTCAGTAACCTGTGCACTCAAGCAAATTGTCAAGAAGTCAGCTTTATATATGGCCAATACTTACTGAATACCCTAGTCAGCCACCACGCTGAACTTTTATTCAACTGCCGAAGCATACTGCAACTGCTAAAGATCCTCATGCTTAAGGGGTTGAGTATCATGCCGCTTTACCACTTTCGAAAACTCCATACCCAAGATACCTGCCACCTGTTGTTTTCTTCAGCCATCGCTGAAAGCACTCCTGTGGTAACACGATTCTTATGTGAAATGATGGCAAGTCTTATCTGCGGCTACCTAAAGTGGCGCAGTCCCGACACCTTGCTTACTTTACAGTTTCCATATGCAAAACCAAAAGCCGTTGCACAATACCTGAGTCATATACATCTACCTCACCACTTTGAACACAGTGACTTTGCTGTTGTTATGGATACGCAAGTGCTAACTCAACGACAAAAAGGATCATTTCCCCATTTAGTTAACAGACAGTTGCAAGCCTTACCTACTCCAGCGAGAGGGTTTCTTGCGCAATTGCATCGGTTACAACTTAAATACCCAAAATACCACAGCGAGCAAATCGCAGCGATACTAGGTGTAAGTGCAGCCACCTTTAAACGTAAGCTCAAGCTACACAACACCACATTTATCAATGAAAAAGATAGACTTAACCGCCAACAGGCCATGTTTTACGTAACCGAACAAGGCTATTCTAACGAACAAGTTGCGAATGCGCTTCAGTTTAACGACATTACTAATTTTCGCCGTGCATTTAAGCGCTGGACGGGGTTAACACCTTCCTACTTCAGAAAAACTTAAGCTTTAAAATCAAAAGATAAGCTATTTGACTAGCAAAACTATTAACATTGTCCTCGAACCGCTACCGAGTGGATGTTTGCATTAAGGTTATTTGTACTTAAACACCATACACAGCACAGCCTCGCCATTCCTTGAACAGGTAAACCCAACTCCAAAAATTAACAAAAAGGTAATAGTTTGGTAATTCCGGCTAGGAAAGCTCATACCATTTGAAAAAATTAATCGTCTATTCCTACCTTTCATTCTCAATGATATTTCTCCCCACTATAGCTAATAACTATTTGTATAAATTGAATATAAAAACTAAACAAGCAAAAATCACTCATTAAATGAGTGAGAATATTTATGCGTTAAATCTGTTTTTGTAAATTTTTTTTGTATTTTTTGTTTATTTTTTAAACTTTCGATCTATCCTAATGTAACCAGTCGAAATTATGTACAGCAGTCTTTGGTTGGCTTTATTCTCAGACTCACAATAAGAAAGTGTGTTGGAAGTATGGTGAATAGAGTATCTACGGCAACCAAGCGTTAATAATTAATTGGCTGGCAAACACAATTAAATAAAACAATATGTAAGGAACAACAAAATGCGTAAATTAAGTGCTATTAGTTTTGCAGTATTAGCAGGGTTAACTTCTGTTAATGCACAAGCGGCTAAAATCCTTAGTGCAGATGCTGAAAAAGCAATAGACAATCAATACATCGTCGTATTTTCGACACCCTCTGTACTAAATGTGAAAGACAGCAAAGCAATTGCTGCTTTTGCTAATAAGCAAGCTAAAGCGTTGCAAAACAAGCATAACGTTAACATTACAAAAGAATTTGGTGGTGTCTTAAACGGCGTAGTTATCAACGCCTCAGCAAAACAGCTTAAGGGCTTACTAAATAACCCAAATATTGAGTATATCGAACAAGATCAGGTGGTAACTGTAACACCACCGATAACAACAAACGGTGACCAAGCAAGCCCAACTTGGGGATTAGATCGGGTAGACCAGAGAAACCTGCCGCTTGACTCTAACTATCACTATGACTTCGACGGCTCAGGCGTGACTGCATACGTTATTGATACCGGTGTTCGTGTTAGTCATAATGAGTTTGGCAACCGTGCATCACATGGTTATGACTTTGTAGATAACGATAACGATGCAACTGACTGTAATGGTCACGGCACACATGTCGCAGGCACCATTGGCGGCGGTGAATATGGCGTAGCTAAAAATGTAAATATCGTTGGGGTAAGAGTATTAGGTTGTGATGGATCTGGCTCGTATTCTGGTGTTATCTCGGGTATTGACTGGGTCAAAAACAATGCTTCAGGCCCTTCTGTGGCTAATATGAGCTTAGGTGGTGGTGCTTCTCAAGCCGTTGATGACGCGGTTAACAATGCGGTTGCGGCAGGTGTTAGCTTTGTTGTTGCTGCCGGTAATGACAACAGCAATGCATGTAACTATTCCCCTGCGCGCGCAGCTGACGCTATCACTGTTGGTTCAACAACAAGCAGCGACTCTCGTTCAAGCTTTTCGAACTACGGTAACTGTCTTGATATTTACGCACCAGGCTCAAGTATTAAATCAGCTTGGTATAACTCAGACTCTGCAACAAATACCATCAGTGGAACATCAATGGCTGCGCCACATGTTGCTGGTGCCATTGCGTTATATTTGGATGAAGATCCAAGCTTAAGCCCTTCTCAAATTGACACTTTGCTAAGTCAACGTGCGTCTAAAGATAAGGTCTCTAACCCGCAGAGTGGTTCACCTAATGAGCTGTTATATACGCTGGCGGGAGGCAATGATCCGGATCCAGATCCAGATCCAGATCCAGTAATAGAGCTAGTTAATGGCCAAGGTGTAAGCGCGTCGGGCTCTGCTGGCCAGCAAACTTTCTATAAACTTGCAGTACCTGCCGGTTCAAGTGCGCTAAACTTCTCTTTGGCTGGAGGTTCAGGTGATGCCGACCTTTATGTTAAGCAAGGGAGTCAACCAACTCTAAATTCGTATGATTGTCGCCCATTTGTTGGCGGAAATAATGAGTCCTGCGACTTTAACAATCCAGCGGCTGGTGATTGGTATGTGATGCTAAATGGGTATTCTGCTTATTCAAATGCGACACTAACTGGTACTTACTCGTCAGATCCAGGTAACTGTGGCAGCAACTGTTTGCAAAATGGCGTGCCTGTAAGTGGCCTTGCAGGTACTTCTGGTCAAGAGCTTTTATACACCATTGATGTACCGGCAAATGTTACGTTGAGCGTATCTACTTCTGGCGGTTCTGGTGATGCCGATCTGTATGTAAGAAAAGGCTCTGAGCCAACCACATCACAGTACGATTGCAGACCTTTCTTAAATGGAAACAATGAATCATGTAGCTTAAGCTCAGGACAAGGGGCAACTTACTATATCAAGCTACGCGGATACACTAGCTTCTCAGGCGTTTCACTGGTCGCTAGCTACTAACTCATGATATTACAAATAACTCTCATTTCGTTTGGGGTTTATTGAAAAAACAAGTACAGTGGTAGCTTGAATTGGCTACCACTGTTTTTTTAATGAGTATCGTATTAGACCTTTACAATCAGCTGATACAAAGAGACTTTTATAGTCATGTATCTACTGATGAGCTGCACACAGAAGTTCCACTCCTATCTACTAGTGTTTCGCAAGTAAAGCTCAATGGCATCGTTTATCATCGTAATGAGGCTGTGACTAAACTTCTGCCTAGTAACTATGGCAGCCTAATTCTTGTTAGTAATGGAGATGGCTGGTGGTTAACTGAGCATACCATTCAAGCGGCCACAAACGCGCAGTTGGTGTATATAGAAGCTAATCAGCAGCATGTGTTTCATCTTCCTGAACATTACCATGCTATTAGCTTTAACTTCCCAATTGACTGGTTAACCACTCGCACAGGGCAGCTACTTCAACATGGCCAGTCAGTTACAGCAACGCCCCAACTGGCACGATTACTCATGCAGGTGCTGTCTAAACCTGTACTGACTAAAACACACGCCAAATGGTTTGAAGATGATATCGCACTGCAACTACTAATTTGTTTTCACCCACCCCTTATTTCTTCACCACTGCATGATTTACAGCAGCTGATCACAAAGCACGCCAATAACGAAGCTTTTTGTATTGATATGCTGTGCGACTACTCAGGATGGTCCAAACGTTACATTTTTAAATTATTTGCGAGCACAGACCTTAGTGCGAATGAGTACTTGATCCGAGAGCGACTTAGACAAGCTTACTTTGAATTGCTTAGCGCCCCAAAGTCTTTAAATCAAGTAGCTATTAATTCAGGTTTTAAAAGCCAAGCGCATTTTAGTCGTCGCTTTAGACAACTATTCTCTCTTGCCCCAAAACAGATTGTTCAACGAGTGCACTCTTAGACAAAACTGAATAACGCGACTTGGTATAATAAGAATCACTCTCATTATCTATAGTGGTAAAACCATGAAAATAAACGCGCTCTATATTGCAATGAGCCTTGCTCTACTTTCGCAAACAACGAATGCGAAAGCTGAAAAAAGTGATGAATTGGAACGAATAGAAATTCAAGGTGATCAATATAAAAGCACAGGAACAAAGTCATCTTTAGCGCCGATCAACGCTCCTTTTTCAATTTCACACATTGATCAGGATACGCTGCAATTAAGGCAAGCTGACTCTGTAAACGCCGCGCTTCGGTATGTTTCAGGGATCACACCAGAAAGCCGCAGTACAGTCACAATATTTGATCAATATACGATCAGGGGTTTCGAGTCGTACCGAAATTACTATGATGGCTTGGAGCTGCAATCTAATAACCTGTGGAATTTATACCCCCAAGTTGATGCGTTTGCCACCGAAACCGTCGAGGTATTAAAAGGCCCGGCTTCAGTATTATATGGCTCAGCTCCACCTGGAGGCATGGTCAATCAAATCGCCAAACTGGCCAACGGCTCGGAGCATACTCAAGTTCGACTACGAATAGGAAGCAATGCATTGCGAGAGTTGGGTATCGATCATGCTGGTGTGCTCAATGACCAACTCAGTTATCGTACCATTGCGTTATCTCGAAAAAGTGATGGTCAACAGCAAACCACGGAAGAAAAACGCACTGTTTTTGCGCCCTCATTGCGCTTTCAGCCCAGTAGTAACACGGTACTCACCGCACACCTCTATTATCAGGATGACCCTAAAGCAATTCCGTCCACTCCTTTACATAGCGTAGGAACACTCACAAGAGCAAGCTATGGATATGTAGATACCGATGCGTTCGCTGGCGATATTAATTGGTCCAACTTTAACAGAACAACAACCATGGCGGGATTGAAAATAGAGCACCGCTTATCCAGCGATTGGTCCCTTTTCACCAACTGGCGCTATACCGACTCTGAAGGCATACAACACAATACCTATAACCAAAATTTGGTTGCAGGAAGTGACTCAGTGCTGGCCCGCTCCGCCTATAAAACCGACGAAGCGCAACACGGCTATGTGCTTGATAACCAAGTATCGACCAACTTTACCTTTGGTCACACCTCGCACCATCTACTATTCGGGTTTGAATACAAAACGTTAAGCTCTACAGTTGGGTATTGGGACACATTAGGGACAGGCACACCAACTATTGATTTGGCAGCTCCCAATTACAGAGTATTCGATGTGAATGCTTTGCCATTAAACTTCTATACTGAAGCGCACGACATTGAACAAAGCAACCGCGCATTTTATATTCAAGATGAGGTAAAAATATCAGCCTTGACCCTATTAGCAGGCCTAAGGTACGACAGCTTCTCTAGTAATGTCATCGCAGACAAAGATTACGCAGGGACACAGTGGCAAACACATTCAAATATAGATGACAGCCAACTCACTGGCCGCATTGCAGCACTCTATCAACTTGAATCTGGTTGGCGCCCCTATATAAGTTACAGCCAGTCGTTTGAGCCCGTCTCTGGTGAAGACAGTGTAACTCAAGAAGCCTTTGATCCCACCGAAGCCGAACAATGGGAAATTGGCATAAAGTATCACGCCCGTGACAGCCAACTTACTATTGCGGCGTTTGAATTAAGCAAACAAAATGAAATCATTAATAGCCAAGACTTTGTCACAAAAACACAAGCTGGCGAGATCAAATCTAAAGGCATAGAAATAGAGGCGACGCATACCTTTAACAACCAAGTTGATTTACTCATTAACGCGACATACTTAGACCAAGAAGTCACCAAGAATAAGCTCGACCCAGATTTAATTGGTAAGCGTCTAGTATGGGTCGCAGACAATACGGCATCAGTTTGGCTAAATTACTATCCCAGTCTATTTAGCGCACTCAAAATAAGCACAGGCATACGCTATGTTGGTGAGAGTTACGTTGGAAAATACAACACCGATACCGTGCCATCCTATACCCTGCTCGATATTGCATTGGATTATGAACTAAACGAGCATATGCGAATGACCTTTAGTGTCAGTAACCTAGCCGATAAACGATATGTTGGAGCTTGCTATGACCAGAGCAACTGTTGGATGGGTGCAGAGCGAAAGATCGATTTAGGTTTTCACACTCGGTTTTAATCACGACCACAAAGCAAGCTGAATTGAATTCAAGTGTTAAGAAAGAAAGTGTTCAGAAGGAGCATTAACGGCATTAAGACAGAGGCATTAAGACCATTAAGACAGACACCCACTCATTATTAAGGCATTAAGACAGACACCCACTCATTATTAACAGTGGGTGTCCGTGGTTCCCGGCATTAACAGTGGGTGTCTTTTATATTTTTAACAGTGGGTGTCTTTTATATTTTGGTGTCTTTTATATTTTGGTGTCTTTTATATTTTGCTGCGGACAAGCAGCAACCATTTGTTCTACAGAGAACGCTTAAGGTGAATGTCCGTGGTTTGGTGATTTGCTTTCAAAGATAGGTGCCGTTGAAGCGATCGATTTGGAAATATGATTAGGACAGACTGATTAATACGGACAGCCACTCAGAATTAATAGTGGGTGTCTTTTATATTTTGTGCTGCGGACAAGCAGCTACCATTTGTTCCACAGAGAACGCTTGAGGTCGGTGTCCGTAATTCCCGTTAGGTGGGTGTCCGTGATTCCCTCGTGATTCCCTCGTGATTCCCTCTAAGCAGAGGATTTTATAATTTAAAGGAGAACTATGCGTAAAACGCTTTTTAAGTGGCACAGTGCAATGGCCTTAATTGCGTTGCTGCCACTGGTGATCATGTCCATTACGGGTAGCATGTTGGTTTTTAAGTTTGAAATAGATAGTGTACTTCTCCCTGAGCAAGCAACGTTAAGCTATCAAGATCGAGACGTGCAACGTAAGACGATGAATGAGTTGGTTCATTACGTCGCTAATGTCCATCCAAATTATGAAATTGGTAGCTGGGAGATATTCGATGATGGCTACGAAGCTGATAGAGTATATTTATTAAAGCACGGTACGAATACCTGGTTTAAAACCTATTTAGATCCCTATGCGGGAGAAATGTTAAGTACGCCTGTTGGTATCCATAGTGATTTTACTGACTTTATTCTGCATCTTCACTATACCTTGCTACTTGATGATATCAGCGAAACTTTCCCGCATATGGGAGTAGTTATCGGTCTGGTCGTGGCTATTCTATTTACCCTACTGGGTATTTCTGGATTAATCATTTATCGCCGTTTTTGGCGACGCTTTTTTAGCTTTAGAAGAAGTGCCCCGCGGCTTATCGTAATGAGTGAGTTACATAAACTAATCGGGATTTGGAGTGCACCGGTATTGCTTGCGCTTGGCATAACTGGAGTATATTTTAATGCCGTTGAATATTATCACGAAGCTTTTGAACACCAAGAAGAAGTGCCACATGTAGTAAATCAAGCCATGTTTAACCGTGCGCTCGACTTTGATGCAATGATGCAACAAAGTCATCAAGTGGTTGACGGCTTAAAACCAACCTACTGGTTATTTCCGTTTGAACCAGAACAAAAAAACATCACAATCTTTGGTAGCGTAAACGACGCAAATCCATTTATTAGTAACTATGCGGCCACCGTTAGCTTCGATGCCCAATCTGGCGAACAAACGTTTGCATATGATATTCGTACGGCATCAATGTTAGACAGGCTGGTTGATAGCTTTCGAAAGCTTCATTTTGGTCACTTTGCGGGCTTACCGAGTAAAATTATTTGGTGCATTATGGGAGCTGCGCCTGTTTTGCTTGGTTTTTCAGGGTTATATTTATGGTGGCAAAGAAAACGCAAACGGCGCCAGAGTAAAGTAAACCGAAGAGTTGCAGGCCTAATAAGGTGAGAGAGTACACGACGATGAATCTCACAGGGAGTGGAGTAAACACTCCCTGCATAAACCGATTAGAAGCGGTAGCCTAAATGAAGACCTATCAGTGTTTTAGTTTCTCTTTTACCGGAGTCAGAAAAAAAGATACCGTTGTCCTCTCGTCTCGCACCGAGACTTCCCCCCCAAGTCCAACCTGACTTGTCAGCCCCTTGAGAATAATAATTATAGGTTAACGCAGCAAAGCCTTTTTCACTGGTAATTATCTCGCTTCCTACCGCAACCCCCATAGTGTGTTTACGGTCAGCCGTTAAAATATATTGATAGCCAACAGCCCCACCAATTAACCCTATTGAGGCAAAGGCAATATGATCCCCAGTGGTCTTAGCATATTTCACACCGACTACCCCACCATACTGATAACCACCACCGACGGTTACTTCAGCTTTCACGCTAACAGAGCAAAGAACCGCGGCCGTCGCCACTAATGAAGACAAATACTTAAACAATGTTTTTCCTTTTTTATTTTATGTATTCAGAAATGAAACAATAATAAGCTGTTGTGACCCTGTCAATGTTAACAATGTTACAATTTTATTCTGGTGAACAAGCCTATAAAGCTACACTATATTGGGATTGAGGCAAATACAGAGGACATGGCAATGAAACAACTTGGACTAATCGGTGGTATGAGTTGGGAGTCGACACAAAGCTACTATCGGCTTATCAATCAAACCGTAAAGAATAAACTTGGAGGCCTGCACAGCGCTCAACTATGCTTGTTTAGTGTTGACTTTGCCGAAGTTGCCAAACTCCAAGCTGTTGGCGACTGGAACACCATGAGTGAAATTTTAGGTGATGCTGCGACTTCCCTAAGGCTCGCAGGTTCAGACGCTATCGTTATCTGCACCAACACCATGCACAAAGTAGCCGAAGAAATTAGCGCCACTTCGGGCCTGCCTGTACTTCATATTGCAGATGCAACCGCTACGCAGCTCAAACAAGATAAGGTTAACCGCGTCGCACTACTAGGCACTGAATTTACAATGCAACAAGAGTTTTATAAAGCCAGACTGCAAAACCTCCATAATATTGAAGTGGTCACACCTAATAGCGAACAACAAGCTATAATTCACACTATTATTTATAGTGAGCTGTGTCGCGGCGAAATAAAAGCAAATTCAAGAACGGCCTATTTAAGCATCATCGACTCCCTTCACCAGCAAGGCGCGGAAGGTGTGATCTTAGGCTGTACCGAAATCGGTTTACTCGTTCAGCAAACGCATACAGCGGTGCCACTATACGACACCACCGCTCTGCATGCCAAAGCTGTTGTCGACTGGTCACTTGGTTTGTCGTCTTGCTTTCTTTATGCCTGATATCAAACTTGCCTTAAAAACTGTAATTAGCGCTTGTCGCTATAATTTGGCTACTATAAAATAAAGTTTCTTTAATTCTAATTAAATCAGGGATGTATTATGACTCAATACGACGAATATAAAGTTATCCACGTAGTTGAAGGTGGCTGTGGCACACTTTTACTTGGCTCTAGCGGGTTACCATTAAAAAAGCTAGAAGCAACCCTTAATATGGAAGCTCAAGACGGCTGGCAGCTTGTTTTCCAAGTTATCGAAAACAAACGCTTTATGCTTTTTTGGAGCCGTGAAGCCGTGATCTTAACGCTTGGGCGTAAGCGTGCTTAAACGATTTGCACTTTCTGCCATTCGCCGCTATCAAGCGAATGGTGGAGCAAAAGCACACTTCAATCTAAGCTGTAATTTTACCCCATCATGTTCTGAATACACGTATCAAGCAATCGAGAAATATGGCGTTTTCAAGGGGGCGCGCATTGGTTTTTCTCGTATTCGCCGCTGTAATGACCCCGATTGTATTGAGGTTAAGTCAGATCCTCTACCCTAGGAGTTCCACATGGATGAAATAGCACTAAGAGAACACGAAGAAACGCTCAGGAAGCAAGTTGCTCAACTCAGTCCTGAAGCACGAAAACAATATTATCAGCTTGAAGAGCAGCTTGTTAAAGACCCAGATACTTATGCCGTGCTAAATTACTTCTTTGCAGCTGGTTTGCATCACTTTTATCTTGGTAAAACCACACGCGGTGCTATTAATTTGGTGCTCATGCTGGTCGGACTCGCACTGATCCTTTATTACGGTTGGATACTGTTGATCTTAGTATGCTTGATTGAATTACCTCAATTATTCAATAGCCAAAAAATAGTCAGAAAATACAACATTGACGTAATGCGAGAAGTACTCGATGAGCTCCAAGATACACAGCAAAATCAGACAGTCTAAACAAACGCAGTGGCTCTGGATTATAGCGGCCACTGTAGTGGTCGTTTTATTTAGTGGTTACCAATTTTATACTAAAGGTGTGCCATTTCTAGCTGAGGAAATCTCAGCTTCATTACCCAAACAAATCTACCAAGTTATCGATGAAGGCAGCCTGGATGAACTAGATAACTCGGAGTTTTCTGAATCAAACCTCAGTGAGATAAAACAGCAGGAAATACGCGCGTTGTTCGTCTCATTGCTTGGTGCTGATACCCACGCTGAACGAGATTTTAAGCTTGAATTTAGGCAATGGAAAGATAGGCCAAACGCGATGGCATTGACCAACGGCACCATAGTGATCACCGACAGTATGGTAAAACTTGCCACAACCCAACCAGAGCTCAGCGCCGTGTTACTTCATGAAATTGGCCATGTGGAACATAACCACGTTATGGAGTCACTCGTTAGTTCTTCTATTGTGTTTGTGAGCCTAAGTGTTGTGCTTGGGGATATTTCTGCACTCTCAGACATCATGATGCAAGGTGCCATATTGGGCATTAATCAAAGTTACTCTCAGCAAGCAGAGTTGGAGGCTGACCGTTATGCTCACCAAGCACTCACCAAGTTATACGGAAATGGCAGCGCCATGGTCACCATATTTGAAAAGTTAGCAAGCGAAACCGATGAGCCGCATAGTTGGTTGAGCTCGCATCCTAGTTTTGAACAACGGATAGAAAAAATAAAGCAAAGCCCCTAAGTTTGACTGTGTTTATTTAACCTGAACCCGGAATAAAAATAAGTTAATCAACTAAAATGCATAAGCTCAAACATGCAATATCACGCAAGCTAGAAGCTATTTTTTAATACAAGGCAAATTTGTGCGTCAATAGCTTATCTATTGCAAACAAATTGACTGAGGTAGTAAGGGGTAGCAGCCACTAGAGAACAAGGAGTGGTGCCGAGTTCAGGTGATTTACTCCGATTCTGATTGCAGTGAACGCGCACTTACTTTGTCGACATTTTTAGCTATAGAAAAGCGAAATTTTGCGCCCCCTAATTGAGACGCCTCACAATGTATTTCGCCGCCGAGCAATTGCACCACTAAGTTAAATACAATATTTAGCCCAAGACCAACACTGCCGGCATGACGCATTGATGTGTAAAACGGCTCAAATATCTTGTTGCGAATATCAGCCTCTACCCCGACCCCATTGTCCTCTATTACCACTTCAAAATACGTGTCATATTCATGAAATGCAGCGTGAATGATAAGGGCTGTTTTAGGCTTAGCATGCTGTATGGCATTACTAAGTAATAGCTCTAACACTTGCATTAGTGGATCAAGATATGTTGCTACCTCTCCGTCTTGATTCACGCAAAGCTCAATATTGTCAGGCTCGCCATTATTAGATTTAGCACATCTAAAAGCGGTTTCTACCAATTCTCCAAATGGGGCTTTAGCCACTTCGGTTTCCGTGCCAGAAACAGACACTCGCTTAAACTGTTGCACTAACCCAATAGCCCGCTCCACCCCTTTGAGCACAATATCTTTTCCAGACGTGATCCCGTCAAGTCCTGACTGTAGATTACTTTTCGTCAACGACTGCGAAGCAATTTTGTCTTTGAGCTGTGCAAGCTCTGCCTCTAAATGCGTTATTGCTGTCATCGCTGTACCTAAAGGAGTGTTTATTTCGTGGGCAAGGCCTGCAACCAAAGCACCCAACGCCGCCATTTTTTCGGCTTCTACCAAACTTTGTTGGGTGACCTTTAGTTTATCTAGTGTTTCAACTAAATCATGCGTTCTTTGCTTAACACGCATCTCCAATTCGGTGTTCAAAACCACTAAGTCTGCTTCCTGTTGCTTTAAAATAGTAATGTCGTGCTGGATCCCTGCGACTTTTTTTGGCGCGCCGACTTCGTCCGTCTCTACAACCTTCCCTTTGTCTTGAACCCAAGCCCACTCACCTGCCTTATTTTTAACTCGGTAGGACACTTCGAATGCATCCTCTTGATTTGACTTTACGGCTTCCAGTTGCGCTATTAATCTGTCGAAGTCTTCTTCATGGACGAATGATCTATATGCTTCCCAAGAAGGGTCAACTTGTCCTTCAGGGAGTGCATCTAGTCGCCCTGCATTTTCTCTGGAAATGATTTTATTTTTTACATCCCAACTCCACAATACATCACCACTGGCCCACAGCGCCAAGCTAAGTTTTTGCTCCTTTTCAGCAATAGCTGCATGGCTTCGCGATAACAATGCCAATTCGCGCTTGTGTACTCTGCGGCTGTAAAAGTAACCAACGAGAGCAACTAAGGTTAAAACACCTAAAATCATTAAATTACGATTTGCAATTTTATGCTTGAGCTTCGACTCAGTAAGCTGTGCCTGTTGCTTTAAGAAGGATAAATGCCGTTGTGTTTCTTGGATTTGATTTTGTACAATCAACATCTCGATGCGCTGTTGGCTATTGGCATCAAAGAGGCTATCTCGGCTCGCTTGATAGCGCTTTTGCATTTCAAACGCGGACTTATAATTATTAAGTTCTGCATACATTTGTGAGAGTGATTCATAGGCATTGAGCAAAACCACATTCTTTTGTGATTGCTGAGCATAGTCAATCGCTTCCATGTATAACGTTTCGGCTTTTTTGTACTGCTCCTGTGCAAACGCTAAATTTGCTTGCTCCGTTAACCCTTCAGCAAGCCGAGTAACACTATTCCTCCTGCGATAGGTATACATGGCGTCGGTTAAAAAGCGTTCAGCATCTTGGTAGCGAGACTCAGCAAGTGCTATGCGACCTAAATATAGATTCGTTGCACCAAGCAACATTGGGTTATCTAGCTTTGTTGCTAATTCTTGAGCTTTGTGCAAGTAGAGTTTGGCACTTTTAAAGTCTCCGCTGAGCCGGTAAGTCTCGCCAAGGTTGTTGTATGAATAAACCATTCCACGCTCGTACCCAAGCTCTTCTTTGAGTGCAAGAGAGCGTTTGTGCATCTCTATGGCTTCATCATAGCGACCCAAATCTTTATATATTGTTGCGGTGTTATTTAAGACTGTCGCTTGGCCTCGCTTAGATCCATACTTCAACTGCCCCTCTACAGCCTGAAGTCTATAATGCAGCGCATTATCGAAATCTCCCACTGCACGAAATGTTGAACCAATCCGGTCCAATGCACGAATTTCACCAAGTTGATCTCCGACTTGCTGGTACTGAGCGTGCGCTTCTTGATATCACTTGTACGAAATAGAATAAAGTGCCTGATCATTGTGAATATCGCCAATTAGTACGGAGATAACCGGCAATTCATTCATATCTTTACGACTTTCAACCAACGCATACGCTGCCATTGCATCTTCAAGCGCAAGCTTGAATTTTGACTGCTCCATATAAAAGTATGCACGCTGCTTTAATGCTTCCCCTTGAAGCTCCAAATATGACCGTAACCGAGACTGGCTTACCGCTCGATTCATAAACTCTAATGCATCTTGCTTTCGCCCTACATACTTAAAAGCAACTCCTTTCCATAAATCTAACTCTACACTGGTTTTAGAATGTGGGTCTCGCTCAGCGCTTGGGTCTATTTGCTCTATTAATGCTAACGCCCCCCTCGCATCTGTTTGGGCATGCTGCTTTAAATACTCATTTAGCAAGATGATTTGTTGTTCACCTTCCGCAGACAGAATTTCCTCTTTTGAAGCTGGTGCCGCTAACGCAAAGGCACTGATAAAAAAAAGGAGTAAAAGTATAGGCATACAAAACCAGCTTTTAACTACCGTATATTTACGAAGTATAGATGCAAATAATTAAATGCTCGAACTTAAATTTAGGTACATACTTGTTTGAATAACAAGGATAAATAACTGAACTTTATAGATGGTTAAACATAAGAAAAACCCAACCATTACTAATTAACATGGCTGTCCGTGAAAATTAATATGCCTGTCCGCATAGGCCTTTGAGTGCTTCAGGTAAGTATCAAGAAGTTAACTTTACGAGTCAGTATGGATACAAAACCAACGAAGTTTATGTGTATTCAAATATAGCAACGGCATTGGCTGCCTATGCATTAGAGGTGAAGTCACAACAGCCATTTACGTTGTTAGCTCAAAATTATATATTCACTCCGCTTTCAATGCTAAATAGTCACTGGGGAGTTGGCAAAACCGCAGGAAATGTTGCTACTCGCTTTGTTTATTCTACCGATGACGAACAACTCTTTGCCATGCCAGATTATGGGGCTATCACATACCCTGATGGGTCGGCTATTTCGACTGCAAATGATCTTGCTATATATCTTATTGCAAGTATGAATGGAGGCAAAGTTGATGGACAACAGCGCCTTTCAAAGGACGCAGTTGAGGATATGCTCAGCCCTCAAACAGACGTTCCCGTGCCAAGTAGAGATATCGGTTATTTTTGGGAGCTAGATGGCAACTGGATTCATCATGATGGTTCAGACCCAGGCGTAATGTCACAAATGATTGGTGATATAGAAACAAAAAATGGCGTCATTCTACTTAGCAATGGTGATGACAATCATGAACCACACAGTGAAGCCTTTGTGATGATTCAGCAACTTGCTTTGCAGCTAGCTAACTCAAAGTAGGTAAGCATTATGCTATGCAGCCGAACAGAGGTGATACGCCAAGTTCGGCTGTTACTCAATAACGCAATGTATCGATTAATTCAGTCAAACTCAAACCACAATTTTAATAATTCTTTAACAATCCTAAAATACGATGATCGAGACTAAGCTTTTTGGATTGACCGCAAATACAAAAGCAACCCAAAAGAGTGATAGTCAATCAAAATAGATGTATTAATTAATAAGGATTATTTCTATGAAGCTTCATTCAATCGCCGCAATTGTTAGCATGACTTTATGTAGTGCAACGTTTTCTGTTGGCGCTACAGAACAAGAAGAAAAAACAGCCACTATCGGTGAGCAAATTTTAGATAAAGTAAAAAGCAAATTACTCTCGGGCTTCGGCTCATTATTGGCAGACGCGGTGTTTGGTTCTGGCGGGCCACAATACGTTATGCTAAGCGAAGAGAGTCTTCAAGCCATCCAAGAGCGTGTGAGAGAGGAAATTGTACGCGACGCTGAGTTCGACTTTATCTCTGAATTTAGAAGTGTTGAGGCAAGTCTAAAACACTACGGAGATACGGTAAGATACAAAGGCGAAGACGCGGTTTTATTAGGTGGATTATTGCTAAAGGCCAATGACTTAATTAATCATCGCGCTTTAAACAGCCGCTATAACGATGACTTCTTCTATTTAGCAGATACCTATGCGCTTGCAGCTTCAGTTGTTGTGGCTGTATATACCGAACGCCACCTTGCAGGACAGGTGCCTA
This sequence comes from Pseudoalteromonas piscicida, assembly GCF_002744175.1. Classification (GTDB taxonomy): domain Bacteria; phylum Pseudomonadota; class Gammaproteobacteria; order Enterobacterales; family Alteromonadaceae; genus Pseudoalteromonas; species Pseudoalteromonas piscicida_B. The sequence goes on from NZ_NKHF01000018.1 coordinate 75,323, forward strand.
AGTCTACAGTGGTGACGGCGGCAAGAACTTTGGCTGATCAACTGAGCAATATGCTTACCAAGAAAAAACAGGCGGATTTACCACTTCGCAGCGGCTGTGAAGCACCCGACCCATATTCGCAAATTGTTGAGTATAAATGTTGGTTAAAAGATCCATACGGCAATTATTTAGCCTCTTATGTGGTAGAACCACAATATCCTGATGATGCACAGTACTGGGAGCGTAAAAAAGCGCAAGCTGAAGCAGAGTATAAACAAACCAAGTTTGACAAAATCCAAGCAGTCATCGACCAGCTAAGAAGCCTCTAGTAGGAAAATATACTAAGATGGTCAACATAACTTGACCATCTTATACCAGAAAGTAGCGTTATTCGTTGAATAAAATTTATAGCGCTAGCATTAAAATTTCTTTGGCCTTTGCTAGGTCAATATCACCATGTTCGCCGAGCGCTGTCATACCATTTTTTTCTAGGTTGGCGACGGCTTCATGTACAGCTTTTTCATTAAGTCCGTAATCAGACAAACGGGTTTTGACTGCCATAGCTTCAAAAAAATCTTGCACGGCTTTAATCGTTTGATCAATTAATACCGCTTTATCCTCTGAGTGCAAGCCAAATACACGTTCACCTAGCTGCTGAATTTTCTCGGCCTTTTTCTCTCTTTGCACGTACATTACTGCTGGTAATACAATCGCCAGCGTTTGCGCGTGATCAAGGTTGTACAGTGCAGTCAACTCATGGCCTATCATATGCGTTGACCAATCCTGCGGAACGCCTTGTCCAATGAGGCCATTTAGCGCCATAGTCGCAGACCACATCACATTTGCTCTGACGTCATAATTTTCAGGCTCGCTCAGCGCCTTAGGGCCTTCGCTGATCAGAGTATGTAAAATGCCCTCAGCAAACCTGTCTTGCAATGGTGCGTTTACAGGGTAAGTCAAATATTGTTCAATAACATGCACAAACGCATCAACAACACCATTGCTTACTTGTCGAGGTGGCAACGAGTAAGTGTATTCTGGGTCAAGTACCGCAAACTGAGGCTGTACGGTTGGTGATGAGAACGCGCGCTTTTGTGAAGTCGCCTTTTTCGTAACCACAGAATTGCCGTTGCTCTCGGAGCCCGTCGCCGGTAAAGTAAGCACAGCCCCAATTGGTAATGGATTAGTAAAGCTTGCACCTTTCACCAAAATATCCCAAGGCTCACCGTCAAAATTGTACGCCGCAGCGACAAACTTCGCACCATCAATCACACTGCCGCCGCCAACAGCAAGAATGAAGTTCACCTTATTTTGCTTTGCAGTTTCAACTGCTTGCATTAGTGTCTCGTATGTTGGGTTGGGTTCAACGCCCGCAAACTCTATAACCTCAACATCCGCCAGCGCACTCATCGCTTGGTCGTAAACTCCGTTCTTTTTAATCGATCCACCACCGTATAATAGTAATACTTCGCTTGTTGTGGCAGTCTTGATGTTACTTCGCTCATTTGGCCTTTACCAAAGAGGATTTCTGTTTGGTTCTTAAATACAAAATTAAGCATGGTTAATTCCTCATTTGTTTATATTCGGTAGATATGATTACATTGCCAAATCAATTAGCGGCGCGTGTCCTGCGGGTATAAATACCGCATCAAATTTGCCTAGGCCCGCACTCGCTAAAACTAGCCGTATCATTTATATCTGGCAGGCTAGCAATAAATTTTTTGATGCTTTGAAATTGTTCTTCGTCACTATCAAAATAATCAACAGAGAGCGACTTTTGGTCCACCCCTGCCACATTACCCCTTGGAGATGCCAATACCTATTTGTGATCAGCATCGGCTAAGCTTTTAGCAAGAGCACCAAATTCATTCAAATAATACTCCGTCTCTATGACTTCACCATTCGCCAGTAATAAAGTGCGCTCACTAAAGAGTAAAACTAACACCCTACCTTCATCTGCATAGGCTGAATAAACTACGAAAGACTTGCCAATAACGATGACACCCACAGTAAATTCCGCAGATGCTTTTAATCTCTTCACCTCATACCTGCTCAGTGTTATTAGCGGTGACA
>NZ_NKHF01000020.1 GCF_002744175.1 Pseudoalteromonas piscicida
GGTGGGCCAGCTCCTGCAAACGGAGTGAAGGTGATTTATCGCTGGGTGGACCAGCTCCTGCAAGCGGAGTGACGTGATTTATCGCTGGGTGAAGCGGCCGGTTTGAAAAAGAGAGCGTTTACGCTTTACAAAAAAGTACACTTGTTCTATTTTAATAAAAGTACAAGTGTTCTTTTTTGGAGTTCAGGATGAAGTTTAGTTATTTTAACGACAAGAACGGGTCGTTGTTGACTCGGGCAAGCCGCGGATTTACAGGGCTTGTGTGCACATTGGCGCCACCAGTTACAGCAAGATTGGGACAGGTGTTATTGATGAGTCCACATGGTAAGCGGCAGTATCGGTTTAAGAACAAAAAGCCAAATGGCGAGCTCAATATTCTTACTTCATTGGGTCGTGTGCATGTAAATATTTTTGGTCTTGGCCCAAGAACGGTTATTTTAAGTCACGGCTGGGCCGATAATAGCAGTTGCTTTGATCAGCTAATCCCTGAGTTGGTTGCAGCTGGCTATTGCGTTGTGGCTATAGACCATATCGGTCATGGTCAGTCCCATGGTAAGCGAGCGCATTTATTGGCGTTTGTCGAGGCTCTAGATACGCTAATTGAAAAGCTTGAAGCCGATCGCCATGATATTGTCGCGTTAGTAGGTCATTCAATGGGCGCTGTAGCGTTAATGAATCTGCCTGATTATCGGTTAGAAAACCGAGTGTTGATCAACGTAGCTACCCCAGTGCAGTTTTTTGAGCTGATGTTTGAACGCGTCGCAAGCGCGGGGATTTCTGAAAAAATGCTACATCAGGTGTTAGGGGCAATCACCGCAAAATACGGTACACATTGGCACCTTATCCGAGATAAATTCCATGATGGGGTCGGCAAGTTTAAGCCAACTTTTATTCATGATACTGAAGACCGTTTTGCTCCATTTGAGCATGTGCAAACATTAATTGCTGCAACGCCCGAACGCTTAATTCAAACCTCAGGCCTTGGACATCGTCGCATTTTGGGCGATACTGGCGTTATTCAGAGTATTACCCAAAGAATAACTGCATAAGTGATGAATAAAGGCGAGAGAACAAGACAAAGTATTTTAGAGCAAGGTATGCGCTTTAGTAGTCAATATGGCTTAATAGAAGTCACAATAGGCTCAATGGCAAAGCTTTGCGGGTTGTCTCGCAGTGGGCTGATCTCTCATTTTGATAGCAAAGAAGATATGCAGCTGGCTATCCTTGATTACTGTGAAGAGCAATTTATGCTGCATGTGGTCGCCCCAGCGAGAGACAGCGATCCACTAACCCAACTTAAAAGGCTATTTTCTATTTGGGCCGACTGGACCCGAGAACTATTCAATGAGCCCCATTCCACCTGCCCTTTTATTAAAGCGCTGGTAGAGTTTAATTGCCACACTGAAAGCCCCATTCATACCAAGGTGACCGAGCAGCATAATCGCTTGTTTAGTTATATAAAGCATAAAATCGAACAAGGGATCGATGACGGCGTTTTTCATCCTGAATTAGATGCCCAATGTGCTGCTTATGAGCTTTACAATATGTATTTGGGCCATGCTATTGCTAAAAATACAGTGCTGACAGAACATGCTAGCGAGCTGTTCAAACGCAATATAGAACATTCACTTAAGAGTTACCAACTCAGCCCCAGAACAGAGAGTGACCCCGAATGATTGAAGTTATTTCAACCCCTTCTAGTACCCTTGTTAAGCAACTCACCGACTTGTACATTGCAACCTTTTCGGCGCCACCACGCAACGAAGAAATTGACCGAGACGAAATTGATGCACTGATGGAAAAAGAAATTAATGAGGGTGAAGTGCGAGTGATTTTTGATGACACGACTCAGCAATTGATTGGTAGCTTGTCTATCGTACCTATTGCCCATTTTAAAGATAGAACACGCTTCAATTTAAACTCAGGCTTGTATATCTCTAATTTTATGGTCGACAGCAATATTCGTGGTAAAGGCATAGGTAAGCAGTTGTTGCAAGACACCTTGGCAGCATGCGAACAAGCCATTCACACCCGTTGTCGGGTTGATGCTTTAGCGGTCAATCACTTGTTTAAAAGCCACGGCTTTAACTTAGTTGCCAATTACACCACCACCATGAATAACTCAGTCGCTGAGCGCAACATTTATACTTATCAGCGTTAATAACCTAGGCTTGAAATAATAGGTGGATAATCCGAGGTTTATCATTGTTGATTACCGCGTTCACTCTTATACTTTGCTCACAAGTTGTCGTGTAGAGTAATGAGATGCTGAGGTTTTTTTCGATTGAACACGGTGTGATCTCCGAAGTGGAGCCAGACCAAGATACGCCCATAGAAGCTGCAATCAAAAATGCTCATTGGATAGATACCATTAATCCGTCTGAGGAAGAGCGGCTAGCCCTTGCAACTACCTTAAATATTACGCTACCAGGTGCTGATGACGTAGAAGAAATTGAAGCTTCTTCACGTTGTTTTATTGATAGCGAGGGCTTACATGTGCACGCCTTGTTTATGTCGCCCAACGATGGCCGCTTTAATACCGTTACCGTTGCTTGTGTGCTGCAAAAAAATTGTTTATTAACCATTCGCGATGACGAACTGGCAGATTTTAGGTTGCTTCGTTTACGGGCTCGAAAAGGGCAGGTGGCGTGTGATAACCCTAAACAATTATTAGTGACCCTATTCGACCAAAAAGTTGAAAACCACGCAGATATGCTTGAAGATATGCACCACCAGCTAGAAAAGCTCAGTGCTTATGTACTTGAAGAAGAAGATTCAGACCTAGAAGAAGCCGTGAGCCGGATCTCTAAACTTGAAGATGCCAATGGTAAAGTGCGTTTATGTTTGATGGATACACAGCGCAATATTTCCTTCTTGATGCGCCATGTGGGCGTGCAGTCAGAAGAAAGAGAGACCCTAAGAGAAGTCACCAGAGATATTGAAACCTTGATGTCGCACTGTGCGTTTTTATTCGACAAGGTCAACTTTTTAATGGACTCCACGCAAGGGTTTATCAATATTGAACAAAACCAAATCATTAAAACCTTCTCCATTGCCTCTGTGGTATTTCTACCACCGACAGTAGTAGCAAGCGTGTACGGAATGAACTTTAACAATATGCCAGAACTAAACTGGGCCTTTGGTTATCCCTTTGCTATTGCAATCATGTTGCTCTCAGGCTTTGCTCCGTATTTATTTTTTAAACACAAAGGATGGTTGTAAACTATTTACGGCCCCTTTTGATTGCGTTTCATTTATTTAACCTAAACTTGGGTTAACAGCTGCTAGAGAGCAAATTGTTATACCTGGTTCAGGTTATTTATGCTTTTTATAAAAAATGCCACCTTAGAATAACTAAGGTGGCAAAGCCACTATCTACAGTGTTTAAAACGCGTCAGGGTTAAGTGCTTAATAAGTAACTTAAACTTAAAACAAAATGGGATTAATGATCGTGAGACTCCTCACCTGTAATACCTAGCCATACTAGCTTTTCTGGAATGTAATCTAACTCATAAGTGTCTACTAACTCTGCGGCTTCTAAATCAATCTTTTTGATTTGTTTAGCAATTGGATCGCTCACATATACCGCTTGTTCCGCTTGGGAGAAAGTGATCTGAAAACTATGGCCTTCGGGCATTGTAGCTAAATCAGCAGTGCTAATTTGAAGTTCACCAGCTGTTTCCCAGTGATGTTCACCGTCGTGCTCATGAGCTGCAAAAACACTTAGTTTGCCAGCGGTATCCATCACCACAACGTGTTCTCCAGCAAAGCTAAACCCAAAACTGGCTAGACGATACCCTTCGCTAGGTTGCCAAGTCAGTCGCTCTATGTGACCTTCTTCCGGCTCAACCATTAATACATCATTACCTGCCGATGCGATGAACTGCGCTGCATCATGATGGCCTTTTAATGTACCAACACGCTGCCCTTCGGCAAAATAGTCAGGGTTTGCTACTTTTACCGCACTAAACGCTTCTCCTTGCTGAGTAATTAGCGCAACACCATCACCACAGCCAAAGGCGATAACATCTTCACTTTGCGCACTGCCATGAAGCGCAGGACAACTCACGTCGAACACACTTTCTTGATGGAAGTGATCACCATGGGCGTGATACAACCCTATTTGTGATGGTAAAGAAGTTTCGCTTTGCGGGTCTCTAATCGTACTAATTAAAAACTCGCCGCGCGCCTGAGCCGCACCATGCATATATGTTTCATAGTGGAGTTGGGCGACTTCACTTTGCTCGCCACTAATATGTGCTTCGCTAAACATAACGACGCCAGCATTTTGTTGGCTGTCTTTATCGCCATCAGAGAAGATAGCAACGCCAGAGCCACCCGCAGTAACATGGGTTGGCTTTACTGATTCTAAATGAAATTCAGCAACTGCCGGGGCATCTTGATGCATATGGAAATGGTCGCCATGGGCTTCTTGGTAGAGGCCACTGTCAATAAATTCGACTAACCCTTCATCACGTTGTACCAAAACAGCAAAGCGATGATTTTCTGAACTGTATACATATTTTGGATAGTGTGTGACGCCAAAGGCCTCGATTAGTGATTTATCCGCTGTTGAATATAAGTTAACGACATTACTGCCTGCGCTAGTGACTAGCAAGCGACCATCGGTATCGGTTACCGCATCACCGTGATCATGGTCATCATCTCCTGTCTCTTGCGTTGGTGGATCGACCTTTACGATTGTGTGTTCTGTACCGCCACAAGCAGAAAGCAAAGCTGCAGAGATGGCAACTGCCAAAAGTTTACCTTTTAATACCATGAGAGATGTCCTATTTATACTTATGTTATATTATAACTTTAATTATGTTATCCTATAACAAATCCATTTTCAACAACTCGCTACACACCTAAACCTGATGACCTTTTAACCCAGTTTGGATATTGAAGGCTTAGCGCTTGCTACTCACAAATAACGCAAATACCGAGGACAGGCACCTCAACTATATCGATCGGCAATACTATGACCAATATCGAATATTGAAGGCTTAGCGCTCACCACTCACAAATACCGAGGACAGGCACCTTAACTATCGATTGGCAATACTATGACCAATATCGATATCAAATACCGAGGACAGGCATCTCAACTATATCGATCGGTGATACTATGACCAAAAACGGATATTGAAGGCTTAGCGCTCACACTCACAAATACCGAGGACAGGCACCTCAACTATATCGATCGGTGATACTGTGACCAAAAACGGATATTGAAGGCTTAGCGCTTACTACTCACAAATAACGAGGACA
>NZ_NKHF01000106.1 GCF_002744175.1 Pseudoalteromonas piscicida
TTCATAATGAGTGCGGTTTTGTATCGCGTTACACGCGTAAAGATCGCCGGATGAACCGGCTCCTACACCCATCATAATGAGTGCGGTTTTATATTGCGTTACACGCGTAGAGGTCGCCGAGTGAACGGCTCCTACAGCTATTTTTCTATTTTTGGTCGATGGGAGTCTTGTTAACCCAAGCCAAATAGCTGTTTGGAATTGCGATAGAGCGCCGCAGCCAGCTCGCTGGGTGTCTCGCTACGATATTCGCAAAGGCGCTCAAATACTTCAACGACTCGCTTGGGGACATTTGGCTCTCCTTGATGACCGTGTAATGGCATTGACGGCGAATCGGTTTCCAATACTAGGCTTTCAAGCGGTAGCTGTGATACTGCCAGCGCTGTTTTTTCGCCTCTTGGGTAGGTGATTGTGCCACCAACGCCCAGCTTAAAACCCTGGCTAATATAATATTCAGCTTGCTGTTTTGAGCCTGAAAAAGCGTGGATCACCCCACCAAACTTTGGTTTTACACGTTTAAATGCTGCAGCAATAAGGTGATGACTTTTACGGTGATGGACTATAAGTGGTAGCTCAAGCTGATTGCTTAGCGCAATATGTGCTTCAAAAAGCGCAATTTGCCGCACCAGCGCCTCACAAGTTGCATCAATGCCACACTCACCAATGGCACAGAGTTGCTCGCGATTAAGCGTGGCGTGTTCGGCTAATGCTGCCATATCACGCTCGTGGTGCTGAGTTATAAAATAGGGGTGCAGCCCCGCCGCGATTTGACATTCAGGGTGCTGACGTTGGAAATCTATAAGTCGTCGCGACTGCTTTAGTGTTACCCCTGGCACTACAAAACGCTCAACTCCTCGCTGTTGCGCTTGAGCTATATAATCACTTAAGCCATCTGCCAACTCACTAAAATCAAGATGGCAGTGACTATCTATAAAAGCGAGTTTAGGGGTTGAGTCGCTCAATTTCCCAACTACCATCGGCTTGCTTCACATACATAAAGCGGTCATGAAGACGGTGCTCGCCTCCTTGCCAAAACTCAATTTTAGTTGGAACCACACAATAGCCGCCCCAAAAATCAGGTAATGGGATTTCGCCTTTAGCAAACTTGTCTTTCATACTGCTAAAAGTTTGCATTAATGCTTGGCGCGATGATACTGGACGTGACTGCTGTGATGCCCACGCAGCAAGCTGACTCTCTTTTGGACGCGATAAGAAGTATTTAGCAACGCGACTGGTTGGTAGCGCCTGAGCTTCACCATAGACAATCACTTGACGCTCAATCTCATGCCATGGAAAGTGCAAACAAATCTTACTATTTTGTTTTAATTCTTGTGCTTTTCTCGAACCGGTATTGGTAAAGAAGACAAAACCATTTTCGTCTACATGCTTGAGCAATACTATCCGCTGAGATGGCTGACCATGTTCATCTACCGTCGCAACCACCATCGCAGTGGGATCGGCAAATTTAGCTTCTATTGCTTGTTGCAGCCATAACTCAAATTGCGCAACAGGCGTATCTTTTAACATCTCTCGACGCAAACCGTCTTTGGTATATTCTCTGCGAATGTCTTCAAGTTTCATCACAATATCCTTAACAAAAAAGCCGCTATAAAGCGGCTTCTAGTATACCTTAATGCAAGTTAAAACTAACCTACATTTGCTCCATCACTTCAATACCTAGCAAATCTAGGCCTGTCTTAAGTGAGTTAGCAACCAGATTACACAGCAGTAGTCGACTTTCACGCACGTCTGCAGCTACGTCATCTTTAAGAATTGGGCACGCTTCATAGAATGTCATATATAAGCTCGCAAGCTCATATAAGTAACTACATAATACGTGTGGTGTCGCTTCACTGATCATGAGATCAAGCACTTCTTCAAGTTGCAGTAGTTTAAGCGCAAGTGCTTTTTCCTGTAGTGCTTGAATTTGGATGCGACCAGTCAGACTTGTACTATCCACATTTGCTTTACGGAAAATGCTGCGCACACGAGTATAGGCATACTGTAAATAAGGTGCCGTCGCCCCTTCAAAACTGAGCATGCTGTCCCAGTTAAAGATGTAATCACTGGTTCTGTGTTTAGATAGATCAGCATACTTCACCGCACCAATACCCACTTTACGAGCGATTTCTTGGCGTGCTTCATCAGATAAGTCAGAGGCTCTGTCTGCTAACTTTTCAGTGGCGCGACTCACCGCTTCGTCTAGTAAGTCAGATAACTTAACCGTACCACCAGTACGAGTTTTAAACGGCTTACCGTCTTTACCCATCATAGTACCAAATAAGCTCGGCTCGTAACTGGTTTTATCTTTTAGCAACCCAGCTTTACGTGCAGTGATCTCAACTTGGTTGAAGTGTAGGCCCTGACGCGCATCAACAAAAATTAGGATGCGGTCAACATCTAACTCGTTTGAGCGGTAATCACAGGCCGCTAAATCTGTTGTTGAATATAAGAAGCCACCACCAGATTTTTGTACGATAAATACTGAAGGCTCACCATCTTTATTCGCCAGCTCATCAAGAAATACCACCTGAGCACCTTGATCTTCTACCGCTATGCCCTTCTCTTTAAGCAGTTCAAGAACGCCAGCAAGACGGTCGTTGTATGCACTTTCCGCCATGATATTATCGCGTGTAAGCGTCACATTTAGCTTGGCGTATACTTCTTCAGAATGCTTCACTGACGTATCGATAAACATTTGCCACAACTTTTTACAGTGAGCATCACCGCCTTGTAGTTTTACAACGTAATCACGGGCTTTATCAGCAAAGCCAGCTTCGTCGTCAAAGCGCTTTTTAGCATCACGATAGAAACTTTCAAGATCAGCAAGTGCTACATTTTCAAGGTCCACGCCTTGATTTAGCAGATCTTCGAGGTGTGCTATTAACATACCAAACTGCGTGCCCCAGTCACCCATGTGGTTTTGGCGGATCACAGTATCACCACGGAACTCAAGTGCACGCACCACGCTATCACCAATAATTGTTGAACGTAGGTGACCTACGTGCATTTCTTTGGCTAGGTTTGGTGACGAAAAGTCCACGACCACTTTATTGGGCTTTGCATGCTCAGCAACACCGAGTTTAGCGTCAGCATTTGCCGCTTCTAGGCTAGAGGCTAAAAATTCAGGTTTTAGGTGAATGTTAATAAACCCAGGTCCTGCTATTTCTGTTTTTTCTGCAAGATCCGTAACATCTAAGTTATCGATGATCTTTTGCGCAAGCTCTCTAGGGTTCGTTTTTAGTGCTTTTGCAGCACCCATTGCGCCATTGATTTGGTAATCACCAAATTGTGGACGCGTACTTTGGGTAACCGCAGGGTTTGTACCTTCAGGAATACCAGCAGCTTGCATCGCTGCATTGGCTTTTTCAATTAAAATACTTTTGATGTTCATCTGTTTTCCTTTAATGCGCAGCGATTAATGTTCGCGAGTTTCACTGAACTTGACGTCTGGATAACGTTCCATTGATAAATTCAAGTTGACGCGGCTAGGCGCGATATAGGTTAGGTTATCACCGCCATCGAGTGCCAAGTTTTGCTCACACTTGCGACGGAATTCAGCCATTTTCTTCTCGTCATCACAGCTAACCCAACGCGCAGTTTGTACCGTTACACTCTCGTAGATCGCATCAACGTTATATTCAGACTTTAAGCGCGCAACAACCACATCAAACTGCAGCACACCAACCGCGCCGACAATCAGGTCGTTGTTGATAAGTGGTCTAAATACCTGCACTGCACCTTCTTCAGAAAGCTGCACTAAGCCTTTTAATAACTGTTTTTGCTTCAATGGATCTTTTAAGCGAATACGACGGAATAGCTCAGGTGCGAAGTTTGGAATACCACTGAATTTAAGTGTTTCACCTTGAGTGAAAGTATCACCAATTTGGATAGTACCGTGGTTATGTAAACCGATAATATCACCTGCAAACGCTTCTTGCGCACGCTCACGGTCACCAGCCATAAAGGTTACGGCATCGGCAATACTGATCTGCTTACCGATACGGACATGGTTCATTTTCATGCCTTGGGTGTATTTACCCGACACAATACGCATAAAGGCAATACGGTCGCGATGTTTTGGATCCATATTAGCTTGAATTTTAAACACAAAACCAGAGAATTTTTCTTCGTCAGCTTTCACTTCGCGTTCGTCAGTTTGACGCGGTAGCGGCGTTGGCGCCCATTCCGTTAATCCGTCAAGCATGTGATCAACACCAAAGTTGCCTAATGCTGTGCCGAAGAATACCGGGGTTAAATCGCCAGACAAGAATAGCTCTTGATCAAATTCGTGTGACGCGCCCATCACCAGCTCAAGTTCTTCACGTAGCTGTTCAGCCAGGCTCTCACCTACCGCGGCATCTAGCTCACTGTTATCAAGCCCTTTGATGATGCGCTTTTCTTGGATCGTATGGCCTTGACCTGTTTGATACAAAATCGTTTCATCACGGTGAATGTGGTACACACCTTTAAACTCTTTACCACAACCAATCGGCCAAGTAACTGGTGCGCACATGATGTTTAGTTCGGTTTCTACTTCATCAAGTAGCTCCATGGGATCGCGAATATCGCGGTCCAATTTGTTCATAAAGGTCACGATTGGCGTATCACGTAAACGGGTGACTTCCATTAATTTACGGGTACGATCCTCTACACCTTTCGCCGCATCGATCACCATCAAGCAAGAGTCAACCGCGGTGAGTGTACGGTAAGTATCTTCAGAGAAGTCTTCGTGTCCTGGAGTATCTAGCAGGTTGACCAAAGCTTCGTTGTACGGAAATTGCATCACGGAAGTTGTTACCGAGATACCACGCTCTTTTTCCATTTCCATCCAGTCAGACTTGGCGTGTTGATTTGAGCCGCGACCTTTTACCGTACCGGCTTTTTGTAACGCCTTTCCGAATAGTAGTACTTTTTCGGTGATGGTGGTTTTACCCGCATCCGGGTGCGAAATAATCGCGAAAGTCCGTCTTTTTGAGACTTCCTGAGGAATTGAAGCGTTTGACATCAGTTAAAATCTTCTCTTAATTTGAGTACAGCACAGAGGACTGTTTTCTGCCCGACTCAGGCTATGAATATCAGTTAATCTCCTATTTTCGCTTATCTTGCCAAGATACTCAATCGCAGAGCGATTTTTCTACGATATTTATTCTGTGCAGACACAAACTTGGCAGCGACAACCGGTGTCATTGGTGAGCAAAATATCCACATAATTGGCGCTATGCTTCTTGTATTTTTGTAACAAACAAAATAAAGTAATAACGATTTGCATTTAAATTAGTAACGGATATACGTAGCTGTGCCAACCTCACACACAAAAACTTTACGGCAACTCCCTAACATCGCATCCATCAGTTCATGTATTTTTGTTATTGCAATTCATGTTGCAGGGATCACATATGCGTGGACTAGCGCCTCAGCCCTCACCCCCGTGGAAATTGTTTCACAGCATTCCACAATTAAGGGAAAGCTTGTTATTCCGCCAAACAAAACACACTCCGCAACAGAGTCGATTGTAGAGCCTGAACCGGTTGTAGAGCCTGAACCGGTTGTAGAGCCTGAACCGGTTGTAGAGCCTGAACCGGTTGTAGAGCCTGAACCGGTT
>NZ_NKHF01000001.1 GCF_002744175.1 Pseudoalteromonas piscicida
GAGCCTGAGCCAGTTGTAGAGCCTGAGCCAGTTGTAGAGCCTGAGCCAGTTGTAGAGCCTGAACCAGTTGTAGAGCCTGAACCAGTTGTAGAGCCTGAACCAGTTGTAGAGCCTGAACCAGTGATAGAGCCTGAACCAGTAGTTCAGTCAAGTGCTGATAGCTCAAAAGAAAACAACACCAATCAGACACCAGCAACATCTGAGGCTCCTCAAGATCCTAGTTTACCGCCTGGGTTAGTACTACCACATATGAGCGATGCTAATGCTCTGAGTAACCCTGACCCTATTTATCCAAGGCTATCCCGTAAGTTTAAAGAGCAAGGGACTGTCTTATTGAAAATTTATATTGAGGCAGACGGCAGTGTTTCTGAAATAGAAATACATGAATCAAGTGGCCATAGCCGACTTGATCAGTCCGCCAGAGCAACGGTTAAACACTGGCAATACCAGCCAGCAACTCAAGACGGACAGGCTATTGGCTATTGGTATCTACAGCCTGTCAATTTTGCATTAAATTAATAAATTAAGGAACAGTCATGGAGAACCCATACGGAATCGCAGCCATGTGGGCACAAAGCGATATCATCATCAAAGCAGTAGCGTTTAGTCTACTGTTTATGTCTATCGCAACTTGGTGCGTCATACTCGTTAAAGGTATAAAGCTATATCGACTAAAACAGCCTCTGGCTGGATCAAAGCAATTCTGGCATGCCCAAGATGTGCAATCTGGAATAAAACTATTAGAAACCCCATCAGGCCAAGACACCCCTTTTAGCGCACTTGTACATGAAGGTATGCATGCTAAAGCTCACCATGAGCAACATAAAGAAGACTTACATGGCAACTTACCCATTGCTGAGTGGTTAACAGCCAGCTTGCGCACCTCAATCGATGAAAGCAAATCAGAACTACAAAGCAATTTAGCGATCCTCGCATCGATCGGTGCGACGGCACCATTTATCGGCTTGTTCGGAACTGTCTGGGGAATTTACCATGCGCTAATTAGCATTGGTGTGAGCGGCCAAGCAAGCATAGATAAGGTCGCAGGTCCTGTGGGTGAGGCGTTGATCATGACAGCATTTGGCCTTGCCGTCGCAATCCCAGCCGTGTTGGGCTATAACGCACTCACGCGTGGAAATAAGCGCATCGCTAGCAGATTAAACCACTTTGCTCATGAGCTACATGCATTTCTACTAATGGGTTCGGCACCAAGCGCAAACTCAAAACGCCCTATATTTAAGTCCGTAGGAGGAAAATAATGGCTTTTGGTCAAGGGTTTGAAGACGATGATGAAGTCATGGCAGAAATCAACATGACGCCCCTTGTGGATGTCATGTTGGTATTATTGATCATCTTTATTATCACCATGCCTGTTATTACGCAATCTATCGAAGTTGAGCTGCCTAAAGCGGCGCAGCAAGAAACCAGCTCAGAGGTCGTTCCCGATAGCATTGATGTCATTGTGCAGGCTAATGGCGACATTCAATGGCAACACCAAAGTGTTACATTAGCCCAACTGGAGCAGAAACTAGCAGAGGTAGCGATGCAGTCTCCTCAACCACCAATTCAGTTGCAAGGTGCGGCTAAAGTCCCTTATGAAAACGTTGTTAAAGTGATGGCTATGGCACAAAAATCAGGAGTTAACTCATTGAATTTTGTTACCCAGACGGAATAGTACTTCGTCGCCCTACTTAACAGACTAACACTGATTGCGGCACACATTTGTGTGTCGCCGCCCTAGCGTGCTATCAATTTAACTCGATATAGGCGCAATTGCAGGAATTCAATCTGACGCTAGCAATGTTAAACGCTTTTTCTCCATAACAAGGCATAGCAAAAGCCCACTAAGAGTGAATACGAATTAATTTCATAAATATTTAAATAAAATAAAGTGCCGGTCGTCTATTCCAAAACATGATTTTTAGTTGAGCTTCTGACAATGAATAGTGGCCTGCCGCTCTGTGACATCCGGCTAGGCTCTACGACAAATAACAGTAGCTAGCTGTAACTGTGAGGATTAAGTATGAACACCCCATCTCGCTTTTCTTTAGTCGGTATTGGATTTGGACCTTCCAATATTGCACTGGCAATCTCACTTCGTGAACAAGGTTTAACTGACTGGACAAAACATACTTTATTCATGGAACGTCAGCCTGAGTTTTCATGGCATAAAAATATGATGCTTGAAAACACCCACATGCAAATATCTTTTTTAAAAGATTTAGTCACGATTCGAAACCCTAAAAGTGAGTTCACTTTTATTAATTATTTACACCAAAAAAATCGTCTTGCAGATTTTATTAACCTGCAAACATTTTTCCCAAGCCGCCATGAGTTTAACGATTATCTAGCTTGGGCTGCTTCGCACTTTAAAGACCAAACTAACTATGGCGAAACCGCATTTGATGTTCAACCGATTTTAGAAAATGATCACGTTGTTGCATTACAAGTGCACTCTAGAGATGTTGATGGAAAGGAAAAAGTAGTTGAGACAGAGAACTTAGTCGTCAGCATTGGCGGTGGTGGATATATACCTAAACAATTTAGAAAGCTAGCTGGCGATAACCGAGTATTCCACAGTAATGATTACAAAGTGGCTATTGAAGCAAATAAAACGGCTAAGAAAATTGCCGTCATTGGTGCAGGCCAAAGTGCAGCCGAAATATTTATGGATTTGCACGGTCGTGCAGATGACAATCAAGTCGACTTTGTTATTCGTGCAAACTCTATTAAACCATCGGATGATAGTCCATTTGTCAATGAAATCTTCAACGCAGAATATACCGATAAGGTTTTCTCTAAATCAGATATCGAGCGCGAAGCCTTCTTAAAAGAATATCGTCAGACGAATTACGCCTGCCCTGACTTACCGCTTATTGAACAAATTTACGGCGTATTTTACGAACAAAAAGTACGTAGCCACTATCGCCACCGCTTTCTTTCAAGCACGGAAGTCGCAGCAGTTGATGCGGACGAAAACGGTGTCCATTTAACGCTAACAAACCGCAAAACAGGCGACACTAAAGTATGTACCTACGATGCCGTAGTATTGGCAACGGGCTATGTGCGAGATCAACATAAAACCTTGCTCGCCCCCTTATCTCAGTACCTAGGAGATTTCAGTGTAGGACGAGATTATCGCATTCAAAGTACGGAAAACTTTAAGCCTAATATTTTCTTGCAAGGCGCCTGTGAAAGCTCTCATGGATTAAGCGACACCTTGTTATCTATTTTGGCAGTACGTAGCCAAGAAATCGGTGAGGTATTGAAGCAATTGAAGTCCACTTCAACACCTGACATAACCGACAACGTAGCACTAATCGATTAACGTCGGATTTAACCTAGTGATTGATAGGTGCTTGAGTCAATCACTTCATTATAAAAACCAATCTGCTTCTCAAAAATAATAAGGAGTCTTTGTGAAACAACAACGCTCAAGCCAACGGCTAACTCTATCACCAATTGCTGCTGCAATTATGGGGTTAACGCTGGTTTCAACCGCATACGCAGAAGATAATTCACCGAGTAAGTTAAAAGCGGTTACGGTAAGTGCTGACGCTGATCAGGAAACAGCAACCGGTCCGGTTGAAGGATATAACGCCCGCCGAAGTGCAACCGGTTCAAAAATCGATGTTGCCATCATCGAAGTGCCACAAACCATCAATGTGGTTACTGCAGACAAGATTGAAGCAATTGGTGCCACGCGAGTCACTGAAGCGCTATCTTATACCGCTGGTGTGAATACTGCGCCGTGGGGTGATTTACCGCAATATGATTGGTTATACATTCGTGGTTTCGACGCTTACGCGCCGGGCTTTTATCAAGATGGCTTGCAGATCCGCAACAGTGGTAACTGGGGCTTATGGCAAACCGAAAGCTATGGCATGGAGCGAATAGAAATCTTGAAAGGCCCAGCTTCTGTACTTTACGGTCAAAATGGTCCTGGTGGTGTGGTAAACCTAGTCAGTAAGCTGCCAACACCATTTTCACAAAATGAACTACAGCTAAAGCTTGGTAATAATGGCCTAAAGCAATTCGCGTTGGATATGTCTGGCCCAATTGATGATGACAGCGAATACTTATATCGCGTTACAGGCCTCACCAAAAAGTCTGATTTGAGCACAAAGCCATTAGAAAACGATCGCGACTACCTCGCACTATCAATGACTTGGCAACCAAACAGCCAAGGCAAAATCACCTTCTACTCGCAATACTATGACATTGAATCTGGTGCAGCTTGGCATGCATACCCTACTACAGGAACCATCTTACCAAACCCTAATGGCCAAATTCCATTTTCAACCCTAATTGGCGAGCCCGACTTCAACCGTTACAATCAAGAACAGTGGGTAGTCGGTTATAAAGGCGAATATCACTTCAATGATAATTGGCAAATCAAACAACACGGACGCTATGCCGAGTTCGATGTTGACTATGGTGTTATTTGGGGTAAATGGGCTCAGAAAAATCCTGAAAACCCAAGCGCACCAGAAAACTTCCGTTACTTAGCCCGTACTCCGCTATCTAGTAAAGAAAAAGTAACCGGCGCAACTATCGATACACATTTAATTGGTAACATTACGCTCGGCAACGTTGAACATACCATACTGATTGGAGCCGACTATCAAGACACCGAAATCGAAGTAAGAGCACGATATGGTGGGGTATTGGCCGATCTTGATGTCTTTAATCCAACCTATGGCTCAGAAGTACTGCAACCTGAACCCAATATTAAAGGGGTTTCAAAACTAGAGCAGTTTGGTGTTTACATTCAAGATCAAATTAAGATCAATGAAAAAATCATCATTTCTTTGGCAGGTCGTTGGGATGAAGCAAAGTTAAAGAACGAAACACTTGAAGGTCAAGTTGACCCGACTTCTGTACGCACCGATAGTGAGTTTAGTGCCCGTGCTGGGGTTGTATACTTGGCGGACAATGGATTAGCTCCATACTTTAGCTATTCGGAATCTTTTGCCCCAACAACCAATGTTGATCCCGCAACAGCACGCCCTTTCTCACCTGAAACTGGCAAACAATATGAAACTGGTCTGCGCTATCAGCCTAAAGACTCCACTTCAAGCTACAGTGCTGCGGTATTCGAGATTGAGCGTAGTGACTTTACACAATGGGTATGGACAAGCGAGCCTGCAGGCTACAAGCAAACAGGTGCCGTGGTAGTGCGTGGTGTAGAGTTTGATGCATTTGTCCAGCCAACTGACAAAATGAACTTAACGGCTTCATATGCATTTATTCCTAAAGCTGAAGTCACCAAAAGTGGGATCGCTGAGGAGATAGGTAAACAAGATAAAGCCGTATCCGAACACCAGCTAAATATTTGGGGTGACTACCAGCTTACAGATAACTTTACTATTGGCTTAGGAGCACGCTACACAGGCAGTAACAAAGGTACTGGTGAAAAAGCCCCTAAAACAGTAGAGGGTTATACCCTATTTGATGCCATGGCAAGCTATGACCTAGCACAATGGCGCTTTGCATTGAACGTACGTAACCTAACTGACAAAAAGGTTATCGCTTCATGTGGCGCGACATCATGCTCCTATGGCAATCGTCGAAACATTGCTTTAACTGCAACTTACCAATGGTAAGTAATAGCAATTAAATTAATTCCCATAAAAACGGTGCTACTCAGCGCCGTTTTTATTTGCAAAAGACAAACCTAAAGATAAAAATAAAGCGGCTTACAGCCGCTTTATTTTTAAACTTAGCTAGACACGCTCTAATACGGTGCGCTCTTTAACCACCGCGAAGTGCCCAACATCCAAGTCGTGAGACGAAACACTTTGGCTATTCAACCATTCGTACCACCATGCTTTGTGCGCTTGCTCTCGACCTTTCATCCAAAATAGTTCAACCTTACCGGTGTATACAGGCAGCGTCTCAATATTGACAGCAGCCAAGAATAGCGGTTGGAAGGCCAGATATAAATGGTATAAGTCTTGAACCGTTAACTGTCCGTAACCCGTCATAAACTCCGTCCTTGGGTGCTCAAACACTTGCTGCATCAACTTTTGAATGTCATCACTTGATATCTGCTGTTGAGCAGAACATTCAGCTAACGTACTTTGTATTTCAACGTCTTGTAACAAGGCAGACCCACTTTCTTCGCTCAGTAACAAACTGAAGAAGGTTTGTAGCTGCGTCATTGGGCCTATTTGCTCTGCCGGTGTTGAGCGCTGTGCACTTGCATTAGGTGGCGAGTAAGGGTCAAGTAAAAGCAGCTGCTCTACCTGCTCACCTTGTTGTTCTAACTCAGCGGCAATAGCGTGCGCCAATACGCCACCTAAAGACCAACCACATAAACGGTAAGGTCCGCGAGCTTGCACTTTGCGAATTTCGCTTAGATGCGATGCCACCAGCGCAGATAAATCAGCAGCTTGCCCGGTTAAAGAATCAGGCTGATAAGTCAGCCCGTACACCGTACACTTGCCATCGAGATGCCTTGCCAAAGTGGTGTAGTCCAGCACTTTACCAAAACCATCATGTAAGCAAAATAGCGCACTTGCAGCGGCTGATTTTTGATTCAGTGCGATAATAGGCTCGCTACAAAGTGTATTTCCAGAGCCTGTAGCGCCTTGCAACTCAGTCAACTGCAAGGCTAACTGGCTCAGATCCGCAGTTTCAAACATGTGTTTTACCGCCATTTCAAAACCACGTTGGCGCATCAATGACACCACTTTTAGACACGCGATAGAATCACCACCCAGCGTAAAGAAATTAGCAAAACGACTGATATTATGGATTCCTAAAACCTCAGACCAGACTTGCGCCACACTTTGCTCCATGTCGTTTATTGGGGCAACAAACTCTCCGCTATCTTGCCAGACCGGTTCCGGTAATGCGTCGCGGTCAATTTTTCCATTTGGGCTAAGTGGCAAACGCTCAAGACTCAAAATGCTGTTTGGCACCATATAGTCAGGTAAGACTTTAGCTAAGATGCTTTTTAGCTCATCACTTGACTGTACTTGTTGAGACTGCACATAGCCGACTAAACGCTCGCCTGACGGCGAAGGCTTTGCCAATACAACGGCTTTTTGAATACCGCTAATACTTGCAAGCTGAGCTTCAATCTCTTCAAGCTCAATACGTAGGCCTCGGATCTTAACTTGGTGATCAAGTCGACCCATATATTCAATCAGCCCTTCTTTATTCCAACGCACCAAATCACCGGTACGGTAAAGGCGACCACCTGATGCGGATATCGGATCGGCAACAAATCGCTCTGCGGTTAAGTCAGGGCGGTTAAGATAACCCCGGCTCAACCCTACTCCACCTAAATATAGCTCACCTACTACCCCTTGAGGAACCGGCGTCAAGTATTCATCGAGTACATAACAACTGGTGTTTGAGATAGCACGACCGATTGGAATTGTGGTTCGTGGTGCTTGCGTAAACTCCCAGTTGGTCACATGAATTGTGGTTTCTGTTGGGCCATATAAATTATGCACCTTGGCATTTGGCAGCGCGGCGAACATACGTTGACGAAGTTCCGGTGGCGCAGCCTCTCCTCCTACCATAATGTTACGTAAATGGTTCTCTTCATTGGGGTTAGTTTGCTCAATGAAAGCTTGTAACATTGTTGGTACAAAGCTCGCTGTTGTTACTTTTTGCGCTTTTATAAGTGCAATTAGCTTGTCTGGATCTTTATGATCTCCGGGTTCAGATACCACAATGCGGCCGCCTTGACTCAGTGGGAAAAATAGCTCCCAACAAGACACATCAAAGCCAAACGGCGCCTTATGTAACACCGCATCTTCCCGTGTAAGTTGATACTCGCGCTGCATCCACTGCATACAGCTAACCAGTGAGCGGTGACTAATAGCCACGCCTTTCGGTCGTCCCGTCGAGCCAGAGGTATAAATCACATAAGCTAGCTGCTCAGGGTGAGCATCGACAATGAGATTATCTTGGCTGTATGGCGTTAAGTCTATCTGTTGCCAAACACACTGCGTGATCTGCTCAGGGAATGGCGGCAGCGCATCTACCCCTTCGGCATGAGTCAATAACAACTGTACGCCACTAGATGCCACAATATATTGCAAACGCTCCGCTGGATAATCTAAATCTAGTGGTACGTACGAGGCACCTACTTTCATGATTGCCAACAGACTTATCACGGTTTCAACACTACGCCACATGCCCACAGCGACTCGGCTCTCTATACCCACACCTTGTGATTGTAAATAATGCGCCAGCTGGTTTGCTTGTTGGTTAAGCTCAGCGTAACTCACATGACTGTTTTTAAATGTCACGGCGATGGCGCCAGGCTGTTTTTGTACCTGTGCTTCAAATAAGCGATAAACCGTTTGTTGAGTGTTCTCTTTGGTGGTGTTTTCGCTCCACAAGCGCTGTGTTTGCCACGCATTGTCAGTCAACGCTTGCCAGTCACCTAGCTGTTTTAGTGCCCGCTCTGCAACAAGCTGAGTCAAAGCATTCAGTAAATAGCCACACAATTGTGCAGGTTCCACACTTGGTAATGTTTGCGCCACGATGTTAAAGCCATCGCCAGCATCGTCAATAGAAATTCCTATAGGGTAATTGGTGCGTTCCTCACCGCCAAACACTTGCCAGCCGTCTTCGGTTACATAGAGCTTTTTCGAATCACCATGTTTGTGCGCATTTGGGCTATAGCGATAATTCAACAGCGTCGAAAACAGCGGCGTTCCTTTCGCTACGTTGCTGCAAGATTGTGCTTTGGATAAGCTCGCACTTTCATGGCTAATAAGTGCAGTTAACAGCTGCTGCGCTTGCTGCAACCCTGATTTAAGATCTGCTTGGCGCAATCGAAAACGGATCGGCAATGTATTGATAAACATGCCAACAGCCCTATCGGCGCCTTCTCCACCTTGTGAGCGGCCAAACATCACCGTGCCAAACACCGGATCATTTAATCCGGTCAGTTTTTGTAGCACCATCGCCCAAGCTAGGTGGAATATCGCCGCGGCACTGGTGTTTTGTTTTATGGCAAGGTGGCGCACTTGCGCTGCCAATGCATCAGGCACGGCAGTTTCATGCGTTAGAATGTCCTCACCTGTGCCCTTAATATCTAACAATCCAAATGGCGCGGTTGGCGTTTCTATGTCCCCTAATAATTCACTAAAGAACGTAGTTTGCTCCGCTTCGGCCTCTGGGTTTTGCTGCGCTAGCGCCACAAAACGTCTAAATGGTACAGGCTCTGGCAGTAGCGCGGCATTACCTGCTAAAATCATCTGCACTTCTTCGACAAGTACTTCTAAGCTGGTGTGGTCCATCACTAAATGATGGCTCGGCAGTTGCAACCAGCACGTCTCGCCTTGCATTTCGGCAATAGCGATGGCGGCAATTAAAGGTGCACACTGTGTGTTTAGCCTAAAGTGGGTTGGGTCTACGGCTTCATTTAAACGTCTTGCAGCTTCAGTTAAGCCTGCCTCATCAACAACTAGTGGCGCGTCACAGGCATAATCTAACCATTTGATTTCAACTTTGGCCTGACGCTGCACAACTTGCACAGGCTCGGGCAGACCCTGCCAAAAGATGGCTGTCCGCAGAATATCATGACGGGCAATAACAAGGTTAAGCGCATCGATGAATGCAATCAACTGTGCACGGCTTTCAAAACGTAATAGGTTAGGCGTAATGTAAGCATCGCCTTTTTCTTGCAAAGTATGGTGGAATAAAATGCCCGTCTGCAGCGGCGCCAGCGGATAAATATCTTGGATGTTTTGTGCCCCTCCGTCTACTTGCTCGACGACTTTGGCTATCTGGTTGTTATCCAGCTGTACCAATGGCAGCATATCGCTAGTGATAGTGGTGGTATCCGTAGCAATCCCAGACCAGGCAACCTCTAACGCCGTATCCTGGCGGTGGGGCTTAAGGGCAGCTGCGAAGTTTTTAAGCACAGGTTGACTGAATAAAGTTTTCACTTGTGCTTGCCAGCCAGCTTTGCGGGCGCGTTCTACCAACTTAATCGCTAACAGTGAGTGTCCACCTAACGAGAAGAAATTGTCATCTCTGCCCACTCGCTCCATACCTAGTAGGTCAGCCCATAGATCGGCAACCAAGGTTTCAGCCTCACCTATCGGTGCGCTGTATTCTTGCGCTTTTGCCCACTGCGGTTGAGGTAAAGCTTTGCTGTCTACCTTTCCGTTCGCGGTCAGTGGCATTTTATCTAACACTACAAACGCATTGGGCATCATGTAATCCGGAATGCTTTCACCAAGCGCTTGAGCTAATTGCTGCTCGTCTTGAATATTACCTGTTACATACGCGACCAACCTATCTCCTGTAGCCAACTGTTTAACTAAGACTTTGGCTTCACGCACTTGAGGTAAGCGCCTTAACTGCTCGGCAATTTCACCCAGCTCAATACGAAACCCTCGGATCTGTATTTGGTCATCACTACGACCAAGGTATTCTATCTCACCATTTTGATTCCATCGCGCCAAATCGCCTGTGCGGTACATCCGCTGGCCATTACCTAACACGCTGTCTGCAACAAAGCGTTCCGCGGTCAAATCTGGTCGAGCAAAGTATCCTCTGGCCAGTTGTATGCCTCCTATGTATAACTCTCCGGTCACACCTTCAGGCACGGGGTTTAAACTAGTATCTAAAATATAGGTATGGGTTTGTGAAATACCTTGGCCAATAGGAGCCAAACTTCTATTGTCGTTAATAAAAGGCCAGTGGGTTACATGAATTGTGGTTTCTGTGGGTCCATACAGGTTGTTCATCACAACATCAGGCAGTGCCAGGTAGGTATCACGGAATAACTCAGCAGGCACGGCTTCACCGCCACACATGATATGCCGCAGCGAGGTGCACTCAGCCACATCAGGTAGCTCGATAAAGGCCTGCAATAAAGCAGGTGGAAATGAGGTAATTGCCACCTGATGATGCTGAATTAGGCGCTTCAGCTCGATAGGATCGCGTTGGTCACCAGGTTTTGCAACCACCACCGACATCCCTTCACTCAGAGGGAAGAAAATCTCCCAGCAAGACACGTCAAACCCAAAAGCGGCTTTGTGCAAAACCGCTTCTTTCGGTTGTGGAGAATACTGTCTTGCCATCCATGCCATGCAGTTACTCAGTGCACGATGGCTGACCGCAACCCCCTTTGGGCGACCTGTGGAGCCGGAAGTATAAATCATGTAGGCCAATTGCTCAGGATGAATAACCACTTCTAGCGCTTGATTGGACAGTGTTTGCCATGGTATTTGCGCTAAGTTGACAACAGGTACTGAGGTTAAATTGTCCGTGTGCTGAGTATCTTGCAGCACCTGGGTTAATTTAGACTGCGCATCAGGGTGAGTGACAATGGCGGTGAGCTGGCTATTATCTGCGATATAAGCCAGTCGCTCAGCCGGATAATCTTGGTCCAAGGGCACAAATGCAGCGCCGGTTTTTAAGACGCCCAATAACGTGACTATTGTGTCCATGCTCCGCTTTAGCGCCACACCGACTCTATCTTCATGACCAATATTCAGGTTTTGAAGGTGCTGTGCAAGCTGGTTTGAACGTTCATCCAATTGTCGATAGCTCAACGTTAAATCTGCAAATACCGCTGCCACAGCTTCTGGCTGGATGTCAGCCAAACGGCTAAATTTTTGTTGGACTGGAGTTGTGTCTTCAAGTTGCTGATTCAGTCCCAAATGCTGCCATTGCTGCGTTTCGCTATCATCGAGCAAGTTAATATCACCGATGGCAATAGTCGGTTCTGTGATCAATGCAGTCAGCACCCGCTCAAAGTGCTGACTCATACGAACGATGCGTCGTGTGGAGATGGCTTTTTGATCGTAAGTAAAGGTCAAAAAGCAAGCGCCGGTTCGGTTTTCAAGAACATCTAACACTAACTCAAACTGCACTTCTCCTGTGGTTGCAGGCAATTCACCGACTTTGAGCCCTGGCAACTGTTGTAATTGGCTTAAATCACCAAATTGATAGTTAAACAATATCTGAAATAACGGATGCACCTCGCTACTTCGCTCGGGCTGCAGGGCTTCAACCAATTGCTCAAAAGGTAAATCTTGATACTCGTGTGCTTCAAGTGTGGAAGCCTTCACTTTAGCTAACGCCTGTTGCAATGAAGTGCGACTGTCAAAGCGGTTATCTTGCACTTGGGTGTTGACGAACAAGCCAACCAAATTAGCGACTTCAGCTCGTTGCCGGTTAGCGATTGGCGTACCGACACGGATCTGCTCCATCCCAGTATATCGTTGTAGCAATATCTGAAATGCCGTCAGCAATACCATGTAATGAGAAACCTGCTGGCTGGTGGCAAAAGTACCAAGCTGTTGCGTTAAGTTCTGTGGTAATTGCCATACGTGTGATGCACCGCGAGCACTACCTTGCTCTGAGTTTTGGGCTAAACCATTATCCACCTTTAGCTGTAGCACAGGCTGTTCGTCACCAAGCTTTTGCTGCCAATACTCTAGCTGACGCTCAAGCTCCCCCGCTGTCATCCAGTCCTTTTGCCATTTGGCGTAATCACCGTAGGTAATATTCAGTGTCGGTAGCGCTGATTGAGCCAGCTGGCTCGATAAATCCCCTGGTGCGATTTCAGCGCTAAGCAATTGACTATACAGCGCAGCAAATTCTCCCACTAAAATCTGTAATGAACCACCATCGGCAATAATATGATGCAATACCACCACCAGTTGATATTGGTTTGGTGCAAGCGTGAGTAACCCCACGCGAATTAAGTTGCCTTGGGTTAGATTAAACGGTGTGTTTAACCATTGCTGACGCACCGCATCAATGTTATCACCCGCACCTACCTCTACCTGAAAATCATTGGCAATTTCGATTGGTAGCACCTGCTGCTTTACCTCAGTGTCAACTTGTACAAATTGCGTACGAAGTGCACAGTGACGAGCGATTAATAGCTGAAAGGCACGAGTCAACGCCCTCAGGTTTACCTCACCTTCGAGCTGTAAGCCCCCTGAGATATGATACGCTGCGCTGTCTGGGTCTAAATGCCATAAAAACCATTGACGTTGCTGTGCATAAGACAGCTCAGCTGCCTCAGCTGAGTGATGAAACGGTAAAACAGGAAACTGACGCATGTTCAGCCCATCAGCTTGCACCTTTTGATATACCAACTGACGTTTTTCTTGAGGTAACTGGTGAAAGCGCTCAGCAATGCGTTGGATGACCTCACTGCTCATTATAGGTTCTCCATAAATGCTTCTAAGTCGAGCAAGGCACCTTCTTGCTCCGGGTTTGTTTGTGCTGAAATAATTGCGGCTAAGTCTTTAAGCACTGGACTTGCAAAGGCGTCCCGCACAGCAATGTCTACGCCAAATTGTGCTTGGATTTGGCTCAGGGTTTCCACCGCAAGTAAAGAATGTCCGCCAAGTGCAAAAAAATTATCGTCACGTCCGACTTTTTCAAGCTGCAGCACCTGCTGCCATATCTTGGCCAGTCCACTTTCAATTTCACCTTGTGGTGCCGCAAACGTTGAAAATTGCTGTAACGATGGCTCAGGTAAAGCTTTACGGTCTAACTTACCGTTAACGGTGAGCGGCAACTTTTCGAGCTGCACAAACACACTGGGGATCATATATTGCGGTAACCGAGCAGTGAGTTGGGTGTTAAGCGTATCAGGCTCAAATTGAGTGTCATTTGCCAAAACTACATATGCCACTAATTGCTCGCCACCAACACTACTTTTCACTAACACCGCAGCATCAACTACATTTGCTAATTGCCTTAGTTGGCTCTCTATTTCGCCCAATTCAATCCGCAAACCACGGATCTTCACTTGCTGATCTAAGCGACCTAAAAACTCAAGTTGACCTTCCTCATTCCAAACTACCTTGTCGCCAGTGCGATACATTCTCGTGCCTTGGCTGCTGCTATCGGCAAATGGATTCGCGACAAAACGATCGGCACTAAGATCCGGTCTAGATAAGTAACCGCGCGCCAAGCATTCACCGGCAAGATATAGCTCTCCTGCTACACCTATCGGCACTGGATTGAGTGCGCTATCCAATACATAAGCTTGTACGCCAGAGATAGGTTTACCAATTGGAATTACGTCATCTTGCTGGTGGCACTGCCAGCTTGTAACCTCTATCGCTGTTTCTGTCGGTCCATAAAGGTTGTGCAGTGCAGTCTGTTCAAAATAGTTAAAAAACTGCTGCTGGGTTTGCTGGGTTAGCTTTTCACCGCTCGTAAATACTTGCCGTAAACTTGGGCATAAGGTTTTTCCACCCAGCGCTTCGCGTGAGCTGCTTATCCCCGTCATAAATGCTTGCAACATGGAGGGGACAAAGTGACAAACCGTCACACCTTCAGATTCAATAAGTTGACGAATTTGTGTCGGTTCTTTGTGTTGCTCTGGACCTGCTAACACTAGGCTTGCGCCTTGCGTTAACGGCCAGAAAAACTCCCAAATAGAAACATCAAAGCCAAATGGCGTTTTTTGCAAAACCCTATCGTTACCTTGAAGCTGGTAGCGAGTTTGCCCCCAAGCCAAGCGATTAGCGACCCCACGATGCACACAAGCAACTCCTTTAGGCTTCCCCGTCGAGCCCGAGGTATAAATCACATAAGCTAGGTTATCTAAATGGATTGTCACATCGGGGGTTGTGGTTGGATAAGCGCTTAACTCTAAGTGCTCAAGCCATGTTACTTGAGCGCAGATACTCTCTGCCAGCTGCGCTTTTACAGGAGCATGACTCAAGATACATGCACAGGCACTTTGTTCAATAATATAGTGTAAGCGTGCCTCGGGCAGTTGAGGCTCGATTGGTACGTAAGCCGCGCCCGCTTGAAGCGTAGCCAGCATTGCCACCACCATCTCAATGCTACGCTCAAATAGCAATGCCACTTTTGACTCATGGCTTATATTTTGTGCCACCAAATACTGTGCTAATTGATTTACCCGTTGCTGTAATTCTGCATAGGTGACAAACTCGCCCGTAAACCTTAACGCAATCGCGTCAGGGGTTTTCTGTGCTTGAAGCGCAAATGCTTGAGGCACGCTAAGTAAGTTTGCTGATGTTTTACCGCCAGATTCAAGCACCGCTAAAGCCTTTTTCCGTTCAGCACTCATCAGTGAAAGATCGCGAATTTGAGTCTGTGGAGCTTGACAAAAAGTACGCAGAAGTGACTGATATTGCTCATTAAAGGTGGAGATCCATTCCGCTGAAAGTTTATTGCCATCATAAGTCCATTGCAATTGCACGCCACCATCACTTAGCTCTGTTGAATCTAGCGCGAGGTCGCACATGACTCCTTGAGTCAAACTAAAATAATTGGTCAACGAAACGCCATGCAATTGTGCTAAGCCACTGCTGCTATCTTTTAGGTGATTGAACATCACTTGATAAGGCGTTGTGCCCTGCAAGTTAGGTTGGAAGCGTTTCATTAATGAGTCGATGGGAATATCTTGATGCGCTTGGATTGCTAATGCCTGCTGTGCACAGTTACTCAGCAGCTGCTGTAGCGTTAACTCACCACAAACAGACAAGTGCATAAGCTGCACATTGACAAAAAAACCAACCACATTATGGCTGCCAAACTGATTGCGATTAGCCACTGGAACCGCTGTTATCAGCTCATCTTCCCCTGTGTATCTGTGCAGTAAGGCCTGATACCCACTCAATAACACAGCGAATAGAGATACTCCTTGTTCACGAGCAAATTGCATCACTTGTTCTGCCAACTGGTAGGGTAACTGACTGACGAGTTGATCCGCTCGAGATGCTTTGCTTGTTTGGTGCGTCACACCAAGCTCAACCACTGGCAATGACCCTGTGAGTCGCGGCTGCCAAAACTGCCACTGCTGCTGTACTTGCTCGGCATCGCTATTAAGCCAATCATTTTGCCACTGAGCAAAGTCAGTATAATCTAGTCGATTTGCGTCATGAGTGATGGCTTGAGCAAGACTCGCTTTTTGATAAAACTCGACGAAATCTTTAATGATCAAGCTCTTCGACCATGCATCGCTGATGATATGGTGGATCACCACCAATAGTACATGCTGCTGTGGAGAAAACTGTAACCACTGCATTCGCATTAATGGGCCTGAACGTAAATTAAAAGGCCTTGCTGCAAAACGCTCTAACCTTGCTTTGTAAACCTGCTCTTGAGCTTGCTCTAGGCTCAGTTCTGTATCGTTGTTTTGTAGCGTGGCGACATCCGCAGCTAATTGGCTTAGCTCCACTACCTCCAGCGGTAAGCTCATTGTCGGTAGTATCACTTGCTCAGGTTTTGCTCCTTCACCCTCAACAAATTGGGTGCGTAGCCCCGCATGACGCTCGACTAAATGATCAAGACTTGCACGAAGAGCATGTTTGTCTAGATGGCCACTTAAACACATCCCCCCACCGAGATGGTAGGCGGTATTTTCGGGGTTGATCAACCACTCAAACCATAGCCTTTGTTGCGCCGCCGATAACGGCGCTTGGAGTTTGCCCAGTTTTTTAATTACAGGCGCACTCGACTGTACTAGCTGCTTATCTTCAAGTTGTTTAAGCATGGCTTTTTTTTGCGCCAGCGTCATGTTGCCTTTTCGCGCTGCCAATAATGCATTGATCGACATGCTTAATTTGCTCCCTCAGCCAACTCTTCGATCAGCTCCTGCCGTAGCTCTTGCATCAAGGTTTCCTCTATCACCCGAGCAACCCCCAAAATAGTTGGATCTTTGAAAAAGGAAGCCGGTGACAAGGTGACCGAAAACTTATTACTCAATTGCGACATCATTTGCACTCCCATTAAAGAGTCGCCGCCTAGCTCAAATAAGTTGTCGTGAATACCTATTTGCTCTATTCCCAACATGGCACGCCACACTTCTTCAATGCCTGTTTGCAAATCATCCTCAGGTGCCACATAGGGCGTTGACAACTCAGGGCGCTCATAACCAACATGGCGAGGTTTAGCCTCTGCTACCGCTAAGTCTGCATCTAATAAGTTACCTTTTGTGGCTTCCAATCGAGCAGGAAGATCGAGTGTTGATACAGCAACTTGTGGTAATACTGGCGCACTGAGAATGCGCTCCATTATTTCAATCCCTTGTTGAGGCGCGATACCAACTCCATCAGGCATATCCATATCACCCGCCATGCCTACCTCTCGCCAACTATCCCAGTTAACCGCCAAGACCGGATATCCACCAGTTTGTGCAAACCGCTGAGCATATTGCTGCGCGGTCCCATCTAGGTAGGCATTAGCTGCGGCATAAGCAGCTTTAGACAAACCACCAGCAATACTGGCAAGCGATGAACACAACACCATAAAGTCCAGTGGCTGCTCGCTAAATAAAGACAACAAATGTTGCGTACCCACAACTTTGGCAGCAAACATCTGCTCCACAAAGTCAGAGCCCGTCGAGCTAATCAAGGATGTAGCACCGCTACCAGCAGCATGGATCACCCCATTTATTTGCCCAAACTGCTGGTGTGCTTGTGCGACAACCTCAGCCATTTGTTCAAAGTTCGCGACATCCGCCTGTTTAACTAGTACCTGTGCACCAAAAGATTCCAATTGTGCTAATTTTTGTAGCTGTGTTTCTGAAGGTGTACTGCGACCAAGTAAGATTAGTTTAGCTTGGTAGTGCTCCGCTAAATGTTCAGCCATTACCAAGCCAACGCCACCCAAACCACCGGTGATCAAATACACCCCACCTTGACGATAAACCGCTTCTTGTTGTTTAGGCTTAGGCGTCACTTCAAAGTCCATTACCCAGCGATGATAAGATCGATAAGCGACTACTTCACCCGCCTCCGCATGCTGTTCTGCTAATAACCAATCGATCCAATCACCATAAAGTCGTGTGCCAAAATCCACCAGTTGACATTGCATGTGTGGAAACTCTTGTGGGATTACTTTACACGGCCCCAGCAACATAGCCTGAGCAGGTAATATCTCATCATTGCCCGACACATCGGCCAACCTTTGGGTCACCACACTCAAGTTTACTGGTAGACCTAGCTGTTGTGATTCAAGCGCTTGAGCGAGCGTCAATAAACTCATCATGCCCTGCTGTTGAACAAGGTTTACGTCATCCGCAACTAAACTCCACAGATGAAAGATGTGGGTAACAGGGCCAAAAGCTTGATTAACAGCAGCGAGCAGTTGTTGATAGTCGCTCAACTGTGCCGCACGGATCACAAATTCATGATTAGATTTTTGCTGAAACTCAAGACCCAACTCTACGCGAACCACCTTGTTAGTCTGTGTACACAGCTTATCAAGGAGCTGATCACAGGCAGTGTGCTTAGTTTCAAACAATAGAGTACAACCCAATTCAAGCGGTTGGGTTAAATCAGGTACTGAGCGTTTATATGAAGGGATGTAACACCAGTGTTCAATGGGTTTTGGTGCCAAAGGATGATGGTTGTTTTGTGCCACAATGTTCGCATCGGCTTCAATCCAAAAACGTTTTCGCTCAAATGGATAAACAGGTAGCGCTACGCGATGAGGTGTTTGCTCGTACAAAGCATCCCAATCAATCTCTACACCTTCAACCCATAAACGCCCCACGGCTAAGGCAAAGTGTCGCTCTGTCTCTTGCGCTTTTCTTGGATGTGGTAACGAAGCGACAATACTCGTTTGAGCTTTTACTTCTGCATCCCGTCCGGCAAGTTGACTTAGCATATTACTTGGTCCCACTTCGAGTAACACGGTTTGCTCTAAGCCATTTTCTGACGCTGGATTGTCAAGATTGACGATAGTGCGAAGACCTTGGCTAAAGCGCACCCCTTGTGCTAAATGCTGCGCCCAATATTGAGGATCAGTCGCTTGTTGGTCGGTTATCCAAGTGCCTGTTACATTTGATACAAATGGAATGCTTGGGACGTTTCGCTGAACCTGTGCAATCAACTTACCCAGTTGATCGCCAGCATCACTTACCAAGGACGAATGGAACGCATGCGAGACATGTAATGGCTGCACAACTACCCCGTGTTCGGTAAGTGTATTTGATAGCGCCTCGATCGCTTGCTCTGCACCTGAAACAACACAATTTTCAGGGCTATTTACTGCGGCAAGCTCTACTCTATACTCAAGATTGTCGGTATCGAGATAAGGAGCTAAGGCGGCTTCTGAGAGCGCCACCGATAGCATGCAGCCCGGTGCTTGTGCCTGAATAAACTCGCCCCGCTTGGCGACCAGATATAGCGCATCTTCTAGACTAAATACGCCTGCAATACAAGCTGCAACGTATTCACCTATGCTGTGACCAATCATGGCACTAGGCTTCACTCCCCACGCCAACCACTGCTGTGCGAGCGCATATTCTACAGCAAATAATACTGGCTGAGTGACTGAGGTTTGTTTTAGTTGCGTCGCACCGTGCTCAACGTCCGCTTCATCAACAAAAATAAGGTCTTTAATATCTTGGCCAACATGGGCTAATAAGCCCTCTCTGCAGCGATCAAAAGCATCTTTGAATACCTTTTCTGACTCGTATAGCGTACGGGCCATATTAATATGCTGCGACCCTTGTCCCGGAAACATAAAGACAACAGGTCTGTCACCTGAAGTAGTTAACTGCCCTTGCACTCTTAGTTTACTAGCATCATCGCCCAAAGCAGCGCTAGCCTGTTCACTATTTTGTGCCACCACTACGGCACGATGGGTTAGACCTTTCCTACCAACTTGCAAAGTATAAGCACTGTCTTGCCAAAGTGATTGCTTGTCCGCTTGCTTGAACCAAGTTGCTAGCTGCTCACGACGACTCTTCAGTGCCGTATTCGTGTGCCCTGACAGGGGTAATATTTGCCAATTGCGCTGCGATGGCGTCGCATTTTGAACCGGCGGCTCCTCAAGCACCACATGTACATTGGTGCCACCAATACCAAATGAACTCACTCCTGCACGGCGGGGACCGGCTTCATTTGACCAAGGGAGTAGCTTGTCAGCGACATAAAACGGGCTGTTAGCAAAATCAATTTCCGGATTGGCTTGCTTATAGTGCAGGCTTGGTGGGATTTGTCCGTGTTTAACACTCAGCGCTGCTTTTATCAGCCCAGTAACACCAGCAGCTGCATCGAGGTGTCCCACATTAGATTTTACCGAGCCCACAGCACAATATTGTTTGTTATTAGTATCTGCCCGGTAAGCTCGGGTGAGCGCAGCTATTTCAATGGGATCGCCGATAATGGTGCCCGTACCATGGGCTTCAACATAGCCTATGGTATCCGCTGGCGTATCTGCCATTTCTAGTGCTGCGGCAATAACTTCAGCCTGTCCATCCACGCTTGGGGCGGTGTAGCCAGCTTTAGTATTACCGTCATTGTTCATCGCTGAACCTTTGATGACTGCGTAAACCGTATCTCCATCGGCCATTGCATCTTCTAAACGCTTTAATACAACCACCCCTGAGCCCGATCCAATTACCGTTCCTTGCGAATCAGCATCAAATGGGCGGCAATGACCATCCGAGGACAAAATAGCCCCTGGCTGATAGATATAGCCCCCTTGATGCAAAAAGTTTAGCCATGAACCGCCTGCCAGTGTCATATCAGACTCATAGTTTAGTAATGACCGAGTTGCCATATGCACCGCAGCTAGTGATGTTGAGCAAGCAGTTTGCACGGTCACAGCAGGACCTTTTAAGTTCAGCTTGTAAGCTAACGTCATGGTCATCGCGTCTTTATTGTTACCATTCATCAATGCTTGCAGCTGAGATATATCACTGAGATCACTAAAACGACCGCTTTGCATTAAATTAGCGATTAAATAGGTATTAACTCCACAGCCACCGTAAACCCCTATTGGGAATTCACACTTTTCACTGTTATACCCCGCATTTTCAAGCGCCTGCCAGGCAGTTTCTAAAAACAGACGTTGCTGAGGGTCCAGCTCCTCCGCTTCGCGCGGAGAATAACCGAAAAATGACGCATCAAATTTGTCCTGATCGGGGAGTACGGCACAGCGGGGAACAAAATTAGGGTCCGCTATCATTTCTTCAGGTACACCAAGGTTACGTAACTCTTCCTCTGTGAACGCTTGGATTGACTCGACCCCATTTTTTAAATTTTCCCATAACGCGTCTACATTCTCTGCGCCGGGGAAGCGACCTGCTAGACCCACAATGGCAATATCTGTGCTTGAATAAGTTTCTGTAGTCATGCTTAGCTTTCCAATTTTGTGCGTGTTTTTTTCAAGAAGGCTTGGCGCTGACGCTGACCGCGCGCCGATGCTTTTTTCATTTCTTTAGCTACTGCTTGCTGTGCTTGCGCTGCGCCTTCTGGTGTGCGTTGTTCAAAGTAAGTTGTCATGGCACTTACTGTGGTCATATGGAACAGGTCCAACATCGTTAGTTTGCAGTTAAATTCAGCTTCTAGACACAGCTGCATTTGACCGAACAATAAAGAATGCCCCCCTAAATCGAAGAAGTTGTCGTGTAAACCTATTCGCGCATTGTCGATACCCAGTACATCAGACCAGATGGAGGCGACTTTTTTCGCCAAACCACCTGTAGGCGCTTGATGACTGTCACCAGTCCCCCAAGTGGGCTCAGGAAGGTTATGACGATCTATTTTACCGTTGGCAGTAACAGGCAGATTTGCGGTCACGGTTATACAACTCGGTACCATGTAATCTGGTAGTTTTTGCAGCAGGCTCTGTTTAAGCATTTGAGCACTTGGCAGCACACCGTGAGAGTTAGATTGCGCACCAACATAGGCCACCAAATGCGTACCACAATGACCATGCTGACCATGTTTATCCTTTGCTAATACCACCGCTTCATTTATTTGCGGCAGCGCCATTAACTGGGCTTCAACCTCACCTAGCTCTATACGGAAGCCACGGATTTTCACCTGATGGTCTATTCGTCCTAAATACTCTAACTCTCCTTCCTGATTCCAACGTGCTAAATCGCCAGTTCGGTACAAAGTGCCACCATGTTGACCAAACGGATTGGCAACAAAGCGCTCAGCAGTCAACGCTGGACGGCCCAAATAACCACGAGCAACACCATAGCCGCCAATGAAAAGTTCGCCACTTGCGCCTTGTGGTACAGGATTTAGATCAGCATCTAAAATGTACGCCTCACGTGCGCCAATTGGCTTGCCAATTGGTACGGTACTGACATCATGCATCTCATGAGCCAAGCTTAACCAAGCTGTTGGAGTAATGATGGTTTCTGTTGGACCGTAAGCGTTAACAATCCGTGGGGCCGAAAACGCTCGGTGAGCATCTTGATAGTCGGTACGGCTAAACTCTTCACCACCAACGATACAAGTACGAATCTGCTTGCAGTCGCTTAAGTGCGGTGTCAACAGACGTAAGTAGGCTGGAGGTAAGTGTAACGCAGTCACCTGATGTGACTGAATCACTTCCCTAACCGCTTCGACACTCAGCTGCGCTTTGCTCACTATCACCAAAGCGCCTCCTTTTATTAGGGGTGTCATCCACTGCTCGCCTGCGGCATCAAAGTTAATTGAAAAGAATTGCAACTCCCGATGTCGATTGTCTACTCCGTATACATCAGCCATGTTTTGAATATGCATAGAGAGCGCACCATGAGGGACCGCAACCCCTTTTGGTAATCCCGTTGAGCCCGAGGTATAAATCACATAAGCTAACTGTTCGCGGTGTAACACAACCGCAGGATTAGTCATTGCAAAATTGCTTAACTTCAACTGCTCGTAGGCAACGACTTCCACTTTATGTTCAGTTGCGGGAATGTGAGAAATGAGTACTTCATTGGTCAACACCAGCTTCACTTCACTGTCGCTAACCATATGAACCAACCTATCCTTAGGGTAAGACGGATCCAGAGGCACGTATGCCGCTCCCGCTTTCCAGATTGCAAATAGGGCAATATACATTTCAACCCCTCGATCAAGAGCCATACCGATACGATCTTCCGCCCTGATCCCCTGACTTAGCAGATAATGCGCTAATTGGTTTGCTCGTTGATTTAACTCGGCATAACTGATGGTTTGGGTATTAAAAATAAGCGCGGGGGCATCTGGTGTACTTAGCACTTGCTGCTCAAACAGCTGAGGCACCGCTAACTCACTGACTGTCACACCTTGCCCTTGTCCAATTTGTTGTAACCACTCTCGTTCTGCTTTGGGTTGTATTGAGAGCTGTGCCAATGTTGTCTGCGCAGCTTCAACCATCACATGAAGTAAGCTCACATATTGTTCGGCCATACGAGCAATGGTTTGAGGTAAAAATAGTGTGGTTGGATAAACAAATTCTAAGGCAACTTGATCATTTTCTAACTCATACGTTTCGAGTGTTAAGTCAAATTGCGGTGCAACTTCCAGTGACTTCCAAGTGTTATCGGTTGCGCTTGTTAATGATTGCCAAGCCCTTGTATCATGCTCTGTATGACTAAACATCACCTGAAAAAGTGGATGTGTATCAACACTGCGTTCTGAAGCAATCGCCTCCACAAGAAGTTCAAAGGGGACATCCTGGTTTGCTTGCGCACCTAGTATCGCCATTTTAACTTGCTCAACGATCTCTAATAACGAAGATTTACCGTTTAACTTAGCCGGGATAACATGCGTGTTAACCAAAAAGCCTACCAGGTCTTTTAGCTGTGGTAAGTGACGATTAGCAACGGGGATTCCTACACGAATATCCTGCTGACCGGTAAACCGATAGAGCAATACATGAAAGCTGGCTAGCATCACCATAAACAAGCTGGCATTTTGCTGTGCCGCTTGGCGACGAAGCTTTCTTACCAGCTGCCCGGGCAATACTAAGCTGTAATTTTCGCCTTGTGGTTGTGCACCTTTTTTTAGTGACTGTGCTTTGTTAATTCGAGGGAAGTCTGTACACAACTGTAAAATAGGTTGTTCATCACTTGCGAGTAAAGCTTGCCACCATGCTAATTGCGCTTGCGCTTTTTCTGAGCAAAGATACTCTCTTTGCCATATCGCAAAGTCTCGATATGTAATTGCAGGTTTACGAGGTGCTTCAACGCTTGCATGAGTTAAATATATATGTGCGAGTTGGTCTAGCAGGATTTGCATCGATACCCCATCGGCAATGATGTGATGCATCACAATAACCAGCTGATAGCCCGAGTCTCCTAAGTGAATTAAAGCAGCCCTTGCTAGGTTACCAGCACGCAAGTCAAACCCTTGCTCAGCTATTTTAGAGACCTGTTCAGCTAACACTACTTCGCGCTGTTGCAAAGAGTACGCGCTCAAATCAATTTCTTGCATTGGCCAGCTGCCATCTTGAGAAACATATTGCACCGCCTTTCCTTGCTCATCTGAACCAAACCGCGTACGTAATGCCTCATGCTGGCTCACCAATGTATTAAAGGCCTGCTGCATGCGCTCAGGATCAATATTTTGGTGTAAGCTAATGCGGGCACCAATATTATAAGCACTGCTTTGCGGCTCGAGCTGCCATAGGAACCATAATCTAGTTTGTGCATGAGACATCGGGACAGCCTGCTCAGGCGCAAACTGTTGTGCTGTGATCTGGTGAGCTGACAGCACACTTGGAGATGTACTCGACTGACTTTTTGCAGCAGCTAAGATAGCATCGGCCTGCTCTCCTAAGCGCAGGCAATGAAATAGCGTTTTGGTGTCAAACGTTACTTGCCATTGCTGCTCTATGGCATGAATAAGCTGTACTGCTTTAAGTGAGTTCCCACCCTGTGCTAGAAAGTGTGCCTCTCGACCAAAATGACCTTCCACTTTTAGGATGTGCTGCCAAATACTCGATAATTTTTGCTCGTGCTCAGATAAGGGTTCAGGCAACAAAGCCGCCGCCAATTCACTACCTCGGACCAAACGATTATGTGCATAAATGGCATACGCCTTGTCACACTCTTGCTCTGGTAACTCACCATCCAGAGTCTGTGCTGCGGCCTCTTCCCACATCATCTTGCAGGCGCGTCGCTGCAACTTACCGCTGGAAGTTTTCGGTAAGCTTGCGGGCTGCATCATTAGCACGCCAGTTACCGCCTCGTCACAAAACTCAGCAACCACTTCCTTTAACCGCTCAACTAATACCGTGGGACTTACTTGACGCTGAACCTTGCGTGCAATTTCTAGTGCAACGCCCACCCCTTCGATGTTGTTATCAGTAGCCGCAAATACCGCAATACGACCTTTACGTGCATACTCAAACTCGACTTCAATGATTTTCTCAATATCTTGTGGGTAAATATTTCGTCCATGAGAGATGATGACGTCTTTGATCCGACCTACGATATACAATTGACCGTCTTGCAATACGCCCAAGTCACCGGTGCATAACCAGCGCAGCCCCTCATGTTCAACGAAGGTCTCAGCCGTAGCCTCTGCGTTTTGCCAATAACCCAAGGTAATACTCGGCCCCGATACCCAGATTTCACCAACCTGTCCTTCCGGAATTTCAGCATTAGTTTGCGGATCTGTAATACGGACGATATGCTCTGAAACTGGAACACCGCACGCGACTTGTTTAATGCCACGCTCGCTTTCCTGAGCGATCCCGCGTGCAAGCGAGGCCATTGATAGTGACTTTACCACCAATCCGGCTTGTCTTTGTGGCCCGGTAACAAATAGGGTTGCTTCGGCTAGACCATAACAAGGGTAAATAGATTGTGGGTTAAAACCTGCCAGCTTTGTGCGTTCAAAAAAGCTATCGAGCGTATCAACTCTTACTGGTTCTGCACCACTAAATGCAATAAGCCAAGAAGATAAATCAAGCTCAGCCATCGCGCTTGGTCTTATTCTTTCGACACACAAACGATAACCAAAGTCAGGTCCGCCACTAATCGTCCCTTTGTGTCTAGAAATCGCTTGTAACCAACGAATTGGTTTCTCGATGAAATAACGAGGAGACATCAACACACACTTAGAGCCATTGAATATTGGTAGCAGCAATCCTGCCATTAGCCCCATATCATGATAGAGCGGTAACCAAGACACCACGACCTCATTAGCCAACATCCCACACCCTTCACTAATGGCAATTTCATTCGCGATCAAATTGCCATGACTAACCATTACGCCTTTTGGTGCAGCGGTTGAGCCTGAGGTATATTGCAAAAACGCCAATTCTTGCGGCTCTGGTGCACATGCTTGCCAAGAGGTTTCGTCTTGCTCACGCAATTGATCTACAAATAACAAGCTGGAACCCGTTAGCCCTGATTCTGACATTTCTTGTTCGGCTAACTCTACGAGTTCTCTATCTTCAGAGTGCGCTAGAATCGCTGTTGCTTGGCAGTTAATACCAATTCCGACGACTCGCTGAATATGTTGGGAGCGCGATGATTCCGGGACAAATAATGGCACAGCAGTCAACCCCGCATATAGACATGCGAAGAAGCTGATCACGTAGTGCTCATTATTATCCAACATGAGCAACACGCGATCACCAGAGCGACAATGTTGCTGCAATTCAGCTGCTAAGCATTTGCTTTGCTTATCTAATTCACCATAGCTGAGTGCGCTTTCATGCAATTCTCCATGCTTTTCACTTACCACCACTAATGCAGTTTTATCCGCTTGTAATTGCGCAAGATGCTGTAAGTGTTCAACCATGCTTGTGGGTTTATTCCCCGTGAAATATGGGTTTAGTTGTAATGGCTTGTGTTGCATTATGCAGCTCTACCTCTATTTATTAATGTGGGCTCGCAACTCAATTATCTGAGCTTCGGATAATTACTCGCTATCTAGCGCTTACTACATTGGATTCGCTTCTAAAATTTGATGCGAGGCCTACTCACAAGTCACCTTGGTGCGCATAGTCATGCTCTGCCATCCACTGACGCAACGAAGCTGGACGCATGTCAGTCCAATGCTCGTTAATGTAACGTTGAACATCCGCCTTACTGCCTTGAACTCCAGCAACAGCTTGCCAGCCAGCGGGTACTTCTTTCCAATTCGGCCAAATTGAATATTGTTCTTCTTGATTAATGAGTACGATAAAAATTTCATCTTCACGGTCAAAACAGCTTACAGACATGATCTCTCCTAATAAGTATGGCTCTGCGCCTTAACAATCGGCTCTAATTCAGTGCAAACGTCAATAGCAAGTACACATTGGCTCAATAGCCGTGCTATACCGATGCTAAAAACCAATAAGTTTGTGATATTGCCTCTGTAGACGATGCGAAATAAGAATTGTTTAAGGAAAAATGCCACTGTATTTAAATTTTTAATGCAGTTAGCGTTAGGTTTTCATTCTCAAAATAAGCAGGTAATAAGTTGGGTAGGTATTACGTCAAGTAGGTCTTAGATATGATTAACCTAAGCTCGGAACAACAAGTTACTCTGGAGGTATTGTTATTCCGAGCATAAACATTAAATTTATTTATTACTGACAAGGCAAAAGCAAGGCTTAGCGCCTGAACTAACTATGCAGCAGCCTCATTACCTTGATAAAGTTGACCATGCTCCATACGTAATAAGCGATCGGCACAATCAAAATACTTATCGTCATGGGAGATTACCAGTAGTGTTTTACCCTGCGCTTTAAGCTCAGGAAGTAACTGCCGGTAAAATACTTCCTTAAAAATAGGGTCTTGATCTGCTGCCCACTCATCAAATACTAAAAATGGACGCTGCTCCAAGTGCGCCACAACCATCGCCAATCGCTTTCGTTGACCTTGTGACAAGGCTCGGGTAGAGAAAGCCCCATTGGCCACGTGCACTTTACGGTTAAGTTGCAATTTCTCTAGTAGTTCGTTTGCCGCAGCATCCAATTCAGCGGAAGGAATATCTAGCAAGTCTTCAAACAAGTAAAAATCAGAGAAGATAGCGGAGAATAGCTGTCTATATTCATCTAGGTTTTCAGCATGGATAGCTTGCCCATCCAGTCGCAATTGCCCAGTATTACTTTTGTATAGCCCGACTAACATTTTTGCTAATGTCGTTTTTCCACTCCCATTTCCGCCGACTAAAAAGACAATTTCACCAGGTTTAAACGATAAATCTATTGGGCCTAATGTAAATAAGTCATCTGAAGGCTCGTGATAAAATTGATGCGTCAGTCCGATTAATTCTAGCTGCTGGTAAGACGAAGGAGCATTCGGCAGTTGCGGCGGGTTATCACTGTCAGTAAGATGCTGGGTAACAGCTTCAATTCGGGCCGCGGATGCTTTAGCAATATTTGCTGCGGGAAGCGCTTTTAATAAGTTCTCTAATGGAGCAATCATATAAATAAACACCAATGCAAAGCCGGTCAATATTTGGGTTCGCTCAGGGGAGTCTGCAACCAATACAAACAATACCGCGCCGATAAATGCATAAATTAAAAAATTCCCCCATGCGGTGGAAATAACAAATACTGACATCCCAACAGTGCGTTGCTTGCGCACAGTTTCAATAGAGCCTCCCAGTACTGTATCGGCAAATCTTTGTCTCTTGTTTGCATGTAAGCGTAACTCTTTCGCCCCATCAACTAGAGCACTAAAATGTCCAAATAGACGATCTTGTTCTTTTGCTGCGCGGTTTAAATACCCTATGGCTTTGAGGTGAACAAGATGGTAGCCCACAGATCCAAGTCCCAACACAACCAACGCCATAACAAAAACATGCCAAGATAACCATGCAATGTAAGCCATACAACCAATCACTATGATACCGTTGACAACAATCACGGGTAAGCGCACAAAAAATTCAGCCACTTTTAAGCAGTGCTCAGATAAGGCCGATTGCACTTTAGCAGCTCCCACCTCTTCAAGTTGACGGTAGTCCGCCTGAATCACTTTTTCAGAAATATGTCTTCTAAGCACAGCATGTGCTTGTTGACTCAGTCGCTCAAACAAGGTCGAAGCAACGACCTGAAACAATAGCACCGCCACGACTAGACCAACAAAAATACTAATATAATGGTTAGCTTCTTGTACTGATGAATTTAAAACACTATTAATTTGGGTCAGTAACAATACAGCACATACTCCGCAAATAGCACTCGTGACCACAGCTGCACATAAAAGCCATTTAGATTGACGAATTAAATACCCAAGCACGCGATTTCCTCATAATTCAATAACTGAGTCTGATACTTACCAGACGACTTATTGGTAAAGTTGTTTACATAAAGCCTAAAAAAAACCTGAATTTGTCCCCTTACCCAGGCACTGCTGAGGCTTAGGTGATAAGTGAATGGCTTAACTAGGGTCATTATCATCCTTAAAAAAAGAGTGGAGTATTGTCAGGTAGATTTGCTCAATTTTTATTAAGTCATTAATAGGTAAGCACTCATTAGCCTGATGTATGGTGTCATTCTTCACGCCGCATTCAATGATTTGGGTATGTCCGTTGGCAAAGAAGCGACCATCTGATGTGCCACCGGCAGTATTAACGATGGGATACCTTGCGGTGCATTGCACAATTGCATCTTCGACTAAATTCAGAAATGCGTGTTCGGTGTCTGCACTGGTGTAATATGGGTTACAGGCTCTTGACCAATCAACACTTAGATTATCCTTAAAGCTTGCAAGGCTACGTTCAATCATTGCGATGATTTCTTGGTTGCAATAACCATGACTATACCGAACATTAAAATTGACTTGGCAAGCCTCTGGCACAATATTATCGACGTCAGTCGTGGTTGTCACACCTGTCACTTGGAGCGTAGTTTTGACATCAGGTTGGTCTTTTGACCATGCTAAGTCACATAATATAGCGACCACTTTTCCTGCAATATGCGCAGCATTAACCGTTTGCTCTGGATAAGCAACGTGACCGGCTTTACCAGCAATTTTTATAGCGCCAGAAATGGAGCCTCTACGGCCATTTCGGATCACATCCCCGACTCTAGTGTGGGAGGTTGGCTCTCCAACAAGGCATGCATCAATGGTAACTCCCGCTTCACCAAGCCGCTCCACAATCTGCTTAGTGCCATATTCTGCTTCTCCCTCTTCATCAGAAGTAAGTAACCAATAAAAAGTCCCTTTTAGTTTTTCTGCCGAGGATAACAGCACCCGAGTGGCACTCAACATTGCCGCGATCCCCCCTTTCATATCAGATACGCCTCGACCGTAGATAACCTCGTCCACGACTGTGGCCTTGAACGGATCTGTATGCCAATGCGCTTTTTCAGCAGGAACAACATCCACATGGCCCGAAAATGCGAAACTAGGCCCCTCAGAAAAACACTGTTTAGCGATTAAATTACGGACGCCATTTACTTCAAACCAGGTTGTTTCGAAACCTAATTCTTCGAGATACCGCGCCATCGTTATGATCAGTCCTGAATCACAAGGCGTTACAGAGGGCGCTTCGACCAGTTCTTGTAAAATGCGCG
Organism: Pseudoalteromonas piscicida; assembly: GCF_002744175.1. Lineage (GTDB taxonomy): Bacteria > Pseudomonadota > Gammaproteobacteria > Enterobacterales > Alteromonadaceae > Pseudoalteromonas > Pseudoalteromonas piscicida_B. Next base: position 30,169 of record NZ_NKHF01000001.1, read on the forward strand.
TGGCGGTACTTTGTAGCGATATTTGATTATTACGTTCTTGCATTTATAGCCTAGTTCCAAAGCCGAATATAAAGTTTCATGGCACTCCGTGAGTTAGGTAGCACCATCACACTCTGATATTGACGAAACTAAGCGTGTTTTTTTTATGCTTGATGATTAATTTATAGCAGCAGCACAACTGGAGGGTCATAAATCACTAAAGAAATAAGACTCTGTGTCGTCATCATTACTAATCCTAAAAAAGTCTTAGCCCTTGTTTTATGCTGCCAAACTTGACCCCTTTTTTTAAGCAACCGTATCAGGCCTACGCACGGGGAGTCAGCCTGCAATCGTCGCACCCAACGCTAGATTTTGCTGAATTCATTACATCAGCGCATTTTGTTGACCATGTTACTCATTTTAGCCGCCAACAGGGGGTTATGAGGCCGAGAGCTCAGGCTTCGGTTTGGCATATGCATTACACGCTCAGTATTTTCCCTAGCATTATCGTTAGTCAATCATTGCTGAAGATCTCATTACCTCTACAGTTGCATGAGCTTAGTTATGAACCTAAACACATGCGTATTTTATTACCAAGCCAAGGTTCTGAGTGTTTAATGGATAATACAGATAGTCGCTATCGAGGCTTACTATTCGACCACTTGTCACCTTTACACGATTGCTTACAGGAGCAATTTGGAGTAAAAAAGCGCACACTGTGGAGCAACTGTTTTTATAGATTAAATGATCTGTTTGAGACCATTGTGCAGATTGTAGGTCCACATCCAACCCTAGTAACGGACCGTCAAATACTGAACCATGCTGATAACATAGCGCAACTCAATAATCCGCTTAAGTTTAAAACAATAACTTGTCATGACAAAAACGGTCACTACCAGCTGCGCCCAGAATGCTGTCTCCTTCACCAAAGAGAAGATGGCAGTTACTGCCATGATTGCCCGAAACACAAGCATCATATGCATCACGTCAAAGCACGGCGTCATAAAACGCGCTAATCTGGTAGTTTACGCGTCTACTAGTCGTACTGAGGAAAAATATCTTGATAAAACGAGTGTCTGTCGGCCATCACTAATGTTGCACGCTTGTGAGGAAAGTCAAATTCAAATTGACTGTGATAGCCAAGCTCTGCCATTCGAGTTAGCAACCTTTCATTATCATGGCGAGGTTCCAATACAATACGTTGTGTTTGTGGGTCTGCTAAGTAAATTAAGTGGCTCAAACTTGTCATCCAGACGCGAAAATTTTCAGGGCCTCGGCAAGACGATTCCCCCACCAGCAAATGAATGCCTCTGTCTCGCGGTTGCCATTGATAGTAGCCACATAACTTGTCTAACTCAGCCCAATATACTTCAACATAACCAAAAGGCTTGTCATCAAAATACACGACGAGCGGCAAGCTAAAATTATCTTCTAATCGCTCTGTAAGATATTGCCACTGTTTTTCTTCCGACCATGCCTGCTGCCAGAAATGGGCAACTCTAGGATTGCTCATCCATTGGCAAAATAGTGGTAAGTCTTCTTTAGCGATGAGCTTAAAGCGCACCGTCTTGTTGAGATGCTGGTTATAGTAAGCGGCTAACTCCATGCCTTGTAGAGACGTTTTATCGCCACAGGGGAATTGCTGCCAGAGAGGGTGAATTGAATACATACTTTTCCACTTAAATTAAACGCTCAGGTCGTTGCGACTCGAAGTACAACGCTTGATAGTAAATTGAGTAATGTGTAGTGAGTTTGTATATAAGACGATGGAGAGTTGAATTAGTTTACAAAAAATCTGTTGGTAAGCACGCTGAAATACACCCCAACGTGCATAAACATATCTGTTTCTACGGCTTTAAGGCCACTTTTCTATCGTTATAGTAAGCAATGAGGTCATCAACGGTTTGCTGGCAGTATTCGCGGATCCCAGACACTAACATGTGCTTTTCACCATAACCGACTTTTTTACCATTCGAGAGCAAATTAAAACGAAGATTGATTTTGCCACGCTTACCTTCATAACTAAACTCAGGTTTGGCGGCTTCGAGTGTGACTTCAGAAACCGAAATATCATCCATATGAATCGCCATCGACTCATAGATAACCATAGGTCTGGCAGGATTAATCATCACATCTTGTTCACCCATTAATGGAATGATCACATGTGGAAAAGTGGTGCCAGAGAATTCGACGTAGTTTCTTGTTAAGCTATTAATTAGCGTTGCGCACGTGCTGGTTTCACCAGAGCGCGACACCGATAACATCACTTTATCATTCGCGGTGATATCAAATTGTGCTGCGCCTTGTGGTAACGTGAGCGTGGTTGTTTCGTCAACCATGCCCACGAAGCTAAATTCCATATTTTCGCTTAAGCCGTAATGCTTTAACACTAATGAGAAAAGTAGATCCCCTGGTACACAAAACTTCTTGGCATCGATGTCGTGTAGTGGGTTGTAGTCGTCAGCGACCCCTTTTGCAAACAAACTTCCTTGCTCTCTGGTGATAGTAATTTGGTTTGCTTGTTGTTGATAATACGGTTCTAACATCGCTACTTTTCTCTAACCTCTCTAATAAAACTGCGCTATGTTACCAGAATTTTTAGCAATAGAGGTCATATCTGTTATAGATAATCTGTTAATGGATATTACAGCAAGCTCTGAAGCGGCTCAGCTCCCCAAGTCAGCAACAGTAAGACAGATAAAGCAATAAAAATAACGTAAGCTAGCAACCCTGATTTCATCGCAGGCGTACTCACGGCATGTTCTTGCTTCCCAGTTAGTAGAGTTTTTACTAAATTTTGGCCCTTTAAGCGATAAACTACGATTGCGACGATGTGCAAAACAATTGCCGCAATTAGCAACTCGACATTGCTATGGTGAATGTCACCTGCCAACTCAACCATATCATAAGAAACATACTGTGCTAGCGGCCCTTCAACTAAAATATCATCGGTAGTCATCAGGCCCGAAACGAGCTGGACAATAATCAACACAAAAAATAGCAGTACCATTAAACTGCCTGCTGGGTTATGTCCAACATGGCTTTGTTTTGATTTAATGGCCGCCAAAATGGCTTTTGGGGAATGAAATAAGGCACTAATTTTTGCTGTTTGACTGCCAATAACGCCCCAAACTAGCCTTGCTGCCATCAGAGCTAGCAACAAATATCCCGTAATAAAGTGAAGATCCATCATGCCCTCTTCACCGGTGATGTATAAGGTTACGAGTCCAGCCACGAGTAGCCAGTGAAAACCACGAATAAATCCATCCCACACTTTGGTCATAATCTATTTGCCCCTTAGATAAAAAACCCGGTAATGATGACAGGTTCTAAATCGCAGTACAAAGACTTAAGACCGAATGACAATTTTTGTTGATATAGAACAGCGTTTTGCTCCCCAATTACGCACCAAAAGCGAGTGTTCGTAATACCAACCGACGCATCAATAACAAAGGAGTGTAAATAAATTTTACGCAGCCTTCGAAGTGATCACGGCCAGAGAACAAGTTGTTATTCCGAGCTCAGCTTCTATAGTAAACATGAGTGGATTTAATATCGGTGGGCAATTATGAGAAGTTTGTTGCTGTTGCTAGTATTATTGGGCGTAAATTGCGAGGCTAAGATTCTGCTTGTCTCTAATGAGCCCGCCGACGCAGAGCGACTATTTACCAAGCAAGCCAACAGCTTAGAGTCAGACACTAACAACCTACTATTAAATCAGTTTGGCCGAGACTATTTTGATTTTAAAATTGTCACACCGGCCAAGCTTAACCAGTTACTTGCGAGTGAAAAGCCCGTTTGTGCCGTATCTCGCCTTAAGACACCTTCTCGGCAACAAGCTTTTCTGTTCACCATTCCCATTCACTTGTATCCAAGTCACCGGCTTTACTACTACAAACAGCGTACCCCCATTGACGCTAGCCTGATCAATAAAATGGGGAAACTAAAGTCACTCTCAAGTTTAATGGCTTATTACCCCAATGCCACGATTATCAAAGAAATTGGTAAATCATATGGCAACACCATAGACTCAGCACTGGCTCTGCTTGAGCCACAGAATGTTGCCACTCGGCCTTACAAAACTTCTGAAGATACTATCATCAAACAGTTTAGCGCTGGCAAAGTGGACTTCATACTGGCTTATCCAGCCATTTTTCAAAATAGCTTTCCTCAAGAGAAGGCGCATTTAATTGGCTCGCTACCGCTGGCAAACAACCTGCCTCACCTTGAGGGCCATATTGCTTGTAGCCATACCAAAGAAACTAAAGTGTTTATAGAACAAGCAAATCAACTGATCCGCTCGCTTTATTCAAGCAATAGCTATTTAACAACCCACCTAAAATACTTACCCAAACAAGATCATGACTTAATCACACGAAGACTGGCAATGCTGAGCGCTAAGTACAAACACACTCCCCCGTAAAATACACTTAGACGACTACTTAACCTGAGGTTTGGATAGAAATGAGCTAGCTCACTGTTTTTAAAATCAAATTAAATTATTTCCTTATCTAGCCAGAGAGTTTTGGAGATAACTCCGCGTTCGCGTCTTGCTACTGCACTGGTGACTACATCTTTATAGGAAAGGTGAATTTTCGCATCAATAGCTTGGGATGTGAATTCAACGCAGTTAGCGCTAAAACTCGCTGCGAGAAAGGCATTAATTATCCGAAGCTTAGGTTACTTAATGCAATAGCTAGCATTTGCATCTGGTGTTTCCTTACGCTAAATTAAATCGCACACGATTAAATTTAGCGAGATATCAATGACACAACTCTATCAATTCGACGCTCACACTCTGCAAGGCAACACTTTTAACTTCAAAGAGTTAACTGGAAAAGTTGTACTCATCGTTAATACTGCCAGTGAATGTGGCTTAACCCCACAATACGAGGGATTGCAAAAGCTTCATCAGCAATATGCAGACCAAGGTTTAGTGATAATGGGTTTTCCTTGCAACCAGTTCGGTAAGCAAGAACCAGGTGACGCTAAGCAAATACAAACTGGCTGCCTGATAAATTATGGCGTGGATTTTCAGATGATGGAGAAGATCGAAGTTAACGGTGAAAACGCACACCCACTTTATCAATATCTTAAATCTGCGCTGCCCGGCTTATTTGGTAATAAAATTAAGTGGAACTTCACTAAGTTTTTGTTTGATAGGCAAGGCAATCCTGTAAAACGTTATGCACCAATAACTAAGCCTGAACAAATCTCTAAAGATATCGAAAAGCTACTAAGTTAAATGAGCAAATCCAATCCTCAACTTAACCTCGACCAACAAATCTGCTTTAAGCTGTATGCTGCTTCTCGGCAAGTCACACGGCTTTACCAGCCGATACTTAAAGAGGTTGGTTTAACCTATCCGCAATATATTGTGCTGCTGATCTTATGGGAGCAAGACGGACAACCAATTAAGGAAATCGGTGAGCGTGCCAAGCTCAACAGCAACACTCTCACACCACTGCTTAACCGATTGGAGCAGCATGGGCTCGTTAACAGAAAGAAAAACTCTGACGACGAAAGGCAGACCTTTATCTATTTAACCCAAACTGGTAGAGCACTGGAACAATCCTGCGCTTGTATCCCTGCCAAAATGGTGTCTAAAGCAGGCTTGAGTATGGAGCAAATACAGCAACTTAGTCAGGCTCTCGATATCTTGCAATAAAAAAGCCGCTAAAAAAGCGGCTTTTTTTGCAATGCAGTCCTGCGATTACGCAATAGACGGATACTCACGGTAGGCCTTTTCAAGCTTTTTCGCTTGCTTTTTAGACACACCAATATGCTCTAGTGCGACTCTTAAACGTGCACGAGACAGATCAGATCCCAATACTTCCATCGCATCCACAACTGAAGTCGATGATGTTTTGCCTGTAATAGCAACGAAGATCGGCTCTAAAAACTCTTTGATCTTTAATTCGTGGTGCGTAGCAACAGCTTTTGCAATAGCGAAGATCTCAGACTTGTTCCAAGTACGTAGCTTTTCTAATTCCCAAATAAAGAACTGAAGCGCTTGGCGGATCACTTCTTCATCCGCTTTACCAGCTGTGAGTAGGGTAGGATCATACTCAGGAATACCGCCAACAAAGTGACCCGCTAGGCCCACTAAGTCCGACAGCGTATTAATACGCGCTTTAGCTTCTGGTAGTACACGCGCTAGCATGTCACCGTTAAGCTTCCAATCAACAAAACGCTGAATAAGCTCAGCATCGGTTAGATTTTCGCGGATCCAAAGGCCATTTAACCAGTTCAGTTTATCGATATCGAAAATTGGCCCACCGAGTGATACACGCTTCATATCAAAGTGTTCTATCATCTCTGCCAAAGTGAACTTTTCACGCTCGTCTGGCATTGACCAACCCATGCGGCCAAGGTAGTTAAGTAGTGCTTCTGGTAAAAAGCCCATTTCTTTATAGTAGTTAATCGACGTTGGATTTTTACGCTTTGACAACTTAGATTTATCTGGGTTACGAAGTAGCGGCAGGTGACCAAGCACTGGCGCTTCCCAGCCAAAATCTTCATATAGCTTTAATAGCTTAGGCGCTGAGTTTATCCACTCTTCACCACGGAAGATGTGGCTGATCTCCATATGGTGGTCGTCGACTACGTTTGCCAGGAAGTAAGTCGGAAAGCCGTCAGCTTTCAACAATACTTGCATGTCTACGTTTTCCCATGGGATCTCGATTTCACCACGTAAATAGTCATTAAACTTAAACGTGCCTTCTTCTGGGATTTTCATGCGAATAACGTAAGGTTTGCCCGCTTCAAGGTTTGCTTTTACTTCTTCTTCAGACAAGTGTAAACCACGACCATCATATTTAGGACGCAAGCCTTCCGCCATCTGTTCTTCACGCATTTGGTCTAGTTCTTCAGCCGTTGCAAAACAATAGAATGCTTTACCTTCATCAACTAGCTGGTGCGCAAACTTTTTGTAAAGATCTGAACGTTCAGACTGACGGTATGGACCAAACTCGCCACCCACATCCGGACCATGATCCCAGTCAAGGCCTAACCAGCGTAGGCTGTCCATGATGGCTTGCTCAGATTCAATGGTACTACGAACCTGATCGGTATCTTCAATACGTAGAACAAATTCACCGCCTTGCTGCTTCGCAAAACAATAGTTGAATAAGGCAATATAAGCCGTTCCTAAATGCGGATCACCCGTTGGAGAGGGTGCGACACGAGTACGGATAGTCATCAAAATTCTCTTAAAAATGGATTAGTCGATTGATGGGGCTATGCTAGCATAGCCCCCGATTGGCGCAAAGTGAGGTGCGCGATTTAAGCTGCTTTTTCCAGCTTTTCCAAGTAGGCAACAATATCATTGGACTCATATAACCAAGTCACATCATTTTGCGCTTCAATGCGCAAACAAGGCACTTTTAGTTTGCCACCTTGCTCTAGTAATTCTTGGCGGTACTGTTCGTCGTTTTTGGCATCTCGAGTTTCTAGCTTTAAACCCTCACGTTTGGCCGCGCGACGCACTTTGACACAAAATGGACAAGCCTTAAACTGATATAAAGATAAGTTTGCTGTCATCGCATCTAACTTTTGCTGCTGCTCAGCGGCACGCTTTTTACTGCGTGGGGTAAAAATAAAATCAAAAAGTAAAATTAGACGTCCTAAAAACCATCTCACAAATTGCATAACCTTTCCCAAACCTTTCGCTAAAATTTGCTAAAAAATAGACCGAATAAATAAGGTTCGGGAGTTTAGCATAATCTTTGAACGCTATATATAATCCCGCATTAAAACAACTCAATTTCAGCGCACTGGTACTGTGACTCCGATAATCCCAATGCCAAGTAATTGGTCACCCGGTTGCGACCATTTTCTTTTGATTCATATAGTGCTAAGTCTGCTTTATGTACTTGCTCTGACACCTGTAGTGCATCAACCACTTCTGTAAAACCAATACTGACAGACACCTGTTCAACTTGTGGGAAACGGCTAGTTGCAATGCTTTCTCTGAGACGCTCCAATGCTACATGTGCCGAGTCATGATCATGACTTTGAAATAATATCGCAAACTCCTCCCCGCCATAACGGAACACATAGTCTTCGGCTCGGAAGTTAGCCTTTATTTTTTGTGCCACTAATAAAATAACTTCATCACCAATAACATGGCCAAAATTATCATTCACCTGTTTAAAATGATCGATATCCACCATCCCCAAATACCAAGTACGATTATCCTCTTCTCGACACACCGTAAAGCCATCACCGTTGGTTATTTCCATCACTTTTTCGTCAAAGGTTTGGCGATTGAGCAACTCAGAAAGCGGGTCAATCCGAGCGAAATATAACGTTGCCATTTGATGTGAAAACACATTAAGTAAGTGCTTTATTAACGTTGCTCGCGTGAAATTAATCTGGCTCTGAATATATAAAAAACCCACCAGCTGGGCTTGATGATAAAAGGGGATAACACTGTCCCCTCGATATTGGATTAAGTGTTTCTCATCTTGAATTTGTGAAATTTTATCGACGATAGAAGCCACAGAGTCGATCGCCACACAAAAATCCTCATGACTCACAAAGGTGGATTTTGGGATTTCTTCTTCGCTGAGGCTCTTACTAAAATAAAACGCATAATGCTCAGCACAAATATCAGAAATAACGCGCTCAAGCGCCTGCATTAATGCCAACTCACTCTTTTGCGCCAAGAGTTGGAGCGTGAGTTCGTGACCACATGGCGAATAGCTGATGGACATCCAAAGCCTCTTTATTGAATCAACTATCGCTAAGTGTAGAACAAGTCTCTGAATTTACAGTGAGCTACAAGGTATTTGTTTTACGCTTCTTTTAACCCCTGCGGCTGCAACACCACCATATTATCGCGGTGTATGATCTCTTCTTCGGTTGCAAAGCCTAGGCGCTGGGTAAACTCATTACTATGGCAGCCCAACACCAAACTCAATGCCTGATTATCTAAACTGGTAAGTCCCTGCGCTTGCAGCTTACCTCGTTGGCAAAATACTTGTACCAGTTCCCCCCGCTGGAATTGCCCTTCAACGGCGACGATCCCTTTGGCTAACAGACTAGCGCCTTGATTACACACCGCATTGATGGCACCGTTATCACAAATAATTTTCCCCGATGATTTTGGCCCAGACAATAGCCAACGCTTGCGTCCACCGACTGGTGCGTCAAACTTCAAAAACGTGGTACTTGGGGCGGTTTGGGTTAATACTTGAGGTAAAATGTCATATTCGCAGCCTTTAGCAATAACCACATCAACACCTGCACGCTGAGCAATCTCAGCGGCTTGCAACTTAGTCGCCATACCACCCGTGCCAAGCTGGGTGCCACTACCACCTGCCAAAGCCCTAAGTTCATCATTAATCTGGGTAACTTCTTCTATTAACTGTGCCTCTGGGTTTGCTCTTGGATCGGCGGTAAATAAACCATGCTGATCGGTCAGTAATACTAATTTATCGGCATTTGCTAAAATCGCCACGTAAGCAGAGAGATTATCGTTATCGCCCACCTTGATTTCTGCCGTCGCCACAGCATCATTCTCATTAATAATTGGGACAACTTGATGTTCTAACAGCTTTGTTAGCATATCCCGAGCAGTAAGGTAACGCTCGCGGTGCTCAAGATCAGCACGAGTAAGCAGCATTTGCGCCACATTAACATCATAGATCCCAAATAATGACTGCCATAAGTGGATTAACTGCCCTTGACCAATGGCTGCTAACATTTGCTTTTCTGCCAATGAATGGCCGACAGCTTGCTTTAACACCCCACGACCCGCGGCAACGGCCCCGCTGGAAACTATAATTACCCGATGTCCAGCCTTACGAAGGGTCACGCATTGTCTTACCAGCTCAACCAGTCTAGGCTTATTTAACGTCTGACTGCCAGCTGTCAAAACACTGGTTCCGAGCTTGATAACTAAGGTTTGTTTATTCTTTTTGGTCATGGCTTGTTGATGAATTTAACCGCAATAGAACCTCGTTATACCACGGAGTTTAAGCGCCCCAAAGCGATAAATATGTGAATTTTATTTCTAACCCAGAGCAAATCGGTATAATTAGCCGCACTGATTTCGATCAACACTTTTTTACCTTTTGTGTGAGAGAGTAATCGTCATTCAATATGAAAACAATTAGCTGAGTTCAGAATGAAAAAACACAAAAAGAACAAAGAGATTATGATGCTGCCACTGCTTTTTGTAGTGATCTTGATGTGTGTTGGTGGCCACTTTATTTTGCAACCCAGTTATAAAGACAGCCACCTAGTAGAGTATTCTTTGGCTGCCCTTCCCTTTGTTATGTTCGCTGTGGTGCTTGTCGCGATTAAAATCGCCATTAAAGCGGATAACGACGAAAACAACGAAGGCTAGCGTTTCACACCGTTCGATTAGTTATAATGGGTGATAACCAAACCACAAGGGCGTAAGCGGGGTTGATTGACCACTGTGAGTGAGTTTGATGTTTAGCTGTTGATCAAATAAATCAATCGCAAAGCAATCGTCCACATCATGCAAGTCATCTTTATGAATATGGCTAAATCCGTTGAGCAAATATGCTTTTGCTTTCGTTTTTGCTTGTTCAGCACTCGTTGCCACAAATAGCCCGAAATCATGTGCTTCTGCGAGGCTATCTGGCTTGTATCCACCTAAGTTAACAAAATACAAGCGCTCTGATTGCTGCACCGCGTCCTCTGTTAACTCAACCGCATAGCCATCAGCGTGCTCAATGATGGTATAACTGTCCATGTGCACTGAATTTTTATCGCCAACCCATTGCTGTTTCAATTTGGGATAAGCTTCCTCAATCGAATTTGCTGCAACAAACCGCACATCATGCATTTCAATGTGACACCCTTGAATACGACCACCGAGATAAACCACAAATAATTTCAAGTGAATACTCCTAATCTTTAAAGCTCAAGTATACGCTCAACTCAAAGGCTTGGCTTTAGTGAGATAGATGATTATGCTGAATAAACACTTTCAGTGAAGGACATTATAATGAAAAAAACATTCCTCGCACTTTTGGCCACTTTTAGCCTCTCATCAGCGGCTCAAGTAACATTAATACACAATGTTAATGGCTATACCCCAACCAAATCACAACACATTGAGCGCTTTTCTTCTTTGGTTATCAAAGATGGCAAAGTGGTCAAAACAAGCTCGAAAGATTTAAGTACCCGCTACCCTAATGCCAGCAAAATTGACGGTGAAGGAAAAACCCTGCTACCTGGATTAATTGATGCACATGGTCACGTCATTGGATTGGGCAATAATTTACTTACGCTCGATGTGCGCGGTAGCAAAAGCATTGCAGAGGTAGGAGAGCGACTAAGCAGCTACGCAAAAAACCATCAAGGTGACTGGATAATTGGTCGCGGGTGGGATCAAACCTTATGGCCTGGCGGGCAGTTCCCAACCGCAGCGGATCTCGATAAATATGTTAAAGATAAGCCCGTCATGCTCACTCGAGTAGACGGCCACGCCATTTGGGTAAACTCAAAAGCAATGGCGCTTGCCAACATCTCTAACGCAACACAGACACCTGAAGGTGGTGAAATCATTACGCTAAGTAACGCCACTCCAAGCGGTATTTTTATCGACAAAGCCGAAGAACTGATCCGCGCTCACGTTCCGACACAATCACCCAAACAAGTGAATTACGCACTAGACAAAGCCGGTGCACATTTACTAAGTTTGGGGATCACTTCAACTCACGATGCCGGTATTGACCATACCACGTGGCAAGTTTACCAAGCACGGGCTAAGGAACGCACTATGCCCCTGCGCATATACGCGATGCTCAGCGCAAGCTCGCCCAACCTTGACGACATGCTAGATGCTGGCGTCATTAAAGATACTCACGATCAACTTTCTATCCGCAGTGTTAAAATCTATGCAGATGGTGCGCTAGGTAGTCGAGGTGCCGCCCTTATCCGAGACTATCATGACCGCAAAGGCCATAAGGGGCTGATGTTGGAAGATCAGGCTACCCTTGAGTCACTAATCACTCAAAGTATTCGCCATGGCTACAGCGCACATACACATGCTATTGGCGACAGAGCGAATCGCATTGTGCTAGATGCCTATCAAAATGTCTTTAAAAAAGCAGGTGGCAGACTATTAAGAAACCGTATTGAGCACGCGCAAATTGTCCATCCAGAGGATATTCCCCGTTTTAAGACTTTGGATATTATTCCCTCTATGCAACCCGTTCATGCGACATCCGATATGCACATGGCTGAAAAGCGCCTAGACCAGAAACAACTTAGCGGCGCTTATGCCTGGCAAACATTTTTAAAGCAGGGCAGTAAAGTGGCTGCGGGTTCAGACTTTCCGGTAGAGCTTGCTAACCCCTTCCATGGCCTACATGCGGCCATCACCAGACAAGATCACCATGATCTACCAAAAGATGGCTGGCGCTCAGCTGAAAAGCTAACGAGGGAGCAAGCACTACAAGCATTTACCCTAGATGCTGCCTATGCTGCATTTCAGGAATATAAACTAGGAAGCCTAGAGCAAGGTAAATGGGCTGACTTTATCTTAATCGACCAAGATTATTTTACGGTCGCAGAAGATAAAATTGATGATATTCAAGTTGAGCAAACTTGGATTGCCGGTGAATTAAAATACCAGCGTTAATTTTTTTGTAATTTAACCAAGTGGTAGGTATTAACGAGTGCCAATAAACCATTCGTTAATGCCACCGGCCATGCTTGAATTAACGCGCCATAAGCGGTAAAACAAATACAGCCCATTAAATTAAACCAGCGCAACTTAGTTACATCGCTCATCATCAAAGATACGACCAAAAAAGCAGAGGCTAAATAGCCTAAATATTCCCAACTCATTTGTCCTCTCCCCTAAGTTGCGTTAGCATATAGTTTATGCTCGAATTTACGTGTCGTGCAGAATAAAAAGGCTAACCCACAAGCCCCTAGAAATTAGCACCAATAAATTAGCTCTAACACGGGAAGTGGGGGTTTAATGGTAATATCGTTTATTAAATTCTTCGCCACAGCGGTGAGATAAAAGCGATACTACTTAAACGGTGTGAGTTAGCGTAAAACTGAAAAATTCATGCTAACTTCATTATAGTTTAATAAATAGGACATTTGTCCGAAGAGCCATCTAGATGTTTCAATATCATTTTTCAACCAATTTGGTCGAACAGTTACTTGCTTTTGCTGGTAATAGTTTTCAACACAGTAAAAAAGAAGTCTTGATCCACCAAGATGAGCCGCTAAGCAAGCTCATTTTGGTCACCAGCGGTACTGTGTCTTTTAGTTATGATGTCGGTAATGGCCGCCGTTTGTTACTCGGCCAGCTCGATTGTAACAATACCCTAATTGGGGAAATTGAGGCACTAAACAATCAGCCTTGCATTTATACGGTGACTTGTTTGAATGATGTGACTTATCACCTCATTGAGCTCAAGTATTGGCGTAAATTATTACTTGAGCAGCCAGAGCTGAGCCTGTATACCGCACAAACTATTGCTGCAAAGTTTACCGAAAACCAAAAAATCAACTTGGACAAACTGTTGTTACCGCTCAGTTACAACATCGCAAAAGATTGCCTACTCCGTGCGGAAAACTCAAACCCGACCTTACTGCGGGCCTATTCAACGGTCAGTGCTGAAGCAGAACGATTTGCAACCACAGAGCGAGCTTACCGCCGAGTAGTCAGTGAACTGGTAGAGAAAGGCTTGATTGTTCGTAGCAATGAAGGGTTGAAGCCAGTCAATATTGATGCGCTTGAAGACTTTGTGGATAGTTTTGCGCAAGCTTAATTTTTTGCGGTTGGAATAACTAGGGCGAGTAATTTCTCGCCCTTAAGTACTGATTAACCTGAGGTCAATTAGATCATTTTGCAAATAAGTGTTTAATATTCGCAAGATCTGACTTCCCTTCCACTAACTCGTCTGGAGTTAAACCAGATAGTTCATGAGGGAACACCAACCACTCGTCAGACTCATGAATAAAGTAATCTGGCGTCATTGGTACTTTTTTGTTTGCTGGCTTGTAATATGGACAAGCAACACGAATATCGCGAGGCAGGTTCAAGCGCATTAGCTCTTCGAGCTTTTCTTTCAACGCGAAAATACTGCGACCCGAATCAAATACATCATCGACAATCAATAAAGAGTCGTCTGCATTGGCATTCTCAATGATGTAGTGCAAGCCGTGTACTTTAATTTCTTTCGATTGTTTACCAATACCGTAGTAAGAAGAGGTGCGTACCGCGATATGATCGGTCTCTATACCTTTATAGTCGTAGTATTCCTGAACTGCGATACCAATTGGCGCACCACCACGCCAAATACCGATAATAAAGTCAGGTCTGAACCCGTCTTCATAAACTTTAGCGGCTAAGCGAAATGAATCTTCTAGCAATTGTTGCGCTGTGATATAGCACTTATCTGACATAAATACCCCGTTAGGAAGCCCGTGTGATGGTGACAAGCAGCAACTGCTGCCAATTGATACCAATTCCCGTTATTCGTATACGATAGAAACTTGTGTAATTGGTATAACCGAATATTTTAACGTAAAGCACGGCAAAATGCTGCAACATAAATGTCTTTTTATTTTCATTTTTTGATTTAGGGGCTGCGCTCAAAGCTAGAGCTCGCTGGGTGAACCAGCTCCTACCAGGTGGGAGCGAGTTTATCTCGCGATGTTTGAAAAAGCTCGCTGGATGAACCAGCTCCTACCAGGTGGGAGCGAGTTAACCTCGCGATGTTTGAAAAAAGCTCGCCGGATGAACCGGCTCCTACTAGGTGGGAGCGAGTTTATCTCGCGATGTTTTTAAGGGTTGTTGATTACAAAAATAAGGCCGCGGGGAGCGGCCTAGTTTGGTTACTCTTCTGTGTCTACACTGGCTTCATCACCTTGAGGAGCTTCAATACCACTGTGCTCTAATTCATAGCTATCAACACGCTGTAATCCCCGAGGTAACTTATTACCTCTGCGTCCACGCTCACCATAATAGTGCTCTAAGTCACTTGGCTTAAGCGTAAGCTTGCGCTTGCCAGCATGTAGGGTAACAGACACTCCTTCTGGCACCACAGCCAGCACTTTGACATATTCCTCACGACTTTGTACCTTGGCACTAGGTATAGAGATAATCTTGTTCCCCTTCCCTTTACCCAACTTAGGTAGGTCACGTAATGGGAATAGCAACATTCTCCCTTCGCTTGAAATTGCCATACACATATCAGTGGCAACATCGAATACCTGAATTGGCGCCATCAAATGCGCGCCTTTTGGTACGCTTACAAATGCTTTACCATTTTTATTCTTACTAACCATATCAACGAACTCGCTGATAAAGCCGTAGCCGCCATCGGTTGCCATTAAGTAGGTTGCTTTTTCCTCCCCCATGACCACATGCTCAAAATTACACCCAGGCCCTAAATTAAAGCGACCCGTCATCGGTTCGCCTTGGCTTCTAGCTGAAGGTAAACTATGGGCATCGGTAGCAAAGGCGCGCCCCGAAGTATCTAAGAACACCGCTGGCTGATTGCTTTTCCCTTTGGCTGAGGCTTTATAACTGTCTCCAGAACGATAGTTTAAGCCTTCGGCGTCAATATCATGGCCTTTAGCAACTCGCGCCCAGCCCTTTTCAGATAACACCACAGTGACAGATTCAGATGGAATAAGATCTTTTTCACTTAGCGCTTTGGCTTCACCGCGCTCAACCACAGGAGAGCGTCTATCATCCCCATAAAGTTCAGCCGCTTCTTGAATTTCCTTTTTCATCAGTGTCGACATGCGACGCTCAGAGCCCAAGGTTTTTTCCAGTCCATCACGCTCTTTTTCTAGCTCATCCTGCTCGCCTCGGATCTTCATTTCTTCAAGTTTCGCAAGATGGCGTAGTTTTAGGTCTAAGATCGCTTCGGCCTGCTTATCAGAAAGGCCAAAACGTGACATTAACTCTTCTTTCGGTTTGTCTTCATTGCGAATGATTTCGATGACTTCATCAATGTTCAAAAACGCAATCATCAAACCTTCAAGAATATGCAAACGAGCAAGGACTTTGTCTAAGCGATACTGCAAACGTCTGCGCACCGTTTCACGACGGAATATTAACCACTCAGATAAAATCTGGCGTAAATCTTTCACTTGCGGGCGACCATCTAGGCCGATCATATTCAGATTTACACGATAGTTCTTTTCAAGATCCGTGGTGGCAAATAAGTGTGCCATCAAAGGCTCGACTTTAACTCGGTTTGAGCGCGGTACAATGACGATTCGGGTCGGGTTTTCGTGATCCGATTCATCACGTAAGTCCGCCACCATCGGAAGCTTTTTCGACGTCATCTGGGCGGCGATTTGCTCTAGTACCTTGGCGCCTGAACACTGGTGTGGCAATGCAGTGATCACCACTTCCCCTTGCTCTTCGGTGTATACCGCACGCATTTTGATTGAGCCACGGCCTGTGGTGTACAATTTTTTGATTTCTTCCTGCGGCGTAATAATTTCCGCATCGGTTGGATAATCTGGTGCTTTAACTAAGTCTAGAATTTCTTCTAGTTCAGTTTTTGGCTTATCCAATAGCAAACAACAGGCTTCTGCGACTTCGCGGACATTGTGTGGTGGAATATCGGTTGCCATACCAACAGCAATACCCGTCACGCCATTCAATAAGATATGCGGTAAACGTGCAGGCAATACCTTAGGTTCATCTAAAGTACCGTCAAAGTTAGCGGTCCAATCTACCGTGCCCTGACCAAGCTCTTTCAATAGTACTTCGGAGAACTTAGATAACCGTGCTTCGGTATAACGCATTGCAGCAAATGACTTAGGGTCGTCCGCTGCCCCCCAGTTACCTTGACCATCTACCAGTGGATAGCGGTATGAGAAAGGCTGCGCCATCAGTACCATCGCTTCGTAACAAGCGCTATCACCGTGGGGGTGGTATTTACCGAGTACATCACCGACGGTACGGGCAGATTTTTTATATTTTGCTTGAGCAGATAAGCCCAATTCACTCATCGCATAAACAATACGACGCTGTACTGGCTTCAGGCCGTCACCAATGTGTGGTAATGCCCTGTCCATGATCACGTACATGGAATAATTCAAATAGGCGTCTTCAGTAAAACGGCCCATTGCAAGTTGTTCAATGCCCTGCAACGACAAGGCTTGAGGATCTGTCATGTTACACCTTACTTGTTGTTGTAGCTGATGCGATAAATTGCATTGGCGTAATCATCGGAAACGAGTAGGCTACCATCGCTAAGCTCAGCGACTGCAGCGGGACGACCATAAGTGGTTTCGTTTTCCATAAAGCCGGTAAGGAAAGGCTCATAGCTGGTAATTTTGCCATTTTCTACATTAGCAAGCATCACGCGATAACCCACTTTTTTGCTGCGGTTCCATGAACCATGCTCGGCAACAAACAGTTGATGTTTCATCGCTTTTGGAAATTGCTCACCACGATAGAAGTGGATCCCTAACGGCGCAACGTGTGCTTGCAGCGCAAGTGCAGGCATGGTGTAGTCAGTCACTGACTTACCTTCGCCAAATTCAGGGTCAAGTACACTACCACCGTGTACGTATGGGAAGCCAAAATGCTGGCCAACTTCATCTACGCGATTGATTTCACACGGTGGAATATCATCTCCCATCATGTCGCGACCATTGTCACTGAACCATAATTTGCCAGTCACTGGGTGGTAATCAAACCCCACAGAGTTACGAACACCTTTGGCAATAGTCGACAGCTGTTTGGTTTGCAGATTAAGCGAGAATATACGACCAAATTTAGGGTCTTCGGCACAAATATTACAAGGTACGCCGACAGGAATGATAAGTTCACCTTCAGGCGATACGGTGAGATATTTCCAGCCGTGGTGACGTTTGTCTGGTAAATCATCAAACACCACTTCTTTTACTGGTGCTTTAAGGTTTTTCGCGATCTGCTTAAAACGCACAATACGTTCAACTTCGGCAACATATAAGTCGCCGTCCTTTAACGCGATACCAGAGGGCATATTAAGCCCATCTGCCACTAAGATTTTTTTATCGGCTACGCCATCACGATTATTATCAATGAGTGCATGCACTTTGCCCGCTTTGCGAGAGCCAACATAAACAGTGCGATCTTTGCCAACGGCCATTTGTCTGGCGTTCTCAACGTCTTTAGCAAAGTAGCTTAGCTCATACCCTGTCGGTACTGAAAGGCGTGAAAGAATATCATTAGCCAACGCATGCGAGCTTAACAGTGCTGCGGCAAGTGCGGTGGTTAATGTGGTCAGTTTATTTTGTTTTTTCATATTAAACCTCGGCCTTATCTCCGTGCTGCTCAAGCCAAACTTTACGGTCACCAGAGCGCTTTTTAGCTAATAGCATGTCCATCATTTCAAGCGTCTGCTCAGGCTCGTCCAATGTCAGCTGTACTAACCGTCTCGTATTTGGATCCATGGTGGTTTCGCGTAATTGCATTGGGTTCATTTCACCCAGACCTTTAAATCGCTGTACATTCACTTTGCCGCGCTTTTTCTCCGCTTCAATGCGGTCTAAAATGCCCTTTTTCTCATCTTCATCAAGGGCATAGTAAACCTCTTTACCAACATCAATACGAAATAGCGGAGGCATGGCAACAAATACATGGCCCTTGCGAATCAGCTCAGGGAAATGCTTTACAAATAACGCACACAACAAAGTTGCAATATGAAGTCCGTCGGAGTCCGCATCCGCAAGAATACACACTTTGCCGTAGCGCAAACCAGATAAGTCTTCAGAATCAGGGTCGATACCCAGCGCCACTGAAATATCATGTACTTCCTGAGACGCTAAAATCTGTCCAGACTCTACTTCCCAAGTGTTAAGGATTTTACCTCTAAGCGGCATAATAGCTTGAAACTCGCGATCTCGAGCTTGTTTTGCCGAGCCACCCGCCGAGTCCCCTTCCACCAAGAAGATTTCAGAGCGCTCTGTTTCGCTACCAGAGCAGTCGGTTAATTTGCCCGGTAAGGCTGGGCCCGAGGTTACTTTCTTACGGACTACTTTCTTCGCGGCGCGTAAACGTTTTTGCGCATTACTGATACACAGCTCAGCAAGTAATTCTGCGGTTTCTGTATGCTCGTTTAGCCATAAACTAAAGGCGTCTTTAACGATGCCTGAAACAAACGTAGCACAAGAGCGAGATGACAGTTTTTCTTTGGTTTGACCGGCAAATTGTGGGTCTTGCATTTTGACCGATAAAACATAACTACAGCGATCCCACACATCATCTGGTGTTAGCTTAACACCACGCGGGATCAAGTTTCTAAATTCACAAAACTCACGCATGGCTTCCAGCAAGCCTTGACGCAAGCCATTCACATGAGTTCCGCCTTGTGCGGTAGGAATTAAGTTTACATAGCTCTCTGCGATGGACTCACCACCCTCAGGTAACCAATGCAGCGCCCAATCTACGCCTTCTGTAGATCCGCTAAAGCTTCCAGTAAAAGGAGACTTTGGCAGCACTTCATAGCCTTCAGCACTGTCTTTTAAATAATCTTCTAACCCAGCCTCATAGTGCCACTCTTGCGTTTCCTTTGTTTGTTTATTTACAAAACGAATACGCAGCCCTGGGCACAATACAGCCTTGGCTTTTAATAAGTGGTTGAGTTTTGTTAGTGAAAAATTAGCTGAATCAAAATAACTAGCATCTGGCCAAAAGTGTACAGAAGTACCGGTATTGCGTTTACCAACACTTCCGGTCACTCTTAAATCTTCGACTTTATCACCATGTTCAAATGCCATTTCGTATACTTGAGCATCACGTTTAACGGTAATCTCTACTCGAGTCGATAACGCATTTACAACTGATATCCCCACCCCGTGAAGACCACCGGAGAATTGATAATTTTTGTTAGAAAACTTACCACCAGCGTGAAGCTTGGTCAGGATCAATTCAACTCCCGGCACTCCCTCTTCAGGTGGATATCCACCGGCATTCCTCGACCGTCATCGATCACCTCAAAAGAGTTATCTTCGTGGAGGATCACGTCGATTTTGGTGGCATGTCCGGCTAAGGCCTCATCGACACTGTTATCGATAACCTCTTGACCTAAGTGATTCGGTCGTGTGGTATCGGTATACATGCCAGGGCGGCGCTTAACGGGCTCTAAACCATTGAGTACCTCAATAGCTTCGGCATTATAGTTTTGCTGACTCATAGGCTAGTTCTAGTTATCTTTTTATCCGCTAGTATATGCACAACATGACGTTTTACGCAGCGGTTTGTGCATAGATTTTAAGTTCTGATATTTAAAAATTTGGCGATGGTAGCAAAATAGCGTGAAAACTCGACAAAGCTATGATCCCCACCAAACTCTATAATCTGACGACAGTGGCTATAATAACGCACGGCTTGTTCAAAAGGCAGCACCTCATCGCCTGTTTGTTGCAATAACAGCAAGTTTTCTGGACTAGTAAGCTGCTCCACATAGCACGACCTTAATGCTGCGATATGTGCTTGCGACAACTCATAATGACAATCCTGATAGGGATTGTATTGTGGTCCAAGGTAGTCGTTTAATAGTGAAAAAGGCCTAACTGCTGGGTTTATCAGCACCGCTTTACAGCCCTTATGTTGTGAAAAGTAGGTGGCGTAGTAACCGCCTAACGAGCTACCTAATAACACAGTATCAGAATCAATGACGCTATCCAACTGTGCCATGGCGACTCGCGGGTCAAAATGGAGCCTAGGCACAAGGTAAGGCGTGGCTTTATCAGACATATATTCGCCAAATGCCGTTGCTTTGTATGATAATTCTGAGCTGTTGAAGCCGTGAATATAAACTACCTTTCGAGCCATCTTACCTCTGTTTCTATTCCATGCTCAGTGAAGCTAATTTGTCGATAAGCTGGACCCAAGTCGCGCTGTTGCCAATCAACCGTGTATTTCTCAAATTGAATTGAGGTAGCTGGGGTTGCAAAAACAGGCAGAGCTCGAAAACGTTGTTGATATTCATGGTGCACATGACCATGAAACAGTCCAACAACCTGATTTGTATCGACGAGTGTGTTTAGTAGTTTTGGGCCATTCTCAAGCATATGCTTATCTAAATAACCGTCAATGGGTTTAGGGTGGTGATGGGCAAACACAATGGTCTTACGATTGAGATGATGTGCCAACTCAGCCATATGCTCTTCATTGCACCACCCAGCCGGAGTCTCGCTTTTGGAGTTCACCAACAGGACTTGCCCAAACGGACCACAAACGCGCTTGTGACAAAAAATTTGCCCGCAGCTGATCTCCTCAAGCAACGACACATCGTCATGGTTACCTGGCACCCACAGTACAGGGCACTGCAACGGGCTTTGTGCAACTAAACGGGCAAAAAGCTGATAAGACTCAGCACTATGATCCTGCGTTAAATCACCGCCAAATACCACAAAATCGAATTCTTCTTGTGCCATTGCAGCTAACGTCCGTTCGAAGTTTAAAGCGGTGTTTACACCAAAATATTCTCCGGTTTGATCAGCAAATAAGTGGCTATCGGTAAAGTGAGCAATGCGAATTTGCGACTTCTCGACTCTCAATTCAGCATCAAACCAGGCCATTATTTACATCCCAATTTAAATGCACTCGGCCCTTTTCCAAACACACCATCAGCCAGTCTGCTAAAAACGCATTAATTTGATACTTTTCGTCTTTTTGGTGCATATCTGGGTTGGGATAACCATAAGATGGTTTGATCCGACGGTGATAATCACGGTGAATGACTTCAGCCACTTTTGCATCATGATATAAACGAACAGACAAGGAGAAATGCGGTAAGTGAGTGCTTACCGTGGCCATTTGTTCAATACGAATGTCGGTGGTGTATTTGCTCACCCCTTCAACACTTAAGCAGTATCGAGCCGACGCAAGATCTATCACCCGACGCTCTCCAATCGCTTCTTCTGGCAGCAACTTCAGCGCACGCAAATAATTGCGCTCGCATAGGGTAATATAGCGAGGCAGCGATTGAATATACTGCTTTGAACTCAGCACTTGTGACAAAAATACGACTCCTAAACTGCTTTTGAGATCCGCGCTTTATTTAATGCCAACCATTGTAGACTAATAACGGTGGCAGCGTTATCGATTTCCTCATTATCCAAACGGGCTAACGCCTCATCAAGTGGCATCACATGCACTTTGATGTCTTCATGCTCCTCATCTAGACCAAAAACACCACCGGCCTCAGACAAATCCGCAAGCGCCAAATACAAATATAAGCGCTCAGTTGTGCCCCCTGGGCTCGATAAGTAAGAGCGCATGTAAATTAGCTCATCTAGATCAAGACCCGCTTCTTCTTTTGCTTCTTTTCGGGCGACAAATTCATAATCCTCACAGCCTTCGGCCATGCCAGCAATACATTCCAATAGCCAAGGGGTATTTTTCGACGCCATTGCCCCTATTCGAATTTGCTCAATAAGTAATACATGCTCTGTGACGGGGTCATAAGGCAGGATGGCGACTGCGTGACCTCGCTCCAAAATCTCTCTGGTTACCGTTTGTGAGACTCCACCTTCAAACAATGCATGAGTAAACTGATACTTGTGAATAGTAAAAAAACCATCGAAGATTGTTTCTATAGAAGAAACATTGACGTCGCCTTTATTAAACTGACTCAAAGGTTTCATAAAATAATCCTGTATTTTTTAACAGCTACGGTTTAAAAGCTAACCAATCGACCTTATAGTAGGGTCATATCTGAATAAGTAAACGAAGTCGTTTACCTTTAACTTTTTCCACATTACAATACCCCAGTGGTATTTATTATATTCTGTTACACTTGTTGGCGATGTTTTACGCATTTAGTCTTTAATTGGGCTGCAAAAACAGGGTAACATGCTGACAGTATAAAAATTGTCTAAGGACTGAGCGAAAAATGAAAAAAACTCTACTATCTTTAGTTGTTGGTTTGTCGTGCGCACTTTCAAGCAGCCTGTCCCACGCGGAAGACCTACTGCAAGTATACGACATTGCAACGGCTAACGATCCTACCGTATTAAAAGCAAAAGCACAGGCTGATGCGCAAAAATATGCGCAAGACCAAGCACTAGGGGTATTACTACCGCAACTTGGTTTTAGAATGAGCTATTCAGACGTTAACTCTGAGGGTGCACCAAGCACACAAAATGACGCTACGGGTTATACCCTGATGGAGTCAGACAGAGACACGTTTAGTCGCTCGGTGACGCTTAACCAAACTATCTTTGATATGTCGACTTGGCAGAGCTTATCTATTGCCGAGAAGCGTGCAATGCAAGCGGTAACTCAATATGAGCAACAAAAACAATCTCTGATTGTACGTATTGCCGAGGGTTATTTTAATGTGTTGAGTGCACTAGACAGCCTCGAGTTTGTGCAAGCAGAAAAACGTGCTATCGAGCGTCAGTTAGAGCAAACAAAACAGCGCTACGAAGTGGGCCTTACGGCAATCACTGATGTGCATGAAGCCAGAGCACAGTATGACCGTGCCGTAGCAGACGAAATTATCGCGGGCAATACGGTTGAAACCGCACGTGAAACTTTACGTACCATCACAGGTAAATATCACGCGAAGCTGGATAAGTTAAATACTGAGACTTTTTCAACGGTAAAACCAACTCAGGCTCCTACTGATTTTATCGAAGTTGCAAAAGACAAAAACTTAGACCTGCAAGTAGCAAAGTCTGCTGTAGACATCGCGAAAGACCAAATTGATTTAGCGAATGCTGGCCACTACCCAACATTAAACCTAAATGCAACTTACAGTGACTCACTGGCTGATACCACAGGTAGACAGCACGCTCCACGCGGTGACGAAACGTCTGTTTCACTCACCCTAGACGTGCCAATTTACTCAGGTGGTAGAACCGTTGCGGCAACCGATCAAGCACGTGCAAACTTTGTTGCAAGTAGTGAAGATATGGAAGCTGCGATGCGTAACATGACCCGCTCTGTTATCACCTCATATAACCAAGTTGTGTCTGACGTTGCCACCTACCGCGCACTAGAGCAAGCAGTTGTTTCTGCAGAAAGCGCGTTGCAAGCAACTGAAGCTGGTTTTGATGTGGGTACTCGTACTATTGTTGACGTACTAGTAAGCACACAAAATCTGTATAACGCAAAACGTAATCTAGCAGATATTCGCTATCGTTATGTGTTGT
The DNA here is from genome assembly GCF_002744175.1 of Pseudoalteromonas piscicida. Classification (GTDB taxonomy): domain Bacteria; phylum Pseudomonadota; class Gammaproteobacteria; order Enterobacterales; family Alteromonadaceae; genus Pseudoalteromonas; species Pseudoalteromonas piscicida_B. The sequence continues at coordinate 54,274 of NZ_NKHF01000001.1, forward strand.
CATCGCTTCGCTTAAAGCAAGCCGCGGGCACATTATCGCGCGCCGATCTTGAAGCCATTAACCAAGGCTTGATTGCAGACTAAGCGCTGCGATACATAACTTAGAAAAAGCCAGCTTTTGCTGGCTTTTGTATTTTTACATCGATATCGCTAAACTAGCCCCTCCATTAGAGTCTTAGGTACATTACTTTGGTTACACATTCACCTTTTAAATGGTCATTTTTGGCACCTAAATATTGGCTAACTTGGCTAGGTGTCTTCTTTCTTTACATTATTTCGTGGCTGCCGCAAAAATGGCAGTTTGCAATGGGAAGAGGGCTGGGTCGTTTGGTGCATAAATATATGAAGCGACGTCGTCATATTGCGGATGTAAATTTAAAACTGTGCTTTCCACACCTCAGCGAAGCCGAGCACAAAGCTATGTTACTTAAAAATATGGAAAATACCGGCATCGCAACGCTTGAAACCGGTATGGCATGGTGGTGGCCTGAGTGGCGAGTAAACAGAGTAGTTGGCTCTATTAATGGTTTAGAACATATTGACGCTGCACAAAAGCAGAACAAAGGCGTTTTATTATTAGTGCCGCATATGTTGCACTTGGAAATGATTGGTCGAGTACTAGGCACAAAGACGCAAGGAGTAGGCTTTTACCGACCGCATAACAATGCTCTGATGGAGTTTTTTATGACTCGTGGTCGCTTGCGTTCAAATGAATACTTAGTCACGAAACGTGACGTAAAAGGCTTACTAAAAACCTTAGCTAGCAAACGCGTGTGTTACTATCTACCAGATCAAGATTATGGCCGTAAGCGCTGCGAATTCGCCCCCTTTTTTGCCGTTCCTGATGCAGCATCAACTACTGGTACTTTATTATTTTCAGCAAGCAAGAATGCTGATACTTTAAGCTTACACTGTACGAGAGACAGTAAAGGGATGTATCATCTAGATATACAGCCTGCTATGGAGGCGTTTCCAAGTGGCAACGATCTTGCTGATGTTACTCGCGTCAACGAAAGAATGGAGCAAGCAATTAGCTGTGCACCTGATCAATACATGTGGGTTCATCGACGCTTTAAAACGCGCCCAGACGAAAAGGCACCTTCGCTTTATTAGAGGCTTGGAGTAGTTTGAAATGGCTAGGAAGAAAAAAAATAAATTATCGTCAATTTGGTTTTGGACGAAACACCTTTCTCTTGGGGTGTTGCTTATTTGGGCTGCCTACTATTTTCTTTTTGGTGCCTCAAAAAGCATGAACTTTAAAGAAACCACCAACGTCGCCGCGCAAGGTCTGTCGCAATTTTACGAAAGTTTTAGAAATAGAATAAGTAACCGCGATACCGATCGCGAAAAGTATGTGATCACCCTAGGAAAACCCACTTTTCCTTTGGATGATGCGCTAGCGCAACGTGCGTTAGCAGTAAAACCATCTAACTCAAGGTGGACAGGAGAAAAGCAACCCAGACGCTTTGAAACCGGAGACACCTTAAAAGACGTGCTATCACAGCAAGCAAAAGCAGAAGGGATAGAGCTATTTTGGTATTTAGAGCGGGACTATGTGGTGAAATACCACTTCCGCCTCGATACGGACTTTGTCACCGCGCTTTACCAAGTCGGTACGGCAATCAACGACGACTTTGAGTTTCAGGTATATACCTTTTTCTGCCCTCGCGAGCGAGCAGCGGTGATCACGGAAAATCCACCGCTGTATGTTCGAGAAAATTGTCGCAAGCTGGCAGGTTAACCTAATAGCCTCTGCCAAACTTGGCTCACCTGTTGAGCGTACTGGTCAAACTCCAGGCGCTCAACCGTTCTTCCAAGCTGATTCAAGCTGTTAAAATGATACCTATCTCTAAATTGGCAATACGCTGAGATCAATGTGTCCATTTCACTTTCATCGATCATAGCAACCGCCCTAGCCTGCTCTAGAATGCGAATATTATCTGGATAAGTACACAACTGAGGATAGGTATGACTATGTTTTAATACGATATATTGACTAATAAATTCAATGTCTGTCATACCACCAATACCTTGCTTTAAATCGAACTGATGGTCGTTATCTTGATTAAGGTGCTGGCGCATTTTTTCACGCATTTTACGCACTTCCTGTGCTAACTTGGCGCTATCACGCTGTTGCGTCAAAACAGCATGGCGGATTTCATTAAACCGTGTATACATGTTTTCTTCACCAAGTACCATACGCGCCCTGACTAACGCTTGATGCTCCCAAGTCCAAGCTTGCTCACATTGATATTGGTAAAAACTCTCAAGATTGATTGCCAGTAGGCCAGAGTTACCTTCAGGACGAAGTCGTGTATCTAATTCATACAGGGTGCCCGACAATGTTTTAGTGTTAAAAAGGTGCATTAACCGTTGGGCTAGCTTCATATAAAACTGTCTTGATGAAATCGACTTATCGCCGACCGTATGACTTTCGCCATCGCGATTGTGCACAAACACTAAATCGAGGTCAGAGTTATAACCTAGTTCATAGCCTCCCGCTTTACCATAGGCTATAACTGCAAACCCTTTCTCTGCAATCGTAGCGCCTTCTGGCGCACCGTAACGCTCCACCATATGACCCCAAGCGATATCCACGGCTTTTGCAATAATTGCCTCTGCTAATGCGGTTAAATGATCGCTGACTTTCATTATATCCAACACCCCTGTGGCGTCGGCTGCGGCGACCTTTAGCTGGTGGGTTTGCTTAAATTGTCGCAGCGCCTCCATTTGCATTTCCACATCTTGCGCGTCAATACGTAAGAACGCTTGTTGAATCTCACTCTTATAGGCGCTGAGCGGCAAAGGTTTGTATAGAGTCTGTGGGTCAATCAGCTCATCAAGCAGTATAGGGTACTTAGCAATATGCTCAGCTATCCAAGCGCTGTGACAACACAGCTTGATGAGTTGTGTTAATGCACCATTATTCTCGTAAAGTAGCTCCAAATAAGCCGTACGTGAGACAACTTTATTGATCACACCAAGCACCCGAGCAAGTGCAGGTTCCATATTCTGCTTGCTCAACTCACGTAGTAGCGCAGGCATTAATTTATCTAAAATATCTCGACCTCGAGTTCCTGCCTGCTTTTTACTTAGCCCTTGCTTAAACTCTGCAAGATCAGATTGCCACCGGTCGAAACACGGCTGCGCTTTGCAGTCACCAAGCTGAGCAATTTCACCCGTTTGCCAGGCATATGCTGCGCTATCATCTTCCTCTAATTCTTCCTCAGGAGGATCACCAATCACTTGGCTAAACTCAGCGCGAATATTCTCCATCACCCGATTTAGGTACTTATCAACGCCCTGGTAGTCATCACAACGCAATAAGTAGCTTAAGCGCGAGCAGTCAGTCGTATTATCTGGTAACGTTTGCGTTTGTTTATCATCAAACGCTTGCAAGTATTGCTCAACTTTTCTTAGCACTAAGTAGTTATCGTGCAAGGTATTTTTTACCTCTTGGGGGATAATCTCTAGAGCTTCAAGTTGCTCCAGCGCAGTTAACAAGGATGGAGTTTGCAACGGAAGTTCACGGCCACCACGAATAAGTTGCAACGCCTGTACAATAAACTCAACCTCACGAATACCACCAGCCCCGAGCTTGATATTGTTTGTAAGGCCTTTGCGTCTCACTTCTTGGGCTATCATATGTTTCATTTTTCGTAGCGAATCGATCACTGAAAAGTCGATGTAGCGACGATACACAAATGGTCGGATCAACTCATAAAACTCTTGCCAATAAACGGAAGGCTCTCCGATTGGGCGAGCCTTGAGCATGGCATAACGTTCCCACTCCCGACCTTGGTCTTGATAATAATCTTCCATCGCTGCATAGCTCATTACCAAAGGGCCACTATCACCAAAGGGCCGCAAACGCATATCGACCCTAAACACTTGACCATCTATGGTTACTTGGTTTAAAGCTGCTATCAACTTTTGGGCAACCCGAGTATAAAACACCTGAGATTCAATGCTTCTGCGCCCTCCCGAAGTCGCAATACTGCGAGGATAGGCAAATATCAAGTCAATATCTGAGGAAAAATTAAGCTCTTTACCTCCAAGCTTACCCATTCCTAAAATCGTCATAGGTAACGGGTTGCCCGCTTCATCTTTTGGCGAGCCAGATTGTGCTTCTGTACTTAAATAAGCCCATTGGTAGGCGTTCGAAATTAGCGTATCAGAAAGTGCTGAAATATACTCAATACTGTCATCAATCTCATTATCTGCGATTAAATCTAGCCACATTACTTTAAGCCAATACTTCAAACGATAATGACGTAATTGCGCAAATGCTTGCTTTTCATCAGCAAGTACCGATGAAAAATCAAATACATCTGGGCAGTCACGCTTTTGCATCTGCGTCTCATCTAGTAACCAAGCTCCCCACTCAGGAAACCGCGACAAGATACGGTGAGCAAAATCGCTCAGCGCCAGTAATTGTGCAATTTTAGGTTCCATCGGAGCATCACCATAAATCTCTTGGTAACGCGCTTGGGCAAGCGTATTCAGCCCGGTTTGAGCAAACAATTCCGACATAAAAAACTCCACGGTTAACTGGCTCTCTGAGTGAGCAGTGTTATAGTAACTCTATCTAAAACACAACCTTACACCGAGTATGAGTTATTTGTCTTTAAACAATATCAATTTTTTAGCGATTTTGATTTGCTTTGTTATCGTCTGTGCACTCACCATTTTACTGCGCCTCCTCATCCAGCGTAGTGCCAACAATTTACTCGACGAGGAGTTAGCACAACGCGACAATTTTGCACTCGGGATCAGCTATGCCAGCCAAGTGACTATGCTATGTGTATGCGTGGCTTATCTATTCAATGATTTGGGCGTTGTGAAAGCACAAACTTACCCATTACAAGTGGCCTTACATGTTGGCTTAGTGATCGCATTTGTCTATTTAGGACAATGGGTGCATCGCAAATGGATTCTGTATCAATTTGACGAGGAAGAGGCGATTTTAAAGCAAAACATTTGCGCCGCTATGGTAGATTCTGGCATGTTGCTTGGAAATACGATTCTGGTGCTGGGGTTATACCACTGGGTACATCCCAAAGGGTGGAGCGACCTACTGGTAGTAGCGCTTGGCTTTATGCTTTTACAGCTTTTGTTTACGCTAGATAGCAAAATCCGAGAAAGTCGCTTTGCTAAGTTCAATCAAGGAGCGTCTTTACAGCAGAACTTTAATCTTAGAAACACCTCTATTGGTATTCGCTACGCTGGAAAAACAATAGGCCTTGCATTAGCTATGTATGCAGGACTGCACAGTGCGCCATATCACGGAGCAAAAGTCGTCGAAAACCTATTTTCTATTGTGCTGCATTGTGGGGTTATGTGGTTATTTCTTTACATTGGCAGTTATGTGCTGCTGCATTTATCGCTGCCAAAGGTCAATATTGGCCTAGAAGTAGACCATCAGGATAATGTCGGGATTGCATGCCTAGAGTTTGCGGTTTTCTGCTCTATGGGCTATTTACTTATTAACCTGTTTTCGGTGTAACGCAATATTGCATGAATGCTCTGAGTGATGGATTTCTGCTGGTAGATAGCAATTGGGATTTTAGCCTAGAACTGGTCGAGCATTTACAAAACATACGCACAACAGGCGCCAGCAACATTATTATTGCTGGCGACAACACCAAACAAATGCTTAAAATGATGTTCAACGAACAAATTAAAGACTACTGCTACTGTGATTTTGATAACGAAATCAGCGTCTCTGAGCTCGCCAGTTATCTCCACCGCCATCATAATATCAACGCAATACTGCTTTACTCGCTTGACTATCACCTTGCAAGCGAAGAGCAGCGTTTTATCTTTGACTCACTGCACCCACATCGTTTTTTGATCGAGCAATCACCACAAGGGTTTCAGGTGGACTTATTGCGCTCACAGGCCACTATCAACCATTTATCCTGCCACCCCGAAACGGCTGGACTGTCAGACCCAGACTTGTTGCTCGCCAAACTCACCGGCTTACTGTGCGGTAAAGCAAAAGTAACCTAGACTAACACCGCGCGAGCGCTTACCATTGCCAACAATAGTCACTTTATATTTGAATTATGCGTATTCCACATATTTATCAAGATTCACCGCTAGAAATTGGTGTGCCAGTTGCGCTGGATGATGATGCAGCAGGTCACATAGGCCGCGTACTGAGAATGACAACCAAAGACAAAGTTAGCCTGTTTAACGGTCAAGGTGGTGAGTACCTGTGTCAACTTAGCGAAGTTGGAAAAAAGAAAGTCGTAGCCATTCCTGAAGCATTTGAAGATAAAGACGTAGAGTCTCCCCTTCACATTCATCTCGGCCAAGGCATTTCTCGCGGTGATAAAATGGACTTTACCATTCAAAAGTCGGTTGAACTTGGTGTCAGTGAGATTACGCCCTTATTTACCACCCGCTGCGGCGTTAAATTGAGTGGTGAGCGCTTAGCTAAAAAACATCAACAATGGCAAAAGATAGCCATTGCTGCCGCAGAACAATCAGGGCGTAACACGGTGACAGTGATCCACCCGCCGATGGAACTTGCTCAGTGGCTCGCACAACAAAGTGACGAGCTTAAAGTCACCCTCCATCCACGTGCAGAGCACTCCATCAAAACCCTCCCTTACACTCAATCTGGGATCCGCTTTTTAGTAGGTCCAGAAGGAGGGTTTACCGATGAAGAACTCGCAGCAACAACGGAGCAAGGCTTTATAGATGTGCGTTTGGGCCCTCGCGTGCTCAGAACAGAAACAGCGGCATTAACGGTATTAAGCGCACTGCAACTACAATTTGGCGATTTAGCACTTTAAATACACAGAGCAACCCCCATATCATGATTACAACCGGTATGCTCAATGGGAACGTCTATGACAATTAAATTAGGGATCATTTCCGATCCAATCAGTGGCTTTAATATTAAAAAAGACACGGGATTCGCGATGATGCTGGCAGCACAGCAGCGCGGTTATGAATTGTACTATATGGAAATGAATGATCTGTTCTTGTATCAAGGCGTTGCCAAAGCAACCGCGGCGAAGGCACAGGTATTTGACGACACGGCTCATTGGTATGAGCTAGAGGAAAAACAAGAAATCGACTTGGGCGACCTTGATGTTATCCTAATGCGAAAAGATCCGCCGTTTGATACCGAATATATTTATGCCACTTACATTCTCGAACGCGCAGAGCTTGCTGGCAGCCTCATTGTCAACAAACCACAAAGTTTACGTGATGCCAATGAAAAGCTATTTACCGCATGGTTTAGTGAACACACACCAGATACATTGGTCACCCGTAGCCAACAGCAAATTCGAGCCTTCCTTGCCAAACATGGTGATATTATTCTCAAACCATTAGATGGTATGGGTGGTGCTTCTATTTTTAGAGTCAAGCAAGATGATGCCAATATTGGAGTTATTTGCGAAACACTCACCGAGCACGGCTCACGTTACGCCATGGCGCAAAATTATATCCCAGCAATTAAAGATGGTGACAAACGTGTCTTGGTTGTTGATGGAGAAGTTATGCCGTATTGCTTAGCTCGTATTCCTCAAGGGGGAGAAACGCGCGGTAATCTGGCCGCGGGAGGCCGTGGTGAAGCCAGACCTATTAGCGATTCAGATCGCCAAATAGCCGAAGCAATTGCACCAACATTAAGAGAAAAAGGGCTTATTTTTGTTGGACTTGATATCATTGGCGACAAGCTCACTGAAATCAATGTCACGGCGCCCACTTGCGTTAAAGAAATTGAAGCGGCCTATGACATTTCAATTATGGACAAGTTTTATGATGCGATCGAGCGAAAACTCGACCATACTAAAAATTAACCATTAAGGGGGTCAGGTTATGAAATCACTCGCTAACCATTTTTTAGTGGCAATGCCTAGCATGGACGACCCTTTTTTCAATCATACGGTAACCTATCTTTGTGAACACAATGAAGATGGGGCGATGGGGTTGGTGGTTAATCACCCTATCGATATCACTGTAGGCGAATTGCTTGATCAAATTGATATTGATAACGACAAATCTAGCCAAGCGGCTAAAGTCAATATTTATGCAGGAGGCCCTGTTCACACTGACAGAGGGTTCGTGTTGCACACGCCAAAGTTAGGCTATGCCTCCAGTCAAGAGCTTAGCTCAGACATTATGATCACCACCTCAAAAGATGTGCTAGCGTCGCTAACCTCCTCGCACTCCCCTGAAGGGTTTATTATCACCTTAGGTTATGCAGGTTGGGTAAGCGGTCAGCTAGAAAAAGAGCTAAAGGAAAATACTTGGCTAGTGGTAGAGGCCGACCCTGAAATCATTTTCAACACTCCACCGGAAAAGCGTTGGGAGAAGGCTGTACAAATGCTTGGTATTGACGTGGCTCAATTAAGCTCACAAGCAGGCCACGCATAAACTAACCTTCTACCCCAAGCTCGGGTTAATAAACGAAGTATTCATGGACAACAAAAAAGAAAAAACTGAAAAAGGCAAACGCTGTGTTATGGGCTTTGACTTTGGAACCAAAAGCATCGGTCTGGCTATTGGCCAAGAAATAACCGCTACAGCATCAAGCTTAGGCGCGGTGAAAGCCAATGATGGCATTCCAAACTGGGACGACATTGCCGTTTTTATCAACGAGTGGCAACCCAATTTATTAGTAGTCGGCCTACCGCTCAATATGGATGGTACAAATCAAGACCTAACATTTAGGGCTAAGAAGTTTGCCAATCGTCTGCATAATCACTTCCGCCTGCCAGTAGAAACGCAAGACGAACGCTTAACCACGACCGATGCACGAGCGCGCCTGTTTGAACAAGGTGGTTACAAGAATCTTGCGAAAGGAAAGGTTGACGGCATGTCTGCCTGTATCATTCTAGAAAGCTATTTTGAAGCAATGTGGGCATAGTGCACGCAATATGAAGGCCTACAAAAGCCGGCTATTGAAATAAAATGAATATAGGGAAGTCTATAAAATACAATTTTACAACCTCCCTTTTATGTAGCTAAAAATTCACAGCAGAACGCTCAAGTAGCTACATTCACCTCCCAATAATAATTACAAGGTAAGGCGAGTAACTCTTCTATAAACGCTTGGCGAGTTTCCCCAAGCTTCACAATTACCTGTATCACTATACGATATAGTTACGGGCGTTTTAGAGATAGTGGCTGCCAGTAACGTACTGTATAAACGCGCTCTAGCTTCTTCGGGGTAAGTACTGGAAATAGCAAAATATTCTTTATTACTACAAGCCGAAATATTCGTGCCATTATTATTTTTAAGTTTAAATAGTATCGTATTACCAGGGTAAGTGACCAAATCTTCAACTTCGGCCGTGCTATTCAACCACGCCGCATTCGCACTTAAAGAAAAGGCCAACGCAGCTAGTGCAATAAACTTTTTCATCTTAACAAGAGTCCTTTTTAATAATCTATATTTAAAAGACCAATGTACCCAAAACCACCTAAACCATCAACACAAAATTCAAGTTAGGACCAAACCCAAAATAGAGCAACAGATTGCTCTGCGCTTTGAAATGAAAACATATTTAACCCTCACATGTCATTGTAACGACTATTCACTGTTTCTAACATGGAAGCGGTTTATAGTGCTAGTGAATCTATTTGTTAAGGAAACAACTCATGATGATGCAACACAATCTATTCGCCATATTATGCTTTTGTTTTTTAGCTTTTGTATTATCCGCCTGCAATAATCAACCAGAACACAACGAACCCCACTACACCACTCATACCTTTGATTCCGCCAACCAGCAGCTGTTTGGACGGTTTTATAAACCCAAGCAGCATACCGCGTCCGACCCTATTGTTATTTTTGTCCACGGTGACGGTGCCATGGATAGCACCGCTAAAGGCTTTTATCTCCCTATCATTCAATTATTAGCCGAAAAGAATATTGCCACTTTTTCTTGGGATAAGCCGGGGGTTGGTGAGTCACAAGGGAGCTGGCTATCACAGTCGATGAATGACAGGGCCATAGAAGTAAAAGATGCGATACGCTATCTCCGTGATGCCGGTTATCAACACAGTCAACTTGGTTTAATGGGCTTTAGTCAAGCAAGCTGGGTATTTGCCAACTTGCACGACGAGCCACAAATCAGTTATATGGTGCTTATTGGAGGTGCTGCTAACTGGCTGTCTCAAAGTCAATACACTATGTGGATACGCTTGGTAGAAGCTAAACAGATTGACATGAATGATCAAGCCGCCATTGCACGCATCCAGCAGCTAAGTGAAAAAGAATATCAGCTAATAAAGGCAGGCTACGACCACTATCTTTCAGCCCCCTTACATCAAGACCCTTTTATGTCAGACCCGATAAAAGAGGAAGCACGCTTTAACTTTGTTAGAAAAAACATCGACGCCGACGTAGCTGAAGGGTTTAGTCAGCTTAACCTACCCATGCTTGCGCTGTTTGGAGATAGTGATCTGCATGTCGATATTGAACACAGCCAAGCTGAATTTGCACGCGCGTTTGCGAACTCAAAACAACCTCACGCAAGCCTGACACAAATTACAGTGACCAATGCAGCACACAGCTTATTAATAACAGAATTGCCCTTTAATGCACTTTTTTCGATAAAAAAAGCACATTTCGCCCCAGGGTCGCTTGAAACCATAATCGACTGGATAGACACACAACACGAAGCACACAGTAAATAGCTGGTGTTTACTTAGCAGGGTTGACCACTTGATATTTGGTTAAATCAGGTATTAACCCCGCTTGCTCATATGCTTTGGTAATATGACCTTGTGCCCGCAATATTCCAAGGCCTTTTTGCAATGCTGCAAATGCGCGCTCGCCTTCAGGGTGTAATTTAGAAACAGCAAAATGTCGACTATCGTTAAGTAATACAATTAAATGCTTGTTTGCTACTAAGTCGACTTCTGACAGTACAAAGTGATTATCCAGATTCGGAATTAACGGCATCAACATAAAATCGACCCATCCTTTAGTCACCATGCGCGCTTGCGAAATCCACTCAGGCTCAGCAAATAGCTGCTTCAGTGACAGCGACGTTAACGTTTGCCAATCTGTGCGCCATTTAGGACTGGAAACTGCGGTGAATTGCTTTAATTCAGCAGGGTCTTTTAGCTGCTTGACGGCAAGGTTGTTTGGTCCATGGAAAATACCAGCATAGTACTGCCCTTTTTTGATAACAGGAGCACTAATAAAAAGCAAACGGCCTTTATCAACCAAGTCAGCGAGCCAATAGCTATCGAAATGCAACAGCTGCTCGCCTTTTTCTAACAGGTTAGATTCTCGAAAGCTCACAAATCCGGGAGAAAAAGTAAACTCTCTATCAAACCCACCTATTTTTAGTGCTTGCTGAGCAATCACCATATCCACAACATCACGGCGTAAATATTGCCCGCTGAAATCGCTGATGCTGGTAACCTCACGCTCACCCACGAAACGTTGATAATCTGCTAATACATCGTCTCGAATAAAAACATTAATAGCTTCACTAGCGCTCGTTACGCTAGTGAAGCAAAACAGCCAAACAGCAATAAAAAAGCTGTAGTTAGTTTTTGGTGTCCAAACCATCAACCGTAACTCCCTGCAAGAACCCAGCGCCCTTCTGATCGTTATTTTGCAACTTAATCATCAAGCGTAGGTCATTTGCCGAATCAGCATGGTGCAGCGCATCGGCATAGTTGATGCGTTGCTGCTTGTAGAGATCAAACAGTGCTTGGTCAAAGGTTTGCATGCCCATGTTTTTCGATTTGGCCATCGCTTCTTTAATTGAGCCAATATCTCCTTTTTTAATAAGTTCAGACACTAAAGGCGAGTTCAGTAACACCTCGATGGCAGCTTCGCGGCCTTCGCCTTTTGCAGAAGGCACGAGTTGTTGCGCCACAATAGCACGCAGGTTTAACGCCAAGTCGTATTTAAGTTTATCGTGCTTTTCTTTTGGCACTAAGTGCATGATACGGTCGATTGCTTGGTTGGCGTTATTAGCATGAAGGGTTGCGACACATAAATGCCCCGTTTCAGCAAAGCTCAGTGCATACTCCATGGTTTCTTGCGAGCGAATTTCACCAATTAAAATTACATCTGGCGCTTGGCGCAAAGAGCTTTTCAGCGCAGATTCGAAACTGTCGGTGTCAATGCCTACTTCACGTTGAGTAATAATGCTTTTTTGGTGTTGGTGTACAAATTCAATCGGGTCTTCAATCGTTAAGATGTGACCACGTTGGTTGCGATTACGGTAGCCAAGCAGTGCTGCAAGCGAAGTTGACTTACCCGTACCCGTACCACCAACAAATAAAACCAAACCACGTTTAGACATAATGACATCGGTCAATACCGATGGTAATCCCAACTCATTGACGTCAGGAATTACGGTAACAATGCGACGAATGACCATGCCCGCACAATCTCTTTGCCAAAATGCCGAGACCCGAAAACGACCGATGTCGTTTGCTATCGCAAAGTTACATTCTTTGGTATCAAAAAACTCTTGCTTTTGTTTGTCACTCATAATCGAAGTGACCAGATTGAGCGATTGCTCCGCGTCTAAGCTTTCTTCACTCAGCGCTCTGAGCTCACCATCAATTTTAGCGCTCACCGCAAGCCCGGCCGAAACGAATAAATCAGAGGCTTGCTGATCAGCCATAGTTTGTAAAAACGGTTCTATATTCATCACTGCACCACTACTTAATAGCCGCTATTAAATTGGTTTTTATCATGGGCTTTTGCACGGGCATCTTGCTGTGTGATCAAGCCACGGTTTAACAGGTTTGTAAGGCATTGATCCATGGTTTGCATACCGTGCATCGCCCCAGTTTGAATGGCTGAGTACATCTGTGCAATTTTATCTTCACGGATCAGGTTGCGAATTGCAGGGATCCCCAGCATGATTTCATGCGCTGCTATTCGCCCACCACCTACTTTTTTCACCAGTGTTTGCGATATAACCGCTTGCAGCGACTCTGACAGCATCGAGCGCACCATGTCTTTTTCTTCACCGGGGAATACATCCACAATACGGTCTATGGTTTTAGGCGCTGAGGTGGTATGCAAAGTACCAAATACTAAGTGCCCCGTTTCCGCTGCAGTAAGTGCTAAGCGAATGGTCTCAAGGTCACGTAACTCCCCAACTAAAATAACGTCAGGGTCTTCACGTAGTGCACTTCTTAGCGCGGCATTAAAGCTATGGGTATCTCTGTGCACTTCACGTTGGTTAATCAGGCTTTGCTTGTTATCGTGGACAAATTCAATGGGATCTTCAATGGTTAAAATATGGTGATGTTTGTTGTTATTAATATAATCTACCATAGCTGCAAGCGTGGTTGATTTACCAGAGCCTGTAGGGCCTGTCACTAACACTAGGCCACGAGGGTTATCAGAAATCTTGGTAAAAATATCTGGCGCACCCAGGTCATCTAAGCTCAGCACCTGATTTGGAATAGTTCGGAAAACAGCGGCAGGTCCACGGTTTGAATTAAAGGCGTTAACACGAAAGCGCGCTAAATTTGGCACTTCAAATGAAAAATCCACCTCAAGATTTTGCTCATAGTCACGACGTTGATTATCATTCATAATATCGTAGATGAGGCTGCTGACGTCTTTTGCTTCTAACGGCGGGATATTGACCCGACGTACGTCCCCGTCAACACGGATCATGGGGGAAACACCTGATGATAGGTGTAAGTCAGATGCTTTGTGTTGAACACTAAAAGCCAATAATTCTGTAATATCCATTTATAACTCCACAATGAGCACTAATACTATATGGTTACAATAGCAGAACGCTTAGATAACGCCTACGGCAGGATAGAAAAAGCCAAGCAAAACTGTCAATTCAACGAAACAGTACAATTACTTGCGGTTTCTAAAACCAAACCTGTTGCCGATATTGAAGCTGCCATTGCCGCAGGCCAAACCCAATTCGGTGAGTCTTATGTACAAGAAGCAGTTGATAAAGTTGCTTATTTTAAAGAGAACAAAGCGCTAGAATGGCACTTTATTGGCCCTATCCAGTCCAACAAATCACGCCTGGTTGCTGAAAACTTTCATTGGGTGCAAAGTGTAGACAGAGAAAAAATCGCCCGCCGCCTCAATGAACAAAGGCCTACTAACCTAAAACCATTAAAAGTCCTGCTACAAGTCAATATTAGCGGTGACGATAATAAGTCAGGCTGTCATCCCGATGAGGTTGATAACCTCGCCCAGTTTATCCATGATTGTCGGCAATTAGAGCTTCGCGGATTAATGACTATCACCGAACAAACCGATGATAAACAAAAGCAATTACAATATTTCCAGCAAATGCGCGCTTGCTTTGATAGACTAAAGGACCAATATCAACAGCTAGATACCTTATCGATGGGAATGAGCGGTGATTTAGAAACAGCCATTGCGGCTGGTTCCACTATGGTTCGCATTGGTACTGATATTTTTGGCAAACGACAATGAGGTGAATAACACAATGTCAAACAAGACAATTGCATTTATTGGAACGGGAAACATGAGCTATGCCATTATCGGTGGCATGATCAAAAGTGGCTTTGACGCGCAGTCAATTATCGCCACCAACCGCAATGCAGAGAAGCTTGCCAAAGTCGCAGAACAATTATCGGTAAGAACAACACAAGATAACCTAGAAGCTGTTGCTGCAGCCGACGTGATTGTATTATCTGTAAAGCCACAAATGATGGCCGAACTATGTAAAACTTTCCAAGACGCTGATATTGATATTAGTGAAAAACTGTTTATTTCTGTGGCTGCTGGTATTACCGTTGCCCGCTTAAGAGAAATGCTCGGCCAACCAGTTAAAATGGTGCGCTGTATGCCAAACACACCATCTTTGCTAGGTAGAGGCGTATCGGGCCTGTATGGCGTCGACATCAGTGACGAAGAAAAAGACTATGTTGAGCAAGTATTCTCATCTACCGGCATCGCCTTATGGCTTGATAATGAGTCAAAAATTAATGACGTTATTGCAGTAACTGGCTCTTCTCCAGCTTACTTTTTCTTGTTTATGGAAGCCATTGAAGAAAAAGCGAGAGCCTTAGGTTTTAGTACTGAAGAAGCAAGAAAGTTAGTGCAGCAAACCGCCCTAGGTGCAGCTGAAATGGCGCTTTCTCAACCAGATATTAGTATTGCCCAACTACGCGCAAATGTTACCTCTAAAGGTGGCACGACTCACGCAGCCGTTGAGCATTTAAAAGAACAGCAATTACCAAAAACCGTAGCGGACGCGATGGATGCATGTATCGCGCGCGCTGAAGCAATGGAAAAAGAAATCTAAAGGTGACCAATGAATGCCATGCAATTTTTAGTCGGGATCGTATTTGATCTATTTTTAATGGTCGTATTACTACGATTCTGGTTACAACTTGTCAAAGCGGACTTTTATAACCCGCTGAGCCAAGCCGTTGTTAAAGCAACCTCTTTTGCCGTGAACCCGCTAAGAAAAATCATTCCAGGCGTAGGCGGTTTAGATCTTGCCTCATTGGTGCTGGCATTCATTATTGGCTTTGCCAAAATGGCAACGCTGATGGCATTATTCGGTGGCTATTTCGATGCCTTAGGCGCCTTGATTGGCGGTGCTATTACCGTAGTAAAAGAAGCATTTAGCTTGGTATTTTGGATCCTGATCATCCGCGCCATTCTGAGCTGGGTTGCACAAGGCTATAACCCTGTAGCAGCCGTATTTGAGCAACTAACAGAGCCAATGCTCAGACCTATCCGTAAAGTTATCCCGCCTCTAGGTGGACTAGATCTGTCGATTCTAGTGCTCATTATTGGCATGCAGTTTTTGCAGATCCTGATGATGGATTTACTAAGATAGGAGCAGTTTATGAGAACATTTATCATAGCCTTGATGATGGTGCTTGCACCTAGTGTTTTTGCGGCGGATGATCAAGGGGGTCAATTTAAAGACTTAGGTCCGTGGGAAGTGCATTACATCGCTTTCCCTTCTACCTTTGTACAACCGACCATTGCAAAAGCCTATGGCTTAACCAGAAGTGGCAACAAAGCCATCGTGAATATTTCTGTGTTGGCTGACAAACCCGGAAAACCTGCTGTTAAAGCACGAGTAGTGGGGAGTGCGAAAAACCTATTAGGAAAAATCGTACAACTAGATTTTAAAGAAGTAGTTGAAGGTGAAGCAATATATTATCTTGCACAGTTAGATTATGACGACGAAGATATCTTTCGCTTCAACATTGAGATCAGCGAAGGTAAGCAAACTCGCAAACTCACCTTCTCACAAAAGTTTTATGTAGAGTAAAGAAATATGGCAAATAAAGTGGTTCTTGCCACCGGTAACCAAGGTAAAGTCAAAGAGCTCAGCGCAATGCTAAGCCAGCATGACATCGAGGTATTACCACAAAGCGATTTTAACGTACCTGAAGTTGCGGAAACTGGCACTACCTTTGTAGAAAATGCCATTATAAAGGCGCGTCATGCGGCTAAAGTCTCAGGCCTTCCTGCCATTGCCGATGACTCGGGCCTTGAGGTCGACGCTTTAAATGGTGCACCGGGTGTGTATTCTGCGCGCTTTTCTGGTATCAATGCTAGCGACCAAAGCAATATTGATCACTTGCTAGCAGAGCTCGGTGAACAACCGCAGCGTAGCGCACGTTTTTGGTGTGTTTTAGTTTATATGCGCCATGCTGATGACCCAACACCGATCATTTGTCAGGCAAGTTGGGAAGGTGAAATCACCAAAACACAGCAAGGTAGAGAAGGTTTTGGTTACGACCCTATCTTTAAAGTAAGCGGGTTAGACTGCACATCAGCAGAGCTAACCAAGGAAGAGAAAAACGCAATCAGTCATAGAGGACAGGCACTTAAACAACTCGTCAGTCACTTTCAAGGCCTCGCGTGAAACTACCTCCATTAAGTCTTTATGTGCACGTACCTTGGTGCGTGCAAAAATGCCCGTATTGTGATTTTAATAGTCACGGAAAAAAAGGCGATATTCCCGAAACGGAATATATTCAACATTTACTCCATGATATTCAGGCCGACCTACCTTATGTACAAGGCCGAAAACTGAGCAGTATTTTTATCGGTGGTGGCACCCCTAGCCTGTTATCAGGTGAAGCCTATCGTTATTTATTAGGTGAAATTGAATCTCTGATTGGCTTTGAAGACAACATTGAAATCACGTTGGAAGCCAACCCAGGTACGGTTGAAACAGACCGCTTTAAACATTATGTTAGCGCAGGCATTAATCGGATCTCTATTGGTGTCCAAAGCTTACAGCAAGATAAGCTCTCTCAGCTAGGCCGTATTCATGGTGAACAAGAAGCACTAAACGCCGCACAAGAGGCCCATCACGCTGGGTTAAACAGTTTTAACCTAGATTTGATGCATGGTTTGCCAAACCAAACGGTTGATGATGCCTTAAGCGATTTAGAAAAAGCCATCGCAATGGCCCCACCCCACCTTTCTTGGTATCAGTTAACCATTGAGCCTAATACACAGTTTGCCTCTAAACCTCCTGTGTTACCTGAAGATGAAACATTATGGGAAATTCAAGAGCGAGGTCAGGCACTACTTGCAGAACATGGCTATCAGCAGTATGAAATTTCAGGGTATGCAAAAGCTGGATTCCAATGTCAGCACAACTTGAATTATTGGCAGTTTGGTGATTATATCGGCATAGGCTGTGGCGCACATGGCAAAGTAACCTTGCCCGAGCAACAGCAAATTCTAAGAACGGTAAAAGTAAAGCACCCTCGTGGCTATATGGATTTAAGTAAACCTTATTTGTACGAACAGTGGAACGTTGACAGCGACGACAGACCATTTGAGTTCTTTATGAATGTGTTTAGATTAAAAGCTCCTGCGTCAAAACAGCAGTTTGTTGACTACACAGGCCTTGAACTAAGTGCTATCACAACACAAGTTGACACTGCGAAAAGCAAAGGGCTGCTTGAGGAGACTGAAAGTTCATGGCAAGTTACAAATAAAGGCCACCGATACCTCAACGATCTGCTAGAGTTATTCGTTTAATAAGATATAAAAATTATGCGGGTGTTATTCACTAATAACCCGCATCAAAACCGCCATTCGGCAACATATAATAAAAGGGTATAAAATGCGTAAATTAACCATTTTAGCAGCAGCGGTAAGCGTCGCGCTTTTTGCTGGCTGTCAACAAACCACACACTCCCCAACGCCTGCGCCAAAGGCTGAACAACAAGTAGTACAAAGTGAAGTAGAAAAGGCAAATGCACTTTTTGAAGCCTCGTTTACACGTGGTGTAATGCGTAGCCCAATTTACCAAACTTATATGGGTATCAAAAAAGACTACGATAAGTGGGATGACGGCAGTGAAGCGCGCCAACTTGAAGATCTTGAATTAACAAAGCAAGATCTGGCGGCGCTAAATGCAATTGACCGCAGTAAGCTAGATGCCAACACAAAAGTGAGCTACGACCTATTCAAACAAGGTTTAGAAAACACAATTGCTGACTTTAAGTGGCGTTACCACTCTTACCCAGTCAATCAGATGTATGGTACACACTCTATGGTGCCTGCATTTTTGATCAACCAACACCAAATTACAGATGTTAAAGATGCGAAGGCATACATTTCACGTTTGAACGGCGTACCGACTGTATTTGATCAGCTTATCGTCGATTTAAAAGAACGTGCAGACAGAGGCATTATTGCACCAAAATTCGTGTTCCCTCATGTTATTGAGTCAAGTGAAAACATCATCAAGGGTGCACCGTTCGCAGCAGGTGATGACTCGACTTTACTGGCTGACTTCAAACGTAAAGTAGCAAAACTTGAGATCAGTGAAGATGAAAAGTCCGCCTTGATTAGCGAAGCAACAGAAGCATTAACAAGTGCGGTAAAACCAGCCTATAACAAGTTGATTGGCTACCTACATAAGCTTGAGAAAAAAGCAGATAACCGTGACGGTGCATGGAAATTTCCTGATGGTGAAAGGTTCTACAACAACGCCCTAGCTCGCACGACAACCACAGCGCTAAGTGCAGAAGAGATCCACGAAATTGGCTTGTCAGAAGTGGCACGTATTCATGACGAAATGCGCGCAATTAAAGACAAGGTCGGCTTTAAAGGTGATTTAAATGCCTTTATGGAATTCATGAAAACCGACAAACAATTCTACCTCCCTAATACGGAAGCGGGTAAGGCGCAATATTTAGCCGAAGCCAAAGCGATGATCGATAATATGAAGTCACGTTTGGATGAGCTATTTATCGTTAAACCAAAAGCAGACATGATAGTAAAACGCGTTGAAGCATTCCGCGAGAAATCTGCTGGTAAAGCTTTCTACCAACAACCAGCTCCTGATGGTTCTCGCCCTGGTGTTTACTATGCCAACCTTTACGATATGGAAGCCATGCCAACTTACCAAATGGAAGCTCTGGCTTATCACGAAGGTATTCCAGGCCACCACATGCAGATCGCGATTGCTCAAGAGCTTGAGGATATGCCTAAGTTCCGCAAGTTTGGCGGCTACACAGCATATATCGAAGGCTGGGGTTTATATTCAGAGCTTGTACCAAAAGAAATGGGGTTATATGAAGACCCTTACTCAGATTTCGGTCGCTTGGCAATGGAACTATGGCGAGCATGTCGCTTGGTTGTAGATACAGGGATCCACGCAATGAAGTGGACGCGCCAAGAAGGTATTGATTACTACGTTAATAACACACCTAATGCCAAGTCAGATGCCGTGAAGATGGTAGAGCGCCACATCGTTATGCCTTCACAAGCAACTGCTTATAAAGTAGGTATGTTGAAGATCTTAGAACTTCGCGAAGCGGCTAAGAAAGAGCTTGGTAGCAAGTTTGATATTCGTGAATTCCACGACGTAGTACTGAAAAATGGTCCAGTTCCATTAAATGTGCTTGAATCATTTGTAGATGAGTGGGTTGCGAGCAAAAAGAGCTAAAACCATTTAGCCTCTATTCGTTTAATAAAAGCCAGCATGAGCAATAATGCTGGCTTTTTTATTTCATGCCTCACTCTGGTGCAAACATAAATTCCGTTCCGGTCAAAATAATATGTAAACATGCTCCACCATGGGCTGGGCTTTGCATTTTTACCTCTCCTTTTAACTTTTGTGTGACTAAGTTATACACTATGCTTAAGCCAAGCCCCGTTCCGCCTGAGAACCGTTTAGAGGTCACAAATGGCTCGAAAATAACAGGCAAAAGCTCTTTATCTATTCCTGCACCATCATCTTTGAAATAGAAGTGAATATAATCATTGATAAGTACTGTCGATACAACAATATTTAACTTCTTCCCGTCAACCTTTGCATGCTTGATACAGTTATTGATACAGTAGCCAACTACCTGACTAAATACCGACGGGTAACTGATCAGCTCAAGGTTATCAGGGATCTCCAGCTCAATTGAATACGCGTCCTGCGTGAGCTCAGACTGATAGCAATCAAATACATTCTTGACCAAGTTCTTAAGGTTAAATGCACTTTGCTCCTCAAACTCCCGATTCACAGCAACTAGCTTAAAATCATCCACTAAAGAGGCAGTGCGATGCAGGTTATTTTCTAACAAATACAGCGCAGCTTCTGCTTCAGTGATTAAGGTAGTTAACGTTTGCCTTTGTAACTTGCCAAGCTCAAGTTGAGATTTTAGCGTTGCCACTTGCTCTTTCAGGTGTGATTGACTGGTGATCGCAACCCCAAGAGGTGTATTCAATTCGTGCGCAAACCCACTGACCATATTACCCAAGCTGGCCATTTTTGCTTCTTCGATCAAGCGTTGCTGCGCAGCACTAAGACGTGCCAACAGGGTTTCAATAAATGCCAACAAATCATCAAGCTGATGTCCAATTTGAGCAATCTCATCATTACCTTGTATGCCAACTCGCAAGCTAAAATCCTCTAGCTTTGCAACTTTCACCAACACTTTATTAATCGCCAAAATATGCCGCGTTACCTTGCTATTTTGGTAGCTAAGCAGCATTAAAACGGCAATATTCATCAACACAATAAGGGTGAGGCCATACAAAATGATATTTTCTTTACGTGTTTGGGCCTGTGCTTGAGTCCGCACAGACACTAACTCGAATTGGCTTCTTAGCTTTTGCTTTTCGGTGAATAGCTCTGCGCGTACGCCCTCACCATCGTTCAAGCCTAACTTTTTTAAAATCGCCACATAGTTAGCAAACCCTGCTTGATAACGCTCCAGTAGATTACTTACCTCTTCATCCATAGCGCTTTCAGCGATAAGTTGTTGGGCCTGCTTACTCAACTGTTCATGCAACTTCAGATAGCTGATGTCAGCTCTAAGTAAAAAATCTTTTTCTCTGCGGCGAAGCTCTAACACCACCACTTCTAGCGGCAAGTTAGCCTCGCCAGAAACACGATTTTGCAGCGCATGAGCACTGCGCCTAAACTCACCATACACACCTGAGTTTTCGTCATACCCTAACTGCTCATAAAGGCGAACTAGCTCCTCCAGTTTAGCGAAGTATGACTTGGAGAGATCATCTAGCTGTAGCAATAAAGGTAATAATTGCTCCTGATGAGCTAGTAAATTTAACAGGTTGCTAAAGCTGTCTTGATAGCTATATTTGAGCTGAGGAATGGTTGATGCGTATTCCTTTTTGGCTCGAATAAGCAGGTACTCTTCTTGATCCATGGTACGTTGCAAAGACGTTTGCACATGCTCAAGTTGAGCGGTTAACTGAGCAGTTTGACTCACTTCATAATACAAAAACCAACTCGTTAAAATAATCACCGATGCGGATGTAAGCGCAGCGATTTTAAAAAATAGAACGGACTGTTTTAGCTGCACGGTATCCCCCCCACTACTTTGCTTTATTAAAGCTTAGTACAGAACTGATTAGTTTTATTGTTCTGTCTCCAATACCTCACTAATTTTGCGTTGAGTCAAACTCTTATCGTAATACATGCTATGATCTGCCCGAGCCATCAGTTCAGACACGCTCTGTTGACTTGACTTAGGAAAGGCATAACCAATACTTGCCGAAATAGCGATTGAGTGCCGATTAACTTGCAGCGGTCGTTGAGCTATCTGGTGTTTGATATTTTGAATAATCGTTTTTACTTGTGCTTCTTCCGGGACTCGATGCAAAATAATAATAAACTCATCCCCCCCTAAACGGGCAATGAAGTCATAAACACGAACAGAGTTCATTAAAATAGAAGTAACATGAAGCAATAGCTTATCCCCTACCTCGTGGCCAAACTTATCATTCACCTGTTTAAAGTTATTAAGATCAAGGTTTAGTAAAACAAACGAGGGGAGCTCCGAGCGGCCCAACAAGGTGTTGAGTTGCCGAATTGCGTATCGACGGTTAGGTAATTTGGTTAGATCATCCTGTAGCGATGCGGTGTGCGCTAAATGATAAGCACGATACAATATTAATAATGACAAAAATAATACCAAGGCAACCGTAAACACCAAAACCTGCGCTTGTTGTTTAGACTCTGTATATACACTTTCATCAATTTGATATTGTGCCCCAAGTTGCCACCCCCCAGAAGGTAACTTAATAGGAATGGCTAAATCTGGTGAATCAAATAGTGTGTTTGTACCAAAAAATACGTCTCCTTGGGCTGCTAGGCCATCTCGACCTCGAATAGCTATGTTTACGTTTTCAAGCTCTTCCACCCCACTGTATTCAAGTAGCTTCTGATAATCTAAAACAACACTAATCGCGCCCCAGTAGCTCTCATTTTTTGGGTAATCTGAAAACACCGGAAACCTTGCTATCAAGGCTTCCCCTCCTTGCACTAACTGTAAAGGGCCAGCAATAAACACCTGCTTAGAGGTTCTCGCAAGCTCTACGGTTCTGAACTGTTCAGGGTTAGTACGAAAATCAAAACCAATCGCAGCCCGATTTCCTTCAACAGGATAAACATGACTAATAATATTATTGGGTGCAAGCCCCACATGACGGATAAGTGTAGATTTCTCAACCACTTTGGAAACAACTTGCGGCCAGTTCTCGACCGTAAATTTGGGGTCGATTGTTACAAAGGTCGCTAAGCTTTCTGCCAGATAGGTATCCATAAAAATGGCATTTTCGATTTTTGCCCGAACAAGCGAAATGTTAGACCTTACCGTTTCAATTCTTTCACTGCTCTCTTGTACTACAATCGAGTGGGAGATCAGCTTTACCGCATAAAAAGTTAAACTCCAAAACACGATTGTAAACAGCGACAAAAGCATTACTGTTCGTTTTTCTACGGTGACCTTCATCGCCTCTCATACCTAAAAAAGCCTACAATTAAGATTTACAATAAACCAGATTAATTACAAAAGCATAGGTAATTTACCGAAAACCGCCAGTTTTGCTCATGATGAAACTGTATTTGGTTGCAAAACCCCCCAAAGTAGAATTGACCATGCGTTGCTTGCTAGCAAAGCCTAAGTAGATTATTGGTAGCAGAAAACTCTAGACATAAAAAAACCCCTGCTAAAAAGCAAGGGTTGTAAAAAGTGGTACCAGTGGGCGGACTCTTAACCTGTATTAGCGCCACCTGCGTGGCGTCCAAGTCCGACTCCACAAACTCAAGATATTCCTAACTCACAAACTCTAGACATAAAAAAACCCCAACCAAACGGTTAGGGTTATAAAAAGTGGTACCAGTGGGCGGACTTGAACCGCCACGCCCGAAGGCAACGGATTTTGAATCCGTCATGTCTACCAATTCCATCACACTGGCATAATTTTTCTTTCATCTTCTAAAACAAGAGAAAATAAAGAAAAACCACTTTGAGCTCAGGCTTTTTGTTATATGCCCTCGTCTCTATGCTTTGCATTATACAAAGGCGATGCAGAACGGCAAGTAATTTTTTTGCAATCATGGGTTAACTGCTTGTTATTTGCGCACAAGGCACTAAATTCCCCTCAAAAGCTCACTTTATTGTTGTTAAAACGACAGCGACAAGGTGTTGCTTATCCATCGCTTAACGTAATTCAGTAAACGTTTTATCGGTTTATGTGTAAAATACACCGCAATCTTGTAATTATGAGAGTTGATATGTCTAATTTCGCCCCTGCGACTTTCACTCGTCGCTTGGCTTCGCTTATTTACGACAGTTTAGTCGTCATCGCGTTCGCAATGCTTACTACCGTTGTGTTTCTGCTGGTTGTGAATGGATTAATTTCATTTGATGTTCTTTCTTTGGGTGAGCATGAAGATGTATCCGCCTTAATCCAAGCGGACCCTATTTTATACACAGTGCGAACTGTTCTACTCATTGTGGTATCTGTGCTGTTTTTTGCTTATTTTTGGACTAAGAGCGGCCAAACTATTGGTATGCGAGCGTGGCGTTTAAAAGTGCAAACACCGAATGGTCAGCTATTAACTTGGCCTAAAGCAATCTCACGAAGCTTATGTGCCTTACTGGGCCTTGGAAACCTACTTGTCCTTGTCGACTTTAAGAAGAAAAGATCGCTACAAGATTTACTCTGCGGTACGGAGGTTATCGTATTAAGTAAAGAAGAAAACAAAAAGGTATACAACAGCTTGGACTGAGTTTTCGCTCAGTAACAATCGTTATTCTGCATGCAAAAAGATATAGGCCTCATATGAAGGCCTATATTTATAGCTAATAGGCCTTCAAAAGGTTATACCAATCCGCATTAATACCTGCTCAATTTGAGGGAGCGAATTAGCATTAATTTTGTTTTTTTAATAGATGTATCGCCAACCCGATAAACAATAAACTCGGCATCAGCGCCCCGACAACTGGCGGCACTTGATATACCATGACGATGGGACCAAAAATTTCATTACTCAAATGAAATGCCAGACCTGTGACCACCCCCATAATAATTCGAGCTCCCATACTTACCGTTCTGAGCGGCCCAAAAATAAATGAAAGGGCCACTAACAACATCACACCAATTGTCATTGGTTGCATCACCTTGCGCCACAGCGCTAGCTCGTAGCTACTAGAGTCCTGTTCATTTTGCTTTAAATACGCCAAGAAAGACCAAAGGCCTGTAAAAGACAATGCATCGGGCTCAACAGACACCACACCCAATCTATCTTCACTTAACTCTGATTCATATAACATTGACTTAGAATAATGAGTGGTAATTTGCTCCTGACCAATCAGTACCTCTTCGACGTCTTGAAGTTGCCAACCATTAGCAGCCCCCTGCGCCGATTGCGCTCTTACAATTTTCGCAAGGGTTAACGTATCATCAAAGTAATAAATGGCGATATCTTTGAGTTTGCCGCTTTTTTCTACATTGCCGATGTTAATAAAATTGCTACCATCTTTAGCCCAAACCCCACGCTGTGCGCTGTAGACCTCACCACCATATATAGCCTCGTTTTTGAGCCTTTTTGCTGTTTGCTCTGCTTTTGGTGCGCCCCATTCTCCTAGCGCCATCATCAACAGCGCCAGCACCACAGCGGTTTTCATCACCGACATAATAATTTGTAAGCGCGACCATCCCGCCGCCTGCATAACAATGAGCTCACTACTTGAGGCCAATGCTCCAAGACCAATTAAGCCGCCAATCAAGGCAGCCATTGGGAAAAACACCACGACATCGCTTGGCATGCTGTAAATGGTGTAAAGCATCGCGCCTAGTAGGTCATAGCTACCACGACCAACAGAGCGCAACTGCTCAATAAATTTAATGAGTGTATTGATCCCCACAAACACCAATAGTGCAAAACCGGTGGTTTGCAAGATGCTGCGGCCTAAATACCAATCGAGTGTTTTCATCATGCTGCCGTCTCCCGTTTCATAAATATAGAACGGACCCACACACCAAAAGGCCTACCTTTCGCAATCAAATAAACGCCGATAAACAAGACACTTAAATGGATCCACCAAAGTCCCACGGAAGCTGGCACTTTTTCTTCGGCAAGTAAAAATTTACCGGCATTGAGCAAAATGAAATAACCTAAGTACAAAGTAATGGCTGGTACTAACTTAGCAAATTTACCTTGTCTTGGATTTACCACGCTCAATGGCACAGCGAGTAAAGTAAGTAGTAAAATAGAGATTGGCACAGACAACCTCAGCTGAAACTGGGCTCTGGATTCTGGCGTATCCATTTCTAATAACTGTAAACTTGGGATCGCTTCAAGCTTTCGGCGCTGATGTTCAATTTCTTGTTCTTTAATTTGGACTTGGTAAGTGCCAAACTCGGTGCGATTCAAGGCTTGACTAAACCCGTCGGTTTCATAGCGTTTGCCTTCGTGAAGCAGGAGCTGCTGCTCACCACTATCTAGTTCAATCACTTCCCCTTTTTGGGCGTAAACTAATCGTGCGGCCTGATTTGAGTCTTGCTCTGGCAGCTGCGCTACAAACACTTTATCAAGCTCCCTGCCTTGCTCACTGATCCCATGAACAAACACCACGGCTTTTTCGTTACCTGTTTGCTGAAATCGACCCGCCCTTAAAGTCGACAGACCAGACTCTGCATCGGCCTGCTCTTTCAGCTGATATTCTTTTTCACTCGCCCACGGAGCAATGTACATACTTACACAAGCGGCAAGTAAGGCAAAACAAACACTAGAGACGAGCGTCACCCTAACGACATACCATTCACTTACGCCGCAAGCCCTGAGCACGGTCATTTCACTGTCAGCATAAATACGACTGTAGGCCAGAATGATCCCAAGAAAAAGGCTGAGAGGTAAAATATAACCGGCAAGCTGTGGCAATTTTAATGCAAGCATAGCAAGCACTAACTTACCCGGTATACTCCCTTCAGACGCAGAGCTCAGAATGAGTACAAACTTTTGTGACAAAAAAATTGTCATTAAGGTGAGAAAAACCGCAATCTGAGATTTTAGTACTTCACCCGTTAAATAGCGGAAAATAAGCAATGTTCGTCCCTATAAAACGTCTCGTTTCACTGGAATAGTGGGAAAAATTGAGTAAACTGATTATTTTAGTCACTTTATTATATGTCAATGCGCCAGAATATCCTACCTAAGGTTAAAGCATATTCATGACTTTAATGTAGGAAAGTGTGTTGGCATCAAAAGTTCAAAAAGACATGACAAAGACTCAGGAGTCGCAATGGAATTCAGCGTTAAAAGTGGTAGTCCAGAGAAACAGCGCAGCGCATGTATTGTTGTTGGTGTATACGAGCCACGCCGTCTCTCACCAATCGGTGAACAGCTGGATAAAATAAGCGAAGGCTATATCTCAAACTTACTCAGACGTGGTGACCTTGAAGGCAAACCAGGACAAGTGTTGCTACTGCACCATGTACCAAACGTATTAAGCGAACGTGTTTTATTAGTTGGCTGTGGTAAGGAAAGAGAGTTAGACGATAAACAATATAAACAAATTATCTCAAAAACCATCAATACCTTAAACGAAACAGGCTCAATGGAAGCCGTATGCTTCTTAACCGAACAGCACGTTAAAGGTCGCGATACCTATTGGAAAGTTCGTCAAGCCGTAGAAACCACGCAAGATTGTTTGTACACCTTTAATCAATTAAAAAGTAAAAAGAGCGAAGCAAGACGCCCACTTCGTAAGATTGTGTTCAACGTACCAACGCGCCGTGAGCTAACCATTGGTGAAAGCGCCATTGAGCACGGCTTGGCTATTGCTGCCGGTAGTAAAGTTTGTAAAGACGTTGCCAACATGCCACCAAACATCTGCAATCCTCGCTATTTAGGTGAGCAAGCTCAACAACTTGCCGAAAACTTTGACAACGTTACCGTTAACCTCGTTGGCGAACAGGAAATGGAAGAGCTAGGTATGCACTCTTACCTTGCTGTAGGCCGTGGAAGCCGTAATGAATCGGTGATGTCGGTGATCCACTACAATGGTGGTGACGAAGGCCAAGCGCCCATTGTATTCGTTGGTAAAGGGCTAACCTTTGACTCTGGCGGTATTTCAATCAAGCCTGGCGAAGCCATGGATGAGATGAAATACGATATGGGTGGTGCTGCGGGTGTGCTTGGTTTAATGCGCGCTGTAGTACAAATGCAACTGCCACTTAACGTGATTGGCGTATTAGCCGGCTGTGAAAATATGCCTGGCGGAGACGCTTACCGCCCAGGTGATATTTTAACTACCATGTCGGGGCAAACTGTTGAGGTGCTTAATACAGACGCAGAAGGCCGTCTTGTGTTATGTGACGCGCTTACTTATGTTGAGGCGTTCGAGCCTGAGACAGTTGTCGATGTTGCAACGCTCACAGGTGCTTGTATTGTTGCACTTGGCAGCCATGCCACAGGGCTATTATCAAATCATAACCCACTGGCTCATGATTTGTTAAAAGCGTCGGAGCAAAGTGGCGACAGAGCATGGCAGTTACCGCTTTGGGATGACTATCAAGAGCAACTAGAGAGCCCATTTGCTGACTTCACCAATCTAGGTGGCCGTGCAGCTGGCACCATTACAGCTGCTTGCTTCTTGTCTAAGTTTACTAAAAAGTATAACTGGGCCCACTTAGATATCGCAGGTACTGCTTGGCGCAGTGGCAAAAACAAAGGTGCAACAGGCCGCCCAGTACCAATGTTAATGCAATACCTGCTTAACCGTGCTGATATCACAGACGCACAGCAAGACTAACCGTCGAGGTCGCGAGACTTAATAACCTAAGTCGCGACATAAAGTCGCTGCTACACAAGGTTAACCCAAACCGTAGCAGCGGGTTTACCCCGCGACTCTATCCCGCGTCTACTCGCGGCTACCAAGCGATTAAACCTCCCAAGCAAATTCTCTCCATCCCTTGCCATATTTTATTCAGCTTATCCGGTATCTTGATTGATGGTGGTGCCTTTATATGGCAGAATACAGGCTTATTTATGTGCATTTAAGTCGCGCCATATTTAGTTTTAAACTAAGCCGCGCATACTGATACTAATTTAGTTTAATCAAGTTAATTGGTATCACTTTCTTAGTCGACTCAATCACAGTGATAAGCACACTGAAATTGGGCAGCTGTGGAGCATGTGGCAGACCATAACACTCCTCGCAACTGGTATTACTATTATGACTATCAAAGCGCGCTTTTACGTGTTAAAACAAGACGATGAGCCGGGGATTAGCGTTCCGGCTCATTTTGATCTGGCAGCACAAACTGCGGCAAGCTTATATCAAGCTGGACACCGTATTTTTGTCAACGTTGACAATGCTGACGATGCTCATCTGTTTGATGAGCACCTGTGGTGTTTTGACGCAGATAGGTTTGTGCCCCACAACTTACAAGGCGAAGGCCCTAAAGGCGGCGCACCGGTGGAGATAGGCTCTATGCCTCCTGCCGCTCGTCGCTCGGTGTTAATCAACTTATCCCGGGTCGTCCCTGACTTTATTCGTCGCTTTGAACAGGTCATCGATTTTGTGCCTGTAGAAGCCAGTGCCAAGCAAGCCGCGCGGGAGCGCTTTAAGCACCTTCGTGCACTTGGTGCAACAATTTCCACTGAAGACATTGAGAAATAGCATTTTTAGGGTTCTGTGTAATGGATAAAACCTACAATCCACAAGATATTGAGCAGTCTTTGTATCAAGACTGGGAGTCAAATGGCTACTTTAAGCCATCAGGCAATGGTGACGCATATTCAATTATGATCCCACCGCCGAATGTCACAGGTAGTCTACACATGGGCCACGCGTTCCAAGACACTATCATGGACACGTTGATCCGCTACCAGCGTATGAAGGGTAAAAACACGCTTTGGCAAGTAGGTACTGACCACGCAGGTATTGCAACTCAGATGGTTGTTGAGCGTAAACTAGCAGCTGAAGAAGGCAAATCACGCCATGACTTGGGCCGTGATGAATTCATCAATAAGATCTGGGAATGGAAAAATCAATCCGGTGGCACTATCACCAAACAGCTCCGCCGTCTTGGTGCTTCTGTAGATTGGGATAGAGAACGTTTTACCATGGATGACGGTTTGTCTGAAGCGGTAAAAGAAGTCTTTGTTCGCCTGTACCAAGATGATCTTATCTATCGTGGCAAACGCCTCGTAAACTGGGATCCTAAATTACATACTGCAATTTCTGATTTGGAAGTTGAAAACAAAGATAAACAAGGCCACATGTGGAACTTGCGTTACCCGCTTGCGGATGGTGTAACCACCAAAGATGGCAAAGACTACATCATTGTTGCAACCACTCGTCCAGAAACCATGCTTGGTGATACAGGTGTCGCGGTAAACCCAGATGATGAACGTTACCAAGATCTAATTGGTAAAGAGATCCTGCTTCCTATCGTAAACCGTCGCATTCCTATTGTTGCCGATGAACATGCTGATATGGAAAAAGGCACAGGCTGCGTAAAAATCACACCTGCTCATGACTTTAATGATAACGAAGTTGGTAAGCGCCATGAGCTGCCAATGATCAACGTATTCAACAAAGATGCAGCGGTTCTAAATACGGGTGAATGTTTTACTTTTGATGGTAAACCACTTGAGGCGATGGATGCACCAATTCCTGAGCGTTTCCACGGCCTTGATCGCTTCGATGCGCGTAAGCAAGTCGTCGACGAGTTTGAGCAACTTGGTCTACTCGAGAAAATCGATGACCACAGTCTAACTGTACCTTACGGCGACCGCTCTGGCGTGGTGATTGAACCACTACTAACCGATCAATGGTATGTTCGCGTTGCACCGCTTGCTGAGCCTGCAGTAAAAGCCGTAGAAGATGGTGATATTCAGTTTGTTCCTAAGCAATACGAGAACATGTATTTCTCGTGGATGCGTGATGTCCAAGACTGGTGTATTTCACGTCAGCTTTGGTGGGGTCACAGGATCCCTGCATGGTACGACAACGAAGGGAATGTGTATGTTGGCCGCGACGAAGCCGAAGTACGTCAAAACCACAACCTCGACGCAAGCGTAACACTAACACAAGATGAAGACGTGTTAGATACTTGGTTCTCTTCTGCTCTGTGGACTTTCTCAACCTTAGGTTGGCCAGAGAACACTGAAGATCTCAAGGTGTTCCACCCTTCAGATACCTTAGTTACTGGCTTTGATATTATCTTCTTCTGGGTTGCTCGCATGATCATGATGACCATGCATTTCATCAAAGACGAAAATGGCAAGCCACAAGTTCCATTTAAGACGGTTTATGTGACTGGTCTTATTCGCGATGAAAATGGCGATAAGATGTCCAAGTCTAAAGGTAACGTGTTAGACCCACTAGATATGATAGATGGTATCGATCTTGAGAGCCTAGTGACTAAACGTACTGGCAATATGATGCAGCCGCAGCTTGCTGCTAAAATCGAGAAGAATACCCGTAAAACATTCACTGATGGCATTGAAGCACACGGTACTGATGCGTTGCGTTTCACCCTTGCAGCTATGGCTTCAACGGGTCGTGATATCAACTGGGATATGAACCGCCTTGAAGGTTACCGTAATTTCTGTAACAAGCTTTGGAACGCCAGCCGTTATGTATTGATGAACACAGAAGAACAAGACTGTGGCTTCAACGATAACGAAAAAGTCTACTCTCTTGCTGATCGTTGGATTTTAGGCCAATTCCAAAATACCGTTAAGGTGTTCTCTGAGCACTTGGATAACTATCGCTTTGACCTGGCGGCAAACACCATTTATGAGTTCACTTGGAACCAATTCTGTGACTGGTATCTAGAGCTGACCAAGCCAATTCTATTTAAAGGTAATGAGGCTCAGCAACGCGGTACGCGCCATACACTTATCACTGTGTTGGAAGGCTTATTGCGCTTAATGCATCCACTGATGCCTTATATCACAGAGACAATCTGGCAACGTGTAGCACCAATTGCTGGTGTCGAAGCGAAGACGATTATGCTTGAAGCGTTCCCTGAGTTTGATGAAAGCCAAGTAGATGCACAAGCAATGGCTGACCTTGAGTGGGTGAAGCAATTTATTATTGCTATTCGTAACATTCGTGGTGAAATGGACATTAGTCCAAGCAAACCATTGAACGTGCTACTGACAGGTGCCAGCGATGACGACAAACGTCGTCTAGAAGAAAACCAAGCTTTCTTAAGTGCACTTGCCAAGCTAGAGACGGTTGACTTACTTGCTAACAAAGAAGACGCTCCGGCTTGTGCTACTGCATTTATCGGCGACCTTGAGATCATGATCCCAATGGCTGGGTTAATTGATGTTGAAGCAGAACTTGCACGTATTGCTAAGCAGCTTGAAAAAGCAGAAAAAGGCTTAGCTCAGGTTGAGAAGAAGCTAGCAAACGAAAAGTTTGTAAGTAACGCACCTGAAGCGGTATTGGCCAAAGAAAAAGCCAAATTAGCTGAGTTTAGCGATGCAAAGGCGAAGCTGCTTGAGCAAAAAGCGAAGATTGAAAGCTTGTAATCGCTTTCCATCTTGCTCATAAGATCAAAAAAAGCCGCATATCGCGGCTTTTTTATTAACTAACCTGAGGTTTGGATAAGAAATGAGCTAACTCATTGTTTTTAAGTTCACATTAACTAATTTTCTTGTCTAGCCAGAGAGTTTTGGGGATAACCAGGCGAATTTACGCACCAATAGCTGGCTATTGGAAGTGAATTCAACGCCGTTAGCGCTAAAACTGGCTGCTAGAAAGGCATTAATTATCCGAAGCTCAGGTTAACTAACTAACGTATCACTGTTGCTCAAACAGGCTGTCTGTACTCAGCCCTTCATGTTGTAAGATATCTTTTAAACGTCTCAGCGCTTCAACCTGAATTTGCCTTACACGTTCTCTCGTTAGCCCAATTTCACGACCAACATCCTCAAGCGTAGTGGCTCATAGCCAAGTAAACCAAAACGTCTTGCTAATACCTCACGCTGTTTTGGATTGAGTTCGCCAAGCCAATCAACAATGTGTTTGTTGATATCATTGCTCTGCACTTCAGTTTCAGGGCCACCGCCTTTTTCATCGGCAATAATGTCGAGCAAGGCCTTGTCGTTTTCACCGCCAATGGGTGTATCAACCGAAGTGATTTTTTCATTCAAACGCAGCATTTTACTGACTTCTTCAACAGGCTTGTCGAGACATTCAGCAATTTCTTCTGCGGTAGGCTCGTGATCCAATTTTTGGGTCAGTTCACGTGCAGTACGCAGATAAACGTTGAGTTCTTTCACGACGTGGATAGGCAAACGAATCGTGCGGGTTTGATTCATGATAGCCCGCTCTATGGTTTGACGGATCCACCACGTTGCGTAAGTTGAAAATCTAAAACCACGTTCTGGATCAAACTTCTCTACTGCACGGATCAAGCCTAAATTCCCTTCTTCGATTAAGTCGAGTAATGCCAGGCCTCGGTTATTATAACGTCGTGCAATTTTAACAACTAATCTCAGGTTGCTCTCTATCATCCGTTTACGAGAAGCTTCGCAGCCTCTTAATGCTTTACGCGCAAAATACACTTCTTCTTCTGCGCTAAGCAGTGGGGAAAATCCAATTTCACCTAAATAGAGTTGCGTGGCATCTAAGTTTTTAACCGCTTCATCTTTGGCAAAAACTTCTTCTTCATCATCGAGATTTTCTAGCAATTCGTCTTTCGGTTCGTCGATATTATCGTCTTCGAACTTGTCTAATTCTGGAGTTGATTTCGTAGGTAATTTTGTAGTGTGAGCCATAAGTATTCTCCCCAAGCGAATAAAAGTAAGGGTACTCGAACCAATCGATGTACTCACATTACTTTATGGCAAGTATTTTGCCGGGTTGACAGCTTGACCTTTAAAACGGATTTCAAACCTCAGTGCCGTTTTAGCAGCGTCTGTACTACCCATTTCGGCAATTTTTTCCCCAACTTTAACTTTTTGCTGTTCTCTGACGAGTAACTTAGCGTTGTGGGCGTATGCGCTTAGATAATCATCTGTATGTTTCAGAATGATTAAATTGCCATACCCACGTAACGCGCTCCCTGCATACACAACTACACCGCCAGCAGCAGCCCGCACTGAAGTACCCGGCTTATTAGAGATTTCTAACCCCTTATAACCATTTTCCTTGATAGAAAATCGACGAGTAACTTTGCCTTCAGCTGGCCATTTCCATAGTACCTTATTATTATACAAAGCCTTGGTACTAGTAGATTTTTGTGTGGCTTGTCTTTGAACATACTCTCGTTGTTTTGGCTTATCAAGCTCTTTTTTCTGGGTTTTGTTACTTTTTTGTTTTAAAGACTGAGACTTGTGGTTTACTTTCGTGTATTTTATGTTCTTTTTGTTTTTATTTCTGGGATATTGTAAGTGGATAATCTGATTTGGGTAGATCGTGTACGGAGGCTTAATTTTATTGATTTTCGCAAGAGTTCTGACATCTTTGTTAGCACTAAATGCAATTGCAAATAAAGTATCACCTTTTTTAACTTTGTAACGACTTCCTTTTATATTAATTTTATGTGTCGAGGTGGTCTTACCAGAGTACAAAGTAGTAACTGGCGCAGGGGTATGATTTGACGAACATGCAACAAGCAAACCGCTTAAACAAACCGATATGATGACCCTAAGCTTGCTCATTCGTGGTATTTTCCAGCGCTACTAAAGACTACTTTCATATTAATCTAACTTAAATTTGCTTAGTTTTCATATTTTACTGGAAAAAATAGAGATATTTTATGAAGTTGCTGAGTAATATCCTACTTTTCGCATCCATGCTGAACCGCCTACATTGTCTTTTACAGCTTGTTATAAAGATCGTTGAACTAGTTAGCCCCTAACCCACTTCACCTGCAACCAAAGGAACAAAGCGCACCGGAGCAAGTGCATGGCGTATATACTGATCACCTTGTTTAACAAATAAGGTCAAAGTTTGCTCCTCGACCCCTATCGGAATGACCATCGCGCCGCCATCTTGTAACTGCGCTAACAACTCATCAGGAACCGATTGTGCGGCAGCCGTCACAATAATGCCTGCAAATGGGGCTTTTGAAGTCCAACCTTTCCAACCATCCCCGTGCTTCATAGTGACATTGTATAAGTCTAATAAGTGCAGTCTTCTTCTGGCTTGCCACTGTAGCGACTTGATCCGTTCGACACTAAACACCTGCTCAAACACTTGTGCAAGAATGGCTGTTTGATAACCGGAGCCAGTACCAACTTCAAGCACACTGCCCTTCACTCCCACCTGCAGCAAAACTTCTGTCATTTTTGCGACGATAAAAGGCTGCGATATCGTTTGCCCCTGACCAATAGGTAATGCCGTATTTTCATAGGATTTATGCTTTAGTACTTCATCGACGAACAAATGTCTCGGAGTGCCAGCAATCGCTTTGAGCACTAATTCATCTTCTACGCCTTGCTGTTTTAGCAGTTCCACCAGCGCATTGGCACTGCCCTGATAATTGTTCAGCACATTCGCCTCTTACGATAACCAACTCGCCACTGCATCTAAACTTTCGTGTGCAGTCATGTCTACTTTTAACGGGGTAATGGCAGCATAGCCATTATTCACTGCATGAAAATCGGTGCCCTCTCCTGCATCGCTTTCGTGCCCTAATGTGCCGTACCAATATACACTTCTGCCCCATGGGTCAATTTGCTCCGTCATGGTATCCGCTTTATGCCGTGCGCCTAGGCGCGTTACCTTCATCCCCTTTAATTCATTCAGTGGGATATCCGGTACATTAATATTAATAATTTGGTCTTTTGGCAGCGGGTGATTAGCTAGCTTTCGAATTATCTCCACTGTAACGTGAGCCGCTGTTTCATAGTGGGCTTCATTTTTAGAGCATAATGACACGGCAATGGCAGGAAGCCCTAAATGTCTTCCTTCGGTCGCGGCTGCAACCGTACCTGAATATAGCGTATCATCGCCAAGATTAGCGCCATTATTGATGCCAGCAACCACCAAGTCCGGCAGTTCATCACTTAGTTTGCTCACCCCTAAATGAACACAGTCTGTTGGTGTGCCATTCACTGAAATAAATCCATTCTCAAGAGTCGTTGCTCGAAGAGGATTCAATAGCGTCAAAGAGTTACTTGCACCACTGCAATTTCGGTCTGGGCCAATTACAGTAACATCTGCAATTTGTGATAAAGCTTGATACAAGATAGCAATGCCTTTAGCGTGAACGCCATCATCATTACTTAATAGGATCTTCATTTTTCACCTCTTTATTCTTGTTAAGCAATGACTAGGTCATTGCTGTTAGGTTACTTTTTGCTAGCGTCATGGTGATTAACTAGCTCTCTGAGTAACGCCGTTGCAAAAGTACCTTTCGGTAAGCTAAATTCAAGCGTTATCGTACTTTCATCAGCCATGCTTACTTTAAGAGCTTGTGGTATCAACCTGAGTGCTCTACGCTCGTTCTTCATCCCAAACTCTGCGAGCCCCTCATGCCATTTAGCAAATGGAGTCAGCCACTCTCGCTCTTGCGGTAACAAGCCTTTTTCACCTTTACCCACCAAAGGTGCCGAAAGCAGAATATCACCATCCAACAAACGTTCTATTAGTTCACAATCAATATCTGATTCAAAAAAAGCATTACTGCCGTTTAGCAAAAATATTTCTCGATGCCACGTAGTCGCCAAGCCATGCTCGGCAACACGATGACTCACCACTTCG
Organism: Pseudoalteromonas piscicida; assembly: GCF_002744175.1. Lineage (GTDB taxonomy): Bacteria > Pseudomonadota > Gammaproteobacteria > Enterobacterales > Alteromonadaceae > Pseudoalteromonas > Pseudoalteromonas piscicida_B. The sequence continues at coordinate 90,708 of NZ_NKHF01000001.1, forward strand.
TTAAATAAGTGCGATCGAGCGGCCGATAGCACAAGTCCCCTGAGCTTTTTATCACGGATCTTTTCACCGTCAAACAACCGCTGTGCCATATCAAGATTGTGACCATCATGGCCAAAGCGTTGTTCACCAAAATAATTCGGAACTCCTTGGCGTACCGCGTTGATACGAGACAAAATATCCAACGGGGCTGTCACGTTACGCAGTGTAATGGTAAAGCGGTTGCCTTTATGACACCCTGTTTTGAGCTTCCGATTGTGTCTTACTTGCTGAATGACAAAAATAGAATCGCTATTTAATGCACTAAAATCTAAAGGCTTTTTAATTGGTACAGGTACACTAAACCATTGTGTACATACGCCATGTCTGTCTTTAATACCCGCATAACTCACCTCACGTGGTGGGAGTTGAGCAAACTCCGCTAATTTTTTAGCAACGTATGCGGTATTTTCACCTTTCTTAACAATTTGTAGGCAAACATGCTCACCTTCACCAGTAAATGGGATGTCTAAGACTTCTTCAACCCGAAAGTCTTCGGGTTGTGATTTAAAATCGGCGTCAGAGAGCGGCTTGCCATAGAGGTAATTTAAAGTCTTCATGCTTTTACCAGTAGTACCACAGCATGGCTTGAAATGCCTTCCTTACGGCCCTCAAACCCCAGCTTTTCAGTGGTAGTTGCTTTCACGTTAATCTGGTCGAGCTGCGCCTCACAGTCAGCGGCTATATTGCTTCGCATTGCATCAATGTGCGGTCGCATTTTGGGGGCTTGAGCAACAATCGTCACATCAACATTGCCAATTTTATAGCCCAGCGTGTTAACTTGCTCCATCACACGACGCAGTAAAATACGACTGTCGATGTTTTCGAACTCGCTTGCCGTGTCTGGAAAGTGTTTACCTATATCTCCAAGTGCTAATGCACCTAGCAAAGCGTCACACAAAGCATGAATAGCAACGTCACCATCTGAATGTGCAATAAAGCCTTGCTCGTAAGGAATTTTCTCCCCACAAATCGTCAGTGGTCCGGTTCCACCAAATTTATGAACATCAAATCCATGGCCAATTCTAATCATGCTGTTTACCTTGTTGTTGAATTATAAACTCAGCGAGAGGCAAATCCTCAGGCGTCGTGATCTTTAGGTTATCAGTACGCGCGGCTATCAGTTGCACCGGCTTATTCTGTAGCTCCATCGCAGAGGCTTCATCCGTGATATTTGCGCCTTGAGATAAGCCCAGTTCAAGTGCTGTCAGTAACTCTTCATACTTAAACATTTGTGGTGTAAATGCCTGCCATAGAGAGGCTCTAGGCACAGTTTCTTGAACTTGAGCTTCACCACGTTTGATGGTGTCTTTGACTTTTGCTGCCAGTATGCCACCTTGTCCCTGATTAACACACTGCTCAATTAAACGGCGAATATCGTCAAGTGCCACTAATGGACGTGCGGCATCATGCACTAAAACCCAATCAGGTTGACTTGGTGCAAGTGCTTGTAAAGCCAACAGCACTGAGTCGGCCCGCTCTTGGCCTCCCTCGCAGTGGCTAAAGCGACTATCCGGTAGCAAGTGCGTAGAAAAGTAACCATCCTCTTTGGACACGGCCACCATAAACTGGTCCACACAATCTAGTCCGGCTAGCTTTTGCAATGTATGGACTAAAATCGGTTTGCCTAATAATGGAATGTATTGCTTAGGCATTTGCGCCTGCATACGACTGCCAACCCCAGCTGCGGGGATGACGACTGCAAGTTTATCGTTTTTTTTCATGAGGTACTTTAGGTAATACACGGATAAACGTTTCGCCCGGCTTAATCATGCCAAGTTCGTGACGAGCACGCTCCTCAACCCCTTCAAGGCCGAGTTTAAGATCTTCGATATCCGCTTTTAATAGTTTATTTCGCTTACTGAGGTTGGCATTGGTTTCTTGGTGCGATTTAACCACAGATTTGATCCGCGTGTAGTCCTCCACGCCATTGTGACCAAACCACAGTCTATATTGAATAAATAGCGCTAAAACCAACAGCGCTAACTGAAAAAATCGCATCGTTTATTCCAAACTTCTACTGTTGAGCCGTTTTCTAGTTACTGACTCTTCTTTGTTTTTTGTACTTGTGACCAATTAATTGCACTGGCTAATAGCATTTCTCTTAATGTCAGCCTGCGTGGTGCAGTTGCTCTGCCATAATGCCACATATGACCACAACAAGCCGCCACCATCAAAGCCTTGGTTGGCTTTAACAATTGCATAGATTGCGAGTTGCTTGACGCTAAACTATCACCGCTAACACTAAACCAACCAAATTGATTACAATGGAGCTTACCGGCATCGGTGACTTGATCTACGCTGTCTAATCGCACTGTGGTGCCTGTTAATTCTGCATAAAGCACCGGAACCACTAAACCCACACTAACCTTGTTAGTAAAAAACGCTGTGTTTGCCGCTTTATCACTTTTTGGTTGTGGCCGTTGTTTTGCTAACCAACACCCATTAAAGCTATCTAACTCAAGTGGTACTTCACCTTGAATGATGTGCGTGGCAGCTCGCTCAACATAATACGGCAAGCTGTTTAACAAACGCTGAAGGCGTTGATGATCGGATAATTCAGCAAGCTTAGGTAACTCTCTGGCATAAAATACATTCACAAGCTCTGCAAACATCAGGCGCGATGCTTCGTCATACCAGATTGTATTTTGCTGCTGCTCCAAAACGCCTCCTATCAGTACAATCTACTTTTGTAGACTGGTGTACATCCTTTATACACTAGCCATGTGTCAAATCAAAGCAAAGCGGTTGGTTCAATAAGCCCTAAGGTTTGGTTCCTAATTTAGCTTGCCCCTCAGCCATAAATTGTACAACCGAGCTGCGTTTTTTGCCTATTAAAAAACTCCCGTCTGTTAAAAACATAAAGTTTTGCCAACAACGTTTAAACACGTCAAACCGCGTTTCAATCACATCATCTCGAGAAAGGCAAAAGTAAACCGTAGTGTTGTCCTGCCAATCAAGGAACTGCTCAATCACCTCAGGAAACGCTTCACCCGCTTCCCATGGCTGCTCCCAGTTGAGCGCCTCTTGCCACGACTCAGCCTTTCCTACCCAATCATTTTTATCGAAAAAGTCGGGATGGTCTTTCTCATTACTGACCATAGTACTCCACAGTACCGCAGCGCGAGCCGCTGTCATTGGCTTGATCAACGCCAAGTCGGATGCTTCAATTGGAAGATCTTTATGCTTGAAAACCCAAGCTTTCTTATAATCGTCCAGCGCAATATAATTCATCTTTAAACACCTTCAGTCTTAATGGCACGGATTATAACATTTCAGCCCGTCTCGTACGGCTTTTATTTTTGGAGCTTGAAATTAGTGGATATCACACCAGGCATTTACCGCCACTACAAAGGAAAACTTTACCGCGTGCATGCATTAGCAACACACAGTGAAACACAAGAGCAGCAAGTGGTGTATCAAACTTTGTATGGCGATATGAGCTTTTGGGTTCGCCCCCTAGAGATGTTTTTAGAAGAAGTGGTCGTCGAGGGTAGATCAGTGCCCCGCTTTAGCTTGATCGAACCAGAAGCAGGGTTGGCAGCGAAAAGCTGATTGTGGCAAGATGAGCCTATCTCATCTGACCACAAGAAGTTGAACTATGTTTAAAGGTACTGATCAGTATATTGCTACCTCAGCGCTACAACAGGCCGTCAATGCGGCCATTGTTTTAGAAAAACCACTATTAATCAAAGGTGAGCCAGGTACAGGTAAAACCTTATTGGCCGAGGAGCTAGCCAAGAGCTTAAACACTGAGCTTATTCAATGGCACATTAAGTCGACCACGAAAGCACAGCAAGGTCTATACGAATATGATGCGGTTTCGCGTTTACGCGATAGCCAACTTGGCGATCCGCGCGTTAATGATGTGGGTAATTACATCATCAAAGGTAAGCTGTGGCAGGCATTCACCGCAGAACAACGCCCCGTTTTACTAATCGACGAGATCGATAAAGCAGATATTGAGTTTCCTAATGATCTGCTGTTAGAACTTGATAAAATGGAGTTTCATGTTTACGAAACCAACGAGCAAGTAAAAGCCAAAGTTCGCCCAATTGTAATTATTACCTCTAACAATGAAAAAGAACTCCCAGACGCATTTTTACGTCGTTGCTTTTTCCACTATATCGACTTCCCGACCAAAGAAGAAATGCAGCAGATCGTGGATGTACACTTTCCACATATTAAAGCGAGTTTGGTACAACGCGCACTCGAAAGCTTTTTCCAATTACGTGAAACACCAAACTTAAAGAAAAAACCAAGCACGAGTGAATTACTCGATTGGTTAAAACTACTACTTGCGGAAGATATTTCCCCTGACGCGCTGCATGACAAATCTAACCAAGGTGGCCTAATGCCGTTGTTTGGTGCACTACTTAAAAACGAGCAAGACGTTTCTTTGGTTGAGAAACTCGCCTTTATGAGCCGCCGCTGATCATGCTCATCGATTTTGTACTGACACTAAGGCGTTATGGAATAAAGGCAAGTCTGCGCGAATTACTCGATTGTTTAGAGGCACTTGATAAAGAAGTGTGCTTTGCCGATCTGGACAGCTTTTACTTTTTGGCAAAAACAATTTTCGTCAAAGATGAAACCTTGTTCGATAAATTCGACCGAGCGTTTGCGGATTATTTTGAAGGAATAGAATCTATTGATCTCTTCTCCCAATTACAGCAGCAACAACTGCCCGCTGATTGGCTGCGTAAAGAGTTTGAAAAATCGCTCTCAGAAGAAGAAAAGGCCAAACTCAAGGCCATGGGTGGACTCGATAAACTCCTTGAGACATTAAAGTCGCGCTTGGCAGAACAACAAAAACGCCATGCCGGTGGTAATAAGTGGGTTGGTACGGGGGGGACTTCTCCTTTTGGCGCTTATGGCTACAACCCTGAAGGGATCCGCATTGGCCAAGACGGAAATCGCCACCGTAGAGCGGTCAAAGTGTGGGATAAACGGCAGTATCGCAATCTCGACAGTAATACCGACATCAGTAGCCGCAATATCAAATTAGCACTTAAGCAATTGCGTAAATTTGCACGCAGTGGAGCAAGCGATCAGCTCGATTTAAATGAGACCATTCGTGCTACTGCAAGACAAGGCGGTATGTTAGATGTAAAAATGGCACCAGAGCGACATAACTCAGTAAAAGTATTGATGCTGTTTGATATTGGCGGCTCTATGGATGACCATATCCAGCTTTGTGAGCAACTGTTCAGTGCAGCGCACAGCGAATTTAAGCATCTTGAGTTTTTTTACTTTCACAATTGTGTTTACGAACAAGTTTGGCAAGATAACCAACGTCGCGACAGCGAATTACTCGACACCTATCAACTGATTAATCGCTACGGCGCTGACTATCGACTGATCTTCGTCGGAGATGCGACCATGGGCCCTTATGAAATCACCTATCCTGGTGGTAGCGTAGAGCACTGGAATCAAGAGGCTGGCGCAACTTGGCTGAATCGCTTAACCAATCACTTTAGCAAGGTAGCCTGGCTTAACCCCCAGCCACAAAGTTATTGGCCGTATTATCATTCTATTGAACTGATAAACCAATTAATGCAAAACCGGATGTATCCTCTCACCATTGAAGGGCTAAGCGAAGCCTTTAAAGAGTTAAGCTAGCGTCGTGCTGCTTGCAAGCCAGATGCCTTGCAAGCGGCAACACTCGCTAGTCATTTGCTTCTATAGGTTCTAGTTGTAGTTTTGAAGCGATTAGTACTGCTTGAGTGCGATTATATACACCCAGCTTTCTGAAAATAGCAGTAATGTGTGCTTTCACCGTCGCCTCAGAAATATTTAATTCGTAAGCGATTTGCTTATTCAATAATCCTTCGTGTAGGTACTGCAACACTTTATATTGCTGCGGTGTCAATGAAGCGACTTGTTGGGCTAGCGCTTTATCTTCGCCCTCAAGCGAAGCAACTTTGTCTTTCATGCCCTCAGGCAGCCAAATTTCGCCCTCAAGTACTTGCTCTATGGCTTCGGTAATTTGTTCAACAGACGCCGCTTTTGGAATAAATCCCATTGCGCCATATCCCATCACCTTGGAAATGATAGAAAGATCTTCGCTTCCCGAAACCACAACAACAGGCAGGCTAGGATGATCCTCTCGGATCCGAATAAGCCCATATAAATCACCATTGCCCGGCATATGTAAATCGAGCAGGAGTAAGTCTAATTCTTCTTGTTGTTGTAAGACCGAGAGCGTAGTGTCAAAGTTTTCAGATTCGAATACCTCTAGCCCTTCAAACTGCGCTTTTAGTGCCCCCTTAAGCGCCTCTCGAAATAGAGGATGATCATCCGCGATTAAAAACTGATACATGCTATGCTCCTAAAAAATCGCTGTTATCGTAAAGATAACAGCCGTTATAGTATGTTTATATTAGGTCGCAATTCAAGTTATTCAGTTAACGATTCAATCTATTCTCGATTAATTCATCAACCACACTTGGATCGGCAAGTGTAGACGTGTCTCCTAACTGCTGATATTCGTTGGCAGCAATCTTACGCAAAATACGACGCATAATTTTACCTGAACGTGTTTTTGGTAAGCCAGGTGACCACTGGATCATATCAGGAGCCGCAATTGGGCTAAGCTCTTTACGCACCCAATTTCTTACTTCTTTTGTCAACTCGTCTGATACTGTTACCCCTTCATTTGGAGTGATATAGACATAAATACCTTGGCCTTTAATATCGTGCGGATAGCCTACTACAGCGGCTTCCGCCACGGCTTCATGTGCAACCAGCGCGCTTTCAATTTCAGCAGTACCAAGACGGTGACCAGAAACGTTAAGTACGTCATCTACACGACCAGTTATCCAGTAATAACCATCTTCATCGCGACGACAGCCATCGCCGGTAAAATAGACCCCAGGATAAGCTGAAAAATAGGTCTGCTCAAAGCGCTCATGGTCTCCATACACAGTGCGAGCTTGTGACGGCCAACTGTCTAAAATGACAAGATTACCTTCGGTCGCGCCAGCCAGCGTGTTGCCTTCAGCATCAAATAGTGCTGGAGCAATACCAAAAAATGGACGAGTAGCTGAGCCCGGCTTAAGTGCCGTTGCACCCGGCAAAGGCGTGATCATGATGCCGCCCGTTTCAGTTTGCCACCAAGTATCCACAATCGGACAATCGCTATTCCCAATCTGCTCGTAGTACCAAGACCAAGCTTCAGGATTAATAGGTTCACCTACTGAGCCAAGAATACGTAAGCTATTGCGCTTAGAGCTTGCTGTGGGCTCGTCACCTTTTGCCATTAAGGCACGGATTGCAGTAGGCGCGGTATACAAAATAGTAACGCCATGTTTATCAACAATTTCACCCATACGCCCAGACGTTGGATAGGTTGGTACGCCTTCAAAAACGACTTGTGTACAACCATTTACCAGCGGGCCATATGCAATGTAACTGTGGCCTGTGATCCACCCAACATCGGCACTACACCAGTAAATATCATCTTCTTGAAGGTCAAATACATACTCGTGGGTCATTGAAGCATACACCAGATAACCACCGGTAGTATGAACCACGCCTTTCGGCTGACCGGTAGAGCCTGAAGTATAGAGAATAAAAAGCGGGTCTTCCGCGTTCATCATTTCAGGTTCACATTCTGCGGGCTTATCAGCAACAAGCTCATGCCACCATACATCATGGGCATTCCACTCAACTTCACCACCGGTTAATTGGTGTACCACTACATGCTCAATAGTGGTCACGCCGGCTTGTGCCACCGCCTCATCCACATTTGCCTTTAGTGGTACACTGTTACCACCACGACGGCCTTCATCGGACGTGATGACCACTTTGGCACCGGAGTCTTTAATACGATCTGCAATGGCGGAAGGAGAGAAGCCACCAAATACCACAGAGTGGATAGCACCAACTCTAGCACAAGCTTGCATCGCATAAATCGCCTGTGGCGTCATAGGCATATAAATCGCGACGCGGTCGCCTTTTTGTACTCCTAGACTCTTTAAGCCATTTGCCAATTTAGCAACTTCGTCGTGCAGTTGTTGGTAAGTGATGTGTTCGGAATGCTCTGGGTTGTCCCCTTCCCAGATTAACGCAACTTTGTCGGCATGTTTGGCAAGGTGTCTATCGATACAGTTGTAAGAGGCGTTGAGTACACCATCTTCATACCACTTGATATTGATATGACCTTTATCGAATGAGGTGTTTTTAACTTTGCTATACGGCTTGAACCATTCTAAACGTTGACCGTGCTCTTTCCAAAATTCTGCGGGGTCATCAATCGACTTTTGATATAGTTCTTGGTATTGCTCGTCGTTGATTAGTGCTGCGTTCTTGATTTTTTCAGGAACTGGATAAATGCTCTGTGACATAGTCATCTCCATTATATTTAGAGGTCTAGGTCTGCTAGACACGCTTTTCATAAGGATCACCCAGCCTTGGGTGTTTAAGTATTAGACCTTAGTTGTAGAACAGCCACAATTGTAAAAGTTTCAACTCAAATTCTTTTTATTTATACCAATGAGTTTAATCAAGTGATCTATGTTGAGGCGGTTAGTATCAGGTTTACTCCCTCAAATTGAGCAAGTATTAAACCTACGCCCCCCTGTTAAACAGCGCAGTTCAAGGGTATGCCACCTTAGTCTAATAGACCAATAGATAATTGAGTAAAAACCAACCTTAAACAACAGTTAGTGGTGATTTAAATGAATATCAGCTGGTGCCAACTGCAAAGCACAGCTATTGAGGAACTGGAATATGACAACGAAAAATATAAATAAAAAACTGCTCGCAGTTGCAATCAGTAGTCTCTGCGCGCTCCCTGCTACAGCAGCCGAAATTGGCGATACAAAAGTAAATTATGGTGGCTACATCAAGCTTGATGCTATTTGGAGTGACTTTTCTGATGGCGCTTTAGGCGCACAAAATATTGGTCGTGACTTTTATGTGCCAGGCACTACACCGGTGGGAGTGAATACCGACAGCGATGCTGTTTTTGATATGCATGCGCGCCAATCCCGCTTTAATTTAGCTACCGATACTAAGCTTGATGATGGCAGTAGCATTAAAACTAAAATTGAGCTCGACTTTATTGCTTCAACTGGGGGAAATGAGCGCGTCAGTAACTCTTACTCACCGCGTATTCGACAAGCATTTGTGACCTACAAAGGCTTTTTATTCGGACAGGCTTGGTCAAACTTCCAGAATGTCAGTGCGCTACCTGAAACATTGGATTTTGTTGGCCCGGCAGAAGGCACCGTATTTGTTCGACAAGCGATGGCAAAATACACCACGGGCAACTGGTCGTTTTCGATTGAGAACCCAGAAAGTACGGTTACAACAGCCGATAGTGGCCGAGTTGTGACCGATGACGCTAGCATGCCTGATTTCACAGCGCGTTATACGCATAACGCCGATTGGGGTCACCTTGCGGTCGCGGCACTTGCACGTCAAATTACTTACAAAGTCGCAGGGGCTGATGAGTCTGAAAGTTCTTTTGGTGTTAGTGCCTCAGGCCGAGTTAATTTCGGTAAAAACAATCTAAAGTTTATGCTAACGCAAGGTCAGGGGTTAGGTCGTTATATTGGTTTAAATGTTGCGAATGGGGCCGTCTATGATGGCAATTCATTGCATGCAATTGATTCAACCTCAGGCTTTATTGCCTACCAGCATAATTGGAGCGATCAACTCCGCTCTACATTCTTATATTCATTTTTTAATGCTGACAATGAAAGTGATTTGCTCACAATTACTGGCGACCCAACAAAGTCGAGCATGAGTTACAGTGCCAACCTGCTTTATTCACCAGTTAAAAAACTGACTTTTGGCGCAGAATATAAGATGGGCACTCGCGAAACGGAAAGCGGCCTTGAAGGTGACTTAGACAGATTGCAGCTTTCTGTAAAATACGTGTTTTAACAGACGTTCACTTCCTAACTGCGGCCTACGGGCCGCTTTTTTTGTTATTCATGGTTTGTTCGCGACATAAAGTCGCTGCTACCATTTTGCTTTGCGACATAAAGTCGCGGCAATAAAAAACCCCGCTGCCGCGGGGTTTTATCAAGCTTTCAAAAGCAACTGATATTATTATTACTGAGCTTTTGCATCCTTCATATAATCAAAGAATTTACTATCTGGTGATAACACCATCACGTCATTCTTATCTTTAAAGGTATTTTTGTATGCTTCAAGTGAACGCACAAAGCCAAAGAACTCAGGGTCTTTGTTATACGCTTTAGCGTAAATATTTGCCGCTGTTGCATCACCAACACCACGTACTGCACGTGCATTACGCTCGGCATCCGCAAGCATTACGGTTACGCGACGGTCAATATCTGCACGGATCTTCTCCGCTTTTTCTTGACCTTCAGAGCGGTGCTCTTTCGCCACCGCCTGACGCTCAGCACGCATACGCTGGAAGATTGAACTGCTCACTTCGTTAGGAAGGTTGATTTGCTTAACACGTACATCAAGTACTTCAATACCTAACTCCGTCGCGCTTTCAGAAGCTTGCACTAGTGCTTCTTCCATTAATTCGCTACGCTCACCAGATACAATTTCTTTAATTGTACGAGAACCAAAGTTCGTTCTAAGTCCGTTGTTAACCTTTTGCTTAAGTAGCGTTTCAGCATATTGCTTATCACCACGAGCTCGCAAGTAGTAAGAACTAAAGTCCTTCACTCGCCATTTCACATACGAATCAACGATAAGGTCTTTTTTCTCACTTGTCACGAAACGGTCTGGCTGACCATCTAGTGTCTGGATACGTGCATCTAGCTTGCGTACTTGGCTAAAGAACGGCACCTTTAGGTGCAGGCCCGGTTCGTAAACCATCGCATCGCCATTTGCGTCTTTTTGCACCTTACTAAATAGTAATACAATCGCTCTTTGGCCTTCGTTTACAACGAAAATGCCTGAGAAAGACATGATCACGGCAGTGACTAACAGAATGAGACTAAAATTCTTCATGTTCATTATCTCCCGTTACCAAATCTGTCACGATTAAATCTATCATTGCTTGAGTTCACAGAGCTATTTTGCTGCTGATTACCTTCAATCGTTCTGCGAAGCTGTTCAATGTCGCTTTGGCTTGGCAAGCGTACTGGAGAAGTTGAGCTCCCTTGTGACTGCATGATCTTATCCAGTGGCAGATACAACATGTTATTGCCGCCTTCAACATCAACCAACACTTTTGAACTACGACCTAAAACCTGCTCCATAGCATCTATGTATAAACGCTTACGCGTCACTTCTTTCGCAGCTTGGTACTCTGGTAATAGCTTTTCAAAGCGCTCTACTTCACCTCGTGCTTCAAGGATGATGCGTTCACGATATGCCTCAGCCTCTTGCGTCATACGAGTTACTTGACCACGCGCACGTGGTTCAATTTCTCTTGCATACGCTTCAGCTTCGCGAATGAAACGCTCTTCATCTTCCTGTGCTGCAATCGCATCATCAAATGCGTCTTTAACTTCAGCAGGTGGGCGCGAGTCTTTAAAGTTAACGTCAGTGACGATCAAACCTAAGTTGTACGGTTCAATAATGCTATTTAGCTCGTCCCATGTACGTTGGCGCACAACTTCACGGCCAGTAGTCAACACTTGGTCCATACGAGAATGACCCACAACGTAACGCAGTGCACTGTCTAACGCTTGTTGTAAGCTATGGTCAGCGTCTGTCACGCTAAAGCGGTATAGCGTTGGGTCAATAACACGGTACTGAACTTCAAACTCTACGCTCACCACATTTTCATCTTCAGTCAGCATAAAACCAGAAGCTGAAAGTGAACGTACAGCTTCAATATCTACAGGAATAACCCGCTCAATGAACGTTGCCTTCCAACGTAGGCCTGGTTCTGCGATGCGATCGAATTTACCAAATTGCAATACAATTCCGCGCTCAGCTTCTTTCACAGTATAAATACCGCTCAATGCCCAAACGATGACTGCAATAATCAATATAAAGACGAAACCAGCACTGCCTAATCCGCCGTTGCCACCGTTACCCGGTTTACCGCCGAAAATACCGCCGAATTTATTACCAAATTTACGGAATACTTCATCTAGATCAGGTGGGCCTTGATCCCGCCCTCCGCGGTTCTTCCACGGATCGTTATCATTGCCATTATTACCCGGTTCGTTCCAGGCCATAGCTATACTCCATTGTTATTTAAATGAATTAGGTTAAATCTAACAAAAATCGAGCGACTCTCATATAAAAATACGCTCGAAATTAACGATTTTTAACTACCAACGACCAAATCATCAAGATTTTGCCCGAATTCCTTATTGAGCTTTTCCCATTCGATTTGTGGCATTCTTACCGAAACAAGCCAATTACCTTGCTCATCATAGCCTTTTTCATCCACTGCGTTGAGCTCAAATAAAGCCCCTCGCAACCGGCCAAGCGCAGGGGGAACCGCAAGCTCAGCGGTGAAAATAGTTTTAGCTAATAGTTCTTTAATCGCGTCAAATAAGAGTGAATTTCCCGCTCCAGAGTGTGCACTTAGCCAAACTCGGATCGGTTTTCCTTCGTCGTCTCTATCTATTCTAGGCGCTACATCGTCCATTAGATCAATTTTGTTGTAAACCAAAAGCTGAGGAATGTCACTGGCTTCGATTTCCTCTAGTACCAATTGTACCTGCTCTATGTTTTCTTTTCTTCTTGGATCTGCAACATCGATCACGTGTAGCTGTAAATCCGCCTCACGAGTTTCTGTTAATGTCGCTTTAAATGCCGCAACCAGATCATGCGGTAAATGGCGAATAAACCCTACAGTATCAGCTAAAATCACAGGCCCTACGTCATCGATTTCTATTTTTCGAAGCGTTGGGTCTAACGTAGCAAACAGTTGGTCCGCAGCATAGACATCAGCATCCGTGATCTTATTAAACAGGGTCGACTTTCCAGCGTTAGTATAGCCAACTAGAGAAACGGTTGGGATCTCATTTCGACTTCTAGCTCGTCGCCCTTGTTCACGTACAACCGCTACTTTCTCCAGTCGTTTACGAATACTCTTAATTCGCTCGCGAAGTAATCGTCTATCGGTTTCTAGCTGGGTTTCACCAGGACCACGTAAACCAATCCCCCCTTTTTGCCTTTCTAAGTGCGTCCAGCCTCGAATTAAGCGCGTAGAAATATGCCGCAATTGAGCAAGCTCAACCTGCAATTTACCTTCGTGGGTGCGGGCTCTTTGCGCAAAAATATCTAGGATCAGCGTGGTCCTATCTAACACTCTGCACTTACAAACGCTCTCTAGGTTGCGCTCTTGTGAGGGACTGAGTTGGTGGTTAAATATGATGACATCTGCGTTGTGGATTTTGACAATCTCGGCGATTTCTTCAGCTTTACCCGTTCCGACGAACAACTTTGCATGTGGTGCCTGACGGCTGCCTTGCACAACCGCCACACTACTAACACCAGCAGAAGAAACTAGCATTTCCAATTCACGTAGATCTTCTCGATCGCCTTCGTGAGGAAATTCTATATGAACCAAGACTGCCTGTTCGCCGGCTTCATAACGGTCAAACAAGCATTAAGCTCCTACTAATTATAATTAATAATTACCGTCTTCACTTTGGTCGCCCGCATCACTTCCTGTTGCATTTTGGAAGTTTACCGCACGAGCTGGAACCACTGTGGAGATAGCATGTTTATAAACCATTTGGTTTACTGTGTTTTCGAGTAAAATCACAAACTGGTCAAATGACTGGATCTTACCTTGTAATTTAATACCATTTACCAAAAAAATTGACACAGGAATGCGCTCACGACGCAAGACATTTAAAAATGGGTCTTGTAAAGATTGGCCTTTTGCCATTTTCTTATCCTTCGTTTTAGGTGTTATTATGTCAGGTCGTTGATTTAATCAGAACATGCTGATTTAACAACTACTATTAGCTTAGCGAAGATAGAACACGTTGCAAGTTTTCTTGACTATCGGTGTCAAGCCAAGTCACATCTTGCCACCCCCTCAGCCAAGTTAATTGCCGCTTCGCCAGTTGTCTGGTCGCTGCGACGCCTTTGAAAACCATTTCTTCATAATCGCACTCGCCAGCTAAATACTCCCACATTTGACGATATCCGACACAGCGAATTGACGGCAAATCAGGGTGTAAATCTTTTCGTTGATATAAGGCCAAAACTTCGTTTTTAAAGCCTTCGTCCAACATTATTTTAAATCTTTTCTCTATTCGCTCATGTAAGACTTTTCGGTCACTTGGGGCAATCGCAAACTGATGAAACTGATAAGGTAGTGCACCTTGTTTACTTTGCTGTAATTCCGTCATTGTCTTACCGCTTATACGATAGACTTCCAGTGCGCGATTAATTCGTTGTGAATCATTTTCGCTAATTTTAGCCGCAGCTTCTGGGTCTATCGTTTTTAATTGCTGATGCAATGCGGGCCAGCCCAACTGCTCAGCTTCTCGCTCAAGTACCGCCCTTATATCGGCGTCAGCTTCTGGTAACGGTGAAAGGCCATCAATTAAGCCTTTAAAGTACATCATAGTACCACCAACCAAAACGGGCACTTTTCCGCGTTGATGAAAGTCATCAATAAGCCTGATGGCGTCGGAGCGAAACTCTGCCACCGAGTAACTTTGCGCAGGATCGATAATATCAATAAGGTGATGTGGTGCCATGGCTTGCTCTTGCGCACTTGGTTTAGCAGTACCTATATCCATTCCTTTGTAAACTAACGCTGAGTCTACACTGATGATCTCGGTATTAAGCGTTTTGCATAACTCAATGGCTAACGCGGTTTTACCCGCGGCTGTCGGCCCCATCAGGGTAATGACAGGTAACTTGTTCACATCTAACCTACTAATAAACTGCACTAATCTTGTATTATAGCTGATTGTGCATAGTAATTAATACCTACTTACCGACTAATTACTGCGAACTGAGAAAACTCACCAACTTTTGGCCGTCGATTATAACAGCACGTTTATGAATACGAGCCAAACACGATGCCTTGGAAAGCAGTTTTTCTTTAACTAAATCAAAATGCTGACTCTCAAAATAGGTATTGGGTGTGGTTGCCTCTAGCCATTCAAGCCAGGTATGCAACTCAGCTTCGCTACTCGGCTCTAGCATGGCTTTTGAAATTTCGCCTACATCAATGCTATACAAGGAAACTGGAAGCTTTTTAACCAAAATATGCGTATCGAATATTTCGATAGTAAAACCTAGAATCGCAAGCCAAGTTTGCCGTTGTTGCAGCGCCTCTAAAGCTTTTTTATCCAACTTAATTCGAACTGGGAGTAATAGCGCTTTGCCTTGCAACGTACCATCTTGCTCAATCTGCATCTGCCAGTAAGGTAAAAGTCCGTGCTTACAATCACCAAAGAGTAACTGCTTATCTTGTTCTAGCATCACCTTACCGTGTGGCAATAGCATCCAACTGGATTTAGCGGCAGTGCTGGGTGGAGCGGTTAGCTGACTGGCTGATAGTGACGGCTCAGCTACGCTGTCAAAGTGTTGCATCTGTTGGTGTGACAAGCCTTGATAAAGCTGGTTAACGTTTACCTGTTTTTTCCCGCTACTGGTGGCATCGCTACGGCCGCTGTAACCGCTACTTGCATTGGATTTTTTGCTTTCACCTTCAGTGTATCGGCTTGTTTCGTCATGTCTTGGGGCTGACTCTACTGATTGTAAGGCTGAGCGATAGCTTTGATGGTAGCCGTCATCTATTTGCTCTTGCGGCGTAAATAAAGGCGGCGCAGAGCTTGGTAACGGTGAAGGGCTGTTATCGTTTTCACAAGGTAACGTCGTTTGCTCCGTTGCAACCTGTTTAATCGCTTGAACAATAAAGTCATGCACCAAGCGTGCCTGATGGAAGCGCACCTCATGCTTTGCAGGGTGAACATTCACATCCACCTGTCTGGGGTCGAGCTCGAGATAAATCACAAACCCTGGGAGTTCTTCATGCCCAATTGATTCATCGAATGCTTGGCGAATAGCATGGAGAATTAATTTATCTCGCATCATACGACCGTTAACATAGGTATATTGGGTCGAGTTACTAACGCCTGCGGGTAATACCCAACCAAACAGCCGGAGCCCTTCATGACCTGAGTCAATAAAGCTGGCTTGCTGTGAAAAGACCTTACCGCCGACTTGGGCAACCCTCTCCACTCCTTTTTCTAGAGTGCGCGGCCGATACTGACGGACCACTTTTTGATTGTGAGTAAGGGTAATCGCAATATCAAAACGACTCAGCGCGATCCGCTTAACAAGCTCGTCAATATGGCTAAATTCGGTCTTCTCGGTGCGCAAAAACTTTCTGCGTGCTGGAGTATTAAAAAATAGGTCTTTAACCTCAATTGTTGTGCCATCAGGGTGCGCTGTTGGCTGGATCTGCACAGCCATATCTCGCCCTTCAGCAAAGGCTTGCCAAGCGGTTTCTTGGGCTTTGGGTTTGGAGCTCAATGTGAGTCGAGAAACCGAGCTTATTGAAGCCAGCGCTTCACCTCTAAACCCAAGAGATGCAATGCATTCAAGGTCATCCAAACTTTTGAGTTTACTGGTAGCATGGCGAGAAAGCGCAAGCATCAGCTCGTCTTTAATAATACCACCGCCATTATCACGAATACGAATCAACTTGTGGCCGCCACGTTCAATGTCAATTTGAATTCGGGTCGCCCCTGCATCAATGCTGTTTTCCACCAGCTCCTTTACCACTGAAGCGGGACGTTCTACCACTTCACCAGCGGCGATTTGGTTGGCCAGCCGAGCTGGTAGCACTTCTATTGTCATGGTTTACGCTTTAGGGATCGTTAACACTTGTCCTATAAACAAGGTGTTGTTTTTTAGGTTATTGGCTTTTTTCAGCTCCCGCACAGTAATGCCATAGCGACTCGCAAGTACGCTAAGAGATTCACCACTTTTTACTTTGTGCGTCACAGGCTTGTTAGATTGCATCCGCGCAAATAAAGAGTTATCCGGTGGATTTTTCTCATAGTAGCCCTTAATTGAGCTAAAAATCGCACGAGCTAAACGCTCTTGATAATGGGGAGAAGTAAGTAGCTTTTCTTCTTTCGGATTAGAAATAAAACCCGTTTCTACCAAGATAGAAGGAATATCTGGTGACTTGAGTACACCAAAGTTTGCCGCTTGCGGACGGCTCTTATGCATTTTAGCGACTTTTTTCAATTCTTTTACTACTTCTTCTGCGACCTGAAACCCGGTTTTCATCGAGTGTTCCATCGACATATCAAGAAGTGCTTTGGCTAGGTACTTTTCATTCGCCGTGTCTTTAATCAGATCCGCAGCTCCCCCTAACAACTGTGAGTGCTTTTCTTTGTCTTCTAGCCACTTACCTATTTCAGAGTTGGCTCTACGCAGCGATAGCACCCAAACTGATGCGCCATTAGGTTGCGGGCTAGTAAACGCATCCGCATGGATAGAAACAAAAAAATCAGCTTTACGTTCTCTAGCTCTTGCAGTTCGAGTATTTAATTTAAGGTAGTAGTCTCCGGTGCGGATTAGCTTAGCACTCATTCCCGGTTGACTATCTACCAAGCGTGCTAAACGCTTAGCAATTTGGATAGTAACAAGCTTTTCGTACGTCCCTGATGGCCCGATGGAGCCGGGGTCTTCACCACCATGACCAGCATCGATGGCGATTACTATATCTCTATCTTGTGCCAGTGTTTTGCGCGGAACAGAGGTTTTATTGTCACTATACGCGCTCATTTGCTTGCCATATAAATCAACCACCAGTCGATTTTTATAGGGGCCTGTGGGCGCTAAGGCAAAAATTTTCGGCGTTGCACTGCGGCTTAATTCAACCACAATACGTGCAGACTTACTATTTTTGGGCTTACTGTGGCGGATTTTATTTACCACCCTATGTTCATCTGGGACACTTGGAAAACGCTTTTGTTGCTTAGTGTTTTCAAGGTCTATCACCAAACGTAGTGGATTTTTCAGCACAAAATAGCTGTAATCTGGTTTATCGCTCATATCAAAAACAATACGCGTGCTCTCTGGAGAGGGCCAAACACGAACGCTTTCTATGGCGTTTTGGGCAAGGCTCTGCATGCTAGTAACAAGCATGCAGATAAAAATAAAAATATAACTTTTTGTGGGCAGATTAAGCATAGTCTTGTAATTGTTTTAATAACGCCTCGCCACGATTAGACTTTGCCTCCAGCACAATTTGTCGGCCCTCGCCTGCATATTGCATGGTGATGTCTATATCTGGCTCTGGAATAAACCCTTCACCTTTTTCTGGCCACTCAACTACACAAATGGCATGACTTGCAAAGTAGTCACGGATCCCCATGTATTCAAGTTCCTCAGGCGAACCTAAACGATACAAATCAAAATGATATATTGAGACATCATCTAATTCATAAGGTTCAACTAAGGTATAGGTTGGACTTTTTACCTTACCTGAATGTCCCAAGCTTTGCACTATGCCACGCGTTAACGTGGTTTTGCCAGCCCCGAGATCACCGTGTAAAAATAGCACTGCGCCGTCGCGAATAACTTGGGCTAATTTATTCCCCATAGCAACTGTTGCTGGCTCGTCTGCCAAATCGAATTTCATATGACCTGTCGTCACCCTACAATACCTCGAATATGTTCGAATAAATCTGTGGCCAACATCCCTTTTTCACCGTCATGAGCGGCCCGCTGTGCGGCTAAACCATGAATATACACGGCTAGGTTTGTTGCAGCAAATGCTTCCATCCCTTGCGCGATGAAACTGCCTATAATACCAGATAACACATCCCCCATCCCAGCACTAGCCATTGCTGCAGAGCCCGAACGGTTGATATTTGTGCGGACGCCATCAGTGATCAAGCTTCCAGGACCTTTCAATACCACCACAGCGCTATATTGATGGCTAATTTCTGTGGCCATAGCAAAGCGATTACTTTCGTTAAAGGCAGCGTCTGAGTGTTGAAGTAGCCGCTTTGCTTCACCAAGATGTGGCGTTAATACCCAATTGGCATGCTTGACGGGATTTCGCGAAAGCCAATTGAGACCATCAGCGTCGACCACCAAAGGAATATCCGTATTGATGACCCGCTGAAACAAGGCTTGCCCCCAATCATCTTGACCAAGGCCGGGTCCTAGTACGACCACCGTTGCCTTTTTCAGCAATGGTAGCAATGCCTCACCATCACTAACGCCATGCACCATTAACTCGTAACGCCCTTGTAACACGCAGACTGTATTGTCGGGGTGAGTTGCCACAGACACCAAGCCAGCGCCTGAGCGTAAAGCCGCCTCAGCCGCAAGTCGAATGGCTCCCGCCATACCGCGATTTCCGCCAATAAGTAGCACATGACCGTGCTGGTTTTTATAACTGTCGGCAGCACGTTGTGGTCTTGCCGCCATAAGAGTTTGATGATTTAGAAAGCTTGATGTTGCCGTCACTAATGTCTTAAAAGCCTCTGATACCCCTAAATCAGCCAGTAGCAACTCTCCAACCATTCGCTTTGCTGACCCAGTAAGTAGCCCTTGTTTAAGTGCAATAAATGTGACGGTAGTTGTGGCAATCAATGTGGAAGCTGCCACCTCTCCAGTTGTGGCGTTAACACCACTTGGTACATCAAGCGCAATTCTCACCAAAGGCAAGCCATTGAGCGTATCAAAGCAACGACTTACATGCTCAGGAAGTACGCCCCTAAAGCCCGTACCAAACACGGCATCTACCACCACCGAAAACTGCTCCGTATCGATATCGTCAAGGCAGCGCACAAGTTTGCCTTGATATTGAGAAAACGCCTGTTGAGCATCGCCAGTAAGGTTTTCAGGAGCAAATAAAACTAGCACGACGACCATAAAACCAGCCTGCCGACATCGCTCAGCAACAATAAATCCATCCCCGGCATTATTCCCCTTTCCGGTAACGACCAATATATGGCTAGATTTAGGGTGGTTATTTTCAATAAATTGAAATGCCGCACTTCCCGCCCGCTGCATTAATGCACTGAGGTTTGTGCCAGATAACTCAGCTGCTTTGCCCTCATATTGCTGTACCTGTTGGGCCGAATAAGCAAATTGTGGTAAATTGTCAGTGTATTCAATAGCCATTATTTCTTCCCGTGACGACCGATAATATCAATTATAGTGAACTTGCAGCACAGATTAAGCAATGGGGCCAATCACTTGGCTTTGCCGAAGTTGGCATAACCGACATTGATTTAAGCCAACACGAAGCGCAACTACAGCGCTGGTTAGATGCCGGCTATCATGGTGAAATGGCCTATATGGCAGCCCATGGTATGAAGCGAGCACGTCCAGCGGAGCTGGTGCCTGGCACCCAACGTATTATTTCAGTAAAAATGAATTACCTTCCTCCAGATGCAAGTTTTGCAAGGGCACTTGGCGACAAAACAACGGCTTATATTTCTCGCTATGCCTTAGGTCGTGATTATCACAAAGTGATGCGTAATAAGTTGAAGCAACTGGGTCAAAAGATTGAAAAAGAAGTTGGTGCACTCGGATTTAGGCCGTTTGTAGACTCAGCCCCAGTATTAGAACGCCAAATAGCCGAAAAGGCTGGCTTGGGTTGGCGTGGAAAAAATAGTTTGTTAATCAATAAACAAGCTGGTTCTTGGTTTTTCTTGGGTGAACTTTTCGTTGATATTCCACTTCCGATTGATAAACCAAACCAAGAAGAAGGCTGTGGCCGCTGCACAGCATGCCTCACTTTATGCCCAACTGGAGCCATAGTTGAACCCTATGTAGTTGATGCTAGACGCTGTATTTCTTATCTCACCATTGAGCTTCAAGGCGCGATCCCGGAAGTGTTTAGAGAAAAAATCGGTAACCGGATCTACGGATGCGATGACTGTCAGTTGGTATGTCCATGGAATCGTTATGGTCAGCTAACCGAAGAAAACGATTTTCTGCCACGAGAAAAACTCAAAGATCAACAGTTGCTGACGTTATTCGCCTGGGATGAAGCTACCTTTTTGAAAAATACGGAAGGTAGTCCAATACGTCGCATAGGGCATGAGCGTTGGCTAAGAAATTTGGCAGTCGGTTTAGGCAATGCAGAGTATGACGAGGCCATCATTGCCGCATTAGAAGAAAAGCGGCTAAGTACTCCCCCTATGGTCATCGAACATATTGACTGGGCCATCGCGCAACAAAAACACAAATCTGCGCAACATGAGCGCAAAAAAGCCAGGCTCATCCGCATTATCGAAAAGGGCTTGCCAAGAGATGCATGATTGCAGCCAGCCTTGATTTGGTTGCTCTTCAAAAAAGCAAAGGCTCGGCGGGTAAACCGCCTCCTACAAAAGGTCTGTGAAACCGTGCGGTAGGAGCTGCTTCACGCAGCAAGTTTTGGTTGTATTTCAAACATTATAGTAAGAGCTCGGCGGATGAACCGCCTCCGACAAAAAGTCTGTAAAACCGTGCGGTAGGAGCTGCTTCACGCAGCGAGCTTTGGTTGTTTTTCAAACA
>NZ_NKHF01000033.1 GCF_002744175.1 Pseudoalteromonas piscicida
TGATTCGCCGTTGGCAAACTTTTGCGTTACGGCGTTGCCTTTAAACAATTCATGCCACCGTATCACAACGGCTTTGTCAGATAATCGCTTAGCCTCATCATCGTCAACATGTAGAACAAGATGAGAGTGGTTACTCATCACCGCATATCCACACACATCAATACAAAATACAGCGCCTAGCGCTAGGAGTTTTTCCTCAATCCAACCGCGACGATGTTCGAAGGATTTGCCAGTAAGCGCATCTTCACCACACAAAAATGCACGGCGTACGCAGCGTGAGATACAGTGGTAGTATTTGGTGTCGGTTAAACTAATCAGTTTTTTACGGGCAGTAGCCATCGCTTTTTCCTCAATCCTTTGAGTTCAGAGTTAGAGCGTAGACGACATCTAATGAGCTTGCAAATTAGAGATGGATAAAGGTGGGTGTCATTTAAAAAAGTTTGCTTTTGAATATGATCTAAGTGAGATATTGATAATTAAAAGTGGGTGTCAACAATTTAAGTACTCCATTCGTCAGCAGTTAGCTACTTCATCAGGGGCTTGCTCATCAAGGTAAGTTAATAACGCATTTAAGTTTGCTGTGGTCGTGTTTGTAAACGCATCCAGTGTAAACTTGACTCCCAAAAGGCAATCTTGTGTTTGTTCGTCACTTGCTTCAATGCGAACAATTGTGCCTGTCAAGCCAATTAAATACAGTGGCAATGCATCTATATTATCGTGAAACACAAGGTCGAACTGAGTTAATTGAAACAGTCTCAACTTTTCATTGTAAGGTACGTGGATCTGCATTCCGGTGTGACTAATATTGATCACTTGGCCAGTAGTGAGTGAAGGTCTTGTAGTGATGTGTATTTGATGCTCTGGTAATGCCGAATGTCTAACCGACTGGCGCTTACTTGCGCTATTCCACGACTTGTTGACAGCTGCTTCAAGTTTGTCGGCTTTAAATGGCTTAACGACGAAGTGGCTTACGCCATTTTGTATTGCAGTAATTACAAAGTCACGTCCACCATTTGAAGTCATCATAATGAAGGGGATGTCTTTCAGCTTACTATGATTACGTACCTGATATAGCAGCTCTTCACCATTGAGTTCAGGCATATTCCAATCTGAAATGATGATATCAACTTTTTCAGAATCCAATATTTGCAGAGCGTGTTGGCCGTTTTTGGCTAACAATACTTTGTCTGAGCCTAACCGAGTATGGATGATATTTCTAACAAGGTTTCGAACTGTTAAACAGTCATCGACCACCAAAAATGTAACGTTTCTCACTGCTGTACAACCTGACCCAAAAATACGGGTTAACTATACCACACATCCGACCAGTTAATAAGTACTGCCACCAAGCTCTACTATTCGGTTGTAAACAATGGCAGACGCTTTAATGTGTTATTAATAAGCAAGCTAATTATACCTTGCTCCAATCGACTGCTGGAAGGGACTCGACTTGTGGTTTGGCAAAATAATATCCCTGCATTAATTTGATACCGGATAGTTTAAGGTATTCATACTCAGATTTCGTTTCAACGCCCTCCGCTAAGAGCCTTACACCAAGCAAGTCACATGTCAGTGAAATGCCTTTTAGAATAGCCTGTTTTGCTGGGTTGGTGGCAATATCAGTAATTAACGACATATCTAGTTTGATGAGGTCAGGCTGAAAGCCGCTCAATAAACTTAGCCCAGCAT
Source organism: Pseudoalteromonas piscicida (assembly GCF_002744175.1). Classification (GTDB taxonomy): domain Bacteria; phylum Pseudomonadota; class Gammaproteobacteria; order Enterobacterales; family Alteromonadaceae; genus Pseudoalteromonas; species Pseudoalteromonas piscicida_B. Next base: position 1,690 of record NZ_NKHF01000033.1, read on the forward strand.
AACCCTCCCCAAAGTCATCAATAGCGGTTTTAAAACCGTTTTGACGATAGGTTTTAAATATTTTTGTCAAAAAGGCTCGGCTTACAACTTGCTCTTGTTCGGTCACTTCAAAGATGATTTGTGGTGCTGGAAACTGGCAGCGCTTGGCACTTTTGATCGTTGTGGCCAAACAGGCTTGAGGTTCATATATAGCTTGAGGCATAAAGTTAATATTTAGGTTGTCGGTTTTACTCAACTGTGAAAAGGTTTCAATAGCAGTGACTCGGCAGTGCTGATCAAAAGCATATTGATTTTCATCATTGACGTTGTTGAGTATTTCATAAGCGCTCTCGCCATTTTTGCCTCGAACTAAGGCTTCGTAGGAAAAGACAGCGCGAGCTTGTATATCAACGATGGGTTGAAATGCCATGGTAATATCAAAATCAAGCTTTCGTTTACATTTACACTGAGTCGGTATGATTTTTTCCATTGTCCTTCCTGTTATAATTACTTACCGCTAAATGTCTGTTCTAGCAAAGACTCTGTCTGTATCGCTATTTCCTTCATCTTAACAGCGTATGCTTCTAGTTTTTTTTCTTCTTCCGTTTTCGCTTTAAATTGAGGGATCTGGATAGGGTAGCCAGCCTGATCCATAGCAATAAAGCTAATGATACAGTGGTTGGTTTCGACCAGTCTTTGGGTTTTGGGGTCACCACACCTTACTTTAATAAAAATTTGCATACTGGTATTACCGGTATGAGCAATTTGGGCAGACACTTCAACAATTTGACCCACTAAAATCGGTCGGTGAAAGCGCATTCCAGCAACCGAAACGGTAACGCAGTAACTGCCGCTCCAGCCAGCTGCACAAGCGTACCCGGCTTGGTCTATCCATTTCATGACCATCCCACCATGTACTTTGCCGCCAAAGTTGACGTCAGTGGGCTCTGCTAGAAATCTAAAGGTGACGGATTGTTGCGACATAGACTTAGCTCTTATCACGTGAAAGATACGCTAAGTATAGGAAAGAAAGGGGCATTTCGCCCCGGCAATTTAGGATAAATTGGCATTACATGTTGGGATAGTTCGGACCACCAGCGCCTTCAGGTGTGACCCAAGTGATATTTTGGCTAGGATCTTTTATGTCGCAAGTTTTACAGTGAATACAGTTTTGCGCATTGATCACAAACTGTTTATCACCTTGCTCATTTTCGCTCACCTCATAAACACCTGCTGGACAGTAGCGTTGAGCAGGCTCATCAAATTTATCAAGGTTAACGCTAATTGGGATCTCGGCGTCTTTTAAATGCAGGTGGCACGGTTGAACTTCTTCATGGTTGGTATTGGATAAAAACACAGAAGACAGTTTATCAAAACTTAACTTACCATCCGGCTTTGGATAAGAGATTTTATCTGCTTCAGATGCCAGTTTAAGCTGGGCGTAGTCATGATGTTCATCCTTAATCGTAAATGGCAAAGAGCCAGAGAAGATATTTTGGTCAATCATATTGTAGGCACCGCCCATAATACGGCCTAACTTGTGCATGGCTGGGCCAAAATTACGTGATTGATACAGTTCATCATAAAGCCAGCTTGCTTTAAATTTGTCTGCAAAGCTGTGTAGATCTGAAGGTGCGTTTTCTTGGGTAAGGGCTTCAACGATTGCGTCGGCCGCAAGCATACCTGATTTCATGGCAGTATGATTGCCTTTAATTTTGGCAAAATTCAGAGTCCCTGCATCACAGCCCACCAATAAACCACCTGGGAAGTGCATTTTTGGTAAACTATGGAAGCCGCCTTTGGCTATTGCCCTTGCACCATAAGCAATACGTTCACCCCCTTCGAGTACACTGGCAAAAGTAGCGTGATGTTTCATGCGTTGGAATTCATCAAACGGGCTTAAGTGTGGATTGCTATAGTTCAAGTCAATGATTAAGCCAACGACGACTTGGTTATTTTCGGCATGGTACATAAATGAGCCACCGTGCGTGTCGTTATCGAGCGGCCAACCTGTGCCATGAACCACTAAGCCTTCTTTATGTTTGCTTGGATCAACCTGCCAAATTTCTTTAAAACCAATACCATAATGTTGAGGGGAAGCATCTTTATCGAGATCAAATTCAGCTATTAGCGTTTTACCTAAATGGCCTCTACAGCCTTCCGCAAAAACAGTGTATTTTGCACGCAGCTCCATGCCTGGCATGTAGCTATCTTTCGGCTGACCTTCTTTATCTAGGCCCATGTCACCGGTAATAATTCCTTTTACTTGCTTATCTTCGACAATCAATGAGTGGGCACTAAACCCTGGAAATATTTCTACCCCGAGCTGCTCTGCCTGTTCGGCTAGCCAGCGGCAGACATTACCCATAGAAACAATGTAATTGCCGTCATTTTTAAATGTTTTTGGAACCACTAAATGAGGTAGCTTGGTAGCATTTTGCTCATTTTTAAATAAATAGATATCATCAGCTGTGACTTTGGTGGTGACAGGTGCGCCTTTTCCCGCCCAATCAGGGATAAGCTCATCGAGTGCCTTAGTCTCAAACACTGCACCTGACAAAATATGTGCACCGACTTCCGAGCCTTTCTCGACTACACAGATCATTAATTCTTGTTGTTTTTCTTGCGCCTGTTGAGCGAGTCGGATAGCACAAGACAGGCCTGCGGGGCCTGCGCCAACTATCACAACATCAAACTCCATGGTTTCACGTTCGACCATTACTAACCTCACACTATTTGACGGTAGATTAACTAAAGAGAGGCTTTAGTTTGAATTTCGTTAAACTAAGGTTATTTGAGGTTGACGTTTACGTCAACAGGAAGTAGTCTGAATCCAATAAAATAATTTGTTGACGTAGACGTCAGCTTAGAGAATAACCAGATGATGGAGTAACCATGAAAGTACTTGTGCCAATCAAACGCGTGATTGATTACAACGTAAAGGCAAGAGTCAAACCTGACAACAGTGATGTTGATTTGAGCAACGTTAAAATGGCAATCAATCCGTTTTGTGAAATTGCAGTGGAAGAAGCGGTGCGCTTAAAAGAAGCCGGCTCGGCAACGGAAGTGATTGCAGTATCCATCGGCGACAAAGCTTGCCAAGAGCAACTTAGAACGGCTCTTGCTCTCGGTGCAGACAAAGCCATTCATATTGAAACGGATGCCAAGCTAGAATCACTGCACATAGCAAAACTACTTGCTAAGGCTGTAGAACAAGAAAGCCCAGAGCTAGTTATCTTAGGTAAACAGTCTATTGATTCTGACAACAACCAAACAGGTCAGATGCTAGCCGCACTTACCCAGCGTGGACAGGGGACATTTGCCTCTAAAGTAGTGATTGAAGGTGATAAAGTACAAGTTACTCGCGAGGTGGATGGCGGCTTACAAACCGTGTCACTGTCGCTTCCTGCTATCATTACCACCGATTTACGCTTAAATGAGCCTCGTTATGCATCGTTACCAAATATCATGAAAGCGAAACGCAAACCATTAGATGTAATCGCGGCAGATTCGCTCGGAGTTGATTTAGCACCTCGCATTGAGCTGTTAAAAGTCGAAGAGCCAGCCAAGCGCTCAGGTGGGGTGATGGTTGAAAGTGTTGAAGAGTTGGTAAACAAGTTAAAAACTGAAGCAAAGGTGATCTCATGAGCGTATTAGTTATTGCTGAGCACGAAAGTGGTGTACTAAAACCTGAAACCGCAAAGGTCGTTGCTGCTGCGACTAAAATCGCAAGCGAGATCACAGTGTTAGTTGCGGGCCACAATATTACTGAAGCGGCAAATCACTCGGCGCAACTGGCAGGCGTACAAAAGGTTATTTCGGTTGATGATACTGAATTTGAACATCAATTAGCAGAAAATACAGCGGAGCTGGTTGTTGAATTAGCCGGAGATTTTTCTCATATTTTATTTTCGGCTTCTACTACGGGTAAAAATATAGCCCCACGAGTAGCCGCGTTGCTAGATAAATCTCAAATCTCAGAAATCATAGACGTGATCGACGCAGACACGTTTAAGCGCCCAATTTATGCAGGTAATGCTATTGCCACTGTAAAATCACTAGACTCACAAAAAGTGATCACGGTACGTGCTTCAGCATTTGATGCGGTAAACTCACAAACAGCTTGTGACATTGATAACCGCTCGCAAAGTATTGCGTCTCAATTTAGTGAGTTTGTGAGTATTGAACAAACTGAATCTGAACGTCCCGAACTAACGGCGGCACCTGTGGTGATTTCTGGTGGCCGCGGCATGCAAAATGGCGAAAACTTTGCGCTACTTAACGGCATTGCAGATAAGTTAGGTGCAGCAATTGGTGCATCGCGTGCTGCGGTTGATGCTGGCTTTGTTCCAAACGATATGCAAGTGGGTCAAACTGGCAAAATAGTCGCACCGGACCTGTATATTGCAGTGGGGATCAGCGGTGCCATCCAACACCTTGCAGGTATGAAAGACTCTAAGGTGATTGTGGCAATAAACAAAGACCCTGAAGCGCCTATTTTCCAGGTAGCCGATTACGGCTTGGTTGCGGATCTATTTGATGCGCTACCAGAGCTTGAGCAGGCGCTGTAAGTCTTGTAGTGTAGCTAGCCTACACAAAGCGTAATAATTCTGGTTGTTAAAGCCGTTGTACCTTTGGTCGCGGCTTTTTTCATGCCTTGCGGAGGGAATGTGCTAACCGGGTTAAATCACATCACAATCACAGTGTCTAACCTAAAAACATCACTGGATTTTTACTGCGACTTGCTGGGATGTGAGCTTTGGGTCACTTGGGATAAAGGGGCATATTTAACGCTTGGTGACGTATGGTTTTGTTTGTCTTTGGGAGAGCCATCTCCGAGCTTAGATTACAGTCACATTGCGTTCAATATTGCTGCGCAAGATTTTACCGCTTTTTCTCAAGCGATAATGGCAAAGGGGGTTGATGTATGGCAGCAAAATAGCAGCGAAGGAGATTCGCTCTATATTTATGACCCCGATCATCACAAATTAGAGATCCACTGCGGTGGTTTGCAAAGTCGATTGAAAAGTTTGCAACAGCAACCATATTCAGGTCTTATTTGGCATAAAACGCTGTGATTCTATTTTATCGAATACTTGTATCTTTAATTCATTATTTTACTTCCTAGCTTTGGCTTCCATACTAAAACAAAACACAATGGAGCAAAGTAGTGGCAATTCAGCTTACGGGCAAAACCCATGATATTGGTGGCATTTCAGTCAACCGTGTGTTGCCTCAGCGTGCAAAGCGTATGGTTGGTCCTTTTATCTTTTTTGATCAAATGGGGCCTGGTAAATTCAGTTCCGGTGACGGTATTGATGTAAGACCGCATCCACATATAGGGCTAGCAACGCTAACGTATTTGTTCGAAGGCAGTTTGCTTCATCGCGACTCCCTTGGTAATCAACTTGAGATCCACCCAGGGGACGTGAATTGGATGGTGGCAGGACGCGGAATTGTGCACTCCGAGAGAGAGTCGTTTGAAACCAAAGCACAACCTCATGCTATTCATGGTTTACAGTGTTGGGTTGCATTACCAGAACAACATGCAGAAGTGGAGCCAAGCTTCTGTCACGTCACTCGCTTAAAATTACCAACAAGACAGCTTGAGGGCGTGATGGCACGAGTGATCATTGGCAGTGCTTATGGCTTGCATTCACCTGTACCAACCTTTTCATCGATGTTTTACGTTGATGTAATGGCAAAAGCCGGAGGGCATATAGAAAGACCAAGCCAAACACAAGAGGTGGGTGTATATGTTATTTACGGCGAAGTTACGGTGTTCAATAAATCATATGGTCCGCAATCATTTATACTACTTGAAGAGCAAGACTTGCAATTACACTTTAGCGAAAATAGCCGTGTAATCTTGCTTGGTGGAGAAGCTTTTACAAAAATACCGTATATAGACTGGAATTTTGTGTCATTTAGTAAAGCACGCATTGAACAAGCCAAACAAGATTGGCGTGAAGAAAAGTTTGATCTCATTCCAGCAGATCGGCTCGAGCATATTCCATTACCTTAAGCGATACTGGGCGCTACAATAAATAAGCGAGCGCCCATGTGCACATATTAGTAGTCGTAGCTAATATGCTGAAAGAATCGCACGTTAACATCTTGTTTTTCAATGTTAATAGGCAGCTGCTCTACAAAACGTTTAATCGTGGTTTCAACATGGTTCATAAAACGGCCATAACCCATATCTTTTTTGTCTTTATCGTTTGCAACAATAACAAAGCGTATAGTGTCAACTAAGTTGGCTTCATTAAACAAAGAATAGACCTGTTTATCGCCTGAGCTTGTATCAAAGCTGAGCTTTTGTAATTCGCGATTGGTATCGGACTTATCAATTTTAGCACTTCTGATGATAGGCAAACGACCATCCGCAACCATAGCTGCCATATTCATTTGTTTATCAGCACAAGCTGATAAGAAGGCATCTTCTAACGTACGATAAAACTGACCGTAGTCTCCTGGATGCATTTGGCTTTGATATTCTGTTTTAATAGCACGAGAAACTGGTATATTAAATGTGGCATAGGTCATCTCGCTGTGTGTTTCTGGTAATGAGCAGTTACGTGCTTGGTATCGCGGGTAGAGTGCCCTTAGTTTGTAGCCATAAGATTCTTTATCACCTTTTGCTTTGGCAAATAGGTCATACGTCAAGTGCTGGTGATCACGTACCCTAAATTGCGGCGTGCTTTTTACCATAGTTTCTTTTAGTGCACCCAGTACTTTTTTTACTTTACTGTGAAAGTTAGCAGCATTTGCCCGCAGTTCGTTACCTGTTGCTAAGAATAATAAGCGAATTTTACGGGATTGATAGCCCGGGTTGATATACGTTTGATGCGCTTCGTGAAACTTTGGATTATAAAAAAACAAAATCTGTTTTTGCGTTTGCATTGTGTATGCTTCATCGTGGTAACGTACCACAGGCAATTTGTCGTTAGCGATAACATGAACATTATGCAGTTCGTATTCATCACATAGCGCAAATAGTTGTCTAGATAAGCGCTCGTAACAGGCGTCACTTGAGTCAAAACATGCGTAAAATTCGTCGTCCGGTTTAAACTCTGCGAGAAGATAGTGGTTGTTTCTCGCTTTAGTAGAAATGTAAACACGATTTAAATTCATTGAAGCCATTACTTGGTCCTTTCCTCGGTAACTTGACTTAGGAATGTTTGATTAACATACGCTCAGGTTAGTTAATAAACACTCAGATGGCGCAACTATAGGATGAAGTTGTGACGAAAATATTGCGCTAGAACAAAATTTGTCACAAAAATGCGGTTAACAAATAATCAAATAAAGAAATCTTGATACAGCGCAGATAATAGCTGTAAGTTCTGCTGAGTTTTTGTAATAATGCCGAGGTTAACTAAGAGCATAATTCAGAGGAAAGATTTCCTATGGCGGAAACTGAAAATCGCCCATCAAACTTCATTCGCAACATTATTGATGCGGATCTTGCTAGTGGCAAACATGCGTCAACACACACGCGTTTTCCACCAGAGCCAAATGGCTTTTTACACATTGGCCATGCTAAATCAATTTGCTTAAATTTTGGTATTGCCCAAGATTACCAAGGTAAATGTAACCTACGTTTTGACGATACCAATCCAGAAAAAGAAGATATCAATTACGTCAAATCTATCAAAGAAGACGTACACTGGCTTGGCTTTGAGTGGGATGGTGAGATTTGTTACTCGTCTAACTACTTTGACAAATTATACAGCTATGCCGTTAAGCTTATTGAAAATGGTAAGGCTTATGTTTGCTTTTTGTCACCAGACCAAGCTCGCGAATATCGCGGTACGCTAACTGAACCTGGTAAAGACAGCCCTTATCGTAATACTTCACCAGAAGAAAACTTGGCCTTATTCGAAAAAATGAAAAACGGCGAGTTTAAAGAAGGTGAATGCGTACTACGAGCTAAAATCGATATGGCTAGCTCATTCATGGTACTTCGCGATCCTATTATTTATCGCGTACGCTTTGCACATCACCACCAAACCGGTGACAAGTGGTGTATTTACCCAATGTATGACTTTACCCACTGTATCTCGGATGCGCTTGAAGGGATCACACACTCTTTGTGTACGCTAGAATTCCAAGACAACCGTCGCTTGTACGATTGGGTGTTAGATAATATCAGCATTGATTGTCACCCACAGCAGATCGAGTTTTCTCGTTTAAATCTTGAATACACTGTGATGTCAAAGCGTAAGCTCAATGACCTAGTCGTAAATAATCATGTTGAAGGGTGGGATGACCCACGTATGCCTACAATTGCAGGTCTTCGTCGTCGTGGTTATACACCTGCGGCCATTCGCGAGTTTTGTAAGCGTATTGGTGTAACCAAAATGGATAACATGGTTGAAATGGGCATGCTTGAAGCATGTATCCGTGACGACTTAAACGAAAATGCCCCAAGGGCGATGGCTGTGCTGGATCCGGTTAAGGTTGTGATCGAAAACTTTGATGCCGACAAAGTAGAAATGCTACAAGCGCCAAATCACCCAACACTAGACATGGGCGAACGTGAGCTTCCGTTTACGCGTGAAATCTATATCGAGAAAGAAGACTTCCGTGTTGAAGCGAACAAAAAATTCAAACGTTTGGTACTAGGCAAAGAAGTGCGTCTTCGTAATGCATATGTTATTAAAGCCGAGCGTATTGAAGAAGACGAAAACGGTAACATTACAACTATTTACTGTACTTACGACTCAGACACGCTTGGTAAAAACCCAGCCGATGGCCGTAAAGTGAAAGGGGTAATTCACTGGGTATCTGCTTCGCACTGTATCGAAGCACCAGTACGTCAGTACGACCGTTTATTCACCGTTCCAAACCCAGCGGCTGCAGAAGACTTCACAGAAGTTCTCAACCCAGACTCATTAGTGACAATTGAACATGCTAAGCTTGAGCCTGCGCTAGCAAACGCTAAGCCTGAGCAAGGTTATCAATTTGAACGTTTGGGTTACTTCTGCCGAGACAACAAGTCTGAGGCGCTAGTGTTTAACCAAACTGTTGGTCTACGTGACTCGTGGGCTAAAATAGAACAGCAAGGTTAATACCGAATGAGGTCGGCTTATGCCGGCCTTTTTTATTGCTTTAACGTTATCCGCGACCTATGTCAGAAAAATCCATCCAACATTTTTATATCAACGAACAGCAGTCCATCTACCTGCTTTCTCATCATGACGCAAAAAAGCACCGTCAATGGCTTAATATCTGTAAAAAACAGCTCTCTTTACTGGGCTATAAAAATGTTGAAGTTATTGGCTCAGGAGCGTTTGGCTTTGTATTTGCGGGTACGAGCGATATAGGCAGAGACTGGGTATTTAAGTTTTCTCGGATCACACTAGCTCAGAGTGTGCGCGATAGGCTTGAAGATGAAGGTTACATGTTGTCGCAAATTGACAACCCAATGGTGCCCAAGTTTTACGCGTTTGAGCGAGTAAAAAAGCAGGGCATTTTGATGATGGAGCGTGCTCCGGGAGAAGATTTAGAAAAAGTCTCACTTAAAAAAGGCCGTTTCAGCGCGCATGAATTAGTAAGTTTGGCACTTAAACTGCGAAACGTTTTGGTTGATTTGCGCGAGAGACGCAATGGCATGTCACCTCAGCCCATTGTGCATGGAGACATTAAACCATCTAATATCGTTTGGGATGAAGCCTCAGATGGCTTCTCTTTAGTTGATTGGGGAAGCTCAGTCTATGCTCAGGTGGACGTGTATGGCGAGCCTATCGCGAGCAATATCATGGATTTGATGTCATCTGATGTAAGTACGACTAACGCTCGGATGGGAGATGTGTATTTTATTGGCGATGAACAAATGTCGGGTGCACAATCTTCCCCTCGCTTCGATGAACAAGGCGTTGCATCGACGATTTATGCACTGGCCAGTGCACAATCATGTCGTTTTGGTGCTCAGGTCATTCCTGCTAGCGCTTTGGGGCTGCCAAAAGTATTTGCGCAGGTGCTGGATGGCATGCTTAGCAAAGACAAAGCAACAAGGGATAGCGCTGGGGATTACTTTGTTCGTAATATGCCAGCAATGGCAAAAATGTATTTACCGGATTTAACACTGTCAGAGAAAAAATCCCGCATTCCTTTTTGGACCTACGAAACCACAGTTAAGCCTGAAACGGTCGTCTATAGCTCACGCAAGCAGTTTTTGCGTCGTGCTGACGATAAACACAATCTAAGAGACGTAAACGACGCGCAATTAGATAGATATTATAAAGAGTTTTTGTTTGATACCGGCGATACCGAGAAAGCCTTTTTGGCCTCAATCAGCAGACTAGCAAAATATCCGGTCGTTGGTGGTCTTAGTTTTCATTGGAAAGACGCCCAGGTATTTGTTGAGTCGAGTCTTATTTTACACGATGAAACATTGAGTCTTGCATTTAAAGACGCGTTGAACGCCACCGTAATGATTGCGCAGGGGATCAAACAAAAAGGCTTGTTTAAATGCTGTTTGTTCGACGCGCGGCAAACTATTCAATTGACTCGTGACGGCACTGGTGCGTTCCAATTTAACCATCTGCCAGAACTAGAATTTAGCGTTAGCGATATTTCGAGCAATGAAATTACACGCCCGCATTCATACTTTGAAGACGGCAAAGATCCAGATGAACAGCTGCAGCTGCCCAGACAGATAATTCAATGCGTGTTCGAGTTAAATCAGATCCACCATACAGGTTGCATCATTTTTGAATCGTTGCAAGATAGGATGAAAATCCATTATTACTACCGGCTACTTGATGCTAATAAAGAAGCGCAATTTAAGGCGCTACTGACTCGGATCATGCAATACGCGGTTAGTATTCAAGATTATGGCGTAGCAGGGTTTATGAAGCTGCCCTATAAAAATACACGTGAGTTTGCTTTATGCGACCGTCAGCCTGACTTTTTCTTTCCCAAAAACCCCAAAACATTTGTTGTTAACACTTAGGTGCTACTTAGGTGTTAGTACCACTTCTGGCCAGTCATTAACTACTAGTTCTTTACACTAATTACAGTGAAAGCAGGAGTGGTAAACATGACAACACAATTTCAAATTAACGCGATTGACTACAAACAATTTAAGCATTTGTTTTCTTTGAGCGATGAAGAATTAGCGGCATTACATGCTAAGAAGCTCGTCGTTGACGCTAAACCCGGCTATCCTTGTCGCGTTTCCCTACAAGAAGCTGAGATTGGGGAGGTGGTGTTGTTATTACATTATCAGCACCATACTACTTTATCGCCATATCGCTCTTCTGGGCCTATCTTTGTGAGGGAAAATGCAGTACTGGCAGAGCCTAAAGTTAATGAAGTGCCGGAAATCTTGCAAACCAGATCACTGTCCATCAGGGCCTACGACAGCTTGGGTGTAATGATTGAGGCGCAAATCGTAAAAGGAATGGAAATTAGAGACTGCCTCCATACCATATTTGATGACCATAAAATCGAATATGTGCATATTCACAATGCAAACCCCGGTTGCTTTAATTGCATCGCGAGCAGAGTATAGGAAAAAGAAGGTGGATCTGCCCGGGCTAAAACCAATCTGCTGAGTCTTTCAGAGTTGATGGTGTCAAGTTGAGGCTCTTGCTGATTTATGAAATAGTGACTATACCAATTCAAATGGCGATAACCTAGCTGACGAAGGAAAGTGATGAGCAATCAACTCGCTTGCGATAGCAATGCTATTCGTAAGTCTATAGAAGTGCTGTACAAGCAAGAAAGCCGGAAAATTTACGCCACACTGATCCGCCTTCTAGGTGACTTTGAGTTAGCGGAAGAAGCATTGCAAGACGCGTTTAATGTGGCGTTAAAACATTGGCCTACTCAAGGCATGCCAGAAAACCCAGTCCCTTGGTTAATTTCTACTGGTCGCTTTAAATCCATTGATGCAATACGTAAACAGCAACGTCAAAGAGAAAAGCTAGAAGTTGCTGCTACTGACTTGGATGGGGTTTCTGACATCGCAGGCCAAGCTCAAGAGCAAAACGCCAATGCAATTGAAGATGACCAATTGCGGTTAATTTTTACTTGCTGCCATCCGGCTATTGATCCAAAAGTACAAGTTGCGCTTACTCTGCGGGAGGTCTGTGGACTAACAACAGAAGAAATTGCCAGTGCATTTTTGGTGTCAAACACAACAATGGCACAACGAATTGTGCGCGGCAAAGCGAAGATCCGTGATGCCTGTATTCCGTTCGAGCTGCCAGACGACACTGACTTTAACAACCGACTTGATGCGGTGCTCACGGTTATCTATCTGGTCTTTAATGAAGGGTATTCAGCAACACAAGGCGAACTTGCAATACGCAGTGAACTGACTTCGGAGGCCATCCGCTTAACTCGTTTACTTTATTCTCTAACGTCAGATCCAGAAGTGGCGGGGTTACTCGCCTTGATGCTCTTGAATGATGCTAGAAAGGCGGCGCGCACCAATGCCAGCGGTGACATCATTTTAATGGAAGATCAAGACCGAAGCCTTTGGAGTAAAGATATGATTGCAGAAGGTACGCAGTTGGTCGCTGAAATAATGCGCACCGGTGAATATGGCTTTTACACCATTCAGGCGGCTATCTCTGCGACTCATGCTGTTGCGACAACTGCAGCGGCGACAGACTGGTCACAGATTGTTGAATTATATGCTCAGCTACACCAAGTGAGCCCGTCTCCTGTTATTGAGCTCAACCAAGCGGTTGCAATCGCTATGAAAGAGGGGCCGGATGCGGGTATAACCATTATAGAGCGGCTATTTGAGCACAAAGAAATGCAAAGGTATCACTTGGCTCATGCGGCTTATGGCGAACTATTATCTCGTGCTGGCAGAACGGCTAGTGCGATTAATGCATTTAAAACAGCTCTCAATTTAACAACGCAATTACCAGAGCAAAGGGTTCTCAAACAAAAGCTTCTCAAGCTCGGTGAAAATTAATTAAAAAAATTTTTCCTTACTTTGTCGATCTCTAAAGAATGCATTCGACTAGAGTGTATAGAGCTCTTTATTTACTAAAACCGCAGGTAACCTTTGGTTATTCAGCTCTATTTAACCTGAGGTTATTTGCAAAAGACAACAGGAGAATTGACGATGAAAGTAATGGTGATTGTAAAAGCAAGTGAAGGGTCTGAAGCAGGGGAGCTACCAACAGCGGAATTAATGGCTGCGATGGGAGAATTCAATAATGCTTTAGTTGATGCTGGAATAATGACTTCTGGTGACGGCTTAAAGCCGAGTAAAGAGGGAGTTCGCGTTCGTTTTAAAGGCGAAGAACGCATTGTAACTAAAGGGCCTTTTGCAGAGACTAATGAGTTAATTGCGGGTTATTGGGTTTGGGAAGTAACATCAATGGAAGAGGCGCTAGAATGGGTTAAGCGCTGCCCTAATCCCATGAATGAGGAATCTGATATTGAAGTTCGACCGTTTTATGAAATGGCTGACTTTGCGGATATCGATCCCAGCGGCGAAATCCTCGAAGACGAAGAACAATTAAGACAAAAGATTGCGATGCAAACCGCGCATGTTTGCAATTATTTGTTTTTTGCAGGGCGTACCGAAGAGGCACTTGAATACTATCAACAGCATCTACGTGCCAAAGTCGGTCTGCTTATGCGCTTTAACGAAAGTCCAGATCCTATCCCTGATGGCGCAATACCAGAAAACTTCTCAGATAAAGTAATGCACTGTGAGTTTTGTATTGGCGATATGAAGATTTTTGCATCTGACGGCTGTGGTGATGATGCTTCGTTTGCAGGATTTAGCCTGTCTATAACCATTGATTCTGAACAAGAAGCTCACCGGGCATTCAATGCTTTAGCAGATGGTGGCACGGTCAGAATGCCATTACAAGAAACATTTTGGTCCCCCCTTTATGGTCAAGTAGTTGATAAATTCGGTGTTGGGTGGATGGTGATGCTACCTAGTAACGCCGCTAATTGACCACGAGTACGGAATAGATAAGTCAAAGCGAGCAGCAAAAGATACTCGCTATTCAGATACCAATTAATAAGGAGCTGGACACACAATGAAATATGTCGCTTTGGTTTATTACGATGAACAAGCAATGGAAAAGCTCTCACAAGATGAATGGGACGCACTTAACCGTGAATGTATCTTGTGTGGGGAAGCATTAAAAGAGCGCGAGCAGATGATAGGGGGTAACGCGTTGCTCTCAACTCAAAGTGCGACAACATTGCGGATACGAGCGGGTAAAGTCGATATTACCGATGGTCCATTCGCAGAGACTAAAGAGCAGCTAGCGGGCTTTTATTTACTTGATGTCAAAGACTTAAATGAGGCCATCCAAGCGGCTAGCAAAATTCCGCCAGCGCGCTATGGCAGCATCGAAATTCGGCCAGTTCGCGAGTTGCAAGACGAGAACAATGTCAGCTATGAAGCACAAAAACGTGATTAATTTAGGAGGAAAAATGAGTTATATAGATGGTTTTGTATGCGCTGTACCCACCAATAAGCGTGAAGAATATCGTGCACATGCCAGTAAAGCGGCAAAAGTGTTTAAAAAGTTTGGAGCAGAACGCGTTGTTGAGGCATGGGGGGATGATGTTCCTGACGGAACGCTTACCTCTTTTCCACTGGCTGTAAAATGTAAGCCTGATGAAACTGTGGTGTTTTCCTGGATCACTTGGCCTTCAAAAGAAGTCCGTGATGCTGGAATGGCAGAAGTATTTAAAGATCCTATTTGCGATCAAGAAGCTAATCCAATGCCGTTTGATGGCAAAAGGCTTATCTATGGTGGCTTTAAGACAATAGTAGAGTGTTAACCTTAGTTAACCTGAGCTGCGGATAATTAATGCCTTTCTAGCAGCCAGTTTTAGCGCTAACTGCGTTGAATTCACTTCCAATAGCCAGCTATTGGTGCGTAAATTCGCCTTGCCTACAGGATGTAGGTACCTTAGCGAGAGCAGTACGCGGAAGCGGTGTTTTCCCTAAAACTCTCTGGCCAGACAAGGAAAAAACTAAGTTGTGCTTTAGCAACAATGAGTTGGAACATTCCTTATCCAAACCTCGGGTTAGTTATTAAATTGGGCTGAGTTATCAGTCCAATTGACATGGAGCAGATATATGCCGAACTTTACCATTACCACGTTTGATTGGGTGCCTGAGCTGCCAAGAGGATATGTCAGGGATATTCGCTTGCGCTGGGCGCTAGAAGAGGCGGGCATACCCTATGATATAGAACTTACCGCTTTCAAAGAACGAGAAAATGCGCATTATTTACATCAACCATTTGGCCAAGTCCCTTGGCTTAGTCATGAAGATAAGGACATATTCGAAAGTGGCGCTGGTCTGTTATACATCGCTGAACATAGCGATGAGTTAATATCCACAGAAAATAGATCATCGGTAATACAGTGGTTATTCGCCGCGCTCAACTCTGTAGAAATGGCAACTCTTCCATGGACAATTTTGAGATTTTCTGGAGATACTTTTGAGAGTGATGGTGGCAAAGCGATAGAGCGATTTTTACATAGCCGCTTGAAACACATG
>NZ_NKHF01000017.1 GCF_002744175.1 Pseudoalteromonas piscicida
CAAGTGCTTTGAATTGTTCAGCAAGGGCACTGTGTGCTTGCGCTTCGCTCATGCTGATAGTGCCACTTTGATCTGCATCTAGCGCAGCGAAATCTTCACCCGCCATCGCGTTTACAGAAGCAAAAGATAAACCTGTGATCGATAGTGCAATAAGTACGTTTTTCATCGTGTATTCCTCAAAATTTTTAAATACTGTTCGTTTTATGAAATTGGAGAGCGATTAATTAACCCTTAAAGTTCGCGAATTCTGATTCGCTCAGCTCACCATCAGCGTTGCTGTCTAATTGAGTGAACTGCTCTACCAAGCTTGGATTAACTTTGGCTTCGCTCATACTAATAGTGCCATTGCCATCGCCGTCGTACTTTGCGAAATCTTCGCCAGCCATTGCTGATGCTGAAACTAGGGTCATACCTGTGATTGCTAAAGCTGCTAATAAATTTTTCATACTTTTTTCCTTTACGATTTAAAGTGAATTGATAATCAGTGAATTAACCTTGATAGTTATCAAACTCTGCTTGGCTTAATTGACCGTCTTGGTCAGCATCTAGCTCGTTAAACTGAGCCATCAAACCATCATGTGCTTTAGCTTCTTCCATCGAAATGTAGCCGTCGCCATTCATGTCTAATTTGTCAAAGTCAGAATTGGCTTGTGCGCCTACTGAAGCTAACGTCATGACTGCTGCTGATAATGCAATTGCTAGATTTTTCATCGTGTTTTCCTCATAAGTTAAGAATTAAAAGTTTTGCTATCTAAGCTAAAAACCGTATTTGTATTTCGTTTTTTGCTTTCGAGGTAACTATTCCAACTTTGATGCCAAAATTAAAAAGTAAATTAATATCAATTACTTAGCAGGAAAGGTGAAAAAAGATTAAGGTTGGATTAAGGCTAGCTGTTGCTAAATGGCAACAGTTATTAATGCTAGGAATAAAAATTCCTTGTTTTTCTGAGTGTTAGCTTGTCGCAGCTTTGCAACACACCAAATTATCGCAAAGCCTGCTTAGTATCTTTCGCATGCACACCTGATTACTTTATGTGCATACTTTTACAGGGTTAAACATCGTGAAAAAAATTTTTTCTCAGTCATTACAAAAGCAGGCGCTTATCGCTATGTTTATTGGTGTGCTTCCTATTCTCACACTGACCCTATGGTATGCCCAAGCACTATCTAAAAACCAACAAAAAACGCAAGATATTTATAATAAAAATCAAAAGCTTATTCTTGAATACAACTTTATAAAAGCAGATATCAGTGCACTTGAAAAAGCGCTACAAAATAACCAGCTACTGCAAAGCGACACACTGCAAGAAAGCATCGAGCAGAAGTGGAAAAACACTAAAAAACGCATTCAAATATTAAAAATAAATCTACCTAATTCGCTATTTGTTGCTAAATGGCGACAACTCGCCCCAGATGAGATCAATGGCACCTCCACAGCCGCAGAATTCCAGCAGCTAGTTCAGGTGTTAAATCAATTTGAAGAGCGATTCCAGCAAACCCTCAATGAACGCCTATCAGAGCAAGAATCTCACTTTGTGCAACTGCAAACCTGGTTTATGTTTGGTCTTGTTATATTGCTGCCTACGCTGATTGTGATCAGTATCTTTTTGATCAACCGGATTTGCCAGCAACTTAATCAAGTTGAGTCCGCGGTCTCTGAAGTAGGAAAAGGCAATTTAAATCAGCCTGTTAGACTCTCTGGCAGCCATGAACTACAACAACTCGGTGACAGGTTGAATTGGTTAAGGCTAGAGTTAAAGCGTATACAGCAGCAAAAGGAAACATTCTTACGCCACGTTACACACGAATTAAAAACACCATTGGCCTCTTTAAACGAGGGCAGCAGCTTGTTAAGTAGTGGCCTGCTTGGTGATGTCAACCCTAAGCAGCAGCGTATTCTCACCATAATGGAAAACTCCGTTAGTAAACTAGGCGCATTGATCGACGACTTACTCAGCTACAGTGCAGCAAGTCATCCCGACAGCCTCCATCATGATGCTGAAATAACCCTGATCCAAGAAGAAGTCTCTAAACACCTGAGCGACAAATTAGCCAAAACAGAAATCATGGTTCAATGGCAAACTAAGAACGGCATCCAAGTCCCTTACTTGCCCTGTAAACTAGTGTTGACTCAATTAGTCAGTAACGCAATCGACCATGCTAACAGTCAGGTTACTATTTCGGTGGAAGAACAAAACGCTGAAGTGAAGTTAGTAGTGCGCGACGATGGCGCTGGTATTGACAACAGCGAAGCTGAGTCTTTGTTCCAACCATTTGTGCGCGGCGAGCAAAATAAAAATAGCAATGGCAGTGGCTTAGGCTTGGCCATTGTCTCTGAGTGTGTGAAGCAATTAAAAGGCGATGTGAAATGGTTACCGGTTGACGCTGGTGCCAGTATTCAAGTTGCCTTTCCAAAAAGGGATCCAAAATGAAATACCTCGCATTAAGTATCACGCTATTTTTGCTTGGGGGTTGTGCCATAAGCAAGCAAGGTACAGAACAAACAAAGCAATTTATCGGTCCAGTAAAAACCAAAGCCAGTGCCAAGTTTATTCCTTTACCTGACGTGATTAAGGCGCTAGTGAGTCAGTGTGCTAAAAAACATCAGGTTACCTTTAATGATTACTACAGAGGTGCGGCCCACCTTGAGGGGTTTATTCACACCTATTGTGGCACAAACTCAACGACTAAACAGCTTAAGGCCATTGAAGAGGTTAAGCTACAAGACTATTGGCCCGATGAATATGGAGTCTGGCTAGACTCGCTAGCGTGGCATACTCAAAATCTACGCGAACAAAAGATCAGTAATTATTATTCTGATAACAAAGCACAGCAGCACCAAGAACAATTACTGCAAACCCAAAAGCAGCTCGCGGAGCTCAAGCAAAAGCTGGCAGATATTGAAAAGCAACGGTTAGAAACCGACCTTTCTGAAAATCCATCACTTGAGGAGGACCCACTATGAGTCATACACCACCAGGCGCAAAGTTACTTTTAGTGGATGACGATACATCATTAACTGAGCTGCTAGCCATGCGCTTAGAAAGCCATGGATACGAGGTTGAAGTTGCCCACCGTGGTACGCAGGCGTTAAATATCCTCAAACAAATGCCCATTGACTTGGTCATCACTGACTTAAAAATGGCGCATATGGACGGTTTTGAGCTTAATGAACAAATAAAGAAATACTACACCGGCATGCCTGTGGTAATGATGACTGCTCATGGCTCAATTCCTGATGCCGTTGATGCCATGCAACAAGGCTTTGTAAGCTTTTTGACTAAGCCAATAGACTCACAGCAAATGCTAGATGTGATCAATGAGGCATTAGCAGGCAAAGTAAGAACCGCGCAAACCTCAGATCCCAATAACTTTCACGGTTTGTTATTTCAAAGTGCCGCGATGCGTCAATTGGTACAACAGATCCAAGCGCTTGCTAGTAGTAACGCAAACATTCTTATCCAAGGGGAAAGCGGCACAGGTAAAGAAGTAACCGCCAAGGCGATTCACCTTGCGAGCAACCAATCTCAGGGACCTTTTATTGCTATAAACTGCGGCGCAATGCCAGCTCACTTATTAGAATCAGAACTATTTGGTCATAAAAAAGGAGCATTTACAGGTGCTGTCAGCGACAAAGAGGGGTTAGTGCAAGCAGCCGACGGTGGTACCCTATTTCTTGATGAAATCGGTGATATGCCTTTAGATTTACAAGTGAAATTACTCCGTGTTTTACAAGAGCGAACAGTACGTCCGGTCGGTGGCCAAACCGAGTACAAGGTGAATGTTCGGTTTGTTTCAGCAAGCCACAAAAACATCCAATCTGCAGTTGCGGAAAAGCAATTCCGTGAAGATTTATACTACCGTTTAAATGTAGTCTCTGTAGAAATTCCCAGCTTGAGAGAAAGGCTTGAGGACATTCCACTACTTGCATCACGCTTTTTAAGCGCACTTAGCGATGATGAAAAACAGTTTAATCAACAAAGTATTACACACTTATTGAATTATCAGTGGCCAGGCAACATCCGTCAGCTCCATAACATCGTGGAGCATTGCGTGGCTATTACCCCAGGAAAAATGATCACCGAAGACATAGTGCAAAAGGCTTTACCAAAAGATCGAGAGCAAAATGCCTTTACCGGACTAAACGAGGCCAAACGTCAGTTTGAATATGACTATATTCAAAAAGTATTGGCATTGTGTGAAGGAAATGTCTCTGAAGCAGCTAAACTTGCACAAAGAAATCGATCGGATTTTTATAAATTACTTAAAAAACACGAGATTCAATGCTAAACCTAGTAGAGGGTACAATAGATTATGTAATCAAGCATTGATGCTCACCGGTTTCATTTTCCGTTTAGGTGTAACAGTACATCACTGCAATACTAAGCAGAGCCGCACTGCGCGTGCTCTGCGCAATACCCAACTTATATCCGTGTGCCTTTTTACTGGAGCACAATAATAACTCGAATAGATGGGGTGATATGTATGAAAATGCGGAAAAAGCTCATAATCAGTTTTGTACTTACTGTGATCGTTCCAATTTTAGCCATTTCCGTAGTCAGTATCTCTCAAACCAAAAGTGACTCTCTTGAAAAGTTCTTAGATGCATCAGGCAATGAAATAAGGCAAGCTGAGCAATCATTTGTGCTCTTCTTCGAGCAAATGAAAAAAAATGCACGCTTTTTGGCACAAGCCCAATCCGTACAAAATGTCAGCCCAGATACAACCACTTACTTTGGGGCTGAAAAGCCCATGACGCCATTAGAAAATGGGCAAGCTGAAGCCAAAATCTTTGAGCTTTATCGATCCTTTGGTCAAACTCATGAAGAGTTACTATTTGTGTATCTTGGCACAGAATCCGGCGGATTTATTCAATACCCCGCAGAGCCTCTTGGCAATTACGACCCCAGAAAAAGGCCTTGGTATCAAAATGCCGCAAAAACACCTGATGATGTGATCTTAACAGAGCCATACCAAGGCGTTACGGGACAAGCGATGGTATCGGTTGCAACAGGAATAAAGCGCAATGGTAAGGTTATCGGGATCCAATCTTTAGACGTAACACTATCCACGTTGACTGATATCGTCAGTAATATTCGTCTAGGTGAATCCGGTTACCTGATCTTGCTTGATACCAAAGGCACAGTACTTGCGGACCCTAAAAACAAACAAAATAATTTTAAACATGTCACTGAGCTAACAAGCCCACTTTACCGAGCAATTAACACTGCGGGCAATCAGCCTTATCTCACCATTGAAACAGACAATAAAACATATGATGCAAAAATTTATCGCTCAGATACGTTAGGTTGGCAATTTATTGCGGTCATTGAAGAGGAGGAAATTTTAGCTTCGGCGTACAACATGACCATGAGTATCACGCTCATTGCTGTGATTATGCTGGTCTTGTTTGTCATTATTGCTGTTACCTTGGCAAACAAAATCGTTGAGCCAATCGAGATGGTTTCTGAGGGCCTGAAAGAAATCGCGCAAGGCGAAGGCAATCTCTCAAAACGTCTTCAAGTGATCACCAACGATGAGATTGGCGACTTAGCGACGTGGTTTAATAAATTTTTAGATTCTATTAATGCGCTTGTCAAAGATATTCAAAGCAATGCTGCCACCCTTAATGATGCAGCACTTGGCTCTCAAAGCAGCATCAACGATATTCGTACTCAATGTCATGCCCAAGCCGATGACTCAGCCAA
Organism: Pseudoalteromonas piscicida; assembly: GCF_002744175.1. Classification (GTDB taxonomy): domain Bacteria; phylum Pseudomonadota; class Gammaproteobacteria; order Enterobacterales; family Alteromonadaceae; genus Pseudoalteromonas; species Pseudoalteromonas piscicida_B. The sequence goes on from NZ_NKHF01000017.1 coordinate 5,709, forward strand.
TGCAACAACGACCACAGAAACCGTAGAGCAACTCGCAGCAGAGATCAGCGAAAGCTGTACCCACACATTAGAAGACGTCGTCAGTGCAGATGAGCACGCAGGACGCGGGAGTGAGACCATAGAGAGCACCGTATCCCAAGTGGCTAAGCTCAATCAATCCCTAGCTGAGTCAGCCAGTGCGATGAGTCAGCTTGAAAGCGAAAGCCAAGATATCACCAACATTCTTGGTGTGATCCGGTCAATTGCAGAACAAACCAACCTCCTTGCCCTGAATGCAGCAATAGAAGCAGCTCGAGCTGGAGAGCAAGGTCGCGGGTTTGCTGTAGTTGCTGATGAAGTCAGGACCCTCGCGCAACGCTCACATGATGCCACGCAGGAAATCGAGCAGGTATTAACCAACTTGATAGCTCAAACTAGGAAGGTATCAGGGCAGATGACCGCAAGTGTCAGCGAGTCAGAAACCACAATCACGCAGTCCCAAAGTGCACAGCAGGCGTTTACCGATATAGCCGAAGCCGTTTCCAGAATTAAAGCATCCGTTTCCAATATTGCCACTCAGGCGACACATCAAGGTGAAAATGCCAGCCAAACTAGACACCTTATCAGTTCACTCGACGCTTCTGTAAGGCAAGTTGGTGATGAGGCGACCACGTTAAATGCAGGTGCTGATCAACTCGTTGCATTAGCCAAAGACCTTGAACGTCTGGTAGGTCGATTTGATATTGACTAAAGAACTTGAACCAATCAGAGTCTAGGTTAACAAACTTTATCAATTGCAGATGAGATACACTTGAACCTTTTACAGGAACCAGTTTAGACTCAAGGAACTAAGTCATCTAATATTTAAGAAGAACAACAATGAGAAAATTTAATCTGTCTGTGGTTGCAGCCTCGCTATTTACTATCTTAGGCTGCCAAGAAGCACCTACTCAACAACAGAGCGAATCTGCGGTGACCGCAGCACAGGCAACATCCGTTTTACCTCCCATTGCAAAAAAGATCCCACATAAAACCGAAATCCATGGCCAAGTGTTAGTAGATAACTACCACTGGCTACGAGACGATAGCAGAAGCAATGAAAAGGTATTGTCGCACCTTACAAAAGAAAATACTTACACCGACAGTAAATTGGCCGACACCCAACCGTTACAGCAAACCTTGTTTGAAGAAATTAAAGGTAGAATCGTTAAAGATGACCGCAGTGTGCCTTACAAAGAGGGCAGCTATTATTACTTTAGCGCTACAGAAGGGGATAAAGAGTACCGTACTTATTACCGTAGCACACAAAAAGAGGGGAAAAATGCGGTAACTGTTTTTGATGCCAATGAGCGAGCGAAAGGGCAAGACTTTTATGGTGTCGGTGGTCTTGCAATCTCCACTAACGAAAATTTACTCGCCTTTGCCGAAGATACCCTGAGTCGCAGAATTTATACGGTTCGTATCAAAGACATCACCACAGGTGAACTATTGGAAGACACGATTGAAGGTTCATCAGGTGCGATCGTCTGGGCGAATGACAACAAGACGATTTACTATGTAAAAAAAGACCCTGTGACTTTGCTAGGTTATCAGGTTTTCCGCCATACATTGGGTACGCCACAAAGCGCTGATGAGCTAGTGTACGAAGAAAAAGATAATAGCTACTACACTTATATCTCGAAGAGTAAAGATAATAGCGAGATCTATATTCATCATTCAAGTACCGAGGCCTCAGGCGTTTCTATACTCGATGCCAATAATCCAAAAGCGGCACCTGAGCGCTTTATTCCAAGAGAACCCGGTCACGAATATGGTGTAGCAAAACTTGGTGATTGGTATTACATCCACACCAACAAAGATGCTGTTAACTTTAAGTTGATGCGCGTTAAAGCTGGCGATGTTAAAGACTTTACTAAATGGCAAACTGTAGTTGCTCATAACCCGGCCGCTAAACTCGACACCTTTGAGTTATTCAATCAACATTTAGTGTATGAGACCCGTGAAAATGGTCTGAGCCAACTAACCGTGTTGAACTTAGATACAAACGAAAGCAAACGCCTGACCTTTAACGACCCAGCATATACTGTATATATGACGGGCAACAAAACTTTAGACGCCGATACGGTAAGAATTGGCTATCAGAGTATGACAACCCCAGCTTCAATCTATGACGTGGATCTCACTAGCTTAGACAAGACATTACTGAAGCAAGATAAAGTACTAGGTGATTTTGCCCCTGAAAACTACCAATCTGAACGCTTTTTTATTACTGCACGTGATGGCGTAGAGGTACCGGTTTCCGTTGTTTATCGCAAAGATAAGTTCACCAAAGACGGGTCGAACCCACTATTACAATTTGGCTATGGCTCTTATGGCGTTAATGTTGAGCCAACATTTTCGATTAGCCGATTAAGCTTGCTTGACCGCGGGTTTGTTTATGTCATTGCTCATGTTCGAGGGTCTGAAACTTTAGGTCGCCCATGGTATGAAGATGGTAAAAAGCTTAAGAAGAAAAATACTTTTAATGACTTTATTGACGTAACCAAAGCACTGGTTGCGCAAAAGTACGGTGATGGTTCAAAAATTTATGCCCAAGGCGGCAGCGCGGGCGGTCTATTAATGGGTGCAGTGATCAACCAAGCGCCTGGGCTCTATGATGGTATACATGCTCCAGTGCCGTTTGTTGATGTCATTAACACTATGCTAGATGAAAGTTTGCCATTAACAACAAACGAATATAACGAGTGGGGAAATCCAAATGACAAAACCTACTTTGACTATATGCTGTCATATTCGCCCTACGACCAAGTAAAAGCGCAAGCTTATCCCAACCTACTTGTCACCACGGGTTTACACGACTCACAAGTACAATATTTTGAGCCTGCAAAGTGGGTTGCCAAATTACGTGAGTACAAAACAGATGATAATTTATTATTACTGAAAACGGATATGGAGGCAGGCCATGGCGGTGCGTCAGGTCGATTTAAGCGTATTCATGATATTGCTTTAAGCCATAGCTTCTTTATCTCACTGGCTGAAAATAAGCTTTAATATTTTCGACATTCCCTAGAGAAGGCCTTGCCTTCTCTTTCCTCACTTGCTCGACTCACTGCGTATTTTTGCTGTTAACAGCTAACAAAATACTATCTTTAGTCTATATTTTAACAATGATCACGCTTTACATAAGTGAACGATGCTGCTATTTCGTCTCGTGTTAGTTTGGTGCTTCGCAGCGCTTTCGCTCAACTCTGATGCGTCTCCTCATCTACCTGATTACGGAGCGCCAATAAACGTAACCATACTCGTCGACGATGCTTACCCGCCCTATAGCTATCAAGCCAACGGTGAGTTATATGGTATCTATGTAGATATTGTGAAGCAGGCTGCGCGCTTACTGAGCCAAGACTATCGGGTTACGCTACAAGCAGTACCCTGGAAACGCGGTGTTTCATCCATGGCATCAGGTGAAGCCATGGCACTTATGCCTCCGTATATTCACATTAAAAAACGGCCATATATTTGGCCTTATTCTGTTCCCCTCCAAGAAGAGGTCGTCGTTGCTTTTTGCAATAGCGGGTATAGCCTCAAGAAGCTCCCACATATTCACCCAGAAACCCCGATAAACGTTGGCGTTAATGCGGGATATATGATTTTAGATGAAAACCTGATGGAAGCACAAAAGTTGGGACTGATTAAGCTGTGGGAAAACAAAAGCACGAACTCAAATATAGAAAAGCTGGCCCGTGGCCGCATTGACTGTTATGTAAATGATCGGCTATCTACCCTGCTTGGTATAAATAAAATGTCTAAGATTTCTTCAGACCTAAATGCGGGGAATATCGTTGAAGATAAAATCATTATGCGACGTACAGCGCATATTGGCTATTTGAAAGGGTATGAAGACAAATATCCCTACAAGCAGGATTTTATTTTAAAAATGGACCAAGCATTGCGAGAAGTCATAGCAACTTCTGCTAGCCCAAGTGAATAAACGGTACCTTAGGACCATTTAAAATAAACTAGCTTGATAATAAAAACTAATCCAAAGGGTGGATCATGAAGACAACAATAACCTATACGCTCATCGCCGCAGCTTTAAGTGTCGTAAATAGTACCTGTGCACTGGCTGATGAGGTCGAGCTTAAACTACAAGAAGTGTCACAAGGACTGCACGTCCTTTTTGGTCAAGGTGGCAATATTGCGGTGAGCTCGGGAAGCGATGGTATTTACATCGTCGATGACCAATTTGCTAAACTTAGCGAGCAGATAAAAGCTAAAATAAAAACAATCAAGCCCCATGCGCCAGAATTTGTTATTAACACCCATCATCATGGCGACCACACGGGTGGCAATGAAAACTTTGCTCAGGCAGGCAGTCATGTAATTGCTCATCATAATGTATATAAACGCTTAGAGCATAAGCATGGTGATGGCTCTGACTATCTGCCAACGTTAACCTTTGGTAGTGATATGAAACTCCACTTCAACGACGAACATGCACATTTATGGCATTATCATCACGCCCATACCGATGGTGATGCCGTAGTCTTTTTCCAAAAGGCAAACGTGGTTCATATGGGGGATATTTATTTTAACTTGGGAAGTCTTCCTTTTGTCGATGTCGACAGCGGTGGCACACTAAACGGAGTCATTACAGCAGTAAAAGACGTGCTTGCAAAAACAGATCACAAGACCAAAATAATTCCTGGACATGGTCCTGTTACTGACAAAAGCGGGTTACAAGCTTATCTAGCGTTATTACAAAAAGCCAAAAACATCATGCTAGAGGCGATGAAAAACAACGCAAGCCTCGAGCAAGTGGTTAGCGCTCGACCATTGCAGCCACTCAACTTAACTTACGCCAAATGGCTACCCGAAGAACGTGTTACAACCTTGTTTTATCGAAGCTTAAAGAGCAATTAAGCGCAAGCTATATAAAAAGAGGGCCAGTAGTGCCCCCTCCACCGAAAATATCACTCTGAGGGGGCTAATCTATACAAGAGCAGAAAATAGAAACGGTGTAATAAACAAGATTTCCGTGCCCAAAAATAGACCAATTAGCTAAGAGAATGAGCTTTAGTAATATGACTTTTGATAAAAAGTATGCCCTCGCTCAAATATCTCCGAGCTAGGTTTTATCAAGACAGTAAATTTATACGCTCAAGACTAGAAAACACATGTTTCAAATTCGTCCATTCCAATCAAAGTTATACCAATAAACTCGCTCAAAATTCACTTTCGCTCATTTTTTAAACAAAAACTACAAACTTCATTGGACAGCGCCGTCAGAACGCTATACTATAGGCACGCTTTAGATACTTAGAGCACTTACTACTGCTGCACTGTTTTTTCTTGATACTCTTTTTTTTAAAAAGTCGTTTATAGATATACCAATGCGTTACTAGCTAAGTTTTATCTATCGCTTTATCGGTGATTTTCACCGCACAATTAATTTTTTTGAAAAAGGTTTCAATTATGTCTAATACAGTAAACGGCACAGTTAAGTGGTTCAACGAAGAGAAAGGTTTTGGTTTCATCACTCAAGAAAACGGCGGTAAAGATGTATTCGTACACTTCCGTGCTATCGTTTCTGACGGTTTCAAAACTTTAACTGAAGGCCAATCAGTGTCTTTCACAGTTGAAGAAGGCCAGAAAGGTCCTCAAGCAAGCAACGTAGTAGTTAACTAATACGTATTGCTCAGAGCTAGTGCAGGCACTAGCTCTACGAACTCCCCCACTCCTCACTTAGCCTTTCGGCAACATATCTGACAGTAACAACGCAATTCCCAAAAACGACATAAAACCCGCTATATCTGTAATTGTCGTAAGTACAATTGATGAAGATTGCGCAGGATCGAGTCCAAATTTTTTCAATGCTATTGGGACGATGGCACCTGAACTTCCAGCAATAACAAGTGACGATATCATCGCCAATGCGATAACAAGTGCAAGTCCGAGCGACTGGCTCCATAGATAAACGCCGATGCCACACGTAATGGCAATTGCCGCACCATTTAAAAAGCCAACCATCATTTCTTTTAGCATGACCTGATACCAATGCCGAGTTGAGATCTCCCGCAGTGTTAGCCCACGCATGGTTACTGCTAAGGCTTGGGCTCCGGCATTACCGGACTGTCCAGCTGCAACTGGAAGTAAAATTGCAAGCGCAGTTACCTGAGCAATTAACCCTTCGAACGCACCAACCACAGCGGCCGCAGCAAATGCAGTTAACAAGTTGATTTGTAGCCAAGGGAGACGTTTTTTCACCGCAAACCAGCTACTCGACAGCGCTTTCTCATCTTTGCTCGCCCCCACCATGGTCTGCATGTCGCTCGCTAAGTCTTCTTTGGTTGACTCATAGGCATCAAAAAAACGGATTTGGCCAACCAACTGCTGCTGGGCGTCTAGTACTGGGATAGCTCGCACTTTATGACCTTCAAACGCCTCCACTACCAGATCCTTGTGATCCATCACATTTAAGGTTACGCGAATAGGCGTAGCGACTTGTGTTAACGTTTTACTGGATGCACTCCCCACCAAAACATTTAACGTAGTTTCACCAATTAAATCTTGCTGTTCATTCAACACATAGATCACATCAGGGACTTTATTATCTAACCGCCTTAATTGTGTAAGTACTTCCCGAATAGATGTATCACCATAAAAAGCCTGAACTTTTTTATTCATCATTCTTGCAGCTGTATTGTCAGGAAAAACCAATAGTTCAGACAATTCTTCAGCTATTGCAGGGTGCGCAGTTTGCAGTGCTGCTAACAAAGCCTGCTGCACCTCTTGAGACTGTTTATTTAATAGGTTTACTGCAATATGGCTATCTAAACTGGCAATAAACTGGGTTTGATAGCTCAATGGGAACTGAACAAAAATTTGCTCTGCTGCACCGGGAGGTAGATATTTCCATAGTCGATAACTTACCTGCTGAGCCTGCTGTTGTAGTAAATGAGCCGCTTCTTTCGCTGGTAAAGTACCTAACAATTGTGCGCTTTTGAGAGGAAATCTACTTAAGAATTCTTCACTTAATTGCTCCGTTGCAGCGTCTAATGTGCCTTGTACCATACTCATGGCTTATTTCCTCTTCGCAGTGTTAGGGACTAAGGTGTCTAACATACTAAAAAGCGAGCTTGTGTAAGCATCCAGCAAGTCAAGTGACTCGTTCGGTTTCTCTTGTGCTTCATCCATTCTAGCCAGCGCACTTCTTACCCTATAGTGAGACAGTACACCAATGAAGTCACCAACTCGGTTCACCACAGCCACCTGATCAAAGTTATCCCATACTTTCGATTTTAAAGCGCTTTGTAATTCGGTATATCCGCTTAACTGTAACACCTGAGGCTCCATGCATTCTGCAATTTTCTGCTGTGGCGCCCTGCGAAGTAAATGATAAAGTGGCAGCTGCCCTACTACATG
>NZ_NKHF01000042.1 GCF_002744175.1 Pseudoalteromonas piscicida
CGAGCGATTGGGTCGTTTTTCTGCCGCAACCTGTCTCGTTTTTTTCCTTAGGCCATTGATAGCAAATATAGGAAGTAATTACCAGCATTGAAGTTACGTTACATTACTCTAATTGTGGACACGATAAAAACGACCCATAGGGTCATTTTCCTGACTATGGAAGAAACTCAAAGATTATGGATATATAAACAGTAATTTTGGTGGAAGGATGAACGTCCGCTAATGGCTCAAAGCCACTCTTAGAGTATTTATATTAACTCATTGTGGAGCATAAATAATTTATACTGAAACGGTTGCTTTTGGTACAAATCGGCTATTCACTGTAAGATTCAACTCTAAAATTCGAGTTTGGCAGGTCAAGTTAATACTTATTCAGTTTAATAAAATAAGGCTTCCATTTGGAAGCCTTATTTTATTTGCAGTGTTGTGCAAGATTAATTGAGCCAAGCTTTTATTTGCTGGCTTATTCCTTCACTGCTTAAGCCCAGTTCCGCGTGGATCTCAGTTTGAGATCCATGTTTAATAAACGCATCTGGTAGGCCTAGTAATTTTATTGGCATTAACAGCCCTTGAGCTGCTAAATACTCGCTAACCGCGGAGCCTGCGCCACCGGCAATGGCATTATCTTCAAGTGTAACGAAGCGTTCATGAGTACTAGCTAACTCTTCGATAAGTGCGGTGTCTAATGGTTTTACAAAACGCATATCAACCAAAGTTGCATTGAGCTCTTCGGCAGCATCGTAGGCATTTTCAAGGAGCGTACCAAAGTTTAAGATTGCCAGCTTTTCGCCTTTTCTTACTACTTTGCCTTTTCCGATTTCCAACTCGCTCATTTCAGAGGCTATATCAGCACTTCCGGCACTGCCTCGAGGGTATCTTACTGCTGCTGGTTGATTTAAACGATGACCCGTGTAAAGCATTTGGCGACACTCATTAAGGTCACTCGGTGCCATGATCACCATATTCGGAATACAACGCAAGAAGCTTAAATCATAGGCGCCTTGGTGTGTCTCACCATCTGCGCCAACAACACCGGCTCGGTCGATGGCAAATAGCACCGGCAGGTTTTGTAATGCCACGTCATGAATGAGTTGATCATAAGCGCGCTGTAAAAAGCTTGAGTAGATAGCGACAACTGGGTTCAAATTCTCACAAGCAAAACCTGCTGCGAGTGTTACAGCATGTTGCTCGGCAATCGCAACGTCAAAATACTGAGCTGGATACTCTTTAGAAAAGCGCACCATGCCTGAGCCTTCACGCATTGCAGGTGTGATTGCCATTAGCTTATTGTCTTGCGCTGCCATATCGCATAACCAATCACCAAAGACCTTTGAGAAGGTAGGAGCGCTTGGCTTAGATTTTGGCAGGCTGTGTACCGTTGGGTCAAATTTTGGCACGCCATGATAGCCAATCGGATCTGCTTCAGCTGGCTTATACCCTTTACCTTTTTGCGTCTTCACATGAAGTAATTGAGGGCCTTTGAGATTTCGCATATTGCGCAGCGTATCTACTAAGGTGCCAACATCATGTCCATCGATAGGGCCAATGTAATTAAAACCCAGCTCCTCGAAGAAGGTGCCCGGAATGATCATCCCTTTTAGATGTTCTTCCATTCTGCCAGCCAGTTCTTTAACTGGAGGCACGCCCGAAAGCAGTTTCTTACTGCCTTCACGGATGTTGGTATAGAAGCTACCAGACAAGATCTTAGCGAAATGGTTGTTTAGTGCACCCACATTTTCCGAAATCGACATTTCGTTGTCGTTAAGGATCACTAGCATGTCTGGGTTTACATCCCCGGCATGATTCATTGCTTCAAATGCCATGCCAGCTGTCATCGCGCCATCACCAATTACGGCAACCGTTTTACGTCCTATGGCTTCTTTCTCTGCTGCAATTGCCATGGCAAGGGCAGCAGAAATTGAGGTGCTTGAATGACCAACACTGAATGTGTCGTACTCACTTTCTTCTCGGTAGGGGAAAGGGTGTAGACCATCTTTTTGGCGGATGCTATGCATCTGGTCGCGACGACCAGTTAAAATTTTGTGTGGGTAGGCTTGATGCCCTACGTCCCATACAACCCTATCTTGAGGGGTATTGTAGACATAATGCAAGGCGACGGTTAATTCTACCGTGCCAAGGCCTGAGGCTAAGTGACCGCTACTTTGAGAGACCGAGTTTAGCAGATACTCTCGTAATTCATCACTTAACGCCGATAACTTATGTTGTGGCAATTGACGAAGTTGACTTGGATCATCAATTAACGCCAGTAAAGGATACTTGCTACTATCAAGTTTCATGGTATTTATCAGAGTCCTAAGTGAATCTTTGCGGTATTACCGCGCAGCTCACTTCATAATTATTAAAATTCTTCACCAACTGGTCATAATATTATGTTAGCCAGCATTTACAAAGTACTTGTGAATATTTTCTTAGTTTGCCGTCGTTATTTTATACGTTAGCTTAATATTCTCGATCTATGATGTATTTTGCTAAATCTGCAAGTATTGCGGTGTCACCATCAATTACCTTTAATGCATCGAGCGCTTCATCTACTAGTTGCTCCGCTTTGGCTTTTGACTGCTCAAGTCCTAGTAAAGCAGGATAGGTCGATTTGTTATGCTCGAGATCTGAACCTTGCGGTTTACCCAATATTTGTGTGTCGCCTTCTACATCAAGGATGTCATCTCTGACTTGAAATGCAAGTCCAATGGCGTGGCCGTAAATTCGCATGGCTTTGCGAGCTTGTTCGGTAACGAGTTCTGGATTGCCGCAGAGCATTCCTAGTTCAATGGCGCTACATAGTAATGCACCTGTTTTTAGCTTATGAATACGTTCCAGTTCGACCAGTGTAACCGAACGATCCGTGGCCGCAATATCGAGAGCTTGACCGCCGACCATTCCTTGAAGTCCAGAGGCTTTAGCCAAGGTATTGACCATTTTTAGCTGCGCAAGATGGCTCACGGTAAATTGTTCAGCACTTAATAACTCAAAGGCAAGTGTTTGTAATGCATCACCGGCCAGAATTGCAGTGGCTTCATCAAATTGAATATGGCAGGTAGGGCGGCCTCGCCTTAGCTCATCATCATCCATTGCAGGTAGATCATCATGCACCAAAGAATAGCTATGAACGCATTCAATTGCTGCTGCAGCTTTATCAAGATCAGCAAGGGCTGCGCCAAACAGCTCACCAGTACAATAGACCAGAAATGGCCTTAGCCGTTTTCCCCCGTTTTCGATGCCATAACGGGTTGCGGCTTTAATGTTCTCTTCAGTATCAAGGATATTATCAAAATAATGTAAAACGGTATTTTCTACACGTGTCTTAGCATACTGCAGCTTTTCTATTAACTTTTCTGACATTAGGCTTCGTTATCAAATGGCTGTAATTGTGCTTGCTCATCTTCGCCCATTAAAATAGCGACCTGTTGCTCAGCTTGCTGAAGTTTTTGATTTGAGGCTTTTGCGAGTTTTATACCGCGCTCAAACTGCTTAAGTGCTTGATCTAGAGGTAAGCTACCGTTTTCCATTTCTGCAACTATATGCTCGAGCTCTTGCATGGCCTCTTCAAAGCTCAAATTATCTGGTTTTTTTACCGCCATATGTCACGCTGACCCATAAAGTAAAAGTGTGGCAATTTTAGGGGGATTGGGCGCCAAGGTCAAAAAAACCAGTGACTTTTTGATCCCACAGCGTATCCGCCTTACAAGATCTGCTATAAACTCGCATTTTAAACACTTTTTAATATAATAGTGTTAAGTTGTAGAGAAACTTGCCGATAACCCAAACAATAATAACTGCGTGATTTATCACAAATAACTTCCCCCGGAGGACATGTGGATTTAGCAACGGTAATAGGGATCCTGGGTGCCATAGGTCTGATTGTAATGTCTATGGTACTAAGTAGTGATGGCCAGGTCGCGATGTTCTATAACACGCCTTCCGTCGTTATCGTATTTGGTGGCTCAATTTTCATCGTACTATCCAACTTCACCCTTGGGCAGTTTTTCGGGATTGGAAAAGTGGCCGGAAAGGCCTTTATGTTCAAGATAGAAACGCCAGAAGAGCTGATAGAAAAAGCGGTTGAACTGGCTGATTCAGCACGTAAAGGTGGGTTTTTAGCACTGGAAGAAGCTGACATTCCCAATCCATTTATGCGTAAAGGCGTCGATATGCTTGTGGATGGCCACGACGCCGATGTGGTACGAGCCACTTTGCAAAAAGATATTGCACTGACGTCTTCACGACATGAAATGGGGGCTGGACTATTTAAGTCGTTAGCCGACATTGCCCCTGCGATGGGAATGATAGGAACCCTAATAGGCTTAGTTGCGATGCTATCTAACATGGATGATCCAAAAGCGATAGGCCCAGCCATGGCCGTTGCGCTTTTGACAACGCTCTACGGTGCGTTCTTAGCAAACGTAGTAGCCATTCCGATTCAAACTAAGCTAGAACTACGTAAGGACGAAGAAGAACGTAATCAGCGCTTAATCTTAGATGCCATTTTGGGGATCCAAGATGGTCAAAACCCGAAAGTGATCGAAGGCATTTTGAAAAACTACCTGCCTGAGTCTAAACGTGGCGTTGAGGCTGAGGAGTAAGCATGTCAGACGAGAAAGAATGTAAATGTCCACCCCCAGGCTTACCGGCTTGGATGGGGACGTTTGCCGATCTGATGTCGTTATTGATGTGTTTCTTTGTACTGCTATTGGCTTTTTCGGAAATGGATGTGCTTAAATTTAAGCAAATAGCGGGGTCAATGAAGTTTGCTTTTGGTGTTCAAAACAAAATTGAGGTCAAAGACATTCCTAAAGGCACCAGTGTCATAGCGATGGAGTTCACGCCGGGTAAGCCTGAACCAACCCCCATAGAAACCATTCAACAACAGACGGTAGAGATGACACAGCAGATGCTTGAGTTTCAGGCTGGGGATGAGTCGTCAGCAGGGGGAAGGCAAGAGCAACGTGGTAACAAGCGCGGTGGTGAGTCTGCAAGCACTGCACAAGAAATGGCATCAACCCAAGCTATTTCCTCAGCAGAGCAAGAACAAGTGAATGAGCTTGTTAAAAAGATTGCTCAGCAGCTAGAGAAGCAGATAATGGACGGTGCGATTGAACTTGAGTCTCTTGGGCAACAAATCATTATTCGTATCCAAGAAAATGGCTCGTTCCCAGCCGGAAGTGCGTTCTTACAGCCTAAATTTGAACCTGTAATTGAAGAAATAGCCGAGCTGCTAAAAGATGTCCCTGGAGAGATAACGGTATCTGGACATACCGATGACTTTAGAGTCACCAACGAGCTCTATTCCAACAACTGGGACTTATCAGCAACCAGAGCTGTGGCCGTTGCCACGGTAATGGAGCGAGTACGCGGATTTGATAAAAACAGAATGGTCGTTGTAGGTCACGCAGATACAAGGCCGCTGGTTCCTAACGAGAGTAACGCCGACAGACGACGAAATCGACGCGTTGAAATTTCTATTTTACAGGGTAAACCGAAAGAGTCTGACCCCATCGGGGTGCGAGAAAATTAATTACAGTTTATTGCTAAATTACAGGGAATTCGCTATTGTTTCTGGCGGTTCTACTTAAAGGAGAAATAGAATGATTTCAATAAAAAAACCTCAAAATTATAGACTGCCGGGCGGTAATGGTGATGGGGTAGACGAAGAACAAGAAAGCACGCCAGATAAAAAATAATGATGTTGGACACTTGGAAGCCAATACAAATGTTTTTCGCCGAACACAGTGTTTGGATTTCCTTGTGTGCAGTTGTTATATGTTATTTATTAGGCGATAAAAAGTCCCTCAGATATGCTCTCTTAGTAGCTGTTTTTTATATTCTGGGGACTTTTACCAGTGACTATATAAGGGCTATAGATGATGTCCGTATCTATCGTTATATATTTTGGGCTCTAAATGACATCATTTTTATGGGGATTGTCGCATATTGGGCATTGAAAGATAAAATGTACATGTGGCAAAGCATTCTGGCTCAGTTAATCATTGTCCCTGCCCCTATTATGCAACTTTTTCGTTTAGTTGACCGTCACTTAATGGATTTAAGCTTTTCTACTCAGTTGTATATTACCATTATTCCAATTGTTAATGTTGCTACACTCTGTTTAGCGTTTGTACCGGTTTTTTTGCTTTGGAAACTGAAAACTGAGCGAAAGGAGCCTGGCAAAGCTTTAGATAAAGTAGAAGCTAGCCGGTAGTTTCCAACTAGCTCGCTTAAGGCTAACCCAAACTAGGAATAAGTCCCGCCATCTGCATCAGCTGAGAGGCAATAATCATCACACCAAACATCGCAGCAAGGCCAAGACCTAGGGTGCCACCTTTAACTTGATAACCAGCTTCATCTCTTATTTTTCTTTGCTTCCATACCATGGCTACGGGCAAGAATACCGCTAATACTACCAATGCAATTGCTGCATACCCCAGCGCCATAATAAAGCCTTTAGGATAGAAAAGGGCAAAACCGAGTGGCGGTAAAAAAGTGATTAATGCCGTTTTGACGCGGTCTTTTTTGGTATCTTGTTTTTTAAAGGCGTCAGCAAAAAAGTCAAATAGCCCAAGGCTTACACCTAAAAATGAAGTGGCAAGCGCAAGGTCAGCAAAGACAGTAACAAACACTTGTACGTTATCATTATGTGCAATTGAAGAAATACTGGTTACAAAGCCCGGCAGCCCCTCACTTGCCATTAAGCTCTCTTGCCCCATAACGCCTTGGCTTAGTAATTGCCAAAACACATAAATAATCAGTGGTAGTGAGGCGCCAAACATCATCACTTTACGTAATTGACGAATATCTACGCCAACGTACTTAACGATTGATGGGATTGAGCCGTGAAAACCAAACGACGTAAAAATTACTGGGATTGCCGCAATGACTAGGCCTTGCTCAACGGGCATATCAACAAGGTGTTGGCCATGTACATAGGGCGTTAGAATAAAAAACAGACTCGCCAGTACAATGACCTTAATGGTGAATAGCAACTGATTAAGCTTATCTACAGTGCTGGTGCCTAATGTGACTATGGTTGCAATTATCACAGCGAGCAGCACAGATCCTAGCTGAGGCGTAATACCTTCACCTAGTACATTAACAAGCTTGGCTTGCAGTTGTGCGCCACCACCTGCGATATAGGCTGCACATAATGCATAAAACAAAAATACCATCGAAAAGTTTGCAATATATTGCCCGCTTTTTCCAAGTAGGTTCTTTGCGAGCGTGTTTAATGTGGCGTCTTGGTCAGCATATTGATGGATCTCCAGCATTAGTAATGCCGTGTACGTCATTAGTAGCCATGTAACGGTCAATAAAGCGATGGCGGTGGAAAAGCCAAGTCCTGCCGATGCAATGGGGAGGGCGAGCATACCTGCGCCGATTGTAGTACCTGCTACAATCAGCATGCTGCCCAAAGTTTTATTCTTAAGCACGTTTAGCCCCTGATTATTATTATCTGGTGAGGCAAGATATAACGAATGGCGAGGAAATGAAATAGTTTTGCTGTTAATCGCATCGTATTGCAGACACAAAAAAGCCGCATCAGGATACGGCTATTATGCAAAATTAAATTGTAAAGAGTTTACTTTACTTCTTTACCAGCGGCTTGTTGGTCAGCATGATAGCTTGAGCGTACAAATGGTCCGCAAGCTGCGTGGCTAAAGCCTATTTCGTCGGCATATTCTTTAAGCCCATCAAACTCCACCGGTGGCACGTAGCGCTTGACCGGCAAGTGATGCTTTGAAGGTTGCAGATACTGGCCTACGGTAAGCATATCTACGTTATGCTCGCGCAAGTCTCTTAAGACTTCTTCAATTTCAGAGATTTCTTCGCCTAGTCCAACCATTAGTCCTGACTTTGTTCTTACCTCTGGGTGCATTTCTTTAAAGCGGCGTAGCAATTCCAGCGACCACTTATAATCGGCACCTGGACGCGCTAGTTTGTACAGCCTTGGTGCAGTCTCGAGGTTGTGGTTAAATACATCAGGTGGAGTTTCACTTAAGATCTCTAAAGCTCTGTCCATACGACCACGGAAGTCCGGTACAAGAATTTCGATAGTAATACCTGGGTTGTGTTTGCGGATCTCACGAATACAGTCAGCAAAGTGCTGCGCACCACCATCTCGAAGATCGTCACGGTCAACTGAAGTGATCACGACGTAGCTAAGCTTCATGTCTTTGATGGTAAGTGCTAGCTTCTCAGGCTCTTGCGCGTCAGGCTTTAGTGGACGGCCATGTGCAACGTCACAAAATGGGCAGCGACGGGTACAAATTGCACCTAAGATCATAAAAGTGGCTGTGCCATGGTTAAAGCACTCAGAGAGGTTTGGACAAGACGCTTCTTCACACACTGAATGCAGGCCATGCTTTCGCATCGCTTGTTTAATGCCATCGATACGCTCACTTGACTTAGGTAAACGGATCTTTAACCATTCAGGCTTTCTCAGCATTTCTTCGCGCTCTGTTGGCATGACTTTTACTGGGATCAATGCCATCTTTTCAGCATCGCGGAGCTTTACCCCTGGCTCCATTTTGACTGGTTTACTCATTCGTTTTCAAACCCTTCAGTGTATTCAACATGTTCAGCGTTAATTCGCTTAAGCATGTGTTTTACCAGACCGGCCCCCGCATCTGCGACGGTTTGAGGTCCATTAATTTCGCTACTTTGCACCATATTCATGCCTGCATAGCCACAGGGGTTAATCCGTAAAAACGGATTTAAGTCCATGTTGACATTCAATGCTAGTCCATGAAATGAGCAGCCTCGACGGACTCTAAGTCCTAGTGATGCTATCTTGCTGTCATTGACGTATACGCCTGGCGCATCGGCTTTGGCATAAGCCTCTACCCCGTACTCTTTGAGCGAATCAATGATGCTTTCTTCCAGCCAAGTGACAAGCTCACGTACCCCAATTTTTAATCGGCGTAAGTTTAATAGTACATAAAGCATTTGTTGCCCAGGCCCGTGATAAGTCACTTGACCACCACGGTCAACCTTAACGACAGGAATGTCTCCTGGTGCCAACAGATGCTCCTCTTTACCGGCCTGACCTTGCGTAAAAACAGGTTGATGCTCCACCAGCCAAAGTTCATCGGCGGTGCTGTCATCGCGCTCGTCGGTAAAGGATTGCATTTGATGCCAAATTGGTTCGTAACTGCGAAGACCCAATTGACGTACGATTAGCTTACGAGCTTCCATAAATGGGGATCCTTACTGCCTACAGTATGTAACGGACGTCTTCGATACCACCGATCTCGGTATAAATCTGCTCAATATGTTCTTTGCTAGTAACGGTAGCAACTATAGAAACTGCTTCATAATTACCTTTGCTACTAGGCTTCACCTTTGGTGCATAATCGCCAGGTGCAATAACTTGCAGTTTAGCTAGGATTTGATCCGTCAAATTGACATTAGCTAGGCCCATAATCTTGAAGGTAAATGGGCAAGGAAATTCTAAGTATTCATCAAACTTAGTATTTTTAACTGGTTTTACCACGACGGTATCCTCACAACGAACTACTTGCTAGCGCCTCTATTAGATTTGTCGCTTGAGTTTTCAAGCTCGAAATTTTTCGAGACACCATTTTATGGCCGCATTCTATCATTTTTGACGCAAAAAAAAACGCCTCATCACGAGGCGTTCACTTACATAAACTAGGGTTATTGCGAGATCTGTAAACGTAGGTAGTCGTAGATCTTGCTAAAGAATCCGCCTTCTTGGATCTCTTCAAGTGTCACTAATGGGTATTGTGCTACGTCTTCACCTTCAAGCTGCAAGAACAGCGTGCCCACTTTCGTTCCTTTTGCCAGCGGCGCTTCTAAGGTTTTATCCAGCTCAAAGTTAGCCTTTAAGTTTTTGCTTTGACCGCGTGGGATAGTGATTGGCGTGTCTTCCATAATGCCAAGTGATACGGTTTCTTTGTTGCCCATCCATACGCGTTGGTCGACAAATGCATCACCAGCTTGATAAGGAGTGATAGTTTCGAAAAAACGGAAGCCATAGTTAAGGAGCTTTTTACTTTCAACCTTTCGAGCACGTTCGCTTTGCGTCCCCATAACAACCGCTATCAAGCGCATGTCATCTTTGACTGCTGATGTCACTAGGCTATAACCTGCCTCTGAAGTGTGACCAGTTTTGATACCATCCACGTCAAGGCTGGCATCCCACAGTAGTGAGTTACGGTTATATTGCTTGATACCATTGTAAGTAAATGACTTTTCTTTATATATCGCATACTCGTCTGGAACATCACGGATCAACGCTGCGCCTAATGTCGCCATGTCACGCGGTGTAGTGAAGTGTTCATTGGTATCTAAACCGTGACTGTTGATAAAGTGGCTATTAGTCATACCAAGCTTTTCAGCGTGCGCATTCATCAGATCAGCAAAGGCGCTCTCACTGCCTGCGATATGTTCGGCCATCGCTACACAAGCATCATTACCAGATTGAATAATAATGCCTCGGTTCAGGTCTTCTACGCTAACTTGCTTACCCACTTCGATAAACATCTTAGAAGACTCTGGGAAATTCTTTGCCCAAGCATTTTCGCTAATCGTTACTTGATCTGAAGGATTAATATTTCCTGCCGCGATTTCTGTACCAATCACATAACTGGTCATCATTTTGGTTAAGCTGGCTGGCGCTAGCTTGGTATCAGGATTACCCTCAACGATGACTTTTCCAGTGGTAAAATCTACAAGGAAATAGCCTTTTGCATTAATTTGTGGTGCTGAAGGAATAATTTGTGCACTTGCACTCATGATTGAGAAGGTGCACACCAGTCCAAGGACTTTTTTAACGATTTTTGGTTTAATAGAAGTCATTATGCTCGCTTTTTAGTTTATCGGCATTCAATACGGTTATTCTAAAGTTCCTGCTCACTGTAAAGCAAGAAAGCACGACTAAATTGACCTTGTTGTAAGGTTTTTAGCAAAGATTGTGCGTGATTATCATCGGTTATTGGTCCGACTCTCAGTTTATATAGATCATCTTCAAAGGTAATGGGAGTACCTAGTCCCAATTCTTGTTTTAGCTGACCTGCTAGTAACTGGATATTTTCAAGTTTGCTGCCCGCTGCAACTTGCACATAGGTTAGCCTTGGAGACTCGCGCGTCAGAGTAATAGCCTCGACCTTAACCCGCGCTGTACCTTTGAGGTGATAGCCTAGTTTATAGGCCGCAGCGTAAGATAAGTCGATGAGTCTATCATCGTGAAAAGGGCCACGGTCATTTACCCTTACAATAGCAGAGCGCCCGTTGTCTAAGTTAGTGACTTTGGCAAAGCTCGGCAATGGCAAGGTTTTATGTGCGGCTGTCATATCAAACATGTTAAATATTTCACCGTTTGATGTGTGGTAACCATGGAATTTACGGCCATACCAAGAAGCAATACCTTCTTGTTGATAACCGCGTTCGTCAGAGATCGGAGTATAGCGCTTGCCAAGCACGGTATAGGGGCGATTAGCACTCACGCTTTTTTTCTCGTTGGTCACAACGGCGTCTTGCATTTCTAGTTCAGTTGGCTCACGTAAAGGGGCCTTATCGTGGCGGATATGATATCGGCTACCACATGCACTCAAAACACTGAGCAATGCTAGCATCAAAACGGTTTTAGAAATAAAGGTCATTTGAGCAGTCATTATTTTAACAGCATCCTCTTATCTGTTGCGATCGCCATAATAATGCCAAAACCTGCCATTAACGTCACCATCGATGTGCCACCATAACTAATCAGTGGTAATGGTACACCAACCACAGGTAGCAAACCTGAAACCATCCCTATATTCACAAAGACATAAACGAAGAATGTTAAAGTCAATGCACCTGCAAGCAGCTTACTAAAGGCATCCTGCGCTTGTACTGCTATATACAGTCCGCGGCCAATTATAAACAAATACAGGCTGAGTAAAATGGTAACTCCAAGCAGACCAAACTCTTCGCTTAATACGGAGAAAATAAAATCGGTATGTCGTTCTGGCAAAAACTCGAGCTGAGATTGTGTCCCATGTAACCAACCTTTGCCTTCAACACCACCAGAACCAATTGCGATTTTAGATTGGATAATATGGTAGCCTGAGCCAAGGGGGTCGCTTTCGGGGTCGAGGAAAGTTAGCACCCTTTGTTTTTGATATGCATGCATACCATAGTGCCAAAATGCATAACCGCCAGGTACTGCGAGCAACAACCCAGAGCCAATGAGGCGCCAACTTAAGCCTGCTAAAAAGAGCACAAAAATACCAGAGCTTGCAATAAGAATTGAGGTGCCTAAATCCGGTTGCTCCTTTATCAAAATCGTGGGTACTAAGACGATGGCAAAGCCGATAGTGAGATTAAAGATGCTGGGGGGCAGGTGGGAGCGACCAATAAACCAAGCCACAGTCATTGGCACCGCCAGCTTCATAATTTCAGAAGGCTGAAAGCGGGTCACGCCGAGGTCTAACCAGCGTTGAGCGCCTTTACTACTGACACCAAAAAAAAGCACCGCGACGAGCATACCAAGGCCCAATAAGTATACGGGAATAGCGACGCGCTTTAGTGTGTTTGGAGAAAACTGAGCCATAAATAGCATGGCAATTAACGCTCCAAACATGCGAGTGGCATGGCGCATCATCATACCCATATCTTGCCCACTGGCACTGTATACTATGGCTAAGCTGCCCATCATCATCGTGAGCAGTGCCGCAAACAAAGGTAAGTCGATGTGGACTTTTTCAAAAAGTGAGCGTGGTTTATTCAGCGGACTCATTGCGGTTGCTCCTGCTCAAGTGGGTAGGCGGAGAAATAATAATCCATTACCTGTCTAGCCATAGGGGCTGCAATTGCACTACCACCAC
Source organism: Pseudoalteromonas piscicida (assembly GCF_002744175.1). Taxonomy (GTDB): domain Bacteria; phylum Pseudomonadota; class Gammaproteobacteria; order Enterobacterales; family Alteromonadaceae; genus Pseudoalteromonas; species Pseudoalteromonas piscicida_B. Next base: position 12,843 of record NZ_NKHF01000042.1, read on the forward strand.
CTTGGTTTTCTACGACCACAGTGATAACAATTTGAGGGTCATCAAAAGGTGCAAAACCCACGTAGATACCATTGTCTCTGTGTTTTTCTTTTAGCTTTTTGGCATCGTATTTTTCGCCCTGAGCAATGCTGACAACTTGTGCGGTACCTGTTTTACCAGCGTGATCATAGGTCACGCCCTTAAATGCGCTTTTTGCTGTACCTATTTTTACTGTGTTGTGCATGGCTTTTAATGCGATATCCCAGTGATAAGGATTTTTCAACACAACAGGTGGTTTTTCTTCCGTAAATAATTGTTCTACTTCAGTGTCTTGCTTAGAAATTTGTACTAAGTGCGGCTGGCGGTGTATGCCTTTATTGACCAAAATGCTCAGTGAGTTCGCAATTTGCATTGGAGTGGCAGTCCAGTAGCCTTGTCCTATCCCAACAGAAATCGTATCACCTGGGTACCACGACTCTTTAAAACGTTCTCTTTTCCATTCAACGGATGGCAAAATGGCGGAGGTTTCTTCATGAATATCTATACCCGAAAGCTCACCAAAGCCAAACTGGTTCATAAAGTCGCTAATTTTGGTTATGCCGAGTTTATATGCGGTTTCGTAAAAATAGGTATCACAAGACTGCTCAATAGCCTTGTACACATCAACGTGCTCATGACCCCAAGGACGCCAGTCACGCCATTTATGTTTTACATTGGGAATTTGAAAAAAGCCGGGATCCCAAATTTTGCTTGTTTCGGTGACAACACCTTCTTCCAGCGCAAGCACAGCGAGATGGGGTTTCACTGTGGAGGCAGGTGCATAACGGCCTTGAGTTGCACGGTTGATAAGTGGTCTGTCTGGGTTGAGCAAGGCTCGGTAGTCTTTGCCGCTGATCCCGTGAACGAACAGATTCGGGTCGTAACTTGGGTTAGAATAGAGCGCTAAAATTCCACCATCGCGTGGATCCATAACGATGATCGCGCCTCGGGTGTCTTTTAGTACGTGCTGGACAATTTGTTGTAACCCTATGTCTAGTGTCAGCACCAAGTCTTTACCTGGTTGTGGCGTTTCCATACTTAGCGTACGAATGATCCGACCGCGGTTGTTCACTTCAACACGGCGTGAGCCAACGATACCGTGTAACTGCTCTTCGTAAAACTTTTCTATTCCAAGCTTGCCAATATCATGGGTCGCTCGGTAGTTGGTATCTTTGCCTTCTAGCTCCAGTTCATAAAGTTCTTCTTTATTGAGCTTTGCTACATAGCCAAGAGCGTGGGTGAGGGTGTCACCATAAGGATAATAGCGAGATAAACGCGCTTCTACACTAAAGCCTGGAAGGCGATGCTGATTGACCGACAATATCGCCACTTCTTCTTCGTTGAGTCGACCTTTGAGCACTTGGCTCTTAAAGCGGCGGTTATGTCTAATTTCTTGTTTAAAGTCTTCAATTTGCTGGTCTGAAATATCAATGAGTTGTCGTACCGCAGCAAGCGATGCTTCAAGATCTTCAACGTCTTCGGGAATGACTTCGAGGTTATAAACTGGGCGGTTTTCAGCGAGCAGCACACCGTTGCGGTCGTAAATAAGGCCACGATTTGGGGCAACTGGTATCACTTTTATGCGATTATCATTAGAGCGAGTTCGATAAGTTTCGTGCTCAGTGACTTGCAGGTTATATACATTGTGAAATAACACCCCGATGATAATGACAACAAAAACAAAGCCGACAAAGGCTCTTCTCGCAAAGAGATTTGCCTCGGCAGAATGATCCCTAATCGTCGGCCGTTTTTTTAACATTATTATTCTCTGTGATAAGGGTGGTTGTTATTTAAACTCCAGCCGCGATACAAACTTTCAGCAACTACAATGCGCACCAAAGGGTGGGGTAGGGTTAAGTTTGATAATGACCACTTTTGTTCGGCTGCAGCAATACATTCTGGTGCAAGTCCTTCAGGGCCGCCAATGAGCAAACTTACATCGCGTCCGTCTAATTGCCATTTTTCCATATTGCTCGCAAGCTGATGGGTGTCCCAAGGCTTACCTGTGACTTCGAGAGTCACGATTCTATTGCCTTTTGGAATAGCGGCTAAGGTCTTTTCGCCTTCTTGTTGTAAAATGCGTTTAATATCAGCGTTTTTACCTCGTTTGCCAGCGCTGATTTCAATCAGCTCAAGCGGCATATCTTTGGGAAAACGTCTTTGATATTCAGTGAAGCCAGTCTCAACCCACTTCGGCATTTTTGTACCTACTGCAATGAGCTGGATTTTCACATTAGCCCCACAGTTTTTCTAAGTCGTAGAAATCGCGAGTCTGGTCTTGCATTACGTGGACAACCACGTCGCCTAAGTCAACCAGCACCCATTCTCCTATGTCTTGACCTTCCTGACCTAGTGGTGTTTCACCTACATGGCGGGCTTCTTTTGCTACGTGATCAGCAATCGATTGTACATGACGCTTTGAAGTGCCAGTACAGATCACAAGATAGTCGGTGATTGAAGAAGTGTCGCGAACATCAAGTTTAACAATATCACGCGCTTTCATATCGTCTACTTTATCCAGCGCGAAGTCTAATAATTGTTGTGAATCCAAGTTTCTATCTCTGTATTTCAAATAATCGACAATTTTAACATGCTTTATGGGCTTAATCAGCATACAAGCCATGGCTATTTATGTAATCTATGACAGAAGTTGGCAGCCATTGTTCCAAATATTCGTTGTTTTGCTGTGAAATTGCAGTTCTGATAGCGCTTGAGGCAATATCTTTTTGCGCACCAGAGAGAAAATAGCAATGTCCTGCAAGCGCAGTTCGTAGCTTATGCTTATCGGAGGTCTTTGCTCGTGTTAAGTAAGCCGCGACTTCGTGGCTCGGTGTACATGTTTCGCCAGGGCGCTGGTAGACCACAAGGTGACATAGTGTGGTAATTTCACGCCATTCAAACCAAGTATGTAGGCTATTAAAGGAGTCCATTCCCATCAAAAACAAAATGGCTTCTGTGGGATGTTCTTGACGCAGTTCTTGCAGTGTTAGCAAGGTATACGAAGGCCCTTGGCGCAATAACTCACGCTTATCGATCTGCATTTTTTCTTGGCCAGATATCAGAGCTGTAAGCATAGCAAGGCGGTGCTTATCGCTGACACTTGGGCGTTGTTTATGCACGGGAATAGCGCAAGGCAATAGCTTTAACTGTGCAAGGTCGAGCTCATCAACGCAGCGAACAGCCATGTTTAAATGGCCTAAATGAGGAGGATCAAAGGTGCCACCAAATAGCGCTATCATACGTGCTCACTTTGATTGATCGGCAGTGGCATAGTGATGGGGGTCGCAAAGGCCAAAGCGATGTGAGCAAGCGCTTGATACGGCGCGGTGATCCTTGCTTCTTTGTAGGCGCTATCAAAATCTGCCATCATGACCAGCAATTGTTTGATCTGCTCTAGCGTTAATCTATCTAATGCTTGTTGGGTGATGGCCTGTTGATTCTTCCACACATTATGCTTTTTGAACGCATCAGGTAAAGACGTGCCAGTTTGCCACAGAGTCTTGACGCCGAGTAAGGTGCGAGCCTGATTTTGCAGCGTCCATAGAATGCTAGCGGGCTCAACGTTATCGCTTGCAAGCTTATTTAATACCTTGATGATTTGCTTAGGGTTACCCGTTAAGAGACCGGTATTTAAGTCAAAAATATCAAATTTGGATTGGTTTAATAGACCAACAAGTAGCTGTTGTTCATCAACGGGTTGCTTGCCAAATAGCAGTGAGAGCTTTTCTAGCTCTTGGTGGGTGGCGAGTAAATTGCCTTCAGTGGCAATTAGCAATGCGCGTTTGGCTTGTGGTGAAATAGCTAGTTTGAGGCGTTTGCACTCATCATCAAACCAACGCTCTAAGTGACGTCCGGTTAACGCATAGCAGGGTACAAACAAGCCTTTGGGTTCCAGCGCTTTAAACCAAGCGGTGCGCTGCACATCTTGACCTGCACCTAGACCTTTAAAAATAACCACGACATCGGGGTTTACTTGCTCGGCGAGCGATTTGAGTACAGCAACCCCTTGTGTTGGGACCTTTTGCTCATTGAAGTCAAACTCGATTAAAGTGCGGGCACTGAAGAGCGACATGCTGTTATATTGTGCACTGAGCTCTTGCCAGTCAAAGCCAGGCAATAGCGCAAACTTGATGACTTCATCAAACCCTTGTTGTTTTGCGGCATTTCGTATGGCAAGTACGCACTCACCTTGCTGAAATGGTTCCTCACCAAACACCAAGTAAAACGAGGCAAGCCCTTTATTTAGATAGTTGGGCAGTTGATTTGCATAACAACGCATTACAGCTGCGACAACTCTCTGATGATACGTTGGCTAGCAAGACGGCGCATCTCGGTTACGATCAGCTCCAGCTCTTTTGCCTTCGCTAGGGCATTATCAGGGTCATCCTGATAGTTGCGATATAGTTCAAACATTTGTTCAACAGGCTCTTGCCCCGGACGAGTTAATCGGTACGACACGCGATAAGCGAGTTCATGCTGGGCGACCTGACCATTTTTGAACAAACTCAACGTTTGACGCTCTAGCGAATCATTATATAAATATAACTCGGCAGCTTTTTTGGTATTCTCTGGCTTTAAAGACACCTGTGCACGCTGAAGGTCCACTTGTAGCTGTTCAAATAACGCCGAGCGTTTATCATCTCCACTTAAGGTGATCTGTCTAAGGTCATCAGGCAAATAGGAAGCTTGCTTGAGGTGGAAGCCGCAGCTGGCCACAAAGAAGCAAGCTAGCAAAACTGCTAGCTTGCTGGCTTGCCAAAATAGGCTACGCATCTTAGTTTGCAACCACATTAAGTAGTTTACCAGGTACGTAGATCACCTTACGGATGGTCTTACCGTCAGTAAACTTAGTGACGTTTTCTTCGCTAAATGCAATGGCTTCAACTTGCTCTTGTGTTGCGTCTGCTGCCACCGTGATTTTAGAGCGAAGCTTACCGTTTACTTGTACAACGATAAGTTTTTCGTCTTCGACCAAAGCGCTTTGATCCACAGTTGGCCAAGCAGCATCGAGAATATCGCCAGACTTGCCAAGTTCATTCCACAGCTCATGACACATGTGCGGAGTGATTGGTGCCAGCATGATCACCATAGCTTCTAATGCTTCATTGGCCAGAGCAATATCTTGCTCATCGCTAAGCGGCGCTTTAATCAGTTTGTTTGAAAGCTCCATAACCGCGGCAATCGCTGTGTTGAAAGTTTGGCGACGTTCAATATCGTCGGTCACTTTTGCAATGGCTTTGTGGATATCGCGGCGAAGCGTTTTTTGGGCACCGTTTAGCTTGCTTAAGTCAAGCTCTGCAGTTCCGGCTTGTTTCACGTCAACGGCATATTTCCAAATACGACGAAGGAAGCGGTGTGCGCCTTCAACGCCTGAGTCTGACCATTCCAGAGTTTGCTCTGGTGGTGCCGTAAACATCATGAACAAGCGCACGGTGTCGGCGCCGTATTGCTTAATAACTGTTTGCGGATCGATACCATTATTCTTCGATTTAGACATTTTGCTCATGCCTGCTGAGAATACTGGTTCGCCGTCCTCTTTATGCCACGCTTTGGTGATACGGCCTTTGTCGTCGGTTTCAGTCAATACGTCAGTCGGTGAAATCCATACGTCACCGCCTTTTTCATCTTTACGGTAGTAAGTATCAGCAAGTACCATGCCTTGGCATAGCAGGCGTTCGAACGGCTCATCTGAGTTTACTAACCCGAAGTCACGTAGAAGTTTGTGGAAAAAGCGTGCATATAATAAGTGCAAAATAGCATGCTCAATACCACCTATGTATTGGTTTACTGGTAGCCAGTAGTTTGCTGCACCCGGCTCAAGCATGCCTTCATCGTAGCGTGGGCTACAATAACGTGCGTAGTACCAAGACGACTCCATAAAGGTGTCAAAGGTGTCGGTTTCGTGGAATACCGTCTCGCCATTAACGGTCGCTTTTGCCCACTCAGGGTCAGCTTTGATAGGAGAGGTAACGCCATCCATCACTACGTCTTCTGGTAAGCGAACAGGTAGCATATCTTCTGTAGCGGCAAGCTCAGAACCATCTTCTTTGTTTAACATCGGGATTGGAGAGCCCCAATAACGCTGACGGCTTACGCCCCAGTCACGAAGGCGGAAGTTGACTTTACGTGCACCAACACCCATTGATTCTAGCTTAGTAGCAATAGCATCAAATGCGGCTTCAAAGTCTAAACCATCAAACTCACCTGAGTTGATCAGTGTGCCTTTTTCAGTAAATGCGGCTTCAGCAAGATTAGCGTCAGTTTCAGCGTCTGCTAATGGTTGAATAACTTGCTTAATTTCAAGGCCATAAGCAGTCGCAAACTCGTAGTCACGCTGATCATGACCCGGTACTGCCATCACGGCACCTGAACCGTAATCCATCAGTACAAAGTTCGCGACCCAAATTGGTACTTCTTGTCCAGTTAGTGGGTGAATAGCGGTAAAGCCCGTCGCAATGCCTTTTTTCTCCATTGTTGCCATGTCAGCTTCAGCAACTTTGGTGTTTTTGCACTCTTCAACGAAGCGAGAAACAGCTTCACTGTTTTTCGCAGCTTCCTGCGCGATTGGATGACCTGCTGCAACCGCAACATAAGTTACACCCATGAAGGTATCTGGGCGGGTTGTATATACCGTGAAGCTTTCGTCGTTGTCGGCACGTTTAAAGTCAATTTCAACGCCTTCTGAGCGACCAATCCAGTTACGTTGCATGGTCTTTACTTGCTCAGGCCAGTGCTCAAGCTTGTCTAAATCATCAAGTAATTCTTGGGCATAATCGGTGATCTTGATAAACCATTGTGGAATTTCTTTTTGCTCTACAATGGCACCCGAGCGCCAACCACGGCCATCAATTACCTGCTCATTGGCAAGTACCGTTTGGTCGACTGGATCCCAGTTTACCGTTGACATTTTTTTGTAAACTAAGCCTTTTTCATAAAGCTTAGTGAAGAACCATTGTTCCCACTTGTAGTATTCAGGGTGACAAGTGGCGATTTCACGATCCCAATCGTAACCAAAGCCAAGTTGTTTTAGCTGGTTGCGCATATAGTCAATATTTTCGTAAGTCCACTTAGCCGGCGCGGTATTATTTTTAATCGCTGCGTTCTCAGCTGGTAGACCAAAGGCATCCCAACCCATTGGCTGCATGACGTTTTTGCCTTGCAGGCGTTGGAAACGAGAAACCACATCACCAATGGTGTAGTTACGTACGTGACCCATGTGAAGGCGACCACTTGGATATGGGAACATCGAGAGGCAGTAGTACTTCTCTTTACTCTCGTCTTCGACTACTTTGAAGGTTTTGTTTTCTTCCCAGTACGACTGTACTTTGGCTTCAATATCTTGCGGTTTATATTGCTCTTGCATCTAGGTTTCCAAACATCTGGCAAAATTAGTAGAAAATTGCTCGATAGCATACCCGAAATTGACCAGCAATCACAGCACCTAAGGCGTAATTATTTTAGCTCGAAATAAGCAGAGGAGCATTGCAAAAATAGGCATCGATAAATGCCCTTTATACAATTACAAATGTAAATAATTAACATTTACCTTGTATTTCCTGTGCTTTATCAATACTATATTGCCGCTTTTTACATCATCATTATTCTAAATCCAGCAAGGGTAACCATGTTAAAATCTACGCTCAGTACGATAGCATTGGCTGTTAGCACAGCAGCTATTGCAGACGATACCAATGTTAATAAGCTTCAAGCTGCCGATATGGAACACATCGTTGTTTCTGGAAGTCGTGTGTTTGAAAGCATTGATGAAGTGCCTGCCTCAATTACCATTATCAATCAAAAACAAATCGAAGATCATTTAAAGGTAAATCCAGAGCTCCAAAGTTTGCTATCACAGATAGTGCCGGGTCTTGCTCCAGATACGGGAAGCTCAAGCAACACGGGGCAGTCATTGCGTGGTCGAGCGCCATTGGTGATGATTGATGGCGTACCGCAGTCAACGCCATTGCGTAATGGTTCATTAGGTGTGAAAACGCTAGACCCAAGTGCTATCGCGCGTATTGAAGTGATAAAAGGGGCTACTTCAATCTATGGTAATGGCGCTTCAGGTGGGATCATTAACTACATCACCAAGCAGGCTAGAAGCGACGGCAAACCTGAAGGTGAAATTAGCCTATCAAGTCGTTTTAGCGCAGTAAAACTTGCCGAGAGTGCTGGCGCACGTATTGCAGGCGCTGTTAATGGTCGCATTGACCAATTTAGTTATTTAGTAACGGCAAGTTATGAAGAAAATGGCGTGCAGCGTGATGCTGAAGGCGATATTTTAGGCTTACAGTATGGTTTATCCGATACGGTAACAGAAAACTACTTTACCAAGCTGGGCTATGATTTTGATGCAGACAAGCAATTACAGTTTAGCTACAACTTCTACAGCTCACAGCAAAAAACTGACTTAGGTGATGTGTTTGGCAACATTAATTTAGGTGAAAAATCTTACGCGGTTCATGTACCACCAGCTCAGCAAAAACAAGGTAAGCCGCAAGGACCGGAAGGTAATGAAAACATTACTTTGAAATACACGGACATTGAAGTTTTTGCGAATACGCAAATGACGCTTGATGCCTACCTGCAAGACATCGAAAATGTGTTCTTCTTTTCACCAAATTTGGCAAATCCTGATGAAGGCTATTCAGGCGGGCAATCTATCATTCGCTCTGAAAAAAAGGGCGCGCGTGCGACATTTAACACCTTGGTTGATTTTGACAATGTCCAAGCGACTTTCATCTATGGTGTTGATGCGCTGAACGACGTAACGTCACAGCCGCTTGTTGACGGCCGTGTTTGGGTGCCAGAAATGGATATGGAAAGTATCGCAGGTTACTTACAGACCAAGTGGATTGTAGCTGACGATCTGGTATTGAAGGCGGGAGTAAGACAAGAGAGTATTGATCTTGCCGTAGCGGACTATCAAACACTTAAGCTTTGCCGCTCAGCGGATCAATGCTCAGTGCCTTTGAATGTGAAAGGTGACACCATTGACTATGACGCCACGACTTACAATGTTGGCATTAAGTATAATGCGAATGAAAAGTTCAGCCCATTTGCCAGTTACTCGCAGGGCTCCGATATCTCTGATATTGGCCGTCTACTACGTAGTGCAACGGTAGAAGATATAGGCCAAATTCAAACAGAAGCCTCTATTGTTGATAACTATGAGATAGGGTTTAACGCTCAATTTGAGGGGTTACGTTTTGAATTTGCGGCATATAGAAGTACTTCGGAATTTGGCACAACCAATAAATTCAATGAAGTGACAGGGGTTTATGAGCCGGTGCGTGCGCCGCAAAAAATCTGGGGATATGAAGCGCTGGTTGATTACAAGATCAACGAAACGCTAAAACTGATTGCAACCTACAGCTACGTCGAGGGTAAAGATACTAAAGCTGACGTGTATCTTGGTTCTCGACAAATTAGTCCACCAAAACTCACGGCAAACCTAAATTGGCAGCCTGATGACGCTTTATCGATGACGTTTAGTTGGTTACATGTCGGTGACCGCAAGCGCTTTGAACGAGATGATAAGGGTAACTATGTGGGAGATCAGGGCCCAATTGATAGCTACAATGTGGTTAATTTTAGCGCTCAATATCAATTCGATCAAAGCTGGCAAGCATTTGTAGGTATTGAAAATCTATTTAATTCGGATTACTTCCCAGCTCGCGCACAAGCCTATACATACGGTGGTTATAACATTAAAGGCTTAGGGACAACGGCAACCGTTGGCGTGAAATACCGCTTCTAAGCTACTTTAAGTGGGGTTTGCTGGCTATCAAGTTCAGCAAACCCTAATACAATGAATGGTATATCTGGTCTACACTTAACTTATAGGCAAAACAGGAGTGTAGCAATGGCGGATTATCAAAAGTGGTTGGATCAATTCTCTGATTGGCTAAAAGATGTTAAAGAGCACGAAGTTGACGATTTATCTAAGCGATTTTGGGAAGCGCAACGCGCACTAAAAGACTACACCAAACAAACCTATGATGACTACAGTTACTATCTCAAGCGTGACTTAGAGCATCTACTTGAAAACAAAACCTTCTATGACGAAGCGGCTTGGAGTGAACTCAAAGCCAACATCTTATTCGAAATATCTCAAATGGAAGATAGAACACAACTCGAATGGTCAGCACTTTTAAAAGATTTTGAACACCAAGGCATCTATAAAGAAGGTGAATGGATAGCTTTGGGGCAATTAGTGTGTAAGAATTGTGGTCATAAATTAGATGTTTATTATGCCATCAAGATCCCAGCTTGCAGCGAGTGCGGGCATGGGGAATATACTAGAAAAGCATTAGCGCCCTAGAGAGTGGGCGCTCAGTTTGGTAGCCCTGAGCTGAGTAGGCTAACGTATGCGAACAATACAAAGAAGTTAGAATGACCAAATCCAAATTGTCGTCTGAAAAATCATTGCAGGCCAGTCAGCTTGCACCATCAGTTTCATTAACACACATAGAAAATTGTATCCAAAACCCATATCCAGAAGCACTTCCTTTTATTGGCCAACAACGTGCTCAAACCGCATTAGACTTTGCTTTGGGGATGGAATTACCAGGTTATAATGTTTATGTGATGGGTGAGGCGGCATTAGGCCGTTTTACCATGGTAAAAGATAAGCTCGAAGCGCATAGTAAAACTAAGCCAACGCCGAAAGAATGGTTGTACGTTAATAATTACGACGACCACCGTGAACCTATCGCGCTATTTATGCAAGCAGGAGAAAGCAAGCAGCTTGAAGCCGATATAGACGCTTTTATCGATGAAATTTTAGATACCTTCCCTGCGGCCTTTGACAACCCAGGTTATCAACGCAAGAAAAAGTCGCTAGATAAAGAATTTGAACAAAAATACGATGCTGCGATCACTGCCGTTGAACAACAGGCTATGAATATGAGCGTTGCGCTAATTGAAGACACAGGCACTGTAGGTTTTGCTCCTGTGGTAGATGGTAAACAGCTCAGTGATACGGAGTTTTCAGCCCTTGACGAACATGTTCAGGCTCATTTTTTAACGGCTATTGAAACATTAGAAGATGCCTTAATTGAGTCTCTTATTGAGTTGCCAAGATGGAAGCGTGAATCTTCAGAACGCTTGCGTAACCTTAAGAAAACCACTATTGAGATGGCGACAAAGCCGTTGTTAAAAGCGCTTGAGCATAAGTATGCCGCGCACATTGGTGTGTTGCGTTATCTTAAAGATCTCAAGGTTGAAATAGTTGATGCGGTACTTGACTGGCTAGATGATGATAGTAGCAGCGAAGAGAACAAAGATGACTTTGACTCAAAAGGCATGTTAACGGACTTTTTTGCCCCTAATATTTTGGTTGAGTTTAAAGAAGACGATCCGGCGCCAGTGGTTTATGAGCCAAATCCAACTTTTGGCAATATTTTTGGTAAGGTGGAATATGCAACCTCTCAAGGCAACTTGATCACCAGCTATCGCTCTATTCAAGCCGGAGCCTTACACCGTGCCAATGGCGGCTATTTGATCATGGATGCGGAAAAAGTCATGGCCAATGCCCAAGTGTGGGATGGCTTAAAGCTCTCATTAAAAACCCACCAAATTAAGAATGATTTACCATATCAAGACAACTCAGTGGGCAGCAGCTTTACCTTAAAGCCACAGTTAATTCCGCTAGATGTAAAAATTATTCTGCTTGGCTCACGGGACCTTTATTACACCATAGGTGAGTACGATGAAGAGTTTGCAGAGCTATTTCGAGTGCTGGCTGACTTTGATTATTACTTACCAAGTTCAGATAAGATGCAGTACCAATTTATCACTAAGGTGATGGAATACTGTAATGATACCTTGAAAATTGAGCTTAGTTCGTCAGCGTTAGCGCGAATGCTTAAGTTTAGTTACCGCCAAGCAGAGCACCATAGTAAGCTTTCGGCGCGCTTTGCTGATGTGTTGGAGCTGGTGGCAGAAGCCAGTTTTTATGCCAAGCAAGATGGCGTAAATCAAATCGCCGCTAATCATATCGATGAGGCGATAGCCGGAAAAGAGTATCGGACAGGGCAGTTAAGTGAAAACATGCTCAGTGATATTCAAGAAGGGCATACCCTGATCGCAACCAAAGGCACCGCAATTGGTAAGGTAAACGGCCTGACTGTACTACATATTGGTGATACCGCGTTTGGTACGCCTGCTCGGATCACCTCCACGGTATACGCTGGTGCGGATGGGGTAATTGACGTTGAACGTGAAGTAGATTTAGGTAAATCAATTCACTCAAAAGGGGTGATGTTGCTTACCGGTTACTTGGGCAATAAGTACGCACAAGACTTTAGCTTAACGCTCAGCGCAAATATTGCCATTGAACAAAACTATGGATTTATCGACGGTGATAGCGCCTCACTCGCAGAGCTTTGTGCATTGCTATCTGCAGTAACACAACTACCTGTTGATCAATCTTTAGCGTTAACTGGCTCCATTAACCAGCATGGTGAAGTGCAAGCCATTGGCGGCGTAAACGAGAAAATCGAAGGCTTCTTTAAACTATGCAAAATGCGCGGCTTAACGGGTAAACAAGGGGTGATCATCCCAGAGTCTAACAAAGTAAACTTGGTATTAGATGATGAAGTGATTGCGGCGGTTGAAAAAGGTTTATTCCACGTCTATGCCGTGGCTACGGTAGATGAAGCACTTAGTTTATTGATGGATCGACCCGCTGGAGTGTTAAGCGAAGAAGGTTACCCTGAAAACAGCATCAACGCGGTTGCAATGGCAAAACTCGAGCGTATTGCGAAAGTAGTAAACGGCGATGATGACAAAGGAGAAGAAAGCCATGACGACCACTAATATTATCCTCGTTATTGTTGCACTGGTGATTGCCGTAATGTTCTTTCGAGGGGGACAAAAGCAAAAACAGTTAGCACAGTTTAATCGAGTTCAAGCCGCTGACTTTTTGAAAGAAAATGAGAAGCGTGCGGAAGTACATAAAACCGACTCAGGTCTTCAGTACGAAGTCATCACGCAAACTGAAGGTGGTAAACAACCAAGCGCAACGAGCAAGGTTAAAGTGCATTATCACGGCACCTTACTTGACGGCTCTGTATTCGATAGTTCAGTACTGCGCGACCAACCAATTAGTTTTGGGCTCAATCAAGTGATCCCCGGCTGGACCGAGGGAGTGCAGTTAATGACTGAAGGGGATAAATACCGCTTTTGGATTGGTCCCGATTTAGGTTATGGCGACCGCGCTGCAGGTAAAATCGAACCAGGCTCTTTACTCGTATTTGAGGTTGAGTTGCTCGCGGTAGAGTGATTGCGGCGATAACCCTCTTCTAGCGACACAAAAATATAAACATACGCAGCAAGCTGCGTATGTTTAGTGAGACAAGGCTTTACTGCCTACCTACCTTCACTTATCCAGTTTTTAAGCCAGACTCCCGCCTCTTTTAGCTGACTATCCACGAAATTTTGATTAGTACAAGTGCCTTTTTTCCACACTGCACCGCTGCGAAAATCATCGGAATAGTTCCAATTGGTCCAGCTTATCTTTTTACGCTTCATGAGAGTGATATATTGTTGCGCACTTTCTTGGTCGTTGGGACCGTCACCATCGTAATTTTGCGTACCCCACTCACTAACAAAGACGGGGAGTACGTCTGATGCTCGGTCTAAAACATTGCGATGAAAGTCCGTGTGTGATGCCGCATAAAAGTGAAAAGTGTACATGATGTTATCGAATGGTACAGGGTCATTCAGCACGTCCTGAAAGCTGTCACCACTAGATGCACCAAAGGTTGACCAGCCATGCGTGCCGATAAGCACTAACGCATCAGGCTGGATAGCTCGGATCACCGGAATGATCTGCTCGCTATAATGACGGATTTCGCCCCAAGAGACGTTATTGGGCTCGTTGGCTATGTCATAAATAACATTTTTGCGGTGTTTGTTCGCCGTAACGATATCGGTGAAAAAACGTTTTGCAAACGCTAGATTATAGTTAGGATCGCCAGGATTTAGTTGGTGCCAATCAACCAATACATACAAACCTCGCTGGCTGGCCATATCGATCAATTGATTCATGTCGTTTGTAAATTTTTCTGGATTAGAGGCATAACCGCCTTCTTGCACATACATACTTAAGCGAATAATGTCTGCTTGCCAATCAATTGCAAGGGTATCGAGTGACAGATCGGTTAGACACTTATCCAATCCATACCACTGAAGGCCATGGCTACTCATGCCACGTAACTGGATTTTTTCCTGGCGTTCGTTACATAGTCCAGTTCCACAGACAGCTAGCTGACCATGACGCTCGAATGGTGTTAACCGAGTATTGTTTTCACAGCGCCCTAGATATTGCCATGCCGAACTGGTTCCTGGCTCAGCTTGAGTCCACCAATTGGCTTGATAGAGCTTGTTCTGATGCTGCATTTTGTCGCCAGTACTGGCATGATTTGGAACACCTTGCCAGTTGGTTTGTGTCCAGTCGGGGTAAGTATTGATACTGTCACAAGTGACGGCTTGCGCCTGATTGATGCTAAGGCCGATGGCAATGGCCATCGTTGTTAAGTTCATTAATTTCATTTTATTTCCTTTACATGTGTATTGTTGTTTTGCTGACAACGCTTATTTGAAGCCATTACATGACTGCTACGCGTTTCGACAGCAAACTCTAATTTAACGAAGAAAATAAAAAGGTGCCCTAGACTTTAGTCTAGATATTAGCTTAACTTATTGAAATTAATTAAGTATGTTTTTATAGGCAAGAGCTGTTGCAGTTCAGGTTATCTAACAAGGACGTCACAGAGGACATTTTTGAAGATGTGTATGCCAGCAGCTAATGCTCCGAAAATTAGTAGGTTTGGAGATAATGGATCATCTTCGAATAAATAGTTATTCAATAATGCTATTAGTAACATCATGATGACTACGAAAATAAGTGGTTTCACACTATGTTTATCAATACTTTTCTTAATCTCTGCTTCTGTCATCGTTCCCTCTTAGGTTGTCGCTTTAACCATTTAAAATAGTTGGAGCATTAATGGATTGGTATTACTGCTCACTTTTCTTTATTTTCTGTATAGCGGCTCAGCAATATGCTAGCAACTTCTTGTTTTACAGCTCGTTTGTCGTTGGGGTCAACGCCAAAACGTTCCGCCAGTAGTGCGATTTCGTCATCGGTGAGATTGAAGGATAAGCGTTGCCGAGTTTTCTTCGATTTAACTTCTAAATCAAGGATCTTTCGGATCATATCGGATGGCGTTAGCTCTTCGTCTATCGCCTGCTTTTTAATGCTTTTTTGCACTTCAGTGGTTAAGTCGAAGGCCATTTGTGTGGCCCTCAACGCAACTTCTTGGCGTTTCCACTTGTCTTGTCTGGCGGTCACGAGTGTGCTCCGGGAAATAGATCGACAATATCGCTGAGTGGTCGACACATGGTCAGCGATACATCGGTTTCACCGCCGTCCCAGATTTCGATATTGATAGCAAACTTGCCGTCGGCAGAGCATAGCTCAATGACTTCACACATCTCACCACTTTCATCTTGATAGCGCGGTAGAGTGCGACCGCGATAATCACTGTCGTAAAAGTAACAAACATAAGGGGCTTCGCTTTGTTGATAGCTTTTCCCTAAAAATCGCTCAAATGCTTCTGGAGTGGCATGGGTGTCTAGTTGCGTCAATGATTCCTCATCAAAAATACGGGCAAACTCATCTAGGGTAAAAATGGCGTCGACGTCATCCCTTTGGATTTTAATAGAGAAGTTGGCGTATTCTTCACCGTCGCTTTGCTCGATTTGTAAAAAGGTCACTTTACCTGACTCACTTTCAAGAACAAACTCATATTCGGCGCTGCGTTCATATTGGTATGTTTGCACAGCAACAACTTTGAGCGTTTGCCCTTTGAGCCAACTCGGATAAGCGAACGAATCAATAATGGTAAGCATATCACCAGCTTTCAGATCTTTAGGGTGAGAAAGTTGTCGCTCAGGTTTCTTTTTAGATTTAAAAAAGCCAAACATAGTGCACCTACGTAATACCAATTGGTATAAATATCAAAACGGTCAAAAGGAGGCTAAGCCTCCTTTTTCAATTCAAGCAAATATTAGTTGCCTTGTTTAGCTCTAATACGCTCAAGAATATCATTGCTCTTTGGTGTTGAGCCGATCCCAGCCTCAGCCATTTTGGCTTTAAGATCTGCACCGGTTGCAGCCGCTTCTAACTCTTTTGCAGCAGCCAACTGGTCCTGTCTGTCTTGCTGACGCTGTTTAATACGTTCAAGCGACTGACGCGCATTTACCATAGAAGACTCATTGGTGTTTAGGGTGCTGTTTACCGCCATCGTTGCTTTTTGCACGCTATCGGTTGTTTTCACCATGGTTAGTTGGCGCTGATTTTCTTTAATGGATTTCTCAGCTTCTTTAATCTGCTGCTTCAGCAAGATCACATGTTTACTAAATCCGTCTAACACTTGTTGATGCTCTGCGCGCTCATCTTCGAATTCACTGATTTTTTCAGCAATTTCTACCGCTAGAGCTTCATTGCCTTTCTCTAGTGCTTGACCAGCATAGTTTTCATGTTCGATGATGCTTTCTTCAAGTGCAGCAAGCTTACGCTTAGTCTGCATTTCTTTAGCCATCACCTCAGTTAAGTTCTTTTTCGCTGTTGCCAATGCGTTTTTAGCGTCGGCAATTTCTTGTTCAAAAATACGAATGCCATTGGCATCAACAATTGACTCACCAACTTCTCTAGCGCCACCACGAACAGCGGTAAATAATTTCTTTAAAATACTCATTTCACAACTCCAATATTAATCGTTCAAATACACTGTCACTGCATCTAATGCTTCAATTGCATTGTCTGCTAAGGTGACCAGTTCGTGCGTGATCTCATCAATTGAGGAGGAAACGGCTAGGGCACCAAATATCGCATACTGCTCATCAATTTTAGCAAACGCACTCAAAGGGATCGGCACATTCAGTTTTAGTAGTGCTTCATTTAACTCGTTAAGCAACTCTGGTTTTACCTCATTCTCTTTGAATAGGTAACTAATGCATACCAGCTGCTCTTCAGTTTGAGTCACAAAAATGGGTAATTCGTCATTTCCGTCAACAATCACTTGCAATACATCTTGCTCACCTTCATTGGTGATTAAGAAGGATTCGAAGTTAGCACCTTCAGTTTCAAATGATGCTAATTTGATTGATAGTTCATTTAATTCCATCTTCATTTACCTTTTTTGTTATGACATATTATGTCTGAGTTAAGAGTTGCACGTAAGACATAATATGTCAATGGTCGTGCGCTAATTTTTATACAGCTCGTCTTCCGTTTGCCATGCTTGGCGGTAATAATCATATAGCCTACCTGTTCCTAACTGGTTGACTTCAATATCTTTTGTTCCATCAAAAAAGCGGCTTGGGAAGGCGAAAGTCGCGAGTAAATATTCTTTATTTATCCAGTTACTTGGAACGGGTAAAGATTCTACCGATTTGATTCGGGCGCTCGCAGGTTGCCCAGTTCTCGTTGCGATTGTCCATCCCCACTGACCAAAAGACGGAATATTTTGTTGGTATTGCTCCACATGGGTGAATCCAGCATGTTTTACCGTTTTTGCGATACTAATAAACGCCTTTTTGGCATGGTAAGGGGAGGTGGACTGAATAGCTAAGGCACCATCAGGCGCCAGTAATTGACGCACATGATTGTAAAAGTAATCGCTATACAGCTTGTTTAAGTCAGGGTGATTAGGATCGGGTAAGTCGATAATAATCGTGTCAAATTGTCGGCCCTGATCAAGCATTTTTTCTACTTCTAGAAATGCATCTGCAACAATGACGCTTGCTCTGGGGTCGTTTAAGGCGTCGTTGTTTAGTTGGGTTAGTTTATTCGTAATATTGGGTCTAGCAGGGTAGGGTTGTCCTTGTAGCCCAAACAGAGATAATAGTTGCCCATCTAAATCAATTAAGGTGGCATGTTCCACTGGCCACTCAAGCACATCTCTAAGGGCGAGACCGTCACCGCCACCAATTATCAACACCTTTTCTCTACGGTTAGATGCCAGCATTGCTGGGTAGACGAGCATGGTGTGATAGATCTGTTCATCAACGGATGAAAACTGTAATCGACCATTTAAAAATAAATCGTTGATTGGCATCGGCTGAGTGCGGCTTAATCGTTCGGTGATCACAACATGTTGATATTTGGTTGATTCTGAGTAGATCACTTTGTCTTTATAGAGCACGTTACTTAGGTCTTTCATCCACAGAGAGCCATTACTCAAGATAACGAAAAAAATTCCCAATAGAACAAAGTGACAGGCGAATAATAACTTAGCTAAACGGACATGGGAGTGATAGCGCCACAGGAAGATAAGTCCTGCAATAATATTAAATAGAGCAGTCCACGCCGCTGCTTGCATTATTGGTAGCGCAAGCATAATTGTGACCCAGATAGCTGCGCCAACACCGGCACCAATATAATCGGCACCATAAATAGTACCCGCATTATTTTCAAGGAAGCGTCCATATACCTGTTGGCGGATCCGCGCGATTAGCGGAATTTCCATGCCAATGAGAATACCTAAAATAAGGCCGAAAACATAAGGAAGAAACCGTGCAAATTCCTGTAATTGCGCAAAGGGCATACCATCTAATACGCTATCAGGAGGTAAACTGTAGAGGCTAGAAAGCGTGTGGGGCAAAGTGTAGGTAAGGGCAATCACACTGGCTATTACCAAAATACTACTCATACCCAGCAGCGCAATTAAGCTCTCAAGCCATGCAAAAGCAGTAAAGGGGTCTTTAAACCAACGCGCTAAAAATGCGCCAATGCCCATGGCCACGATCATCGTGCCTATCATGGCGTAAATTGCGCTCTCTACCGAGCCCAAAACGCGTCCTGCATAGTGGGAGAGTAAATATTCGTAGATTAGGCCACAACCGGCCAAAATGGCCATAACGCCAATAAGTAGGGTGTCGTGACCGAACAACGACCAGTTGCCGGTCACTCTTGCAGAAGTTTGTGGTGCTGATACGCTCAAGGGTTACGCACCTAACAAACTTGCCATAGTCGTACCAATCGCAAAAGAGAGGGCGGCCGAGATTGCGGCAACACCAACATTCTTTTGTCTGTTCACTTCATCAGAAATATCTTTACCTGCCAGAATAATTTTTATCATTACAAGGTGTAAGATGATGAACAGAATAATGCTACCAAGCGCAGCAATACTCCAATACAGTAAACTCGAGATGATATTGTCAGCCACATAAGGCGCTAAACCCGACGCTGCTGTCAATGCCAGTGCTGAGCCGATTAAAAAGCCCGCATAGCGGATCCCAACTGCGATATTGTTGTCTTTGATTGCTTGCTGTAAACAGTCGCCGCTTTTGTTCGTGCGCTTAAATAATTGCACTCGGTATTGGCTTACAAGCAGCATACAAATATTACCAATAATAAAGGCTGCAACTACAATCGGTAAACCATACCAGCCCTCAGTTAGCACCCAAAGTAAAGCGGAGCGGATCACAATGGCAACACTCACCACATGGCCAAAATCAATCAGCGCTGAGGTAACATTACCTTTTATGATTTCGTCATGTAGGTTCACCTTGCGCAGTGCGACTTTGTCTTGGAAGAAGTGGCCAAGTTTAATAAGGACGATACCTACGATGCCATAGCCCGCCATTTGTAGCGCTTCTTGAGCCAAAGAGCTGGCAAAAGCACCACTTGAAATACCCGAAATCACGATGGCTAAGCCTGCCAAGCCGCCAGCAAAACTGAGGCCAAATGCAAAGTTGTCTTTTTCTGTGATTTCATCGTTTGCGTGAAGGTTGGATACCCAACCTTTGATGTATTTTAAGCTAACAAATAACGCGACGATCACCGCCATATCTATTAGCAATGCTTGAAAAGTCCAAGCTGTTAATCCGTTAAATTGGTACATGTGTTAACTCCGCTATATATGCGCTATTTACCCCGGCTTACGCCACGGGAGGTTCTACTTGAGCTATTGCGAACTGAGCCGTAGCTTGATGTTCTAGAGTAGCTGCTTCGGGTTACTGCAGATGGAGTGTAGCTACTTCGGCTTAACCCTGAAGCGACAGACTTTTTCTTAGCATAGGGGCTGGTAAATTGCTTGCCCTGACGCTGGTACGATTGTCGCGTACGCTTGGCGAGGTCGGTCTGGCGTTTGTAGCTTTTATAGCTGGTATATCTATGACGACCATAGTCACTGTAGTAACTGTATCTTCGGTGCTTACTCCAGCGGCCATATTCTACATCCCCGACAATATCGCCAAGCATGCGATACATGCCGTACCACATCCAAAAGCTAGTGCCGTTAGCGTTCGTTTGCCATTCACCGTAGTTTGCATTGCCGACCAGTTGATTACCGACACCGGTTTCACCGTTAGCAGTTTGCTCTGCCCGTTGGCTGACTGCACCCACTCGGGCCAGTTTGCCATCCGACATATCGGCTAAAACATTGATGGGATCCGTCAGCGCGTCATTAAACAAGCTGATTGACGCTGCTTCTTTTAGCAAGATCGCTTGGTTGATAATGTCGTTACTATTCATGTTAGGAGCGGGGGACTTGAGGGACTGATATCGAGTTAATAAACTCTGATACAAGGTGCCACTACTTGTTGCGTCTTGGGCAATAATTTGCGCAATTTCGCTGAGTTGAGGTTTTTGCTGACTAAGTACTTTGCCATACTCAGTCAAAAGGTTGGCATTTCTTACCTGCTTTTTATCAAGTGCTGTC
The DNA here is from genome assembly GCF_002744175.1 of Pseudoalteromonas piscicida. Classification (GTDB taxonomy): domain Bacteria; phylum Pseudomonadota; class Gammaproteobacteria; order Enterobacterales; family Alteromonadaceae; genus Pseudoalteromonas; species Pseudoalteromonas piscicida_B. Next base: position 33,599 of record NZ_NKHF01000042.1, read on the forward strand.
CCCAGTGTGTTAATTGCTGTTGAAGCTTCTTGAAGTGTATGTGTAATGGTTTGCTGGATGCGTTCTTCTTTCGATTCGCACCCAAGCATTAGGCTCAAAACACACAGTAGGCTAACCAGTTTCCAAATTCTAAAGTTGGACATTCATTGTCACCTAATCTACCTTGACCATTCAGTTAAATGTGCTGTTTTATTGAGCTTAAGTCAACTCAAACGTGCCATATTTGGCATGTTAAAGAGGCTTAAATTGTAACAATAAATCAGTCTAAAGAGTTATTACCCATTCACCTTAACACTTGCTTTGGCATAAACCACAGACGTTAGGTGGGTTGGACTAATAATAGAGTTTATTCATATAGAAGTTGCACTCGTATGAATGCAACTATCACCACAGCATCAATATAAATCTATAGATGCTACAAGGCTAATACCAAATGTATTAAGTAAATGAACTATTTCATCCTTTAAATTGATTAGAGAATTAATTCAATTGGTATAATACACCTATACACCTTAGCAGTTTGCCTCGAGGATGTCATAGATAGCGTCCGCTAATTCCTCGATGTCTTCTTCGTCAATCACTAATCTGGCTTTTGACTCATCAAGGTCGAGCGCTTCTGCAAAGAAGCCTTTGAAGCCACGAGCTTTACGATCGATTTCAAAGATGACCTCAAGTTGTTCACCACGATTAAAGAACACCACTTCCACTTCGTCAAAGCGACCATGAAAGTCACCTGCTATTGTTTTAAACTCTAATTCTTGTACAAATGGAAGACGTGAGAATGATACCTCGTCAATGCCTTCACAATCAGATTCATAGAGTTTAAAGCCAAGGGCTTCTATCGCGTCGATAACCGCCTGTTGTAGCGCATTAGGAACGATGTGCAAATAATCCCTATCTGATTTATCCAGCGCCATATCAATATCGAGATTAGTGGCAATCCAAGTTTTCGATTGTCCCACGGTCAGAGGGGTTTCTTCAGCTAGCTCCAGTGCAAATGGAATTTGCTTTTCATCGCCAGGTTCAATAGTGAACTGCTCATTGATATGAAACGCAGCTAGGGTATGGTTTTTGGTGACGGTGATCGTCTCTCCTTCACTGTCTTCTTTTTCAACGGTGTAGTTACACATTACCTTAAGATCTATCTTGTTGATCTCTTGAGCAACTTTTCCACCTTTGATAATAACCGTTCCAGAAATTTCTTCGCCAGGGAAGGCTTGATGATGATCTAAAATGGTATCTACTTTTGCTGCACCGATACCAACCGCGCCAAGGGCTTTTTTGAAAAAAGACATATTCATCCTTATTTATGTTGTGACCTTCCATCATGGAAAGTGTTGCCGTGTCGATTATAGGAATTATTATTGATTCGTCAATGGCTTTCCTTACACAAGCGCAATGCTTTGAAAATAATTTTTTATGATTTACTCAGTTATTAATCATAATTCGAAAAATTGGTATATTCTTTTTATAAAGATAGCCTTAAACGAGCTTAGTTCATTAGCATGTACCCAGTAGTTATATTCAAGCTTATAGGATGGTGGAACAAAATGTTGCATGGCCTAATGATACCGGAGCGCCGTGCTTCCTATCCAGCGTCCGCTGTGCAGCCAAGCTATGAAGAGCTAGCATCAACATTAAGCGCAATGCCGGATCTGATGTTTGAGTTGGACGAACAAGGCCGTCATTGGGATGCCAGAATACTACGCCCCGAATTACTTGTTGCGCCGGCCGAACAGCTCATTGGACATACCGTTGCTGAGGTGATGCCTGAGGCTGCGGCTAACACTGTGATGCAAGCGCTTAAAGACGCGAAACAAAACGGTTACTGTCATGGCTGTCATATTCATTTACCCACAGCCATAGGTGAGCGTTGGTTTGAAATATCAATTGCACGTAAAGTGGTAAACCCAGATGAACCCCATGAGTTGACACGTTTTATTGTGCTTTCTCGTGATATTAACGAGCGCAAATTAGAGTATCTAGAAGCTGAAAAGCTTGCTTATCATGACCAACTGACAGGACTTCCTAACCGACATATTCTCCATCATGGTTTGATGGATAAGCTTTTTACTCAACAACAAAGAGGCTGCTACAGCGCAGTATTATTTTTAGATCTAGATGATTTTAAACAGGTCAATGATTCCTATGGTCATCATACGGGAGACTTACTGCTTAAGGCCGTTTCATTGCGGTTAAGCGCCTCAGTAAGGCAAGATGATGCGGTGATCCGTTGGGGGGGCGATGAGTTTATCATTATTATTACTCACCTTTCTCCCAAGCTGCAAGACGCTGAGCTTCAAGTTGCGACGATTTGTCAGCAAATAATAGACAAAATAGATAAACCTTACTTGCTTGAGGAACAAAAAGTATCATGCAAAATCAGTATCGGTGCTTGCCTGTTTAACAACCTCGATGTTGGCATCGAAACTGTTGTCCAATGTGCAGACGCGGCAATGTATCAAGCAAAGCAATCAAACCACGAAAAGTATGCGTTTCACGTCAGTTAATAACAGGGCGTGTTTATTATCATCACAGTGGAAATTCATCTGACAATAGCGCCAATCATGATACACTTCGCGACTTTTCAGCAGTTCGAGGTAGAGAATGAAAGTCGGGTTTGATTACGGAAGTTCCAATTGTGCGATGGGTGTCATGCAAAATGGGGAAGTAGACTTACTGCGCCTTGAACAAGATAAAGCTTATCTGCCCTCCACTATGTATGCGATGCACAATGCGTTGATCCCTACTTTTGTTAATCGTCACCTTAATGGCGCGGATGTCGATTACACACAATCTCGTCAAGGTTTACTCAATGTCGCTCAGCAGGCGAAACGAGATTTAGACCTTACCCCACAAGAAACGGGGGTATTTTTCGGCCAACAGGCGATCAGTGAATATATCGAGTTCCCCGAAGAAGGCTTCTTCGTAAAGTCGCCAAAGTCTTTCTTTGGTGCGGTTGGACTTAAGCCCCAACAAATCGCATTTTTTGAAGACATCGCTGCGGCCATGATGATTGAAATAAAACATCGGGCTGAGTCGCAACTACAACAAACCATCACAGATACGGTAATAGGCCGACCGGTTAACTTCCAGTCTGTAGGCGGTGAAGAAAGTAACCAGCAAGCTATCAGTATTCTAACTACAGCTGCAAAGCGAGCCGGGTTCAAGGAGGTAGACTTCCTATTTGAGCCATTGGCCGCTGGGATTGAATACGAAAGCCGCCTTACCCAAGATAAATTAGTATTGGTGGTCGATATTGGCGGTGGTACGAGCGACTGTTCGTTTGTACGTATGGGGCCGAGCTTTCGCAATAACAGTCAACGACAGCAAGACTTCTTGGCGCATACAGGCAAACGTGTTGGTGGTAATGACTTAGATATTGCCTTGGCATATCATCAACTCATGCCGTTGTGTGGCCTAGGTTCCACCCTGGGCTCAGGGTTGCCAATGCCAAGCCAGTTATATTGGCAGGCATGTAAAATCAACGACATCCAATCTCAGTTAGACTTTTACAGCGACAAACTAACCCGTGAATTACAAAGTATGTTACGGGATGTGGCTGAGCCCGATAAACTGGCGAGATTGCTCTGTATTCAGCAAAACAAATTGACTCATCAAGTGGTGCGTGAAGGTGAGCTTGGCAAAATCGCGTTGTCTGAACAGGCTCAGTTTAATGCCGATCTGGGTTTTATTGAGCCCCACTTAGCACAAACGTTTACGCAGCAGGATTTTGCCGATTCCGTGATGTCGAACCTAGAACAAATGGGGGCGCTTGCCAAAGAAGCCATCAACCAAGCAGGGGCTAAGCCTGATGTGATTTATTTAACTGGTGGTAGTGCGCAGTCTCCTTTGCTAAAGGCTACATTGGCACAGCAAATTGGAGATATCGACATGGTCAATGGTGATAACTTCGGTAGTGTTACCGCTGGCTTAACTAAGTGGGCGGACAAGATATTTAACTAACCTGAGGTTTGGGTAAATAATGCGCCAACTCAGCGTTTTTAAAATCACCTTAAAGTATTTTCTGATCTAGCCAGAGCGCTTTGGGGGGAGCACCGCTTGTGCATCTTGCTCTCGTTCAGGTTAACTAGCCTTACTTATAATCAAAGAAGCGGTAATAAGCCGCTTCTCCTTAGTGCGATTGTATCAATCCAAACGGCTAGCAAGATACTGCTCGTAGTCTGGCAAGTGCCTTTCAATTGGTTGGTTCATTTTATCACAGGCCATTAGTAAATCTGCCGTCGCTTCATTACACGCAACGGGAATATTCCATACCGCAGCCAGTCTTAGCAGTGCTTTCACATCAGGATCGTGAGGCTGAGATGCCAGTGGGTCCCAAAAGAAAATCAGCACATGAACATCTTGCTCAGCGATTTTTGCACCAATCTGTTGATCGCCACCCATCGGGCCGCTAAACAGTTTAGTTACCGTAAGCCCTGTATTTTTTTCAATAAGATTACCTGTTGTGCCAGTGGCATAAAGCTTATGCTGTTTAAGGCTGGTTAAATGAGTCTTACACCAATCAAGCAGCGCAGGTTTCATTCCATCGTGTGCCACTAAAGCAATATGCTTTTTAGCCGGCAGCGGTTGTGAACGTTTTTGCATCAACAATACTCCTATGAGTGTTATCTAGACCCAAGTTATATCAACCAAACTGCTGCAAAAACAAACTTGAAAGATAAACAGGCCCTAACTTTCTATTCTGAGTTCTGGCTAAAGTAGCAAATTAACCGCCAGCGCAATAAAAATCATGCCAGAGATACGATCGATCCAAATAGGTGCCGCCGGATGCTGCCTAAAGTAACGCGCAATTTTATCGCCACCGTAAATATACAGGCAGTCAATGGGGAAGGCTAAAATTGGGTAGAGTAGACCAAACATTGCCAGTTGCACAGTCGTGGAGGTTGCCAAGCTACTGTCCACAAATTGAGGAATAAAAGCGATGAAGAAGAGCGCCACCTTTGGGTTTAACACTTCGGTCATCATTGCCTGAAACATCACATTTTTGCGCTTTTTAGTGCTGACATGTGGTTTGTCTTCACAATCAAGTTGTGACGTGCCTAGTGTATCTTTGATGGTCATGATACCTAGGTAGGCCAAATAAGCTGCGCCGAGATACTGCACTGTGGCATACGCTGTTGCGGATGCTTTTAATAATGCCGACAAACCGATAACGGCAAACAAAGTATGGACAACCCCACCTAGTGCAAATCCCAGTGCACTTTGCATACCTGCAACGCGACCATTGGTGAAGGTTTGCGCCATTAAAAAGGCATTTGAAGGCCCAGGCGCCACCGCTATCACAGTACTGGCGATTAAAAATGAAAGTAAGTATTCAAGGTTTAGCATCGCTGTTCTTATTATATGAGGTCTTTACCAATCCATACCACTTTACCGAGGATCTCCAATTGCTCTAATTCATTCGGCATAACAACTTGTTCCTTGTATTCTTTATTATCACTTATTAATCGTACCGAACCATCAAAGTTCTGCTGCAAGCGCTTAGCATAAAGCTCTTCGCCAAGCCGAACGACATAGATCAGCCCTTCACTGAGTTTTTTGTCGGATAGATCAACCAAAATGGTGTTGTTGTTATGTATGGTAGGCTCCATCGAGTCGCCTTTTGCAAACACCACAACAAGTTGTGACTTATCTAGATTTTTAAACTCAATCCATTTTTTTCTGAATGCAAGATAGCGAGCAACTTCAGCATTTTGGTTAAATGCGCCATACCCAGTACTTACAGAAACATGGTAACCAGGTACAACGATGAAGTCCTCATTAAACTCATCCAGTGAAATGCTTTGCTGAACAATGGGTGATTGGCTATTACAGTCAATAGGCACACCGGTTACTAACCACATTAGGTCGACATTAGCTTGTTTTGCAATACGCTCAATAACGCTAAGCTTAGGATCTTCACCTTTTAATATTCTGCGCAGTGTTCCTTCTGATACATCAATTTTTAACGCAAAAGCTCTAATACTGTCTGGCTTGATCGCATATTCTACGCGTTCCGCTAGGCTCATGAGACTTTGTTCCATGCGTTGCCTCTTAAACAATGATACGTGTGCGTCATTATATGGACTATTTTTTACGAAGTAAAATCATTTGCGACGCAAAAAAGATCCATTTTTTCGTTGAAATGCGTAAAAAATAGATCTATCATCTTCATTAAATTACGCAGTTGATGCATTTAGTCAGTTTTTTGCGTAAATAAATGACTAGGCTTTACTTCATTTATTTGCGCAACTTTTTAAGGAAAGAGTGTGATGTTAATGAGCCAACCATTAATTTGTGAACGTGCACCATTAGGTGCGGCAATATTAAGATTTGCGCGCCAAGCTCGAGGTTTTACACAAGCTGAGTCGGCCGCAAGCTATGGTATTGAAGAGCGGACGCTTAGAAGGTGGGAAAACAACGAGTATAACCCTAAATGGAATGACGTTATCGCGTTAGTTGAAGATGTTTATTTAATGGATATTGTAAACGTGATCGTAGGATTAAGAACATCCAATGCTGCGTAAAAAATAAAAGCCAGCAAAAGCTGGCTTTTATAATACCAATTGAATTAATTCAATTGGTATTAGATGCAATAGTAAATCGCGCTATTACTCTTCGTCTTCAACCAAGGTCATCAGTGATGTATTACCACCAGAAGCGGTAGTATCAATACTAATGGTTTTCTCGGTAATTAGACGATTAATTAAGGTGTCATAGTACTCTGCACTGATCACAGGAAGGATTGCACCTTTACGCTGTGCAAGTTGCTGTGAGAAGTAACCCAAGCGTGAAGAGCGAGCTGCAACCACAGCACCAGATAGGTGAGGGTGTGCCAAGATCGCTTGTAGCTGATTCTGCTTCGCAACTTGGAATACACCTTCAGCAACACCGGTAGAGATAAACTTATCTCTAAACGCTAACGCTTCTTCATAGAACAGGTCTGACGCTACTGTAATAACCGTATTACCTGCAGCAAGTGCGGTAATAATTGAAATCGCCCAGAAATTGAACGAAGTACTCTTATCGGCATATGCTACAACGCATCCACGTGGTTCTAAGTGAAGTGTATTCGACTCACCAGTAGGCCCAGGAAGCGTAGTGTAAGTACGCATACGCTTTTCTAAACGGTTTAGCTGTGCACGGGCATCAGAAAGCGTTAGTGCAAGGTCATCGGCTAGTTCGTCGATGATATCAACCGTTGCTACCTTTGCAAGCAACTGACGTACCGCAGAAACACGATCATTCAATGCGGTACGACGCCAGATCTTTTCATCACGCATTGAGTTTTGCATTAGTTTCTCAACTTGCTCAACCGCGCCTGGGAAGTGGTGGATCTCCAACTCATCAGGCGATAGATCTGTCATTTGCACGTTGTCTGGAGAGGCTTTTTCTTTCACCAAACGCACGAGATAGTTTGGACCACCTGCTTTTGGACCAGTACCAGACAGACCGCGACCACCAAATGGTTGCACGCCTACGATTGCACCGATCATATTGCGGTTTACGTAAACGTTACCAGCACGAGACATCTTCGCTAGGTATTCACAGCGCTCTTCGATACGCGAGTGGACACCCATTGTTAGACCATAACCAGTACCGTTGATCTGATCGATAACGTTATCTAGGTCTTCAGCTTTAAAGCGCACAATATGCACAACAGGACCGAATACTTCACGTTTAAGTACAGACAGATCAGAGATTTCGTATAAACGTGGTGCAAAGAAGTAAGCACCGTTTTCGCTGTTGTCTGGTATGTTAGCTTCGAACAATAACTTGCCGTTGCTCTTCATAAACTCAACATGGTTTGTCAGCGTATTCAGCGCTTTTTCATCGATCACAGGACCAATATCAGTTGAAAGTTGTGAAGGGTCACCCACGTGCAGCTCTTTTAACGCACCTGTTAGCATTTCTATAATGCCATCAGCAACATCGTCTTGTACAAATAACACGCGCAATGCAGAACAGCGTTGTCCTGCGCTTTGGAAACCAGAAGAGATAACATCATCAACAACTTGTTCTGGGAGTGCTGTAGAGTCAACGATCATACAGTTTTGACCGCCGGTTTCAGCAATAAGCGGAACTTGAATGTCGTTGCGTCCAGCTAGAATTTGCGAAATCAGTGTGCCCGTCTCAGTTGAGCCGGTGAACATTACAGCTTGAATACGCTCATCTGGCACCACATGCTTACCCACTTCGCTACCGCGCGCGATAACAGGTTGTACAACGTGCTCAGGTAAGCCTACGGTGCGCATCAACTCGATACAACGTAACGCAATCATACTGGTTTGTTCAGCCGGTTTTGCAATAACGGTATTACCAGTGACGATTGCAGCTGCAACTTGGCCTAAGAAGATCGCAAGTGGGAAGTTCCACGGGCTAATACATAAAATAACGCCACGGGCTTCAAAACGCTCGTCTTTTGATAGCTCTTCTGCGCGCGCAGCATAGTAACGACAGAAATCAACGGCTTCACGTACTTCATCGATGCTGTCTTGGGTTACTTTACCTGCTTCTTTAATACAGATAGCAACCAGTTCATCGTGATGACGCTCAAGTATATCTGCCACACGGCGGAGTAAATTTGCACGTTCTTCGACAGGGGTTTGCGACCACTCTGCAAAAGCCTCATCAGCGTTCTTCAGAGCGTTTTTCATATACTCTTCATCATGAAGAGGAATCGCACCAACGACTTCTTTGTGGTTAGCAGGGTTGCGAACGGCAAGATAGCCTTCAGGAACGCTACTTTCGTCGATTCTGTGTTCTTCAAACCAATTATCAAGGTTTTCTTTAAACGGTGTCAGATCATTGATATCTGTAAGATCCTTACCTTTTGAGTTTGGTCGTTCATCGCCATAAAGCTCAATCGGTAGTTTGATCTGCGTGTTATAACGGTTACGTAAACCTTGCAGTGTTTCTACTGGGTCTGGCAATAATGCTTCCACCGGTTTTGTAGTATCAACAATGGCATTTACGAATGAAGAGTTTGCACCGTTTTCAAGTAAACGTCTTACTAGGTAGGCGAGTAGATCTTCGTGTTGGCCAACTGGCGCATATACGCGACACTGGATCCCTTCACGCTCAACGATTTGATCGAAAAGTGATTCACCCATACCGTGTAAGCGCTGGAATTCGAACCCTTTATTGTCCCCTTTTGCAACTTCTAAAATAGTCGCAGCGGTGTATGCATTGTGCGTTGCAAATTGAGGGAATAGTACATCGCGTGCTTCGAGTAACTTAATAGCACAAGCTTTGTAAGATACGTCGGTAGTTGCTTTACGTGTAAATACAGGGAAGTGTTCAAGACCATCTTGTTGTGTGGTTTTGATTTCAGTATCCCAGTAAGCCCCTTTTACTAGACGTACCATGAGTTTGCGGCCTACGCGGCGAGCAAGTTCTGCAACCCATTCAACAACAAAAATCGCACGCTTTTGATAAGCTTGTACTGCAAGACCAAATCCGTTCCAGCCGTCTAACTCAGCATCAGAAAATACTGCTTCAATAACGTCTAAAGAGATGTCTAAGCGATCTGCTTCTTCAGCGTCAACCGTGAAACCGATGTCGTACTTTTTGGCCTCTAGCGCCAATGACTTAAGCTTAGGTACAAGCTCATTCATTACACGCTCGCGGTGTGTAAATTCAAAGCGAGGGTGAATTGCTGAAAGCTTAACTGAAATACCAGGACTCTTGACCGGACCACGACCTTGAGCCGCTTTACCGATGGCGTGAATGGCCTCTAAATAGCTGTCATAATAACGCTCGGCATCACGCATTGTGCGTGCGGCCTCGCCTAGCATGTCGTAAGAATACACATATCCTTTTTGCTCTTTATCAGCAGCACGATCGATTGCATCTTGGATGGTTTCACCCATCACAAACTGCTTACCCATGATCTTCATCGCGTAATTAACAGACTTACGGATCACAGGTTCACCAAGACGACCAATAGTACGCTTTAATACGCCAAATTGTTCTTCTTTATTCTTGTCTGAATAGTTGACCATTTTACCGGTGACCAGTAGTCCCCAGCTTGACGCATTTACGAATAGCGAGTCGCTACTACCAAGGTGAGAACTCCAGTCTCCATTGGCAAGTTTGTCTCGAATTAAACTGTCTTGCGTTTTTTTATCTGGTACACGAAGCAGGGCTTCGGCCAAACACATTAATACTACGCCTTCCTCAGTCGAAAGAGAGAATTCGTTTAAAAGCGCGTCAACACCGTTTTGACCATCTTGGTCTTTACGAATGTTCAACACCATTTGACGTGCACGTTCCCATGCTCGGCTTCGAGCTGTAACGCCTACCTCAGCTAAAGGTAAAATATGATCAATTACGGCATTCTCGTCGATGCGGTAAAAATCACGGATCTTTTGTCGGATAGGACAGTTAGTTGTCAAATCGCCGTTATAAAGCATAAGCAACCCTCAAAAATTGGAGTCAAAAATACATGTAATTCGCGCCTGTTTATTAAATAACACCGTTGATGTAGTGATCATTTAACTGCATCTAAAACTAATGCAAAACCAAGTAACCGTGATGATTACTGATACTTAAGTTTTTTAAACAGGGAGCCTCAATTACGACAAAATGATGCAGTCACATTGCTAACCATAACACACAAACAAGTGTGTTCAACTTTTAGCCAGAATGCACAATATAAATGTTCGAACAGAGCGGTATTATGAATGAAATTAGCCACTTTGCCCTTTCTCGTTAATTTCGTGGGCATTCTATCGAAAAGACAGCAGAATATGCTGTTTTATTTTTTCTTAATACGGTAAATTTGCGGGTAATCTCAAACCCTCACAAAATTTTATGCTGATATGACGACTTCCATTAAAACTCGAGTATTAGACCGCATTGATTTAGCTATTCTAGACGCACTGCAGCGTAATGCTCGGATCTCAAATGTGAATTTGGCGAAAGAGGTCAATTTGAGCCCCAGCCCTTGCCTTGATAGAGTAAAAAAACTTGAGGCTGAAGGCTATATTGAAGGATATACCGCAAGGCTCAATGCCGCGAAATTAGGGCAACATTTAGTGGCTCATGTTGAAATTACATTAAAAAGTTCAACGGAAGAGGTATTTGATATCTTTAAGCAGCATATTGTTGATATTCCAAATGTTGTTTCTTGTGACATGGTGGCAGGTGGATTTGATTACTTAGTAAAAATCCGAGTTCAGGATATGCGCCAATATCGAGAGGTTCTTGGTCAAATTGTTGAAATCCCGGGTGTAGGCACTAATCACACCTATATGGTAATTGAACACGTTAAAGAAGATATGGGTGTGGAAGTACTGAATTATCAGTAGTTACAGGTAAAGGAGTGGTTGAATGCAAAAGGTAGTACTTATCACCGGTGCGAGTCGTGGTATTGGCGCTGCAACAGCCTGTTTGCTCGGACAGCGAGGATATACGGTTGTTATTAATTATAAGCAAAATGCGGATGCGGCACAGAGCGTAGCCAATACAATCGTTGATAATGGTGGCAAGGCCCACATTGTTCAGACAGACATCACCGATGAGCAAGCCGTTGTGGCTATGTTTGAAAAAATCAAAACTGAAATTGGCACCGTGACACATCTTGTGAATAACGCTGGGGTATTAAGTACGCAAACTCGCGTTGAGGAAATGACTGCTGAGCGCATAAACCAAATGCTCACGAGTAACGTCACGCCATATTTTATTTGTGCCCGCGAAGCGATTAAACATATACGCTTGAGCGATAATCCAGCACAGTGTGCGATTGTAAATGTCTCGTCGGCTGCTTCTTATTTAGGTGGCGCAAATGAATATGTTGACTATGCAGCGGCAAAGGGCGCCATAGATAGTTTCACTAAAGGGTTATCCTTGGAGCTTGCACAGGAACAGGTCCGCGTTAACTGTGTGCGGCCTGGGTGTATATATACCGATATTCATGCTGATGGCGGAGAGCCGAATCGAGTCGACCGTCTTGCCAGTGCCTTACCGCTAAAGCGAGGTGGAACTGCACAGGAGGTTGCCAACGCTATCGCTTGGCTACTGAGCGATGAGGCGAGCTTTACTACTGGCGGTTTTATCGACTTGGCGGGGGGCAAGTAACTTGTAGTAATCGGTGGTGGCGTGATAGTCACCATGCTCGTCGATGATAAAGTGAGGAACTTACCCCACAACCTTAAACCTCAACATATTGGTATAATGCCTCGGCATTTGAGTCTGATTGTGTATTGTTTTCAAAGGGGAAAGGTAAAAAGCCAATAGAAGCACCCTGATAGATACAAGCTGGATCCAGTGTTGGCAATCCAAAAGATTGTATTCATATTGGGTGCGCTGATTGTCCTCACAAACAAAGCATCATTAGATAAACTGTTCATGCAGCTCCTTATTTATCCTTGCCAAACTTTGCTCTAACTTTGCTTTTTCCTGCATTAATTTTTGCCAACGTGTTTGTTGCTTTGCGGTTGACTGACGCAGGGCGTCATAGAGCCTTCTTTGTGGTACATGGTACGCTTTTGCGGCTTGTGAAGGGGTCAGCATGTCATTTAGCACGGCATGAACCGCGGTTTCTAGCTTTGAAATAGCCATTAGCCTTCCTCCTGTTCTGCAGGTTTTATTTTAGTTTCGTGTATGGGCCACACGCTAATATCCAAATGCCAAAGTAAATACATTGTTTGGTAGAAGGTATACATAGTATTGCTCCTTTTGCGTTAATACATATTGAGGTAAGGAAGAACTATGCCAAATTTATAAATTAATATATTTCAATTGGTTAGATTGTTTTTGTACTGTGGAGCAGACACTATTGCACAGCTTTAGTGAGAAACCCGCCGTGGTTGCACCGAATTGAGCATATTTAAGCCGAGTGTGCCAAAAAGTTAACCTGGATCAAGTTAACGTAAATAAAGTAAATATTTTGTTTATTTTTAATATTTGGATAGTAGGCTTTGTGCGACTTAGTTGAAGGAGCATTTTTATGTCTGAATTATCAAGAACACAAGATATAACAGAGCCAGAAGGGTTACAGTTTCAAATTCGAGTAAATGAAGAAACGGTTAACGCGTGTGATGGCGAAACGGTTTTGTCTGTTCTATTGGCGGCAAACTATAAGCAAATTATGGAAAACGATCGTCAGGCTGTATCAGGTGCCTATTGTGGTATGGGGGTTTGTCATTGCTGTCAGGTGACAATCAATAAGCAACATAAACAAAAAGCTTGCCAGACGTTGGTACAACCAAATATGCAAGTTGAAACAAAGCAGAATCGCTTTAAGCAAGCAGGAGCATAAGCATGTCAACTTGCCAGAAGGAAAAGATTGTAATAGTTGGTGCCGGTCCTGCGGGGGTCAGCTGTGCGGCCGAACTTGGAAAATACTCTATCCCGAGTACTTTAGTAGACGAAGCGCCAAAAATTGGTGGGGTGATCTATCGTGGTCCACTCAGACAAGCGACAAAGCTTCCCCATTTAGATGAAAATCTCAAACGCTCTATGGCCGCGCTCAAGGTGCGCTATGAGCATCAAAAGCAACATATTACTTTGCAGTCACAAACCAAGGTACTTGGACCGGAAGGGAATAGTGGTTTGCTATTACAGACGCAAAACCAGATCACCCAACTAGACTATACCAAACTTGTGCTGGCAACAGGCTGTCATGAGCGCAGTGTACCGTTTGAAGGATGGCAATTACCCGGTGTTATGTTGATGGGCGGAATGCAACTTCAGCTGAAAAGTGGGCTGGTACGCCCAGGTAAAAAAGTGGCTCTAGTCGGAACTGGACCATTGTTGCCACTCGTCGCTTGTCAGTTACATAAATCGGGGGCACAAGTAGTTGGCGTCTTCGAAGCCAGTCGCTTTAGCGAGCTTGCCAAAGAAACCGTTGCGTTAATGAATAAACCTAAGCTGACGCTTTCGGGTTTGAGCATGTTGGCGTATCTGAAAAAGCATAATATTCCTTTCAAGTATGGCTATGGAATAGTAAAAGCCGAAGGGCATGACAAGTTATCTAGCGTGACGGTAGCGCCTTATGATGAGCAGTGGCATGCCGACTTATCTAAAGCTCAACATCTTGAGGTGGATAGTCTTGGAGTGGGTTATGGCTTTGTTGCCCGTACACAGCTTGCCATGTTGCTGGGGTTATCGCATCAGTACACTACCACAAACGGTTACGTGCCCATGCTGGATGATAACTTAAGAAGTAGCTTAAACCAGATTTTTGTATGTGGTGATACCAACGGTTTACTCGGGGCTGAAGCGGCCATTATAGAGGGTAAGATGGTAGCCACAATGCTGGCCTATGAACAAGCTTGCTTGAGTGAGGCAGATTTTCACAAGCGAATGCGCAAGCTCAAGTCAAAACGTAAACAAGCTCAAAAATTTAGAGCTGGATTTGATCGATTTTCGGCTAGAAGAGAAGGCTTATTGGCATTAACACAGCCCGACACCGTTGTTTGTCGCTGTGAACAGGTAAAACGCCATCAACTAGATCTTGCACTGCAACAAGGTGCCAAAGATTTATCTAGCGTCAAGATGAGAACGCGTATCGGTATGGGAGACTGCCAAGGTAAAATGTGTTCGAGCTACGCATTAGACCGACTGCACGCGGCAGGGCACCTTGACACTTTGGGGGTTATTAGACCTAGATTCCCACTTGACCCTATCCCATTTACTTTGTTGGAGAACAATCATGAAGCAGTATGATGTAGTTATTGCCGGAGGCGGCGTAATCGGCGCTGCTTGTGCATATTTTTTGAGTCGCGATACTGACCTAAAAATCGCTCTAGTTGATCTGAAAAAGCCGGGCAATGCTTCCCGTGCATCCGCTGGTGGTTTATGGGCGATTGGCGAGTCGGTTGGACTTGGGTGTGGTGTTATTTTCTTTAAAACACTCTCCAAATTACAAAGCGAAGGGGAAACTGAAGCTGCTGAAACATTGCGCCCACACCAATTGCCGGAGTGCTTTTTTGAGTTGGCATTGAAGTCGAATGACTTATATCCAGATCTCTATGAAGAAATGCTCACGCGACATGGTGTGGACTTTAAATTTGAGCGCACGGGATTGAAATTCATCATGTATAACCGCGATGATGAAATTTATGCCGACAGTATCGTGTCTGGTATTCCTAATTTGTCATCGCAGATCCGCTGGTTAGACCAACAACAACTGCGTGAAGAAGAGCCACATATCACCCCTGATGCCATCGGTGCGATAGACTTTATCTGTGATCACCAAGTAAACCCTTATCGCCTTGTTGACGCTTATACTGAAGGGGCACGTCAAAATGGCGTAGCGCTATATCTAAATACGGAAGTATTAGAAGTACTTCGTGAGGGTAACAAAGTGGTTGGCGTTAAGACCCAAAGTGATACTTTGCGCTGTGATACCTTGATCAATGCCTCAGGCGCATGGGCAGATGATATTTATCATCAAGCGACAGGAAAACACATGCCTGTGTATCCAGTTAAAGGCCAAATTGTTTTATCTGAACGCATGCCCAAAGTACTTAACGGATGTATCAGTACGAGTGATTGCTATATAGCGCAAAAAGATAATGGGGAGATTTTGATAGGCTCTTCTACAGAAGAAAAAGGTTTTGATACAACCAATAGTCTAGATAAAATCACCGAGTTGTCACAAGGTGCTATGAAGTGTTTGCCGGTGCTAAAAGAGTCCAGCATTAAGCGCTGTTGGGCAGGACTTAGACCTGGCACTCCCGATGAGTTGCCAATTTTAGGGCCTGTTGATGGAGTAGAGGGCTACATTAATGCTTGTGGACACTTTAGAACAGGTATTTTAATGTCGGCCATTACTGGCACGCTGATTACTGAACTAATGACAGGTAAACCTACCTCTGTTGATTTAGCTCCGTTTCGCGTTGAAAGGTTCGAATAAGTATTTGATTCTGTTGTCTTAATGGGATATATCTAATTGTTTATGAGTATTTCATTAAGGCAGAATAAACGGTGCAATTACGCAAGCCTAAAAAACTAAACCGAGGTGATACCCTTGCGGTTGTATCACCTAGCTGGGGTGGCCCAGGTACATTTCCCCTTATCTTTGAGCAAGGGTTAGCAAACCTACGTGTGCTTGGTTTTAATATTGTTGAAATGCCATCGACTCGAACCGCTCCAGACGTGCTCTTTTCTCAGCCACAATTACGTGCAAAGGATATTAATGATGCCTTTGCCGATCCAAATATTGCTGGGATTATTTCTTCTATTGGTGGTTCAGACTCCGCGCGGATCCTGCCTTATTTAGATAAATCCGTTATCTTGAATAACCCCAAGTTTATGATGGGCTATTCTGATTTTTCCACGCTTACCACATTATTAAACCAATGGGGAATGGTCACCTTTAACGGCCCATCGGTCATGGCTGGTTTCTCCCAATATCATAATACTAGTGCTGAGTACCAAGCCTATTTAGCGCAGGCGCTGCTAGGTGAAGTCCATTATCCAATATTCAAAGCCTATTCTCATGGGTATCCAGAGTGGGCGATACCAGAAAACGTCGGTAAGTTGCATCCCATAATTGCAACCAATGGTCCAAAAGTACTGCAAGGTAGGGGGCAAGTGGAGGGACGGCTATTTGGTGGCTGTTTTGAAGTGATGGAGATGCTAAAAGGCACACAATATTGGCCATCGCCATCCTTTTGGCAGGATAAACTGCTGTTTCTAGAAACCTCTGAGGACAAACCCAGTCAAGACTATGTTCGTTTTTGGTTACGTAACTATGGGGTAATGGGTGTGTTTGAGAAAATCTCCGGTTTAATGATTGGCCGCGCACGGGATTACAGTGAAAGTGAAATGACAGCGCTTGATGAGGTGATTTTATCTGTTGTACGTGATGAGTTTGGCTGTGAGAGTTTACCCGTAATAACTCGGCTGGACTTTGGTCATACCGATCCGCAGTGGATTTTACCGTTAGGAATACAGCACCGCTTGGATCTTGATAGCTTCAGTCTAGATGCGATAGAGCCGGTATTTGATTAGTTGTAGCGGCTCATAGTTGATTTTTGCAGATGAGATGAACAGGTTTGAACTTCATCTGATTGGGGGCTACGAGGGGCGTTGGTGATCCCAATGGGAAGTTTGGTATTAACGACTGTACGGGGGAAATCCGTGACTATGAATTATTTGCAAATGTTTAGGCCTGCATGTAGTTTCTTTGAAGTTAAAGGATTTATCGACCGGTAGAAACTGAAATGGACGCTGTCGTGTCATAGGTCTAACCAACCGCTCCAAGGTGACAAGTAACCGGCCAGAGCGGGGCATTATAGCTAGGGAGGTTTCGATGTATTTCATTGCTGCGTTTGGAATTTTGATGATGTGTTTGAGCTCAATGATGATCGTGAGTCCAAATTATTGGTCAAATGGAATAATAGAGTTCAGTAAAAAGCCATATTTCCACTGGTTTGAGGTGATAACTCGCCTAATTGCGGGATGTGGGTTTGTCCTTTTTAGTAAATCGACAATGTACCCTCGGCTAACTCTAGGAATTGGGTGTTTACTTATTGCTGTTGGAATTGGACTTATTATTACAGGCTCAGTCAGGCACAGAACGTTTGCTATTTGGTCTGCTCGAAAATTTAAACGTATATTTAGACCAGCTGGCTTCGGCTCTTTTATATTTGGCATCTTCTTGATTTATATATCAACCATAGGTGTAATTGGCGAC
The DNA here is from genome assembly GCF_002744175.1 of Pseudoalteromonas piscicida. Classification (GTDB taxonomy): domain Bacteria; phylum Pseudomonadota; class Gammaproteobacteria; order Enterobacterales; family Alteromonadaceae; genus Pseudoalteromonas; species Pseudoalteromonas piscicida_B. The sequence goes on from NZ_NKHF01000042.1 coordinate 51,252, forward strand.
TAACACAGATAAACCTTCTTCGGTTAAGTAAGCATAACAGTAGAAAGAAGGATAACCATCTTTAACGTTATGCGAATCATGAGAACAACGAAAGAGATAAAAATTTATGTATAAAGTTGGCGTTGTTATATTTGATGCTTTCACAGATGTAGACTTTTTTCTTATGTATGACTTGCTGGGGCGAACATCCGATAGTTGGACGGTTAGCATATTGGGAACTAAACCTGAACATAACTCCCACCTAGGTATAAAAGTTAAAACAGACGGACATGTTTCAGAAGTAACAGATCAAGATGTAGTTCTTATCACGAGTGGAAAACTTGGTATTCCAGCAGCGATTAAAGATACTGAATTTATGTCACGAATGAACCTTGACCCAAATAATCAGCTAATTGGTTCAATTTGTGCGGGGTCATTTATTCTTCATGAGCTAGGTCTACTAAAAGGTAAGCCATTAACGACTAATCCTGATGCTAAGGATGTTCTGCAAAGTATGGGGGGAGATGTGCAGGACCTACCTCTCGTGGTAGAGGGTAACATAGCCACTGCTGGAGGTTGTCTTTCACTAATGTATCTCATTGGTTGGCTGGCAGAGCGGCTGTTCGACTCGAATAAGCGAAAAATTATACAAAATCAGTTAATTCCAGCTGGGCAATTAGAACTTTTTGAGGAGCTCATTGCTACCACTATTCAATCAGCCGAGTTGGAAAACTCGCATAAAAAGTGTTTAAGGCAGATCCCCAATGCTTAGCATTTTTAACGCTCTCGTTGGGATTTGTGTTTAAGGTGGTAATCTATAGTTTCGTGGTGACGTTACTCACTACTTAATAGGATGTTATGTAGCCATATGAAATCAAGCTTTGTATTCTTAATTTCTTGTTTTATCAGTTTTAATTGCTTTTCAAATGAAAGTGTAGAATTCACTATAAATGCCAATAAAAGTGGTAATGAGTTTCTTATTACTGCAAAAGGTAAAACTGATAATGCTAGTGAGTTACTTGACAGCTGGTTAAAAAAAGCCAAGGAACTTTGCGGTGCAAGAGAGGTTGAAGTTGAACCGAACGATGGTAAACCTATCGTCAGTAATACTGGTTGCGGAGACGCGATAAAAATTGAAAATGGCATCCAAAAATGTGAGCTTATTAAGGCAGCTGTTTTCGGTAAGGTGCTGTGCGTTGCTGTTAGAAGATAGCTTTTAGTCTGCTATTTTGTGTCGTTTACGGCAAGGCGTTATGCCTAAGGAGGAATATTATGGATAGATACATTGTTACTAAATCTGAAATTGAAGCCTTTTCAGGTATCTCTAAAACTCACTTTTTGAACTCTAAAGCAAAGCGGGTTAACAAGTCATTGGGTGATTTAACAGGGCTTACTGGTTTCGGGTTTCATATCATAGAAATTCAACCAAACTTTGAATCCACAGAGACTCACATGCATTACCATGAGGACGAGTGTATTTATATTTTAGACGGACAGGCTGAGGCTCATATTGGCAATGATGTCTTTCTTGTTTCTGCGGGTGATTTCATAGGTTATAGAGCTGGGGGGAAATCTCACAAGCTTGTGAATAGCGGTGAAACTACCTTACGGTGCATTGTTGTTGGCCACGTTTAGACCATGATGTTGCAGATTATACGAACTTAGAAAAACGCATATACAGACAAAAAGGAATGCCTTGGAACCTGGTAGATATAACTAATATTGATGAGCCGCAAGGTGGAAAAAAGGTATAATAAAGCATGTAACGGTGATTTCTTAGGCTTGTCGGTTCAAAGTATGGCAAGCGTGCGTCACACCTGAAAGCGGCGTTGAATATCCGCAATTAACACATTTGCGACGGTTAGACTTTACTCAGTTCTCTCAACCAAATCTAACAGCACAAGCGACGACTTATTCTGATTGCGTGCTTGTTTAGATTAACAGAAAAAACCAGCGTATTGACGCTGGTTTTTTTGGTTACTTTTTCTTTTTGGCTTTTGCTGCTTTCTTTTTCGCTTTGATTTTAGCCGGGTCCTTTTTCTTTTTCGGAGCTTTGGCTTCTTTGTGTTTAGGCTCTAGGCCTTTAATAACACGGCGTTTGAGCTTTTGGTCTGTATAGCGTTCCACTTTGCCGAGCACTTCTGCATCGTGCGCTTCAACCAAAGAAACTGCGGTACCTTTTTTACCAGCACGACCTGTACGACCAATACGGTGTACATAAATATCCGCGGTACGTGGCATATCAAAGTTAATTACATGGCTTATATCCGCAACATCAATCCCTCGGGCCGCAACGTCTGTTGCCACAAGAATCTTTGTTTTACCACTGTGGAAGCTTGCCATGGCTGCCATGCGCTTGTCTTGCGGCATTTCACCGCGAAGCCATGTCGTTTTAATACCTTTAGCAAATAACTCACCCACCAAGGTTTCAAGCCTCTCACGGGTTTTAACAAACACAACTGCCTTAGTCACTTCTTCATCATCCAGCAATTGCGCTAATAAGTTAACTTTGTGCTCATAGCTATCTGCTAGGTGAACCCATTGGTGAATTTTCCCCTTTTCTTTGCGAGAAGGAGTGGCTTCAAGGAGAGCGGGGTCTTGCAAAATACGCTCTGCAAACTTCTCAACACTTTCACCTTCCAATGTAGCAGAAAATAAAAAACACTGACGGCGGTTTACGGCCTCTGAGCAAATGCGCAGCATTTCTTTTCTAAAACCCATGTCGAGCATACGGTCGGCTTCATCTAAAATCAGCAGCTCTACGTTTTCAGCATGGAAGTTTTCAGTTTCAAGATATTCCATCAAACGACCAGGCGTTGCGATAAGAATGTCGTTATTCTTTTCGAAGATTTCTTTGTGGGTGCCGTAGTTAATACCGCCAGTCACCACGCCAATTCTAAGGTTAACTCCCGCGGCAAGCAGCTCGCACTGCTCGTGTATTTGGTAAGCAAGCTCACGGGTTGGGGTCATGATAAGCACACGGGCAAAGCCTGGCTCACGACGGGGAAAATCTAGCAAATACTGAATCGCAGGGATCAAGAATGCAGCGGTTTTACCCGTACCGGTTGGTGCGCTGGCGAGAATATCTCGGCCAATCAACGCTTCAGGAATAGCCATCTGTTGAATGCTAGTGGGCGTTTCAAAGCCCATTTTCTTAATCGCACTAATCAGCTTGCCGTCTAAATCAAATTCAGTAAATTGCATATTGCATCACAAATAAAGGACAATAGCGGAATTATACGTTGCTATTGCATTTTCTCAAAGGTATAGGATGTCTCAGTTTGCATTTAAACAGTTTTCGGTGACTCAACATCATGCGGCAATGAAGGTTTCGACCGATGGAATTTTACTTGGTGCTTGGGCGCCGCTCTCACAAGCTCGCACTGTTATAGATGTTGGCTCGGGTACAGGCTTGATAGCGTTGATGTGTAAGCAACGTAATCCAAACTGCCTAGTGCATGCTGTAGAACTCGACGACAGTGCGCTTCTTGATGCAAAGCACAATATTGCACATAGTCCATGGCCTGACATTAAGTTACATCACATGGCTATCCAAGACTTTGAAACTACTGAACCGTTTGACTTAATGGTGTCAAATCCTCCCTATTTTAATGCCAGTCTAAAAGGGCAAAATATGGCAAGAAATCGTGCTAGGCATACCGACAGCTTAAGTTTTGGCGAATTACTGGATGCGTTTGCAAAGCTGACCACAGACCGCGGCCAACTTGCGGTAATTTTACCCGTTGAAGAGAGCCGTTTATTTTGCCAATTGGCGAGTACGCGTGGTTTGTCACAGGTGGCGAGTTGCGCTATCAAAACGACGCCAAAAAAGGCGGTGTCTCGGCGACTTATATTAATAGGCAAATGTCCGCCAGCTAAAAGTGTAGAGCAAGAGTTGGTGATCTATGATTTGCACAACCAATATACCGATGATTTTGTTTCTTTGTGCCAAGCATTTTACCTAAAAATGTAAGCCAATTTTTTGCTTATCTTTTAATTTATCTTCTACACTCTGATTGAGAAATAGCATACATAAGATCTGAGAAAACATAGACTGATTACTATTAAACCCCAAGTTCTATCGCGCTGGTGTGGATATTAATGAAAAAGGCAGAGATCCCAAATAACGAGGAAGGTCGTCTCAGGGCATTGAGAGAGTATAAAGTATTAGATACAACTGCAGAGGCAAATCTTGATGAAATAACGCAGTTGGTGTCTGAGATCTGTGAAACCCCAATCGCTCTGATAAGTTTGATTGACTCAAACCGCCAATGGTTTAAATCTAAGGTGGGATTAGATGTGGATGAAACGCACAGAGATATTTCATTTTGCTCCCATGCAATTTTGCAAGAAGATATCTTTGAAGTGCAGGATGCGTTGGAAGACGAGCGTTTTTTTGATAACCCATTGGTGACCGGTGGTCCTAAGATCCGACACTATGCTGGTGCCCCCCTTATCAGCTCTGGTGGATATAAAGTAGGCACCATTTGTGCCATCAGTGACAAACCTAAAAAGCTCACAGACCTACAAAGAAAAACCTTGGTGACGCTTGGGAGACAAGTGATCCGTCAGCTTGAGCTTAGAAGAGAGGTCAATGTACTAAAACTGCTCAATGACTCTAAAGACAGTTTTCTCTCTGATATCAGCCATGAGCTACACACCCAGTTAAATGCAGTAATTGGTTTTAATGATGTGGTGCTTAACTCGAAAGAGGCTGCCGGGTTTTCTGATGCGACGGTAAGCTACTTACAAAATATTGAAGCGGGAGGCAGCAAGTTACTTTCCGTAATTGATTCCGTTTTAGAGCTGGAATTAATTGAAGGAGACAAAGTACAGTTCGAACCAACGCCTTGTTCTTTACCTGAGATACTCAAACAATCGACTGCCAAATTCGCCACAGACGCAAAACAGCGCAATATAAAGATATCTTCTTCTATTACGGGGGCACATCAAGGCCAAGTGTTACATCTAGACAAAAATAAGCTGGCTAGAGTGCTTGATACTTTATTAGATATTGCACTAAAGAGCAGTGAATCTGGTCAAGAAGTTATGCTGCGCGCGTTTGTGATCGGCAGTGAGGTTCAATTTATTATTAAAGACAGTGGCCGGGGACTTTCAGCAACAGAGCAAACGAATTTGTTTGACCGTTTTAGTATGTTTGAGGAGCGCAGTAACTTCGGTGCGGGTTTAAGTTTGTGTGTGACTAAGTCATTGATAGAAATAATGAATGGACGGATCAGTGTTTCGAGTCAAGAGGGGGAAGGAACTGAAGTTGTGTTTATTATTCCATGTGTAATTGATGGCGAGTCAAAAGTTACTCCTCCACCTAAAACTGAGCACATTGCGATTTTCTATCATCACATTGGCGTCATTGAAGATAACCCGCTTAATCAGTTATTGATCACAGCAATACTTGATAAGCTTAATTGTAGCTACGATGTTTTTGAGTCGGCAGAAGATTACTTTGAGGCGGCAAAAGAAACGCATTTTGATATGATTTTTATGGATGTTAATTTGCCGGGGATGAATGGCACAGAAGCGGCGCAGTTGATTAAACAAGAAAACGCAAGGTTGCCTATACTTGCGATCACAGCTGATATCTTTTTGACCCAAGCACAGAATGAGGTGTTTGATAATGTGATCCATAAACCCTACAAACTGTCTCAAATTGAGACCGCATTGAGTCAATTTTACAGTTAAGATTGCGATGTGAGTTAACACTTGCTGAGCGTCAACTCACACGCTGCTACTGCTCTAATGTTACATATTCCGTCATTATTTGCTCAATCCAAGTGGCAATACGCTCGTCGCTTTTGTCGTATTGGCTGTCTTCGTCCAATGCCAGACCCACAAAATGAGACTGGTCGTCAGTGAGTGCCTTTGATGCTTCAAACTCATAGTCATCAGAGTTTGGCCAGTAGCCAATGAAGGTGACATCTTGTGGCGCAACTTTCTCGTGTAGCATGCCTAATGCATCTTGAAACCACTCACCATATCCCTGTTGGTCACCCATACCAAACAGCGCGATCACTTTACCGTTTAAGTTAATCGCTTCAATGTCGTCCCAGTGAGATTCCCAATCCTCTTGTAGTTCGCCAAAATCCCAAGTCGAGATACCAAAAATTAGGAAGTCAAACTGCTCTGCTTTTTTTAACGGCTCGTCCTTAATATTGAATAAAGTTACGGTATCTTTGCCGATAATTTCTTGAATCTTTTCTGCGGCCATTTCTGTGTAGCAGGTAGTCGAGCCGTAAAATAACCCAATTTGCATTGTATTTATCACTTTCAATTTGACTGGTATTATAGGGGGCAAGTCTACATCATGACGTTAATAATTAATACAGGTAGCCTGTGAGCGAATACCAACCAGCCACACATAACATGTCTGATGCGCAGTTAATCGAGTTTTTCTTAGATGCGCTCTTTTTAGAGCAAGGACTGAGCGAAAATACGATAGCGGCCTATCGCAGCGATTTAGAAAAGTTTCTCCTATTTGTGTCAGAAGCAACTTCCCACGACTCGCTATTGGCAATTACTAATCAAGATGTTGAAGCTTATCTGGCCCATCGAGTCGACAAAGGGCTAAAAGCGAAAAGTAATGCCAGGGCCATCAGTGCGCTAAAAAGATTTTACTTGTATTGGGTTCGAGAAAAACACATTACACAGTCTCCACTCGATACTATTGCGCAACCTAAAACAGCGCCATCGTTACCTAAGACCTTATCGGAACAAGAGGTCGAAGCATTATTAAATGCCCCCGATTGTGAAGATCCAATGGGGCTGAGAGACAAAGCGATGTTGGAGTTGTTGTATGCGACGGGCTTGCGGGTGACTGAGCTGGTGGGGTTGAGAATGGAACAGGTCAACTTGCGCCAAGCGGTGGTCCTTGTTCGTGGTAAGGGGGGGAAGGAACGATTAGTACCGATGGGCGAAGAAGCATTGCATTGGATTGAACAGTTTCTTAAAAAAGGGCGTGGGCTGATGATTAAGCATGCGACCGACTTCGTCTTTCCTTCTAAGCGCGGGATCGGCATGACACGACAAACTTTTTGGCATCGCATAAAACACTATGCTATTTTGGCAGACGTTAAGTCGCCGTTATCGCCACATACGTTACGTCATGCTTTTGCAACACATTTACTGAATCATGGCGCTGATCTTCGAGTTGTACAGATGATGCTTGGCCATAGCGATTTGTCGACGACTCAAATTTATACGCATGTTGCCAGCGAGCGTCTTAAGACCTTGCATCAGCAGCATCATCCAAGAGCTTAATTTTTGTTACTTGGGAATTTTTTATTGTTACTCCGGTCTTAGTGAGTAGCAGAAGGGAGCCTAAGCGTTTCCTCGAATAACAGGTTTAGAGAGAACAGAATGAAAAAACTAATTATTGCCGCTTCATTGGCTTTGAGTTTCGGCGCGTTTGCTGAGCAAGTGGAGAGCCCTACGGCTGCTGCGATGGGAGCAGACCCAATAACATCACAATTTAGCGGTTTAGGGATTGTGGTAAAAGAAATCAAAGACAGCCCACTTGCTGGTTTGAAAACCGTGATCACCGACAAAGGCGTTTTATACTCAAGTGCCGATGGTAAATATTTGATCCAAGGTACGATGATTGACCTTGAGAACCGCCGTAATATTACTGAAAACGCATTGAGTGATGTGCGCAAATCTGGGATTGCTGAATACGCAGATTCTATGATTGTTTATAAAGCAGAAAATGAAAAACATCAGATCACGGTATTTACTGACATTACTTGTGGTTATTGCCGTAAGCTACACCGTGAGCTTGAAGACTACCTAGCTGCAGGGATCACCGTAAAATACCTTGCCTTCCCTCGTGGCGGCTTGCATGGTTCTGGTTATGAAGATCTGAAAAACGTATGGTGTGCTAAAGATGCACAAGCTGCGCTAACAGAGGCTAAAGCAGGTGGCGAAGTTAAACAAGTTGAAAACTGTCAGGCACCTGTTGCAGAGCATTACCAGTTAGGCCAAAGTTTTGGTATTTCAGGTACGCCGGCAATTATTCTCGAAGATGGGTCGATGATCCCAGGCTACCAGCCAGCAGCGGCAATTGCACAGATGTTAGACGCTCAAAGCCCTAAGTCTTAACGACAATTACGCTGACATGGAGTTCATTTCAAGAACTCGTTAAAATAGCGACATAAAAATCTAAAAGGCCAGTTTGGCCTTTTTTGTTTGTGAAAGGTTATGCATACAGAAATTAAACCCAGAGAACGGGTAGACGACAGTCATTTGCCATCCTCATTACACCCTGTGATTAAGCAGCTTTACGCGGCTAGAGGTGTGAAGTCCGCGACTGAATTAGATAATAGTGCAGCCACGCTACACGATTTTAAACTGTTCAAAGACATTGAATTAGCGAGTCAAATTTTAGCTCAGGCCCTTAGCGACCAAGCAAAAATACTCATTGTTGGGGATTTTGATGCCGACGGCGCAACCAGTACCGCAGTATTGATGGAAGGACTCCCCCAGTTTGGGTTTCTGCATGTCGATTATCTAGTGCCCGACCGGTTTAGTCTTGGGTATGGCTTAAGTCCCGCCTTGGCAGAACAAATTGTATCTATTAGCCCCGATTTAGTGATCACGGTCGACAACGGCATTTCGTGCATTCGTGGTGTTGAAATCGTCAAACAAGCGGGTATTAAAGTGATAGTGACCGATCACCACTTGCAAGGTGACACACTTCCGAATGCCGACGCCATTGTTAACCCTAATCGTCTTGACTGTGAATTTCCGTCTAAGTCTATTGCAGGGGTTGGTGTAGCCTTTTATTTATTAATTGCCCTTCGACACCACTTGCGCGCGCAAAACTACTTTGTCGAGCATCAATTGGCAATGCCAAACTTAGCCTCTTTGCTGGATATTGTGGCGCTTGGCACCGTTGCAGACGTGGTCGCATTGGATGCGAATAACCGCACTTTGGTTCATCAGGGTCTGGCGCGGATCCGCAGTGGTCAAACGCGACCTGGGATCCAAGCCTTGATTGAAGTAGCTAACCGTAATAATGCAAGGTTAAGCGCCAGTGATTTTGGCTTTGCTTTGGCTCCAAGGTTAAATGCGGCTGGTCGTTTAGATGATATGAGTTTGGGTATTGCTTGTTTGTTATCAAAAGACATTAATCAAGCGCGCCGCATTGCGTCAGAACTCGACAGTTTAAATATCGAACGTCGTGAAATTGAACAAAGCATGCAGCAAGAGGCGCAAGCGGTTTTGGAGCGCTTAGTGCTCAAAAGCCAAGAGGTGCCAGATGCCTTGTGTTTGTATCAAGACGACTGGCATCAAGGGGTGATTGGTATTCTCGCTGGACGCTTAAAAGAAAAATATCACCGCCCGTGCATTATTTTTGCACAAGGCGATAATGGTGAAATTAAAGGCTCATGCCGCTCTATTGAAGGTCTACATATGCGCGACCTACTTGAGTCAATCAATACTCAGCGTCCAGATTTAATTTTGAAGTTTGGCGGTCACGCGATGGCCGCAGGACTGACCATTTTAGAATCCGAATTTGCTGAGTTTAAGCAAATATTTGAACAAAGCGTCAGTGCAACCCTCACAGAAGAGGCGAAGCAAAGCATCCTTCTGACCGATGGCGAACTGCCGGGCGATTGTTTCACCATGGACTTTGCTTTTGAACTACAGCAAGCAGGTCCTTGGGGTCAGCAATTCGGTGAGCCTGTGTTTCAGGATGTGTTTGAGTTAGTACAGCAACGGATTGTTGGAGAAAAGCACCTAAAACTTGTGCTAAAACACCGCTCTGGGCGACTAGTTGATGCGATAGCATTTAATGTTGATGTTCGAGCGTGGCCGAATCATCAGGCAACTCACGCACTATTTGCGTATCAGCTCGACATTAACGAGTTTCGTGGTAAATACAATTTACAGCTCATTGTGCGTGAGCTGCAAGCCCAATAGAGTTAGCTGAGATAGTACCTAATGGTGTTTTATAAAAACTGCGAATTTTCTCATTTTAAGGGATGCTAAGCGCGGTTATTATTTGATACTATTGGTCGCTTAAATCTAAGGTCTGGCACTTTGTCAGGCCTGTTTGTGAATTCACAAACCCATAAATTTAGTTCTGGAGTAAAGGTAAATGTTTGAAGTGAATCCTGTGATTAATCAAATCAAGGAAATTCGCGAACGTACAGAGCTTCTTAGGGGGTATCTTTGACTACGCTCTAAAGCAAGAGCGTTTAGAAGAAGTTAATGCCGAATTAGAAGATCCTGCTGTATGGAATGAGCCGGAAAGAGCCCAAGCATTGGGCAAAGAAAAGTCAAACCTAGAGGTGATTGTTGAAACCATCGACAACCTTGTTGCAGGTGCCGATGATGCCGAAGGCCTTGTTGAGCTTGCCGTGGAAGCTGAAGACGAAGAAACTTTCACAGAAGCAGAGCAAGAGGTAAATAGCCTTGTTGAGCAGCTCGAAAAACTCGAGTTCCGCCGTATGTTCTCTGGTGATCAAGATGCTAACGACGCTTATATTGACTTGCAGTCAGGTTCTGGCGGTACTGAAGCACAAGATTGGTGTAATATGCTGCTGCGAATGTACCTTCGCTGGGCTGAAGCCAAAGGCTTTAAAGCCGAAATCGTTGAGGCAACTGATGGTGATGTAGCAGGCATTAAAGGCGCTACAGTGAAAGTATCTGGTGAGTATGCCTATGGTTGGCTGCGTACAGAAACGGGCGTACACCGTTTAGTACGTAAGAGCCCTTTTGATTCTGGTGGTCGTCGTCACACTTCATTTGCTTCTGTATTTGTTTACCCAGAAATTGATGACAATATCGAAATCGATATTAATCCGGCGGATCTTCGCATCGATGTGTATCGTGCGTCGGGCGCTGGTGGTCAGCACGTTAACCGTACAGAATCAGCGGTGCGTATTACGCACTTACCAACCAATACGGTAGTTCAGTGCCAAAATGACCGTTCACAGCACAAGAACAAAGATCAAGCGATGAAGCAGTTAAAAGCGAAGTTGTTTGAACTTGAACTGCAAAAGCAAAATGCTGAAAAGCAAGCCCAAGAAGATGCAAAATCAGACATCGGCTGGGGCAGTCAAATCCGTTCATACGTACTCGATGACTCACGTATTAAGGATTTACGCACAGGTATTGAGAACCGCAATACCCAAGCCGTACTAGACGGCGATTTAGACAAATTTATCGAAGCAAGCCTGAAATCAGGCCTTTAATCCACAAGCTAAACTAAGAGCTAAACAATGACAGATCACAATCAAGACGAAAATAAACTTATTGCTGAGCGTCGTGGCAAGCTAGATGCGATCCGTGAGAATTGCCCTGCTAATGGCCACCCGAACTCATTCCGCCGTGAAGATTACACACAAGATCTACAAGCTAAGTTTGGTGATAAATCGAAAGAAGAACTAGTAGAGCTTAACCATCAGGTTTCTGTTGCGGGTCGTCTGCTAGCAAAGCGTGGTCCTTTCTTAGTGCTTCAAGACATGAAAGGTCGTATTCAGGCTTATGCTTCAAAAGACGTACAAAAAGCCCTAAAAGAGCAATACGGTCAGCTAGATATCGGCGATATTGTTGGTGTTAAAGGTCCGCTTCATAAATCAGGTAAAGGTGATTTATACGTAGACATGGTTGAGTATGAACTACTGACAAAGTCGCTACGTCCACTGCCTGAAAAATTCCATGGTCTTACTGATCAAGAAGCGAAATACCGTCAACGTTATGTTGATTTGATCACGAATATGGATACTCGCGAAACATTCCGTATTCGTTCAAAAGTGATTGAAGGTATTCGTCGTTTCTTAGCTGAACGCGACTTTATGGAAGTAGAAACACCGATGCTTCAGGTTATTCCTGGTGGTGCCTCTGCGCGTCCATTTGTTACCCATCACAACGCGTTAGACATTGATATGTATCTACGTATTGCGCCTGAGCTATACCTGAAGCGTTTAGTTGTTGGCGGTTTTGAACGTGTATTCGAAATTAACCGTAACTTCCGTAACGAAGGTCTTTCAACGCGCCATAACCCAGAGTTCACTATGATTGAATTCTATCAGGCGTATGCAGACTACAATGACCTGATGAACTTAACTGAAGACATGTTACGTACCGTGGCACAAGATGTGTTAGGTACAACAACGGTTATCAACACGGTGAAAGATGCGGAAGGCGAAGTAACAGAAACAATTGAATATGACTTTGGTAGTCCGTTCCAGCGTTTGTCGATGGCTGATGCTATTTTACAGTACGGTCCAGATGCCGAAGCGCAAGCTGAAATCTTCAAAGACCCAGAAAATCACTTTGAAGCACTAAAAGCATACGCTAAGAAAGTTCACGTTAAGATCCCTGAAAACTGTGTTTGGGGTCCAGGTAAGTTCTTATGTGAAATCTTTGAAGAAGTGGCTGAGCATAGACTTATCCAACCAACGTTTATCACTGAATACCCTTGGGAAGTGTCACCACTTGCGCGTCGTAACGATGAAAATCCATTTATCACTGACCGCTTTGAGTTCTTCGTGGGTGGCCGTGAGCTTGCGAATGGTTTCTCTGAGCTTAATGATGCGGAAGATCAGGCTGCACGTTTTGCACGTCAAGTGGAAGAAAAAGATGCGGGTGATGATGAAGCAATGCATTACGACGCGGATTACATTCGTGCACTAGAGCATGGTTTACCACCAACAGCAGGTGAGGGGATTGGTATCGATCGTCTAGTGATGTTATTTACTGACTCACCGACTATTAAAGACGTTATCCTGTTCCCACACATGCGTCCAGAAGTACAAGCTGAACAGTAATTTATTGTTGCTTTAGTTAAAAGGTAAAGCGCCTTTTAATAGCATGCTTTATAGAAACCCCGCACCTATTAAATGCGGGGTTTTTTATTTATATTCACCGCTAATACCATATTAGCTTCGTTAAAAACTTCTTAATTAGAACAAATGAGTAACAAAATGTTTGCCTTGCCTAGATGGATATAAATACCTTGGCGGTAGCAGGACGTCAGAGCGGTGCTATTAACGCTAGTCCCCGCTTCAAAATAGACCATTTAGTTATCTCGAGTTCAGGTTAGTTAATACAATTGCGATAACACATCAGCATGCTCAATGTGAGCTCCAGTTTCGTCCTATTAAAAAACCTCAACGGAGATGTCACGGCGCTGCTCTTGTTCATTAATGTGCCACACTTCAACTGCGCGAGTAGTTCCGCCTGTACTCTTGCAGATAAGCTCAGTAACTAATACTTTAGCACGTGCATCATACTTAGCATCGCCCGAGACACTAAATGCATCGCTGTGTAGAGCAAACTTATGGCGTTCACTTAATAGCTCTGGTGTTTGTCCAACTGGCGTTGCTGAACGACAGTAACCATTTGGTTCACCATTGTTGATATTAAGCTGAGCATGGTAGCGTACATCATGAAAGTAACCAGGGGTGAAACCGTCAGCCTCTACCCAATTGGCTACCTCAAGATGACTATCTAGGGTAACTTTAGGGGCTGGTGCAATTTTGTGCCTTAAGGTTTGACTGTTAGCTTGTTCATCAGTACAGGTAGCTTCTACATACTTCTCAATATCTTCGAAACCTTTGGGAATAGTGCCTGACAAAATTTGAAACTCTACTTTGAGTTCAGCGATAAGTGTGTCATTTCGTTGATCATATACTGCGGCTGATTGGCATGGTGCGCGGTTTGTGTAGTGAGGTGTATAGATTCTAAGATTATATGCAGAACTTGATTGCGTCACCATGGCCTCAATAGGGGCATTGCGAAAAGTCGTTACGCGACCTGCATTACTATCCGTATCGTAAATAATATCAGCAGTAGCTGTGTTGCATATTAATCCAAGAGCGAGCGTCAGTGCAGCCTTCTTCATATCTTTTCCTTATATTTTAAATGTACTTATAGTCTAAAAAATAGACTATGACGTTGTGGCTTTTAAGGATAGTGAAATTTTTTGATATTAAGAGTGAAGGGGGGATAGCACCGTTTCCACGTCCCGCTCTCGCTAAGGTATTTAGATCCTGTAGGCAAGGGAATTTACGCGCCAATAGTTGGCTACTAGTGCTTAAATTCAATGCAGTTAGCACTAAAGCTAGCTGCTAGAAGGGCATTACTTATCTGAAGTTCAGGTTAGTGACCCATTGAGCACCCCCAAAGCGAACTTCTATCGCGGTATGCAGTGTGACAATCACAAGCAAGTAAGCTATCACACCTTGGCAGAGTCACAACTAGCCAGTATGCTAAAAGAAGAGGCAATGGTGTAGTGAATGCATGGAACAAATTGAGATATTTGAGATCCCAAGTCCGTGTAAGGGGATCTGTCAGGTTAATAATCGCGGTTACTGTATTGGTTGTTATCGCAGCCGTGAAGAGCGCTTTGCGTGGAATTCTTTGAGTAATGAGCAAAAACGTAAGGTGATCGCGCTATGCCAGCAGCGATATAAGCGATACTTGCAACGAAAATCAAAAGCGGAGCAAGTGGATGATCAAGCCGGAGAAAACTTTAAATTTGATATTTAGCCTTGAGCATTGCAATCACCCCGTCTTTTTCGAGCTCTTTTAGCTTTGCAGTGATCAACGGGACGAGCTGCGTATGTTTTTTGTGAACAAAGTGGAAGCTTTCCACCACTGCAAGATTTTTTATTTGTAATGTCTCTGCTTTGATATTTTTTAAGTGTGGTTTTAAATGGAAATCTAAGATCAGCGCACCCTCAACTTGCTTTTGTATCACTAAATTAAGTTGTGCGATGAGGCTTTTCACATTGATAGTATATGCATCTATGTTATGCGTTTCTAAATATGTACTCGCTACAGGGTAACCACTGCGAATGGTGAGCGACTTAAGGTCGTTCAGTGTACAATCATTGCATAGGCTAAATAACTGCAGAGTAAACTGAAATAGCGGGTAATCAACGCGCACTAGGTTAGGATAATCCTTTTCGATACTAGCTACTCGACCTAACTGGCCATCCAAATTACCAGCGTTGGCTGCGATTAATGAGCTTTTGTGATTAAACTCTTCAAGCTTAAGCTCTATACCCAGCGCCTCATAAACTATCGTCATTAACTCAATAACATAAAGCGCTTGAGGTGTTTCTGGGGGCTTATTAAAACGCATTACTGTTGGCGCGTCGTCAGCCGCGCAAGTAATGGATGAGAGGGTAATGAATAAAAATAAGAATGCAGCTTTCAATTCAACTCCTTCGATATGTGCCGCTAACGATTAAACTATGCCCAATTATACATAATTTTTACAATAAAAGGTACACTCTGCTGTTTTTATCAAAACTAAATTTAGCTGCTGCTGTGCTCTTGCCTTGTGGTAAACTAGTCACACTCTTTGTTTACGATTGAATGATGTGTAATGAGCTATAATCTGTGTTTACTTTCTAGACAAGACAAGTATCAAATTCAGCTTGAGTATGAAGCTTCGTTTTGGGCATACCAAATCAAGCGCGGTAAAAAAAGCCGAGAAGCTATCTACGATGCCATCAATCAACGGCCTATATCTGAACAAGATACGCTAAAACAAAAGTTTGAATATTACCTAAGCTTAATGCTGGCATAATGTACTTAATTGAGCGGCTTCCAGCCATTATGACCCCATTGGTGAATAAGTTTTATGACAAGCACCGAGCGCGGGGTAGAGCGGCTTCCAGCCATTATGACCCCATTGGTGAATAAGTTTTATGACAAGCACCGAGCGCGGGGTAGAGCGGCTAAACATGACCATATTTGGGTCGCTAAATATCAACATGAAATTGTCGCTGCATGCAGGCTTCAGCCAGTCAATGGTGACTGGTTACTGGTTGGGGTCTATGTTGTTGTGCAACATAGAAAGCAAGGCATCGCTAATAGACTGATAAAAACAGCAATTGATCAATTATATGCAGCCGCACCACAAAGCGCGGTTTATACCTTTGCCTATGACTACCTTATCGATTTCTACTCGTCTCTTGGATTTAGTTGTGAATCTCTTGAACTACCAAATGAGCTTGCTGGGCGTTTAGCGAGTTACCTTGGACAAAATCGTCAACTCGTGGCAATGTATCACGTCTAGTTAACAAGTTCGGCTTTTTATGTTTCGCCTGTGTTTTATATTTTGTATTTGCCTGTTTGCATCCTTGGCTAATGCAGTACAAATTTCCCGACTTTCACCTGCTGAAGGGCTGTCACAAAGTTATGTAAATACCTTACTAATCGATAAGCAAGGTTATTTGTGGCTTTCTACTGAAGGTGGCCTAAACCGCTATGATGGCTATCAGGTATTAGAGGTGAAAGGGCCAGATGGTGTTTTGGACAAAGTACAGGTGAATTACATCTACCAAGATAACCTCGGTGGCGTGTGGATAACCACGGCAATTGCAGGACTGCTTCGATACGACCCGGAAACGGACGAATATCGCAAGTATATATCGCCCCCTTCGACGGAGGGGGAGTTTTACACCAACTTAGTCAATCTGGTACTGACCAAAGACGATGAGCAAATGTGGGTGGTTAGAACCAACGATATCGCGACATTAGATATTCACACAGGTAAGCTGGTCAGTGAGGTAACCCTGCCGCTTGATGAAGAGAATGGTTTTATTAGAACCGTACATCAGCATAAAGGCATTTTGTTTATCGCCACTTCGGAGCGCCTGTTTGCCTATCACTTGAAGACTAAAAAGCTGCGCCAGCTGGACCATATTGCCCCGTTAGATCATCCATATCAAACCAACACTAAGTCATTATTTACACTTGACGATGAAACCCTACTTGTTGGCGCGGTTCAAGGAATGTATGAGCTAGATATTGCATCTTTGTTGAACGATTTCGATGCTGACGTGCCATTCAAGACCTTGTTACCCGACTTAAATATTTGGAAAGTGTTAAAGCATGATGAGCACACGCTATTGCTTGGCACCGATAAGGGCTTAATATATTACAATATTGATGATGGTACGGCTGTTCGTGATAAACGCTTATCTTCAAGTGTCTTTTTACCTTCCAACACCAGCATTATAGATATTGTTAAAGATAACTATGGTGGCCTTTGGGTCGCGACAAAGGAAGATGGCGCATTTTATTTACCCGATAGCACGTTGGCATTTGATAATGTCAGCGACCTTACCGTAACTGGGGAAGGATTTTCTCATAGTAATGTTTGGGCGATGCACGAATCACATCAATATATCTGGCTGGCAACCAACGATGGATTGACTCGCTACGATCCTAACACAAGAGAGACCAAACAGTTTTTAAAAGGTTATTTAGGTGATGAAATTCTCTCGGAATTTATCGTTTGGAAAATAGATGAATATAAAGACAAACTATGGCTAACTACGGTAAAGGGTCTGTTTGTTTTCGATCCCGTCACTCACGAATTGACGAGGCCAAAAGCCAATAACCCAGAAGATGAGGAGATACTCACTTCTTTCGTCAAAGGAGGGGAGTTACTCAATAACGGTAAGCTATATTTTGTTAATAGCGATATTGGCATGTTTGTTTATGATATTGAGACGGCTGAATTGCGGCATCTCACCAAGTCTTTCGAAGGCGTTGATCCTTTCTTAACCTATGGGTTTTATCCGCCTCTGCCCAATGATAAAAGCAAACCGCTTTACTACAATGGCGGTGTGTTATACCAGTACGATCCAAAGTTAGAAACCTTAACTGAAATATATACCGCACCAAAGGCAAATAAGCATTTAGCGGTCGATATCACCACTTACACCATAGATAAGAATAATATTCTGTGGTTATCTTTGTCGTCATTTGGCTTGATTGGCATGACGTTAGACGGTTACGAACCAATTTATAATATTGACCTAAAAGCCCATAAAATTGATACCTTGATGTATGAAATGCGACAAGATGACCAAGGTATGATTTGGATGTCTTCGCATAAAGGGATTTGGCGCTTGGACCCTGATAATTTACACCTTCAGCAGTTCACTACTGAAGATGGCATTTTGTCAAACGAGTTTAATGGTGGGTCTTCGGTGATGCTAGAAGATGGCAGAATTGCATACGGCATGATCAAAGGCTTTGTGGCTTTTTCACCAGAAGATAACCGCCCTAAAAAGCCGCTGCTGGATCACGTAAATATTACCAGCGTGGATTTGATTTCACGTCCAAATCAGCAAGCGGGATTAAAGCAATTTGATCATATTGAATTAGAGCACGATGACATTGGCCTAGAAGTATCATTTTCGGCGATGGCCTTTAGCTATCAAGATAGGATCATCTACGAATATCAAATATCTGGTGGGCAAAAAATTCTGAGCCGCAATCAAAATCGGGTGGTATTTCCAAAGCTTAACCCTGGTGAATATGCCCTGAAGGTATGGGCCAAAGATCCTCTCACTGGAGATTATACGCCCCCCGCCAAGTTAACAATCAAAGTTAATTATCCTGTATGGCGCTCTCCCGTTGCCATCGCTGGATATGTGTTTTTGACGTTACTGCTGTTGTCACTTTGGAGTTATCGTAAGTATCGAGTTGAGCAGCTGATTTTAGCCGCGCACAAAGAAACACAAGACCGAGAAGCACGATTAAAAATGGCGCTTGAGGGGAGTAATTCAGGTGTTTGGGAGTGGCATGCAGGCAGCACATTGATATACCAGCCGCGCCTTGTGAGCGAACTAGATTACGACCTAGATAGTGTTGGTTTAGATGATTATCTGCAAAAAATACACCCTTCCGACAGAGCGATGTTCCGCTTGCAGTGGCTAGAGTTTGTTACGACCGATAAGGGCTTTATTGATTGCACCTATCGACTCAAAGACAGCAAAGGGCAATGGCGCTGGTACAAAGATTTTGGCAAGGTACTTGAGTGGGAAAATGGTAATCCCATTCAAGTAGCCGGAACTTACACAAATTTGACTCGTGAGCGCTTGTTTGAGGAGCGTGCAGCACTGTTTGGGGCTGCATTTGAACAAACCCGAGATTGGGTGATGATCTTGGATAAAAGGCTGCGTATTCAAGTATGTAACCGAGCTATGCAAAATGCTTTTCACTTAGAGTCTATCCCATCCTCAAGTACCGCTGTGAAACTCGGTATGTCGAGACAAAAACGGATTGCATACCTTCGTCAAACACTGGCGCTTGCTGTTCATCAACATTTAAGTGCTGAAGAGGTGGTGAGCTTGCCAAATGGTGAGCAAAGAGATGTACTGGTGAAGATTAGTGCAGTGGCTAATGGAGAGGGCGAGCTACACAGCTATGTGGTGGTATTGACAGATATTAGTCAGCAAAAGCGCACCGAAAAAGAACTGTATCAATTAGCTAATTATGACTTGCAGACAAAGCTGCCGAACAAAGCGTTGTTGATGGACAGGCTCCATCATGCAATTAAGCAGTCTCAGGTTCACCAATCGCAATTGGCTTTGTTGGTGATAAACTTTAGTCGACTACAAAGCTTACATGATATTTACGGCGTAGAATTTGTCTCTGACTTGCTACCCGCGTTAGCTGCAAAGCTTCGTTGTTGCTTCCGAGAGCTTGATAGCTTAGCCATCGGGCACGACAAACTGTTTTACGTCTTGATGGAAGACTTGAATGGTCCTGAAAAGGTACAACAATATGTTGAGTGTTTGCTACGCTCGTTCAATAACCCACTCGAAGTTTCAGGGCACAGTGTATTAATGCAACCTATTATTGGTGTTGCTATGTATCCTGAGGATGCTTCTGATGCATTTGAGCTGAACCAGGCTGCAAGAGCCGCCTTGGATCATGTAACTGTAAAGCAGATCGCAGGCTATCAATTTTTCCGTGAGGAAATGAACGGCAAAGTTGAACGTTCTCGACAGGTCGAACAAGCGTTGATGAGCGCACTGAAAAACCATGAATTTAGTAATCATTACCAACCTATTGTGGATGTAAAAAGCGGCAAGCCTGTTGGCTTTGAAGCGCTTTTACGGTGGCCTGAAAATAACGAGTTTTGTGCTCAAGAATTTGCCTTGGCAGCTGAGCAGGCCGGTGTTGTGAGCGAGTTAACCTTACAGATGTTATCCCGCGCTTTGGTTGAGTTAAGACATTGGCAAACAATTCAGCAAGACTTATATGTATCGATTAACCTTTCGGCCATCGACTTTGAGTCCACTCAACTTGTGGAAAATATTCGACAAGCACTGCAACGCAGTAAAGTCGACGGCAAGTCAGTTGCATTTGAGATCACAGAAACGGCATTACTGAGCAATATTGAAGGTGCTATTAGCATGATGAGGCAGATCAAAACGCTTGGCTGTAGGATCTTTATGGATGATTTTGGTACAGGCTATGCCTCATTAACTTATTTGCAGCAGCTGCCATTAGATGTGATAAAAATTGATAAGAGTTTTGTAGAGCAGATCGCTGAAGATCCGCAAAGTTATTTGATTATTCGTTCTTGCGTCAATCTTGCTCATGGTTTGGGCCTAAAATGTGTCGCAGAAGGCGTTGAAAACGACGTCCAATATCAGCGCATTCACGCCGAGCAAGTGGACTATTATCAAGGTTACCGATTTAGCTCTGCGATTTCAGGCGAGCAAGTTGCACAGATGCTAAACACCCAAGAAAAGCTGTAGTTAGTGGCTACAGCCGTTTCCCGCAGTGACGGCAATACATATGATGCACTCGTTGACTGGTCATCAGTTTGATGGCCTGATTTGCCTCTAATGGACTCAAGCCTAATTCAAGTCGCAGTGCTTCCAAATGCGCTCGTTCACTTTTATCCACTTCGCCATCGACTAAGGCATGCAATACCGCTTCGTTAAATGCGTCTCTGCGTTTGCGCATTTGATCGGCAAAGCTTGATGCCAATAAGCCGGTTGGGATCGCCACCATTCCCATACTCAGTAATGTGATTAGACCACCAAAGAACTGGCCAAGCGGCGTAACAGGCACGACGTCACCATAGCCCACGGTGGTGAGGGTTGCCATTGCCCACCACATAGATTTAGGAATAGAGCCAAACTTATCCGGTTGGATGTCATGTTCAATTAGGTAGATACCACAAGAAGCCATGATAAGTACCACACTCATAATAAAGAATGCGGCAAGCAAGGAGCTTGACTCTTCTTTAAAAGCCGCGAGTAATAATTGCATGGCACGGGAATAGCGGGTCAACTTAAAGATCCGCAGTAGACGAATGACACGTAAGAAACGCAAGTCAAAAGTGATAAAGGCCATGAGAATAGTGGGTAAAATAGCAACAAGGTCGATCACCGCGAGAGGCGAAACAATGTATTTCAGCCGTTTTTTCCAATTGGGAATGTCAAGATGGCGGTAGTCTAGTTTATCGACACAGCACCAAAGCCTCAGCAAGTACTCCACGGCGAATATCGCAACGCTGACTAATTCCAGAGTCAGAAAGTAACGATGATACACGGTGGCTAAATCGCGTTCTGACTCAAGTACGATAGCGACAACATTGCTTAAGATGAGCGTGATCAGAAATATATCAACTGCACGGCCTATTCTTCGATATTGTCCCGTTGCCTCCAAAACGGCAGCGGTTTTTTCTCTGATGTGAAGTTGTATCAAGCTGCTAATGTCCTTTGTTGGTATTATGTTCGAACAATTATCATAAGTGTAACACCATCTGAATTGTACCTTCTTCAAAATCTCGAGATACGGCAAATCCCAACTTTTTGGCAAGGCCAATCATGCCGCTGTTTTCAGGTAAGGTGATCCCCTCGATGCTCTGCACACCTTGTTTGCGGCAATGATTGATAGCGGCTTCCATCAATATTCTGCCAAGCCCAAGTCCTTGGCAATCGGAGCGTACAACCACTGCAAATTCAGCAACTTGATTATCGGGATCCATCAATACCCGAGATACCCCCAAGGTTTGATAACTCAACTTATTAGGAATCGTGACAATAAATGCCATTTCGCGGTCGTAATCGATTTGGGTCATCTTTGCGAGTTGCTCGTGGTTAAACTGTGGCAGTTCACCAAAAAATCGGCGGTATCTGTCTTCTTTACTCAAAGATTGGTCAAACTCTTGATGCGCTCTTTCATCTTCGGGGCGGATTGGGCGCAGTGTCGCTGGGCGACCATCTTTTAATGTTACGGTTTTGACAAGCTCACGAGGGTAAGGGCGGATAGCTAAGCGTTTACGGCCGGCAATGGGTTCATAGCGCTTCAGCGTTATGCTGGCATCCAATACTTGAAACTGACCAGAGCAAGCTAGAATAGGGTTCAGCTCTATATCCATAATATCTGGCTGATCAACAATCATCTGTGACACACGAGTTAATAACGCACAAAGGCGGTATTTATCGACTTTTTCAGGTAAAGCTCGCTCTTTAAGAAAGCCTTTGTCGTGGGCTGCTGCAATCAGGTATTTGGCCAAATTCATATTCAAAGGAGGCAATGCCACAGACGCTTGCGAGAAATTGAGCCCAGTGCCAGCCTCACCAAGCAAAATAACGGGGCCTACACCCGGCTCTGTTTTCACCGCAATCCTCAGCTCTTGTCCACCAGCCCGCTTTGCCATTCTTTGTAGCGAGAAGCCTTCTATTTCGGCATCTGGTGCCGCTTCACGGATCCGTAGCAACATCGCGAATGCGGTTTGTTCCACCTCTTCGCCATCATTGAGGTTAAGCACCACACCACCGACTTCTGATTTAGACGGAATATCGTGACTGATCAATTTAAGCGCAACGGGAAAACCCAGTAGTTCAGCTTGCTCTTTTGCTTCGGATGGCGTCAGAGCAATCTGTGTTTCAATACACTCAATATCGTAATTGGTCAGTATCTGGGATGCTAAATGGGTGGCAAGTTTATTTGACCCAGCAGCTAAAAAGTCGTTGATTAAGCCTTTGGTCTGGAGATGTTGTAGTTGGTTTTCATCACTGTAGGACTCAGGCGTTTGCGTAAGGTGCTTTTGGTTTCGACGATAACTAACCAAATGCATAAAGGCACCAACCGCTCCCTCAGGTGTTCGATAGGTCGGAATTTTTGCATTTGCACAAACCAATCTTGCAGCATACGCAGCTTCTTCCCCCATAAAGTTAGTCATTACATAAGGGCGTGCCATCTTGGGAATTTTAGCCAGTGTTTCGGCAATGATTTCGGCATAGGCTGTACTTGGCGCTAATGCAGACGGCGTATGAATAATCAAGAGATTCTTGACTTCGTCGGCTTTTAATAAGATCTCTAGCGCTTGCTTATAACGCGCAGGGGATGAGTCTCCAAAAATATCGATTGGGTTACAGGCATGATCAGTTTGAGGTATTAGGTTGCTTAACGATTGCTTCGTTTGTTCGCTCAACACCGCAAGTTTGCCCGAATTTTGTAATAAGGTGTCGACTGCCATAATGCCTGGGCCGCCGCCATTGGTTAAGATGGTTAGTTGTTCCACTTGCAGCAGCTTAGGATGCAGAGCGAGTGTTTGAGTGGCGGCAAAGAGCTCGCGGAGGTCGTTCACCCGGAGCATACCTGCGCGTTGGAACATTGCATCGTAAACCGCATCATCTGAAGTATTACCACCGGTATGGTTGAGCGCAGCGATAGCTCCTGCTTTGGTTTTTCCGGTTTTTATTGCGATCACCGGTTTGCTAAAGGCTGCCGCTCTAGCGGCGGAAATAAAACGCCTTACATCGTCGATATTATCGATATACAGCAATATCGCTTGAGTTTTTGGGTCACGGCCTAAAAAGTCGAGCAGTTCATCAAAATCAATATCAAGACAATCGCCCACTGAGATAAAGTAAGAAAAGCCAATTTTTTTATGTTGAGCCCAATCTAAAATGGTTGAGCATACTGCGGCTGACTGCGAGATAAAGGCAAGCTTACCGGGGGTTGCAACCGTATGAGACAAGCTGGCATTAATCCCCAGGTGGGGAATTAACAGACCTAAGCAGTTTGGGCCAAGTAACGTAACTTTGGCTTCCTTGGCGGCATCTTTTAGTTGCTGTTTATGGGCGCTATCAAGTCCAGCGGCGATAATGATTGCGTGCTGGCAGCCTATCGCGCCAAGCTCGGCAATGATTTGCGCTAAAGTTTGTTTATTGGTACAAATAACGGCAAGATCAGGTACTTTGGGTAAGTGTTTGATGGCGTCGTAGGCTAGTACACCATGAACTGCAGCGTGCTTTGGGCTCACTGGCATGATCGGGCCTTTAAAGCCGCCTTGGAGTAAGTTACGCATAACGATAAAGCCAGCGCGATCAGGGTTATTAGAGGCCCCAATTACGGCAATAGATTTTGGGTTAAAAAATTGGCTAATACGTTTTACGCTCATATTGATTCCTAGTTCAGCCTCAGCTCATATGTATCACTCTACCATTTTGCTCGCAGTTTTCGAGCGCTATAGCGGTAGACTTTGATCTACCTCCGTAATAATACCATTTAGGCTTAATACCCCCTCAAAATAGGTCACTTAATTAAGCTAATCGGTACAATAGTTTGAAAATCATAATGAAGGCGTAACCCTGAGGACAGAAATATGTCGACTATGAGTAAATATTTAGCCCCAGCGGCGTTATTATCACTGGCGGTGGTAGTGAGCGGTTGGCTGGTAAAAGACACCATCCTTGAAGTAAAAGGCATGGAACGAACGGTAAGCGTTAAGGGCTTATCAGAGAAAGAAGTCAAAGCAGATACCGTGATTTGGCCGGTATTCTATCGTGATGCCGACAACGACCTAGAAGCGTTAGTGGAACGAATTGAAAAGAAAAATGCTGCTATTCGCGCGTTTCTCACCCTACAAGGATTTGACGCCGCAGAATTGTCAATCTCTGCGCCTTCTATTACGGATAAGTATGCGCAGGAATATGGGCAAAATAACCAAGGGTTTCGCTATGTGGCAAAAGCGGGTGTAACAGTCTACTCCAATAACCCAGACAAGGTATCTCAAGCGCTCGGACAATTAAGCGAACTGGCAAAGCAGGGTATCGCCATCACCAAAGATGATTATCAAAATCGAGTTGAATACCTGTTTACTGGACTGAACGACATCAAACCTGAAATGGTACAAGAGGCCACACAAAAAGCCCGAGAAGTGGCGGTGAAGTTTGCGAAAGACTCAGATTCAGTATTAGGCAAAATAAAGTCAGCCAGACAAGGGCAATTTAGTATTCGTGACCGAGACTCTAATACACCACAAATAAAAATCGTGCGTGTTGTCACCAGTGTAGAGTATTACTTGTCGGATTAATTCAATTGGCTAGCAAAATGCCATAAAGGCAAATTGCTAGCGTTACTTTTTATTAATCAACAACTCGTTTTCGATTGGTATAAACTCGCTGGCGGCGCGGATCAGTGAAGCGGCGGTAAGTTGAGGTACACCATATACTTCGACCCGCGTATGGTACTTTTCTGTGAGTTTATTGGCGAGTAAGTCAAAGTCACCATCTCCAGTCACAAGAATAACCACATCGGACTGTGCCGCACATTCCATTGCATCAATGGTAATACCGACATCCCAATCACATTTTGCAGAACCATCAGCTCGTTGAATATAGGGTTTTAACTTCACCTCAAAACCGATGGCCCGCAGAATATTTTGAAACTGTCTTTGTTTATCGTCGCCCCGTTCGCTGGAGTAGGCAATCGCTGAGTGTACTTGGCGGTTTTTTGTTGCTTTACGCCAAAACGCGTTGTAATCAAAACCGGTTTGATAAGCCTGTTTGGTGGTGTAATAGACGTTCTGTGCGTCGACAAGAATTGTCACGGTTTCCATATTGCATTCATACTAATTCGTTTTTCCCATGATAGCAGGGTTAGCGTTTATTAAGCCATTTACTCATGGCTGCATCGTAGGCTTTTTTAATGGCACCGCCGTCGCAAGGTCCAGGTGCGGTGCGCCAATTTTTATTTAACCCCTCAGGGGGAGGTATACTGGGATCAGGGCGAACTTCTGTATAGCATAGGCCATTTTCACGATATACCGTAAATTGAGGGGTCGACGCGAGTCTTTCTCTTTGCATGTTCGCAGCACGAGTTTGATGTGTTTTAGGTACAGTGATTTGAAGCGGCTTATTTATACTCTGACTTAACGAGATATCACTCGGTGGTGATTCAAGTAATTGCTGGCGAAACTGAGAGATAGCTTTGCGGTGGTCTAGCTTTTTGGCTTCAGTTGCTATTGGCGCTTTGGTGATGATTTCAGTTGTAGTTTCAATCGCTGGCTGTTGCGCCTGTGCTTGCACCGCTCTCCTTGGTTCAGCCTGAGTATTCTGAGGAGGTTGTGTTGGTGTTGACTCTGTTATCGGTTTATTATCAGTTACCGTTGGTGGCTCAATGTGCATGTCCTTTGGCTTAGCTGGCTCAACAACCAAATAAGTTTTCATAGCTTTCATTTCCAGAGGTGTCGAGGGGATATGAATACGTTGCTGCAGATACCAGCCGAGCAGTAGATGCAGCAACACAGAGCCGACAATAGTGAAACTAATCAGATTGTTTTGGAGTAACCGCATTATTGTTATTAGATCCTTTAGTCATGCGGAGTTAGAACGTCATAACGACTTAATTGTTCCCTCAATAGGAAAGTTAATTTGTGATCGTTCCAATCTCAAGTGACTAGCTGTGCGGATATATGTTTTAGCAAAGTCAATTCACGTAAAACCGACATCCCTTTATTATTTGCGTCATTGAGTTTGGCTTCGTTATGCGCAATCGCTTGGTCTATGTTGATCCATACCGGCTTCATACCATTGGCATGTTCATAACCCTCCATGGCAGGTGCATCAAACTCGCCGCAGATCTCACAAACGTAGCAATAAGAAATAATATGCACGTTGTCATGACCGGGTTTGTACCAAGGGCGATACTCTTCATAGCGACCAAAAGGAGTTAAGCCTGTAATAGAGAGCGCACCGGTTTCTTCTTTTAGCTCTCGCGCTAATGCCGCTTCTAAGGTTTCTCCTTCGTCTACGCCGCCACCTGGCAAGGTGTAATCGTCATAACGTTTGGTATAAAGCATTAGAATATCATTGCCTCTTAGAACAATAGCGCGAGTAGTCTTTCTGGTAAAGCAGCTGCCCGGAAGCGGAGCCACGGGGGTATTATTTAGGTTTTTCATTGAGTTTTAACTTCAATTTAGGTAACAAACGTAGTACTGAAAGACGATACGCCAGTACGTAGAAGGCGTATCGTGATTGGGAGTATAATACCCTTTTATCTTAATGCTTGCTCAATTTGAGGGCGTAAATCAGCCGTTTGCTGGGTTACAGATTTATTATCTGAAATCTAATAAGTAACAAAATTTTCTCGCCTTAAAATTGCACGCTTAAGCAAAAAAACTGGTATTAAAACGGT
The DNA here is from genome assembly GCF_002744175.1 of Pseudoalteromonas piscicida. Classification (GTDB taxonomy): domain Bacteria; phylum Pseudomonadota; class Gammaproteobacteria; order Enterobacterales; family Alteromonadaceae; genus Pseudoalteromonas; species Pseudoalteromonas piscicida_B. Next base: position 78,456 of record NZ_NKHF01000042.1, read on the forward strand.
GCCGGATATGATTTAAATACGGTATCAATTTCCGCCAGAGATTCTGCACATAGTGGGGTGTCAAACGCTTGGATATTTTCTTTCAGTTGCGCCATGGTTGTTGCGCCGATGATGGTTGAAGTGACGCCATCGACTTGATCGCACCAAGCCAGCGCCAGCTGCGCCGCAGTCATGTTAAATTCTTTAGCGATTTCTTGATATTTCGCAACGGCTTCTTGTGCCAGTTGTGTATCTCTAAATAAGCCCTGCCTTTGTACTAAGGTCCATCGGCTACCTTCTGGTCTTGCACCACCTAAATACTTGCCACTGAGCATGCCACCTGCGAGCGGTGACCAAGGCAGGTAAGCAATATCTTCGTTTACGCAGCTCTCAATCAAGTAAGGCCAATCTTTAGCATGTAACAAACTAAACTCATTTTGGATAGCAATCGGCTTTGGTAAGTTATGTTGTGTAGCTAAATTCAGATAGGTGTGAATGCCCCATGGCGTGTCATCTGACAACCCCCAGTGACGAATTTTTCCAGCTTGAATACAACTGGCTAGGCCTTCTAGAATATCTAGCATACCTTCACGCTCTTCAGCACTGTTGAGTTCACTCAGTGGTAACATGCCCGGCCACTGCTTGCCAAAATGTGGAGACGTACGATTTGGCCAATGTAACTGATAAAGGTCGATATAGTCAGTATTTAAGCGCGCTAAAGAATCATCGACGGCTTGGATCACGGATTGACCTGTGATTGGGTTCCCCTTGCGGATCCAAGGTAGTCCATTGCCTGCAATTTTTGTGGCAAGAACTAGCTTCTCACGTTTTTCTTGATGGCGCTTTAACCAATTGCCAATGATTGCTTCTGTTTTACCGTATGTGTCAGGGGATGGAGGAACTGCGTACATTTCAGCGGTATCGATGAAATTAATACCACGGCTTAGTGCATAATTGATTTGCTCGTCGGCATCATGCTGGTTGTTTTGTACGCCCCAAGTCATGCTTCCTAAGCAAATGCGTGAAACTTCAAGTGGGCTACTACCAAGTCGTGAGTACTTCATGCAGGCTCCTGATTGATTGCTGAGTAAGAATAGTTAGCCAAAGCAAATGAATTAAGTACTTTGGACTACATTGATATTGTTAGCATTATCTCTGTTTTTAGGTGCAAGTTGCAACACAGCACATGACAAGTATAGACCACTACGTTCGAGCATATGTTCAAGATTGCAACAACGGCAAAATTAGCACATAATAAGTACTGTTTATTTAGACAGTGCTTTGTATGCGTAAGTTTATTCATATTGATATGGACGCGTTCTACGCTTCGGTAGAAATGCGCGATAACCCCGAGCTTGCAACAGTGCCTATGGCCATTGGTGGGCGGAGTCATCGTGGGGTGCTATCAACGGCAAACTATATTGCTCGCCAGTATGGGGTGCGCTCTGCGATGTCGAATTATCAAGCGAAAAAACTCTGCCCACAGCTGGTCATTGTGCCGGGAAGAATGGACGTATACAAAGCTATCTCACAACAGATCAGAGCTATCTTTTCCCGCTATACACGGCTTATTGAACCGCTGTCTTTGGATGAAGCTTACCTTGATGTCACGGACTGTGAACAGTTTAACGGTAGTGCAACCCTTATTGCTGAGCAAATACGAGCAGATATATTCAATGAGACAGGCCTAACTGCTTCAGCGGGGATTGCGCCAATTAAATTTTTGGCCAAAATCGCCAGCGATGAAAATAAACCCAATGGCCAATGTGTTATTCCACCTCATCAAGTGAGCGCGTTTATCGACTCATTACCATTGCAAAAAATTCCCGGTGTGGGGAAAGTAACGCAACAAAAGTTGCTGGCCATGGGATTGGAGTACGGCAGCGATGTTAAAGCGTTATCTGAGGCGCAATTACGCCAGTCATTTGGCAAGTTTGGTGCGGTGTTGTGGCGGCGCTGCCAAGGCATAGATGAACGCAAAGTTGAAACCGACCGAATTCGTAAGTCGGTAGGCGTTGAAACCACGTTTGCAGAAGATACACTGGACCTTGAAACGCTAAAGCAGGTGATCACAGAAAAACTTTTACCTGAGCTGACGCGCCGAGCACAACCTTATTTACAGCGTGGATTTACCAAGCTTGGGGTCAAAGTGAAGTTCTACGATTTCACTCAAACCACTAAAGAGTGTCAATATCAACATATTGACCTTGCCATATTTGAAGAGTTGTTGGTGGAAGCCATGGCGCGACAAAAGTTTAAGCCCGTCCGCTTAGTTGGGCTGCATTTAGGCTTAAATGAAAAACCCAATGATCAGGCCCAGCTAGGGCTGTTCGATTAACCTAGACTAAAAGATAACTGCAAATAATTCATTTTGTGCTAGCTTCGAGATTGTCGTGCAACAAATATTACGCAGATCGCGTGTAATTAAAACAACAACAAGAGGTAAGCATTATGCAATCCATAATGATCGTGCTCTTCGGCATTATAGGGATGTTATTTGGATGGTTTGTTTATTCCAAATTTATTGCTGAAAAAATCTTTAAAATGGATGACAACTTTGTCACCCCAGCCCATGAACTTGAGGATGGCGTTGATTATGTTCCCACCAATAAGGTGGTATTGTGGGGGCATCACTTTACTTCAGTCGCTGGCGCTGCGCCCATTGTAGGTCCTGCTATCGCCGTGTATTGGGGCTGGGTGCCTGCGGTGCTTTGGGTGGTATTTGGCACTATATTCTTTGCCGGTGTCCATGACATGGGCGCTTTATGGGCGAGTGCTCGTCACAAAGGTAAGTCGATGGGCGCACTGTCTGAAAGCGTGATTGGCAAGCGCACTCGTTCATTATTTATGATAGTGGTATTCCTTGTCCTGCTCATGGTAAATGCGGTGTTCGGGGTGGTGATAGCTAACTCGTTCGTGGGTAACCCAAATGCGGTGTTCCCCGCATGGTCTGCCATTGTTGTGGCGCTTATCATCGGCCAATTGCTCAAGCGCAAAGTGCCATTAATTCCGCTGTGTATAATTGGAGTCATTGTGCTATACGCTACCATTTATATGGGAAGTAGCATGCCGATTACCTTACCAACCGAAATGTTTGGTCTAAGCGACAAAGCCAATTGGATCATCATCCTGTTTATCTATGCCGCCGTGGCGTCATTGTTACCGGTTTGGATGTTATTACAACCTCGTGATTTTATTAATGGCATGCAGCTGCTGGTTGGGTTGGTTTTACTGTATGGTGCGGTATTTGTGGTAATGCCTGATATCACGGCTCCGGCGTTTAATACCCAAACGGTCGAAAACACCCCAAGTATTATCCCCTTGCTGTTTGTGACTATTGCTTGCGGTGCGGTATCGGGCTTTCACGGTATTGTGTCGTCTGGCACCAGCTCTAAACAGTTAGATAAAGAAACCGATGGCCGCTTTGTCGGTTATTTAGGTGCAGTTGGTGAAGGCTCACTTGCACTGATCACATTAGTTGCCGTGAGTGGCGTGATGCTCGCAGTATCGCCAGAAGAGTGGCATGAAATTTATAGTCACCTTGGTGCGGGTAGTGTGTCAGCCTTCATTAATGGTGGTTCAAATCTTATCAGCACAGGTTGGGGGTTACCTGTAGAAATCGCATCAACTTTACTTGCTGTTATGGTTGTACTTTTTGCCGGAACCACCATGGACTCTGGCGTTAGGCTGCAGCGCTATATTATTCAAGAGTGGGGAGAAATCTATAATATCAAACTACTTAATAACGGCATTGTTGCAACCTTATTTGCTGTAGGATGCTGCTTGTTACTTGCCTTTGGTGCTGGTGGCGCTTCAGGTAGCGGTGGAATGGTGATCTGGCCCTTGTTTGGCTCTACCAACCAGATTTTGGCAAGTTTAACCTTATTGGTTATTTCGGTCTACCTCATCAAATTAGGGCGTCCAGCTAAGTACACCTTAATCCCTATGGTATTTGTGTTGGTTATGGCGTTTTTTGCAGGCGTGATTAAACTGGGCGAATACTATCAAAAAGGTAATTGGCTGTTGGTCGTTCTGGATGTCATAGTGCTGGTGGTCAGTATTTTGGTGATGTTAGAAGCTTGGTCTGTGATCAGCAAAACCAAAGCAAAACCAGATGAAGCCCGTGATATATCCTAGTTTCCTTGGAACTTGAGCACAAATCACCTATAGTCGGCCCTAATTCTAATATAGAAAAGGGCCTTTTTTATGTCTTTTCCAATTGCATTACCTTGTAACAATCTGTTTGAAAGCGATGCTGATGCTATCGTTGTTGTTACCCATGATATTCAAAACCTAGGCAGCGCACAGCTTAATGACGTTGCAGCACCGTTTTTAGCAGTCGATGCGCGTATTGCTCAAAAGGCGAGCCTGCTTGTTTCAGACAAAGTACCGGGCAACCGTTTAGTGATCGCACCAACCGGTCCATTAGATAGAGATTATGATGATGTGCGCCGTTTCTTTGAAGCGGCAAAAGCCGGTATTCTAGAAGCTAAAGCCGCGGGTGCCGTAAAGCCTGTGCTTGCTGTTGTTAATGTGCCTGCCGATACTCGTTATGAAAATGCGCGTGCAGTAAGCTTTTTAGGTGCATGCCAAGGCTTATGGCAGCCATTAGAAGCCCGTGAATACCGCGGCGAAACGATTGAGCCAATCGAAGCGATTTATCTGTTTGAAGCATCTGCACAAAGCTGCGATCAGCTTAGCGCAATTGCTGCAGGTCAGTATGCTGCGCGAGATTTATGTGGTACTGAGCCTGAGCGCATGGCGCCGCCACGTTTCGCTGACTACTGTGTTGAGTTATTCCAAGGCTCAGCGGTAAACGTTGAAGTAATTGCAGACCGTCAAATTATGGATGAGCAGTATCCACTATTAAGTACAGTGGCACGCGCCTCTTACGCCGTTGAGCGTCATCATCCTCGGGTGGTAAAAATGGCATATGAGCCAGAAGGTGACGTTGAACGTACCCTTATCTTTGTTGGTAAAGGCCTAGTCTACGATACCGGTGGTGCAGACCTTAAAGTGGGCGGCTTTATGGCGGGCATGAGCCGAGACAAAGGTGGTGCAGCATCAGTGGTTGGTTTTATGGAAGCCGTTGCTAAGTATCAGCCAAAAGGCGTTAAAGTGATTGCGTATCTTGCAGTGGTTCGTAATTCAATTGGTTCTGACTGTTTTGTGCCAGATGAAATCATTGAAAGCAGAGAAGGCGTTCGCGTTCGTATTGGTAATACCGACGCGGAAGGCCGCTTGGCGATGGGCGACTTACTGAGCGAAGCAAAAGACTTAGCTCTTGGTGAGAAAAACCCTGAGATCTTTACGGTTGCAACACTGACAGGTCATGCGGCGCGCGCTATGGGTCCTTACAGTGCCTATGTTGAGAATGGTCCCGCACGAGCGGCACAAGTGTCTCGCAAGATTGCAGACATGGGCGACTTATGGGCAGATTGCGCGGAAGTATCGCGTAGCCGACGTGAAGACTATGACTTTGTAAAACCACGCACACTTGCAGACGATGTGCTATCGAGCAACAACGCACCATCGGCGGTTACGGCTCGTGGTCACCAATTCCCAATGGCATTTTTGGCAATTGTTGGTGGTTTAGACAAGCATGGTTGTAATGCAGAGTTGCCAATTCCGTATGTGCATATGGATATTGCAGGTAGCGGCGTTGAAGGTGGCGACTGGCAGCATGGCAAACCTACGGCTGCAACCGTTGCAAGCTTGTTTGCAAGGTATTGTATCTAATACGTGATTGTTATTATATCGGCTTAATTGAGGATTAAATCTAATGCTAGCGGCATTAGATTTTCTTATCTAGAACAACGAAATAGAAAGCTATATGTTTTGGTCGTAGTTAGGATAAAGCCGAGTTGAAAATAAAAAAGGAAGCGGTGTAGCTTCCTTTTTATTTTCAAACTAGGTGCTATAGTTTTTTGTAGGCACAGTGATCAGTGACTACTGAACCACAATATGCTTTAAATTTTCGATACCGTCATACAAAGTACATGTAGCTGTGCCGCCCAACCAAACTGCTTTTTGAGCAGCGTAAGCAGCAAGTGCCAAACTTAAAGTCATTTTTCCTGTTTCAGTGGTTCCATCAAAAGCATAATTATAAATAGCATTGGCTTGGTAACTGGGTGCGTCTTTGGGCTTATTACTAACAGCTATCATTACGTTATTACCAAAACCAGGGCCAGCTAAAATACGCGTGATTTTCGTTGGATTTACACTGCTGGCGAAAGTTAAATTTGAAAAAATAATAAAGATAAACAAAAAGAGAGAGCTCATTTTATTTCCTTTCTTAAAGCTTAGAGTGATAATTTAATAGCCCTTAACTTAATATTTTTTAGCTACTAGATTTTTTTGTTTTTAGATAATTATAATTTAAATCTAAGCAAAGGCGGGATCACTTTTTATATACTGGAAAGAAAAATACTAGTTTCGCTATTTAATATCCCATCAGTTTCACGAACCTGTCTTAGTATACCATCGAACTCACTGAGGCTAGCGGCTTGCACTTCAGCGATTAAATCCCATGCTCCGTTCGTGGTATGAATTTTACTGAGTTCGGGGATCCCACGCAGTGCATTGATCACTTGTGTGGTCGATTTACCAATGACTTCTATCATCATGATGGCGCGCACAAGCTCAGATTCTATATGTTCGTGAACTCTTACAGTAAAGCCTTGAATTGCGCCACTGGAAACAAGTCTATCTAAGCGGTTTTGTACGGTTCCGCGAGATACTTTGAGCGTGTTGGCTAAGGTTGAAATGGCTGCTCGGCCATCTTTGCGTAACTCAGCAATCAAGGCTTTATCAAGCGCATCATATAGGTAAGGAGTCATCATGCAGTCTTATCATTGTTAGTCTATTTGTATAACTCAGCATAGCAAAATGATAGAAAACTGTACTAATTGTATAAAATTTTGGCATTTCAATTGTCTTGTGGTGTGGTTACACTGATATTGCGTATGACAACGCCTAACTGATGAGTGCAGTATGACAAAGATAAACCAAGCACCACAAGCGGTGGTAATGATCCGTCCACACCATTTCACTTCTAATCCTCAAACCATGCAAGATAATGCATTTCAGCAAGCATGCAGCGAAAACAATCCTAACAACAGAGCGTATGTTGAGGTCAGCAATGCCGTACAAGCGCTAGAGTTGGCTGGCGTAAAGGTACATTTATTTGAAGATACCTCTACAGACACACCCGATTCAGTTTTTCCCAATAATTGGTTCTCGACACACAGCGATGGTCAGTTGGTGGTTTATCCGATGTATGCACCGAATCGTAGGCAGGAAATACGCCGCGATATCATCGACTTTTTGAGCGCTCACTATCAGGTGTCAGCCGTCAACGATTATAGCGATTTAACCACTGAAGAAGTGTTTTTAGAAGGCACTGGCTCTATGGTTATCGACCATCAATCGAAAGTGGCCTATGCTGTTGAGTCCAAGCGCACCAACGCCAACTTGGTCAATCAAGTTTGTGAGCAGTTAGGACTACAGGCAGAAATATTTAATGCCTACGATAAAAATGAAGTCTCTGTTTATCACACCAATGTCTTAATGTGTGTCGCGACGGATTTCGTCATGATATGCCTAGATATGGTGCCTGAGCATCAGCGAGCCCATTTGACAAACCGCTTTGCGCAAAGCGGTCATACTGTGATTACGCTATCTTATGAGCAGATCCAACACTTTTGCGGCAACGCGATAGAGCTACAAGGGAGTACAGGTCGCATACTAGCGTTGTCTACTACGGCTTATCGGGCGCTATTGCCTGAGCAAATTGCTGTCATTGAAAAGTCAGCTAAGCTTGTTGCTATCGATATACCCACAATCGAAGCTGCTGGAGGGTCTGTACGTTGTATGATTGCAGGGATCCATTTTAATAACTCAACCTCAGGTTAAATCACCGATAAGTGATACCAGAGCAACAGCAGATAACAATATCACTTGGTTTTAATACTTGCTCAATTTGAGGAAGCAAATCAGACGCTAATTGCGTTAAAAATTTCTTATTTAGAACAATAAATAGAACGAATTTTGGTTGAGTGGTGGCAAGGTTTTCTCGCCTCAAAGTAGATCAAATAATTAAGCCAATTGAGAAAATAACAAAACAGGAATGGCCTATGTTTGAAAGTGTAGTTAAGAGTGTTAATGGTCTTTTATGGGGAGAGGGCCAGATATTAATATACATTCTTCTATTCGCGGGGTTTTGGTTTACTATCCTGCTTAGGGGAATACAAGTGGCAAAATTTCGCCATATGTTTAGCCTATTAAAGGGTAGCAGTGAAGGCGATGAAAATAATATCAGTTCTTTTCAAGCATTATGTACCGGACTCTCTGCTCGGGTTGGTACCGGTAATTTAGCTGGCGTTGCGGTTGCTATTTCTCTTGGTGGCAGTGGCGCGGTATTTTGGATGTGGATGATAGCCGTTTTGGGGATGGCAACTGGCTTTGCTGAGAGTGTGCTTGGACAAGTCTATAAAGTGCGAGACAGCCAAGGTGAGTTTAGAGGCGGCCCAGCTTATTATATTCAAATGGGACTAGGAAGCCCGATACTTGCAGTATGCTTCGCATTTTGTTTGTTTTTAGGCTACGGCTTTACCTTTAGTGCTATGCAAACAAACACTATTACCGATGCCCTTAATTATGCATTTGAAATCCCAACCATGTACTCCGGTATTGTGATCACTGTGCTTGCGGGTTCTATTATTCTTGGTGGCTTTAAAGCGATTGCGCGATTTGCTGAAAAAGTAGTGCCAGCGATGGGGCTAGTTTTTGTGCTCGCAGCGGTTATCATCACTGCGATGAATTACTCGCAAGTGCCAGCTATGATCAAAGATATTTTGCTCAGTGCTTTTGGGTTACAAGAAGCGGGGGCTGGGGCACTTGGCGCCGCCATTAAAAATGGCATTCAGCGCGGGCTCTATTCTAACGAGGCGGGAGCGGGTAGTGTGCCGCATGCATCGGCAAGCGCAACTCCTATTCCCAATCATCCGGTGACGCAAGGCTATATCCAAATGCTTGGCGTGTTCTTTGATACTATTGTGTTGTGTAGTTGTACCGCCGTCATCATTCTATTAGCAGACATAGATATTGGCAGTGAGATGGAAGGTATTCGTCTAACGCAATCAGCGATGACCGCACATTTAGCGACAGGGGGCGTGTACTTTGTGGCTGCGGCCATCACTTTGTTTGCCTTTACCTCGGTGGTAGCAAATTACGCCTATGCTGAAAGTAACCTGCATCTATTTCATTTGGACAATAAAATAGGCCGCTCAATTTATACCGCATGCTATTTGTCTATGATGCTATGGGGCGCTTCAGCTACGCTAAAACAGGTATGGGATTTAGCTGATATTGCATTAGGGCTAATGACAGTGGTTAATGTTATTGCGATTGTACGGCTTACTCCGACTATTTTGGCGGTTACGGCTGATTACCATCAGCAAAGAGCGCAAGGGAGAGAACCACGTTTCAAGGTAGATAGTGTCACAATACAAGGGAAGACAGAGTCTGGGATATGGAACTAATCATGTTTTATCTTTAATGAGTTATTGATGATTTTGGGGCAAACTTTAGTGGGTGGTTATTATTTGAACTATTATATAATA
>NZ_NKHF01000027.1 GCF_002744175.1 Pseudoalteromonas piscicida
AAAAATCGCTGGATAAACCAGCTCCTACCTACTTTGTAGGAGGTGCTTTACGCACCGAGCTGTTGTCACCGATACAGAAAATAATCGCTGGATAAACCAGCTCCTACCAACTTTGTAGAAGGTGCTTTACACACCGAGCCGTTGTTACAGATACCGCAAAAAATCGCTGGGTAAACCAGCTCCTACCCTACCTTGTAGGAGGCGCTTTATGCGCCGAGCTGATGTTGTAGATACCACGAAAGATCGCTGGGTAAACCAGCTCCTACTCTACTTTGTAGGAGGCGCTTTATGCACCGAGCTGTTCCAGTTTTACTACGGCAGGCCATCGAGTAGGAATTGCTCCGCTCGCTCTACGCGACGGGGTTTACCTCTGAGCAATAACACGTCATTGACGCGTAAAATGGTTTGCTCATCAGGCTGCTCTATTTCTTCGCCATCTCGCCTAAGGGCGGTGATGTCGACTCGCTTAACATTCAGCTCAAGCTCGGCTATGGACTTGTTCACTGCAAATGCGTTGTCGGGTAATGCCAGTGCATGTAAATACTCTAGACGTTCGCCTTTTCCCTCATTGAGATCAGCGCTGTCGCCAGCAAAAAAGCCATGTAAGTAGGGGTAACGGTTTTCTCGTTCCTTACTCACACGGCGAAAAATCCTTCGCATGGGAACGCCTGACATATAGAGCACATGAGAAACCAACATCAGACTCGCTTCCAGCGATTCCGGCACCACCTCTGCCACGCCTAATGATTTCAATTGCTCCATATGGCTATCATCTTTCATACGCACTAAAATCTTTACTTCCTCGGTGCGACGACGAATGGCATCAACCACAACCTGCGTTTGCTCAAAATCATCAAAGGTAATAATCACCAGTCGCGCTTTATCGATATGTGCTGACTTTAATAGTGTCTTTTGTGCAGCATGGCCGAATAAAACTGGCTCACCAGCGGTTTGGGCATCTTGCACTATTTGTGGGTTACGCTCTATGGCAATGTAAGGAATGGCCTCTGGGCGTAAAAATCGCGCAATCGTTTGACCAACTCGAGCATAACCAAATATCACTACATGGTCTTTTAAATCAGAAACATTGTAGCCAGATGGCGCTTCCGGTTTCCAATCTTTTTCAATACCGAGAAGGTTCAAAATTTTTGCCGTTTTACCAATAAGGTAAGGAGTGAGTGCCATCGACAATACCCCTAAGGCAATAAGAAATGAGACGGCATTTTGATCTAACAGTTGATGGCGGCTCGCTAAGGCGAGTAATACAAAACCAAATTCCCCCATCTGCCATATCAGTATACCCGCACTCCAGGCATCGCGTTTTCGTTCACCCATTAACTGCGCAATACTTGCGATGATCAACACTTTAATCACAAGCACTGCGGCGAGTGCTGCAACAATATAAATAAACTGATTGAGTACATAAGGGATGTCGAGTTGCATGCCAACGGTGACAAAAAACAGCCCCATAAGAATATCTCTAAACGGCCGGATCTCCGCCTCAAGCTGGTGACGGTACTGACTTTCTCCAAGCATCATCCCAGCAAGAAAAGCACCCAGTGCCATTGATAAGCCAAATGAGTAGGTCAGTGCGCCTGCACATAAAGCAACAACCAAAGTAGACAGTACAAACAACTCATCCGTTCTAACCAGCGCTATCTCATTAAAAACTCTTGGTAGTAACCACTTACCAACAGCCCATAATACAAAACAAACAACCGCGCCTTTAGCAAAAGCAAAGAGTAATGCGGAGGCCAGCTCTGAATTGCTCGCTGATGACATCAATGGAAAGGCGATTAATAATGGCACCACTGCAATGTCTTGGAATAACAGTATGCCAATCCCGAGCTGACCATGGCGAGTATTGAGCATGCCCAGCTCTTTTAGTAGCTTCACCACTACAGCGGTAGACGAAAGCGCAATTAAGCTTGCGATCACAAAAGCAGCGGTCCAGTTGTATTGCATAAAACGCAACACTAACATACCAATAATTGTGGTGATGATGACTTGCAAGCTACCTAAACCGAATACCACATTGCGCATCGCCATGAGTTTTGGCACCGAAAATTCCAGTCCTAAACTAAACAGCAAAAACACAATGCCCAGCTCAGCCATAAAATGAATTTCATGACTATCGCTCATCCACCCTATCCCGTGGCTACCTGCAATAACGCCCGTTAGTAAATACGCCAAAATAGGCGGCAGCCCTATCCTCTTGAAGGACCAGACCAAGATCACGGCACATAATAGCAAGGCAAAAACTTGCGCGAAGATACTTTGCAATCGACCTCCTGAGCAAAAAAATTGACGGGAAAGTTAGGTGGATTTCTTTTTCTTTCCTTTAAATATAGCAAGCGTTTGTTTTTAAGCCAGTTTAAATTTTTGGCATAAAGTTCGCATATTAGTCATGTATTGTTGTATTAAGGGGGAAGAAATATGGAAAATGTCCATATTTTGACACAAAGACTGCCGACCAGAGGCGATTATTTGCCGTTCAATTCTGAGCAGTATAGTAGTCAACATGGCGAACAGTATGCTCGACTTGTCGATAAGCTACAGACCACACTCGACATCGAAGAGCTTCTTACTATTTATGCCGAGCATGTGGCTAAGATCTCAAAGGTTGCAGGGATACAATTCCACTGTAACTTGGGTGTCTTCCAGATGAAGAATTGCGATAGCCAATATCCGGCCAGTAGTTTCGACTTAGAGCTTGAACGAGAGCACTTAGGTCAGCTAGTGTATTTTAGCGAGTTTCCGTTTAGCGAGGCGATTAAATCAAAACTGCTCAGGTTACACGCTTGTCTTATTTATCCTATGCGTAACGCATTGATGTACACACGGGTGCTACAACTTGCGACTAAAGACTCATTAACGGGTTTGTATAATCGTAGTCAGTTTACCGACAACCTTGAAGAAAAGCTTGAACGTAGCCGTCGACAACACCGAAACTTTAGTTTAATGCTGCTAGATTTAGACAACTTTAAGCAAGTTAACGATGTTTATGGCCATAAAGCTGGTGACGAAGTCTTGATTGAATTTTCACGGATCCTACAATCTTCGACCCGCGCCACGGACTCGGTATTCAGGTTTGGTGGTGATGAATTCGCGATCCTAATAGATGATCCTGCATTTACGACCAACAAGGTTATCGCGGAAAGAATTATGGATACCGTTAGAAGCTCAACCATGCTAACAAAGTATACCGTCACAACCAGCATAGGCTTCACCTTAGCTTCAAGCCACGATAACGCAGACAACATCTTTGCCCGCGCCGACAGTGGGTTGTATCGAGCTAAAGCTGCTGGAAGAAACTGCGCTCGCGCAGTATAACCAACCCGCATTAATATCTGGTCAATTAAGCGAATTGGTATAAAACAACACCCTTCCCCTTATGCTCAGTGCTATTTGTTAGCGCTGAGCAGCTTTTCCAATGTATAGATACGCCATTAAGGCCAAGGCTGCACCATTAAAGAAACCATTTATTACCCATGCGAGCGCAAGGAAATCGGGTAATTGAGAGAATACCACCGCAAACATCGGCGAAAGCAAACCCAAAATGAAATATAGTCCACCTTTTCCATGCCAATAGAGTAATAAGAAAACAACACTTATCACCCCTGCGCTAGACGCAAACACTTGGTTCAGCCATACCACTTCACTAAATACAAACAACGCAGCAAACACAATTACGGTGAACACTACTGCAAAGGGTGATTTAGCCGCTAAACGCTGACCTATCTGTTTATTTTCCGTCATCTTTTACTACCCAAATAACGCCATTATCATCAGCATGCTCAGCACTTACAAATAGGCCATCCACAGCTACCGGGTCTTCATTGTAATAAACAACCGCAATATAATCACGCTCCCAACTGGGTATGTGACGGTCTTTTAGCCAATGTTTTATGCTGTTCGACCCCGGCTTCCCGTGGGGCTTTATTTTGTCGTTAAGTCGTCCATAGCGAATGCTCACCACCTCATCGCAATCAGGTAAACGACAGCCTTTTCCTGAAAGCTTTGCCACAGGGACGCTGAGCTCTGTGAGTTTACTATGGTCTTCAATCACAATATCACGCTTTTTGGTTTTGGCTGTCACCCAGTAAAGCGCACCTCGGTAAGACCTGATGGCACCATGCTTGAAGTCAATTTTTAACTGATTGTCCTGTCGGGATGTCAATGCTTGTAGCACCAATTGGTCAAGTTGCTTTTGACTGGGCATCTCTAGGCCCTGCTTTGCTAACCACCTTCTTATCACATTATCGCGACGAGCTGGCGAGAAAGCTCCAAGAGCGGCAATATCTAGCGCATGTTGGCGACAACACACAGCCAAGTCTTGCTCACTTATTTCATCAATAATGGCCTGTTGGCTTTGTAATATCTCGACCGTACGTAGTACGTTCCCAACTAAACCTGTAAAGCGCGACTTTAATAATGGGATCACCTGATTACGTAAAAAGTTACGGTCAAAGGCGTCGTCCTGATTTGATTCATCGGTAATATGTGCAAGATCATATTGCTTTGCAAACGCTTCAATCTCATCACGGCTGACCGATAATAACGGGCGAATGCAAAGTCGAGCAGAAGCAAGTTGGGTTTGTGGTTTCATGGCGCCAAGTCCAAGTAAACCAGCACCGCGTTTTAACCGCAGCAAAAAGGTTTCAACTTGGTCATCCGCATGTTGCCCAAGTACGATCGCGTATCCCTGCAAGGCAGCCTCATCCAGCGCCTGATAACGGGCTTCTCGAGCTTGAGCTTCTAAGCTTGTGCGAGCTTGACGAGTAATTGAAACTTGTTTAGCAACAAACGGGAGCTCAAGCGTGTCACAGAGCGACTGACAAAACTGCTGCCATCGATGCGCATTTTCCGACAAACCATGATTGACATAAACCGCTTGCAGGCCAACCTGATGCACAGCGGCATAACGATGACAAAGGTGCAGCAAGACCACGGAGTCAACGCCACCAGACAGCGCCACACAAAGTCCCTTTGCAGACGTATTTAGCTTTTGTAAACTACGCTCGGCCTGTTGATAGACTCGGTTATTGATCATGAATTTATACCTACACAATAAAAAACCGCTAAATAAGCGGCTTTTTATTTTACATTGGTTTACTTGCCAACACGAGCGCTGCGCGTATTAACAATAACCGAATGACATCAAACGCTTGTAGCGCTGATCTAACATATCTTCTGTGCTTAAGGCTTCAAGATCTGCAAGATCACGTTTAAGCTGCGCCTTGAGGTTTTTCGCCATCGCATCATAGTTGCGATGTGCCCCGCCAAGCGGCTCTTCAATAATATTATTGATAAGGTCTAGCTCTTTGACTCGAGATGCCGACACCCCCATCGCTTCTGCGGCAAGTGATGCTTTATCTGCACTCTTCCAAAGAATCGACGCACAGCCCTCTGGTGAAATTACTGAGTAGGTGCTGTATTGCAGCATGTTTACTCTGTCACCCACACCGATAGCAAGTGCACCACCAGAGCCACCTTCACCAATTACCGTACAAATGGTTGGCACTTTTAGCGCAGCCATTACTTTAAGGTTACGTGCAATCGCCTCACTTTGACCGCGCTCTTCAGCGCCTACACCTGGATAGGCTCCCGGTGTATCAATAAAGGTGATGATTGGCATTTTAAAGCGCTCTGCCATTTCCATTAAACGTAGCGCTTTACGGTAGCCTTCCGGTTTTGGCATACCAAAGTTACGTTTAATTTTTTCCGCAGTATCACGACCCTTTTGCTGACCGATAATCATCACAGGTTTGCCATCTAATCGGGCTACACCACCTAAAATAGCAGGGTCGTTAGCAAATGTGCGATCACCTGCAAATTCGTCGAACTCGGTAAAAATGCGTTCAATATAATCGCGAGTGTAAGGACGAAGTGGATGACGAGCTAGCTGCGACACTTGCCATGCACCTAGGCCATCGAAGATTTTTTTAGTCTGCTCGACGTTTTTGTCTTTGAGACGGCTGATCTCTTCCTCAAGGCTAAGATCTAAATCGCCCGAGCGGCTAACATTTTGTAATTCTTTGATCTTTGCTTCCAGTTCTGCAATTGGAAGTTCAAATTCAAGATAATTGAGGCTCATGCTCTAAACTACCTGTTTAGTTAAATTCTAATTCTAATTCCTGCGCCGCCAACAGTGATAAACGAGTTAGAAGCTCATCGCTGGGCGTCACACACCATTGTGTTCCTAATGTTAACTCTGCTAATGCATCAGGACGCTGATATTTAATAATTACTGGACAAGTTCCAAATTTATATGGTTCTAGCACTCTTTTGAAATTATCAAAGAAGTTCGCGTCAATTTGAGCCATATTTAGCGTCATTTTTATTGCACTAATCCGCTTTTCTCGCGCCTGAGCAATGGTAGAGACTTCTCTTGCGGTCATTGTAATGCCACCGGAGAAGTTATCAAAGCTGACCTGTCCAGATATTACCAAGATTTGGTTAATTTGCAGCAATTCTTGGTACATTTCAAACTGTTCAGGAAATAAGCGTACATCAATTCGGGCACTTTTGTCATCTAAAGTGATCAGTCCCCAACGCGCCCCTTTCTTGTTTATTAGGGTTCGTGCATTGATAACTAGTCCCGCTGCGGTTGCTACCGTATCACGATTACCGGGTTGTAAGTCAACTAGCTTGCCAGAGGTATAATACTTTAACTCTTTACGATACTGATTAATTGGGTGACCGGTTAAATATAGCCCTAAGGTTTCTTTTTCACCATTTAGCCACTCTTTATCGCTCAGTGGTGTGGCCTTAATAAAGGCCTGCTCCACTTCGTCGGGTTCAACGGCAAGTAGGCCAAATAGGTCACTTTGTCCGAGTGATTCTGCCTTGTGATGTTGCTCTGCCGACTTCATCGCGTCTTTTAAGCTTGCAAGTAGCGTGGCGCGCCCTGGCTGATCTTTTTCAGGGCCTAACTTATCTAGTGCACCAGCATAGATGAGCTTTTCAATCACCCGCTTGTTCAAGCGTTTTAAATCAACCCGAGCACAGAAGTCGAATAAGTCTTTAAACTCCCCACCTTGGGCACGAGCCTCTAGAATCGCCTCAACAGGGCCTTCACCTACGCCTTTTATTGCGCCAATGCCATATACAATCTCGCCTTGGCGGTTTACCGCAAACTTATAAACACCGGCGTTGACATCAGGCGGCAGTAGCGTCAACTTCATGTTTTCGCATTCATCTACCAAAGTGACTATTTTGTCGGTGTTATCCATATCCGCAGACATAACCGCAGCCATAAATTCGGCAGGGAAATGGGTCTTCATCCATAGCGTCTGGTACGACACTAGTGCGTAGGCTGCGGAGTGTGATTTGTTAAAGCCGTAACCTGCGAACTTCTCTACCAAGTCGAAGATTTTCATCGCCAGTTCGCCGTCGATGCCATTGTTTTTAGCACCATCTTCGAACGTGGCTCGCTGCTTCGCCATTTCTTCAGGTTTTTTCTTACCCATTGCACGACGAAGCAGGTCAGCGCCACCTAGGCTATAACCCGCAAGTACCTGCGCTATCTGCATGACCTGTTCTTGATAAAGGATGATCCCGTAGGTCGGCTCTAGGATCGGCTGCAGACTATCGTGCTGATACTGTGCATCGGGATAAGATACTTCCTCACGGCCATGCTTACGGTCGATAAAGTTATCTACCATCCCTGACTGTAGTGGACCTGGACGGAATAACGCAACCAGTGCGATCATGTCCTCAAAGCAGTCAGGCTTCAAACGACGAATAAGGTCTTTCATACCACGAGATTCCAACTGGAATACCGCAGTAGTTTTTGCATCGAGTAACAATCTAAAACTTGCAGGATCATCTAACGGAATGGCTGCGATATCCACCGGATCTCGATTTTCTCTACCGAGTCGTTCGTTGGCCATGTCGAGCGCCCACTGCAAAATAGTCAGTGTTCTCAAACCGAGGAAGTCAAACTTCACCAAACCAGCCGTTTCTACGTCGTTTTTGTCAAACTGGGTGACTGGGAATTTACCCTCTTCGTCACAGTACAATGCGGCAAAATCGGTAATGGTGGTTGGTGAAATAACCACCCCCCCTGCGTGCTTACCGGCGTTACGGGTACACCCTTCTAGAATACGGCACTTGTCGATTAATTCACGTACTTCTTCATCACCATCGTAAGCTTCTGGCAATCGCGGCTCAACATCAAACGCTTTGGCCAAAGTCATACCTGGGTCGCCAGGGACTAGCTTGGAGATCCGATCAACAAAACCATATGGGTGGCCGAGTACTCGACCTACATCCCGAATAACGGCTTTTGCTGCCATGGTTCCAAAGGTAATGATCTGCGATACCGCATCACGGCCATACAATTTAGCAACGTGATCGATTACCTCATCTCGTCTATCCATACAGAAGTCGACGTCAAAGTCAGGCATCGAGACACGTTCGGGGTTTAAGAATCGCTCGAATAGCAGATCGAACTCAAGAGGGTCCAGATCGGTGATCTTAAGCGCATATGCCACCAAAGAACCGGCACCGGAACCACGCCCAGGGCCAACAGGAATACCATTATCCTTACTCCACTGGATGAACTCCATTACGATTAAGAAGTAACCCGGGAAACCCATTTGGTTGATCACGTCGAGTTCAATCTGTAGACGCTCGTCGTACTCTTGGCGCTTTTCTTTTCGCTCTTCTTCATTGGGAAACAAGAATTGGAGACGTTCCTCAAGGCCATCTCTCGACACTTTTACCAAAAAGTCTTCGATGGCGAGGTCACCGGTTGGATAGTCCGGCAAAAAGTAAGTACCGAGCTGTACCGTTACATTACAGCGCTTGGCAATTTCTACCGTATTTTCTAAGGCCTCAGGAATATCACTGAAGAGATCCTGCATTTGCTCTGAGGTCTTTAAATATTGCTCTTTAGAAAAGCGTTTTGGCCTGTTTTTATCTTCTAAAGTGTAGCCATCATGAATTGCCACACGAATTTCGTGGGCATCAAAATCTTGTTCGTGTAAAAACACCACTTCATTGGTGGCAACAACTGGCAAGTTGCGCACGGTTGCAAGCTCTACGGCAGCATGAAGGTACTCTTCTTCTTGCGGCCGTGAAGTACGCTGAAGTTCAATATAAAAATGGTCACTAAAGTGCGTTTCATAAAACGCCAGCGTCTCTTCAATAAGCTTAGGGTTGCCTTTAAGGATGGCCTTGCCCAGATCCCCATCTTTTGCGCCGGAGACAATGATCAATCCCTCTTTGTATTTGGCTAACCACTCTTTATCTATTACTGGGCGATGAAACACGTGTCCGCGTAGATACGCATCGGAAATAAGCAAGGTAAGGTTTTTGTAGCCTTGATTGTTTTTGGCTAAAACTAAGATCCGACTCGGCTCATCCGGAAATTGCTCTGACTTCAACCAAAAGTCAGCACCGATAATAGGCTTGATCCCTGCCCCATGTGCACCGTCGTAAAAGCGCACTAAACCACATAAGTTCATTTGGTCGGTAATGGCAAGGGCTGGCATTTCAAGCTCTTGAGCCCTTGCGACAATGGGCTTGGTCTTAGCGAGACCATCCACCATGGAGAAGTCGCTGTGAACACGCAAATGGACAAACTGCGGGGCTGGCATGGTTACTCCTTCTCGGCCAAAATTCGTTGTACCGGTTTAAAGCTGGTACGGTGGTGAGGGGTAGCTCCATGTTCTGCTAAAGCGGCAAAGTGGGCTTTGGTTGGATAACCTTTGTGACCAGCAAAACCGTATTCTGGGTACTCGGCGTCCAATGCCAGCATTTCATTGTCACGGGTGACTTTTGCCAAGATAGAAGCCGCGCTTATCTCGGCAACTAAGCTATCGCCCTTGACTACAGGCGTAGCTGCAACATTCAACTGTGGTAGGCGATTACCATCTACAAAAACGTGTTGGGGCTGAATTGCCAACCCCTCAACCGCACGGGTCATCGCTAACATGGTTGCATGCAAAATGTTAAGCTCGTCAATTTCTGCAACAGATGCTCTTGCGATAAAGTAACAAAGTGCTTTTTCTTTGATTTCTTCTGCCAGCGCAATGCGTTTTTTCTCTGAGAGTTTTTTAGAGTCTGCTAAGCCTGCAATGGGTTTTGTGGGGTCTAAAATAACGGCCGCGGTTACTACGTCGCCCACAAGCGGGCCTCGCCCGACTTCGTCTACGCCTGCGATATACTGCACATCAGGACGTTCAATTTGCATCTATTAACTCCGCTACAGCCTGAGCCGCTTGTTTACTGGCATCAAGGCGAATGTTTTCATGTATTTCGTAAAATTTGTTCACCAGCTTGCTGTTATCGCCTTTAAGCATTGGGAAAAGCGCATCAGCGAGGGCGTCTGGGTTACACTCTGCCTGCAAAAACTCAGGCACTAATGGCGCATCGGCTAATAAGTTTGGCAAAGCAAAATACTTAATATTAAAAGTAAAGAAGGTATTAAAAATCCAATAGCTCTTTGGATTGAGCTTATAGCCGACAACCATCGGCTTTTTATACAACATCGCTTCTAACGTCGCTGTACCTGACGCTAATAACACAGTATCTGCTGCCTGCATCGCAAGCGCCGACTGACCATCTAACATGATAGGGTTTAGCTCTGGCGCAACCTCTTGCAGCGCTTCTAAAAACTGTGCTTTACGCTTTTCATTGACAAGTGGCACCACGATTTTTAACTCTGGGATCTTATCAACCAGTTTTTTTGCGGTGGCAAGGTAAGTACGGCTGAGTAAGCCCACTTCTGAACCACGACTACCTGGAAGCAAAGCAAGCACTGTATCATCAGGGGTTAAATTGAGTTGTGAACGGGCACCTATGGTATCTGGCTCTAGCGGGATCTCGTCTGCTAGCGTATGTCCCACAAATGTACAAGGGACTTCATGCTTATCATAAAAAGCTTTTTCGAATGGCAATAGGGACAACACCAGATTGGTCGCTTCGGCGATTTTGTGAATGCGCTTTTGACGCCACGCCCATACACTTGGGCTAACATATTGTATGGTTTTTATCCCTGCAGCTTTTAATGGTTTTTCAACACGTAGGTTAAAATCTGGTGCATCAATACCAATAAATACGTCGGGAGGATTATCAATGAAGTAGTTTACTAACTGCTTTTTAATTTTAAGCAATCGTGGCAACCTACCAAGTACCTCAACGAGTCCCATTACCGCAAGCTCGTCCATATCAAACAAACTTTTGCAGCCCGCTTGTTGCATTTTTGGCCCGCCGATCCCGACGAAGTTAGCATTGGGATAATGCAGTTTTAGTGCATTTATCAGGCCTGCGCCGAGTATATCTCCAGATAACTCCCCTGCGACCACGCCAATGGTGATATTTTTTTCGTTAGCCATTGTTATTATTCAGTATAAAAAAACGCCATACAAAGTGTATGGCGTAAGTATAACCTGTATTGCGGTTCAAGTTTAGCGGATCAAACCACGATTAGAAGTCGCAATAAAATCTATCATCTGCTGAACTGCATCGAACTTCGAAGCATCTTCTTGTAATGCTTCAAGTGCATCTTCCAAACGCAGCCCTTTACGGAATAGCGTTTTATAAGCGCGTCTCGTTGCCATAATTTCATCAGACTCAAAGCCACGACGCTTTAAACCTTCTGTATTAATCGCAACGGGTCTTGCAGGCGTGCCTGTAGTAGTTACAAATGGCGGCACATCTTGGTTAACCCCAGAATACATACCGACAAATGCGTGAGCACCTACTTTACAAAATTGATGCACACCAGAGTTACCCGCAAGGATAACCCAGTCACCAATATGCACATGCCCTGCCACACTAGCATTGTTAGCAAAGATAACATTACTACCAATCACAGCATCATGCGCTACGTGCGTATAGGCCATAAATAAGTTATTACTACCAATTCGAGTGATACCCTCATCTTGAATTGTGCCACGATGGATAGTCGCACATTCACGAATCACGTTATTATCACCAATAATTAGCTTGGTTGGTTCATCCTTGTACTTTTTATCTTGGCAGGCTTCCCCTACTGACGCGAATTGGAAAATATGGTTACCAGAACCAATCTCTGAAGGGCCTTTGATCACAACATGTGATTCGATTTTACAGTTGTCGCCAATGACTACATCACTGCCAATATAACTATAAGGACCGACTGAAACATTTTCGCCTAAACGCGCACCTGACTCGATAATTGCGGTAGGATGAATAGCCATTAGAACTCTCTTCTAGCACACATGATTTCAGCTGAACACACAATATTACCTTCTACCTTGGCTTCAGCGCTAAACTTCCAGATATTACGGCGTTCTTTTTCAAACTTAACGTGTAAATGCATCGTATCACCTGGTAAAACAGGCTGCTTAAAACGTGCATTATCAATCGCTGCAAACAAGTATAGTTCATTTTCACTGCGATTTTCGACCGTTTTAAAACCAAGTAACCCTGTCGCCTGTGCCATTGCTTCTAGGATCAATACACCTGGGAAGATTGGCTGTTCAGGGAAGTGACCTGTAAATATTGGTTCATTTATCGTCACGTTTTTAATCGCGTGAAGATGCTCACCTGGCTTATAATCTACTACTTTGTCGACAAGCAACATTGGGTAGCGGTGTGGAAGAAGTTTTAAAATCTCTTGGATATCAAAGCTGTTTAATTCGTTAGCCAAAATAGCTTCCTTATTCTACATCAGTATCTTTAAGTGTTGCCGTAAGCACTTCTAAGGCTTTTAAGCGCGACTTAAAGTCAGATAAATTGCGTAAGTGTGCGATAGACTTACGCCACTCTTTATTCGTTTGGTGTGGCAAACCAGAAGAGTAGATCCCCGGTTCGGTAATACCTTTGGTAACCATGCTCATACCGGTGATAACAACACCATCACAGATTTCGTTGTGACCGTTAATCGCTGTCATTCCACCAATCTGACAATACTTGCCAATTTTAACACTGCCCGCTAACACAGTGCAGCCAGCAATTGCAGTACCGTACCCAACCTCAACATTGTGAGCAATTTGGATCTGGTTATCTAAAATAACATTGCTGTGAATAATGGTGTCTTCAAGGGCACCTCGGTCGATAGAAGTACTCGCGCCCACTTCAACACGGTCACCAATAATTACTGTGCCAACCTGTGGGATCTTCACCCACTCGCCTTTTTCGTTCGCGTAGCCAAAACCATCGCTCCCGATCACTGCGCCAGACTGAAATAAGCATTGCTCTCCAATCTGCACCTCATGATAGACGGTAACGTTTGCCCAGAGTTTAGTATTTGCGCCTATTTTGGCATGTTTCCCAACGAAACAGCCGGGCCCTATCTCAACGCCATCGCCAATTACGGCACCATCTTCTACAACTGCATTCGCGCCGACACTCACGTCTTTGCCAAGTACTGCTGTTTCAGAAATAACCGCAGTTTTATGAACTCCAGATGCTGCGCTAGGCGTAGAATCAAGCTTCTGTGCCAACTTTGCATAAGCAACGTAAGGATCTGCGATGATGAGTTTATTACCAGAAAAGAAGTCCGCGTCCTTTTCACTTAAGATCACGGCACCCGCGGTCGTGCTGTCAAGCTGACCACGGTATTTGCTGTTGGCTAAAAAGGCGATTTGGTCGTCTTTAGCCATTGCAAGGGTGGCAATATTCCGAATAGGTTTATCGCCATCACCTTGAAGCTGAGCACCTAAAAACTCAGCCAGTTGAGATAAGGTGTAAAGTTTTGTCATTACTTATTGCTAACCGCTTTTACCACTTCATCAGAAAGGTCGGCTACTTTATCAGGATTAAAGTAAATTGTCGTATCTTTTACTTTAACCTCGTCAAACTTACCTTTTTTAGCAACAGACTCAATCGCATCTACGATTAGTTTCTGTACTTTAGCAAGCTCTTGGTTTTGACGTACTTTGATTTCTTGTTCTAAAGGACGACCTTTTTCTGCAAGTGTCTTTTGCATACCTTGAATTTTTTCACGTAGCGCTTCTTTTTGTTCTTCGCTCATCGTGGTTGATTCACGCTTGAACTTTTCAGCTTCAAAACGAATGTCGCCTTGAATTTTTTCTAGCTCTTGACGGCGCTCAGCAAACTCAGCTTGAAGTGTTTGCTCAATTTTCGCCATTTGTGGGATTTGCTTATACACTTCTTGCATATCGACAATACCCACTTTATGTGCAAGTGCGCTACCTGAAGCACCCATCATTAGTGCAGCTGTCATGGCTAGTGTTGATGATTTAATAAATTTTTTCACAATAAAACTCCTTAGAATGTATTACTGATATTGAAGCTGATCGTCTTCGTATCGTCTTCTTCTTCTTTTTTGAGTGGGTAAGCGAAACTGATCAGCATTGGACCCATCGGTGAGATCCACTGAATCGATAAACCCGTCGATACTCTGAACCTAGTTGGATCAGAGAAATCAGATAGTAACTTGTACTGATCTTCTGTTAAGTTGTTGTAGCGATCTACATCAAACTCAGTATCCCAAACGTTCGCTGCGTCAACGAAGAAGCTGGTTCTTACAGAACTTGTATTTTCCTCATCTAGGAATGGAGTCGGTACGATTAGCTCAAGGCCAGCAAGCGCTTTAGCGTTACCACCAATACGACCACCTAGAGAGAGTGTGTCAAACTCAGGGTCAGCTACAATACAACTACCCGCTGTACCATCTGGTTCTGGTGTGCCTGGAAGACACTTAGGTGAACGCTGTACCGCTCTCGGTAGAATGGTATTACGATCAAAACCACGTAACTCTTGCTCTGAGATACGGAAGAACTCTTGGAATGGCAGTACCTGCTCAAAACCATTTGTTTCCCCATAACCATTACCATAACCTAAGCCTGCTCTTGCAGAGAATACCCAGCGATGGTCATTACTGATCGGCCAGTAGAAACGCGAATCATAATTAATTTTGAAAAAGTTCAAATCTGAGTTTGGCGTTGTCACGCTAAGGTTTAAAGTTTGACGAGAACCCGCTGTTGGGAACATACCACGGTTAACCGTAACTCGAGACCAACCTGCACTTAATTCATACTTAGTAAAGTCGTAATCAGAACTTGGGTCACTTTCATTAAAAAAGCTTTCACGTAGCACACGAGTCTGCTCAAAGTTTGAGATTTGTGACAGACTTTCTTCTATCCAACGAATACCAAAGTTAACACGGTTAATTGCATTAATTGGGAATCCAAAGTTAGTACCGATACCATAGCTCGTTGATTTATAGTCAACAATACCAAATTCGCTGGCATCAAATTTACTAAAGAAGACGCTACTGCCCTGAGAGACACCATCTGGAGTAAAGTAAGGATCTGTATACGAGACACTGTAGCGCTCTGAACCACGTGACGTATTAATATTAAATGCCACCTGATTACCAGAGCCGAGGAAGTTTGATTCACTCACGCCGATATTAAATTGCAGACCCGCATAAGAACCGTATGCAACCCCAGCTTGGAAGCTACCTGCTGGTTGCTCTTTCACTGTAAAGTCTACGTCTACTTGGTCTTCAACACCTGGGATTGGATTGACTTCAAATTCTACCGATTCCATATAAGGCAAACGTTGAATTTGTAACTTAGAGCGTTCAAGGTTTTGGTTTGAGAGCCATGCACCTTCTAACTGTGTCATTTCACGACGAAGTACTTCATCGGCTGTGTTTTGGTTTCCGTTCACCACGATACGGCGCACGTACACGCGTTTACCTGGTTCAACGGATAACGTCAGCTGAACTTCTTTGTTTTCATCGTCAATTTCCGGCACGGTGCGAACTTCAGCGTTTGCATAACCGAACCTTGCTAGATAGCTTTTAATAAAGTCTTCAGTCGCCGTTACTACAGAGCCGTTGTAAAGCTCACCAGCGCGTAGTGGTACAATTTCTTTAATCAGGTCTTCACGGCCTAGCAAGTCACCAATAAAGTCAAACCCTTTAACGGTGTACTTTTCACCTTCGGTAATGTTTGCCGTAACATAAACAGATTCGCGCTCAGGGCTAACTGAAACCTGAGTAGAATCGATATTAAAACGCAAATAACCACGGTCTAAGTAAAAACTGCGGATCTTCTCTAAATCGCCTTCGATGGTTTGTTTCTGATAACGGTCATTCGAAAGAAAACGCCACCAAGGTAAGTCTTGCTGAGATTCAACCAAACTTAACAATTCTTCATCTGAGAACAGCTCGTTTCCGACTAGGTTGATTTGGCGTACAGAAGCGGCGTCGCCTTCATCAAACTCTAGCATTAACTTAACGCGGTTACGAGGCAGCTCAACAATACTTACCTCTACTTTTGCGTTGTACTTACCAATACTGTGGAAGAACTCTGTTAAGCCTTTCTCGATGCTATCTAGTACCGTTTTATCGAGCGGCTCACCTTGACGAATATTTTGTTGCTCTAAGCTTTCGTTGAGTTGCTCATCTTTTATGTCTTTATTTCCGTCAAACTCAATCGAGCTGATTGTTGGACGTTCCTTGACCTTAAAGATAATCTGATTACCATCACGAAATACTGCGATGTTGTCAAAGTGACCTGACTTGTACAGCGCCTTGATAGTGCGTGAAATTGTAAACTGATCAATATTGTCACCAACGTTGATCGGAATATGTGTCAATGCAGCACCAAGTGCAACGCGCTGCAGCCCTTCTACTTTCAAATCTTCTACGATAAAGGAGTTTTGCCCTAAGGCAGCAAAACTAGCGCCCAGTAAACTGGTTACTGCAATGTGTTTTTTTATAGGCATTTTATTATCTTTATCCTTTACAACAATTTTGGCGCGATACGCTAAGGCCCATTACATCACAACATTCAAACGTTACAGCTTGTGCATTGTGTTATCGGTTGTATGTTTGAACAATACTGCAAACATTTAAACTGTATATAATTTGCGCTTTATAGCACCGCACGGCTTAAAGCCGAGAAACGTCATTAAATAGTGCAAAAAATGTTAAGGCAAGAAGAAGCGCTGCTCCAATCTTAAACCCAAACTCTTGTGTCTTTTCAGAGACTGGTTTTCTGCGAATTAGTTCAATTAAGTAATACATTAAATGCCCACCATCTAAGACAGGGAGCGGTAATAAGTTAAAAACTCCTAGATTCACGCTGATAAGCGCCAAGAAGCCTAAAAATGCAACTAATCCGTAACTAACACTATTTCCAGCACTTACTGCGATCCCAACTGGGCCACTTAGATTTTTTACCGAAACTTGACCCGTTAGTAAGTTGCCAATCATATCAAAACTGAGGGCAATCAAGTCATAGGTTTTACGAGTGCCAAGCACCATACTATCTAGGATGCCGTATTGTCTAGTTTCAATGTAGCCATTTGGCCACTTTTCCATCACAGGCACAACACCAAGGTAACCTTGCACGATCCCTTCTGCTGATTTTTTCGCCTGTGGTGTCACGATTAATGTTTGCTGACGGCCTGCTCGCTCAATATCTAATGTAATATCTTGATTGGCTGACTTTTGTACTCGGCTGACGAATGCTTCCCAAGACGTTAGTTTTTCGCCATTTAATGCCACTAAGATGTCCTGGACCTGTAGGCCTGCTTTGTCTGCAGCGGCTCCCTCTTCGATATAACCTAACTGCAATGTCAGACGGGGACGATATGGCGTAATGCCCACCGACGTTAATGGTGCTTCGTCTTGTTTTTCTAGTTTCCACTCACTTAGCCTTAACGTACGTACAGCAAGGCTGCCCTTTTCATCTTGTACCTTTGCCACTAAAGTAGGCTCACCTAAGTGCGCCATTAATTCGAAAGTAACGTCCTGCCACGAATGCACAACTTCATCGTTCAAGGCAATAATGTGATCGCCCGCTTTAAAGCCTGCACCGGCTGCTATACTAGCTGGTTTCACTTCACCTACAACAGGCTTAGCTGACTGTACACCAACCATATACATAGCGGCTAAGGCTACGATAGCAAATAAGAAATTAGCGATGGGACCTGCCGCTACAACGGCAATGCGAGATAATACGGGTTTGTTATTAAAAGCTAGATGACGCTCTTGCTCCGGCACGTCATCTACGCGCTCATCGAGCATTTTCACATAGCCACCAAGTGGAATGGCAGCGATTACATATTCGGTTTGGTGTTTATCGTACCATTTCACCAGCGGCTTTCCAAAGCCGATAGAAAATCGTAATACTTTAACACCGGCTTTTCTGGCAACCCAAAAATGGCCATATTCATGAACGGTAACTAAAATTCCCAGAGCAAAAATAAATGAACCTAAGTGCCAGAAAAATTCAAACATAGTTACCTCAATGTTTCGATGATTTGCTGTGCTCGACGCCGTGCCGCGCGGTCTGTTTCCATTATAGACTCAACGGATTCTAATACGCCAAGTGCACTTTGCTCAAGTGTTAAAGCATTAACTCGATAAATATCACAAAACCCGATCCGTCCGTCTAAGAACGCAGCAACGGCGATTTCGTTCGCGGCATTCACCGTCGTTGTCGCTGCTTGCCCGCTGCGACAGGCATCAATCGCCAATTTTAAATTGGGATAGCGGTTAAAGTCAGGCTTGGTAAAGGTAAAGTCAACGATTTGAGAAAAGTCTAATGGCGCGACCCCCGCATCAATACGATTTGGATATGCTAATCCGTATGCTATGGGCGTGCGCATGTCAGGTTGCCCCATTTGCGCGAGCACTGAGCCGTCACGATACTGTACCATCGAATGGATCATGCTTTGAGGGTGGATAACGACTTCAATATCGTCCGCATCACAGTGGAATAACCATTTTGCTTCGATAAACTCCAACCCCTTGTTCATCATCGTCGCTGAATCGACGGAGATTTTTCTTCCCATAGACCAGTTTGGATGTGCCACAGCTTCTTCTACAGTTACCGCTGCTAGGGTTTCCAGTGGACGATTTAAAAACGGACCGCCGGAGCCTGTGAGCAAAATTTTGCTCACACCACTGTCAATCAGTTGAGTTGATTCACCGCGCTGAATAGTACTCGGTAAGCATTGATAAATTGCGTTGTGCTCACTGTCGATAGGTAAGAGTGTTGCGCCATGCGTTTTTACTTTGTCCATGAATAGCTGACCACTCATGACCAGAGATTCTTTGTTGGCGAGCAATACTTTTTTGCCTGCTTCTACCGCAGCTAGCGTTGGGAGCAACCCAGCAGCTCCAACAATCGCCGACATTACGATATCTACATCAATATGACGAGCCATCTCAGCCATTGCATCAACGCCGCTAAGGACTTCAGTTGTGGTATTAGACAAATGTTGAGAAAGTTGCTTAGCTGCAGCCTCAGAGCTCATAACCGCATATTTAGGTTGATGGGCGACACAAAGCTCCGCCATCTTTTCTGCATTTTGCCCAGCAATAAGTGCAAAAACACGATATTGCTCTTCATTGCGACTGACAACATCTAAGGTTGATAGTCCGATAGAGCCTGTTGCTCCAAGTACTACCAAGTTTTGCTGGCTCATAGCACAACCGTCCAAGCGTAGCAAAATGCAAAAATAGGCGCTGCTGCGGTTAGGCTATCGATGCGATCTAAAATCCCACCATGCCCCGGCAAACAACGACCTGAATCTTTTAAACCAACTTCACGTTTAAACATGCTTTCTAGCAAATCACCTACTGCCGAAAACAATGCAATGACCACTGTCATTGCTGAATATACTGGCCACATATTTATGTCAATCGCGGCAAAGTGGCAAAATATCAGCACAAAAATAACGGCAGTGATAACACCACCAACAAGCCCTTCAATCGTCTTATTAGGGCTCACTTTGGGCATTAACTTGTGTTTACCTAAATTTTTACCAGCGAAATAAGCTCCAATGTCAGCACTCCACACAATTCCCAGTACAACCATGATTAACACCGAGCCAATATGCTCACCGTCTTCATAGCCGGCACTACGCATTACGTTTAACGCCAGCCAAAGCGGTATAAGCGTTAAAACGCCAGCAATTGACCGCATCATAATACCTTCATTCCAAGCTCTTGCTGCCCGCGGATACTTAACAACTAGGAAAGTTGCAACTAACCACCACGCAAAGGCAAGTGTGAAAACATAGTTTGCATCTGCTACCAAACGACCTTGTTGCCATAAATCTTGGATTGGCCAGTGGGTGTTCAATAATAATATCAATACCGCCATTACACCCACAAAGGTGAAGCGTTGCCTTTTTTGACATAGGCCAGCAAGTGCCGACCACTCCCATGCACCAAGTAAAACAATTAGTGCTGCAATGGTACTAAACATTGCAAGTGGTGTATAAAACACCAAAAGTAGTGCCAAAGGTGCAAGCACCGCTGACGTTAGAATACGTTGTTTTAACAAATTTGAACCCTTAACTTGTTGCGTCTTTCTCAGCTAGGAGCTGCTTAATTTGCTCTCCTGTGCATCCGAAGCGTCGCTCTCTAGACACGTAACAAGCGATGGCTTCAGAGAATGCTTGCTCGTCAAAATCAGGCCAAAGCGTGTCAGTAAAATAGAGTTCGGCGTATGCAGCTTGCCACAGCAAAAAGTTACTGATGCGGAAGTCTCCTCCCGTTCTGATCAATAAGTCTAGACTTGCTTGATCAGCCATCATCATCTGCTCTGTTAGTGCTTCTTCGGTAATATCACTTGGTTGCATATGACCCGCAGCGACTTGCTCGGCAAGATGCTGCGCTGCTTGTGTGATATCCCAACGGCCACCATAATTTGCTGCAATGTTTAAGTTAAGCCCTGTATTGTCCTGGGTCAATGTCTGAGCTTCATGAACACGCTGCTGGAGACTATTAGGAAAGCGAGAAAGGTCGCCAATAATGGTTAGCTTTACGTTGTTCTTATTTAATTTCTTAACTTCTTTAGACAGCACATAAATGAATAACTCCATTAATGTACTGACTTCATCTTCTGGTCTACGCCAGTTTTCACTACTGAAGGCAAATAGTGTCAAAGACTCTATGCCTAACTTGGAACAGAATTGCACGGCACGACGAACCGAGTCTACACCCTTTTTGTGTCCGAAGGCACGAGGACGTCTACGAGCTTGCGCCCAACGACCGTTGCCATCCATTATTATCGCAACATGTTTTGGCAATGATTGCTGCGAAATAACCTCTGCTTCTAAAATCATAATTCCAATTTAAGTGAAAAAAAACGCCGCCTAGTATACCCTAGGCGCGCTTCAAACCTAATAAATTTGTCGATGTACCTAGCCAAAAACTCGCTAACTGCTCAGAAACAAAACAGATTTTTCCGGTAATCAGTTTTATGCAATGGCTAGATTAAAGACATTTAGATTTCCATCAACTCAGCTTCTTTGGCGCTTAGTTGTGTATCCATTTCTTTGATGTACTTGTCAGTTAGCTTTTGGATTTCATCTTCAGCTTGACGCGCTTCATCTTCAGAGATTTCTTTGTCTTTTAGTAAAGATTTCACATCACCGTTCGCGTCGCGACGAATATTACGTACTGCAACACGCCCACCTTCCACTTCGCCACGTACGATCTTGATAAGATCTTTACGACGCTCTTCTGTTAGCGGAGGAAGTGGTACACGGATAACGGTCCCTGCAGACATAGGGTTTAGGCCTAAGTCTGAAGACATGATTGCTTTTTCTACCGCTTGAGCTAATGACTTATCGAACACACTGATCGCAAGTGTGCGAGAATCTTCAGTCGTTACGTTTGCTACTTGGTTTAGCGGAGTGTCTGCACCGTAGTAAGAAACAGAGATACCATCTAATAGCGCAGGGTGTGCACGACCGGTGCGGATTTTAGAAAGTTGACTTGCAAGTGCAGCCACACTTTTTTTCATGCGCTCTTGAGCGTCTTTTTTAATATCTTCGATCACAATACTTTCCTAGTCTGTTCTTGTTATGCCAGATTATACTCGCAATTTAGAGATTCGCTACCTAACCACGAGTTACTGATATCGTCGTCAGATTATTCTGCTGCTTGAGAAGAGATCAGTGTTCCCTCTTCTTCACCCATGATGACATTTTTCAATGCACCCGGCTTGTTCATGTTGAATACGCTAATTGGCATATTGTGGTCACGAGCCAATGTGAATGCAGCTAAGTCCATCACTTTCAATTCTTGGTCAATCACTTCATTGTACGTTAGGTGGCGATATAGCTTTGCGTCTGGGTTTTTAACCGGATCGTCGCTAAATACGCCTTCCACTTTAGTGGCTTTGATTACCGTGTCAGCCTCTATCTCGATACCACGTAAACAGGCAGCAGAGTCCGTAGTAAAAAACGGATTGCCAGTACCAGCAGAGAAAATAACAACACGGCCAGACTTTAATAGGCTGATTGCTTCTGCCCAGTTGTAAGCATCACACACACCATTTAGTGGAATTGCAGACATCAAACGTGCATTTACAAAAGCACGGTGCAACGCGTCACGCATTGCCAAACCATTCATAACAGTGGCTAACATGCCCATGTGGTCGCCCACAACTCGGTTCATGCCCGCTTCTGCCAGTGAACCACCACGTAAGAAGTTACCGCCACCGATAACTAAACCCACTTCTACGTCGAGCTCTACTAACTCTTTGATTTCTTGTGCCATACGATCCAATACTTTTGGATCGATACCAAAGCCTTCATCTCCCATTAAAGCTTCACCACTAAGCTTTAAAAGAACGCGTCTAAAAACAGGTTTTTTATTGATAGTCATAATATCCGGGCCAATTAAAAGTGAGGTAAAAAATAACCGCGCTTATGCTAGACATAAATGCGCGGTTATTTTAGAGAATTTTCAGCAATGACGCAAAGCTATTGTCAGCTTTTGCGTCATTAGGCATCACAGTTAGTGATTACTCGCCTTTAGCCGCAGCGATTTGTGCTGCAACTTCTGCTGCGAAATCTTCTTCTTTCTTCTCGATACCTTCACCTACTTCTAGGCGAACGAATGAAGAAACTGATGCATTCTTCTCTTTAAGGTAGTCACCCACTGATTTCTTAGGTTCCATGATGAAAGCTTGACCAGTAAGAGAGATCTCACCAGTGAACTTCTTCATACGACCAACAACCATCTTCTCAGCGATTTCAGCTGGCTTACCTTCGTTCATTGCGATGTCAACTTGAACCGCTTTTTCTTTTTCAACTACTTCAGCCGGTACATCTTCTGGGTTTAGGTAGTCTGGCTTAGAAGCAGCAACGTGCATTGCAACGTGCTTAAGTGTTTCTTCGTCAGCATCACCAGCTACAACAACACCGATACGCTCGCCGTGACGGTAAGCAACTAGTTTGTCACCTTGGATGTAAGAAACACGACGGATGTTCATGTTCTCACCGATTTTAGCAACTAGTGCAACGCGAGTCTCTTCGAACTTAGCTTGTAAGTCTTCGATAGTTACTTGCTCAGCTACAGCAGCTTCAGCAACTTCGTTAGCAAATGCTAGGAAGCTTGCATCTTTTGCTACGAAGTCAGTTTGACAGTTAACTTCTACTAGTGCAGCAAAACCTTCGCCTTGCTTGATGATGATAGTACCTTCAGCAGCGATGTTACCTGCTTTTTTAGCAGCTTTAGCAGCACCACTTTTACGCATGTTTTCGATAGCTAGATCGATGTCACCGTTAGTTTCAGTTAGTGCTTTTTTACAATCCATCATGCCAGCGCCAGTGCGCTCACGAAGTTCTTTTACTAGGGCAGCAGTTACAGCCATTAGAATATCCTCAAATCTGAATTCAGTTCTTGATAAAACCAACCTTAGGTTGGCTGAATATCAAATCAAGTACAGCTTGCCTCAATTTGATATAAATCCGTTATCTTTCAAGGTCTGCTTGGCAAACAACGGGATAAGCAGTCAGTCGCTTATAAAGAATATCAAGTCTTCACCAACAATTTGATGAAGACTTGATGACAGCTAATACCTAATCAGGTAATTACTCAGCTTCAACGAAGTCGTCGTTTTCTGCTTGAGCAACGATGTTGCTCTCACGACCTTCAGTGATAGCTGCTGCTACTGCACCAGTGTATAGCTGGATTGCACGGATAGCATCGTCGTTACCTGGGATGATGAAATCAACACCATCTGGGTTAGAGTTAGTATCAACAACAGATACAACTGGGATACCTAGGTTGTTAGCTTCACGGATAGCGATGTGCTCGTGGTCTGCGTCGATAACAAAGATAGCGTCTGGAAGACCGCCCATGTCTTTGATACCGCCAAGGCCTTTCTCAAGCTTTTGCATTTCACGAGTAAGCATTAGCGCTTCTTTCTTAGTAAGCTTCTCAAAAGTACCGTCTTGGCTTTGAGTCTCAAGGTCTTTAAGACGCTTGATTGATTGACGAACTGTTTTCCAGTTAGTCAACATACCACCTAACCAACGGTGATTTACGTAGAACTGCTCACTTTGGATAGCCGCTTCTTTAACTGCTTCGCTTGCAGCGCGCTTAGTACCTACGAAAAGGATTTTACCTTTGTTTGAAGCAACGTTCGAAAGGAACTTAAGAGCGTCGTTGAATAAAGGTACTGTTTTTTCTAGGTTGATGATATGAACGCGGTTACGTGCACCGAAGATGAAAGGCTTCATCTTAGGGTTCCAGTAACGTGCTTGGTGACCGAAGTGAACACCAGCTTGAAGCATATCGCGCATTGAAACGTTTGCCATTGTATATTTCCTCTAATAAGTTAGGGTTAGGCCTCCACATATCCCATAGCACCAACACGAAGTTTTTGAAACTGCATGCACCCAAGTGTATGTGTCGATATGTGTGTGTGTTAATATTAATAAATAAGTGTGTTGTCTTAACTACAAACATCCATCTTCACCGAGTGACGAAGAATTATTTGTAAAAAGACGGCGCGCTTTATACCATATATAAAGAATTAACTCAATCTTATGCGTAAAATTTGTGCATAATAAATGTTCATCTAAATTGACTTGGAGTCTAAATGAGTGCAGTGATCAAAACCCCTGAAGAAATCGAAAAAATGCGTGTTGCCGGGCGTTTAGCCGCGGATGTACTGGAAATGATCGAGCCGTATGTTAAGCCAGGGGTGACCACCGACGAATTAAACACCATTTGTCACAACTACATTGTTGATGAGCAAGGTGCGATCCCGGCACCACTAAATTACCACGGCTTTCCAAAGTCAATTTGTACCTCAGTTAACCACGTTATCTGCCATGGTATTCCAAACGACAAGCCGCTCAAAGAAGGCGATATTATCAACATCGATGTCACAGTGATCAAAGATGGTTATCATGGCGATACCTCTAAGATGTTTTATGTTGGTACACCGACTATCCAAGGCAAGCGTCTGAGTGAAATTACGCAAGAAAGCCTGTATTTAGCAATTAAGATGGTAAAACCCGGTGTGCGCCTTGGTGATATTGGTGCTGCAATTCAAAAGTATGCAGAGGGCTTTAACTATTCTATCGTTCGCGAATACTGTGGTCATGGTATTGGTAAAGAATTCCATGAAGAACCGCAAGTAATGCACTATGGTAAGCCGGGCACGGGCGAAGTGTTAAAGGCAGGTATGTGCTTAACTATCGAGCCTATGGTAAACGCGGGTAAGCGCCAGTGTAAGCTACTAAAAGATGAGTGGACTGTGGTAACTAAAGACCGCAGCCTTTCAGCTCAGTGGGAGCATACGCTGCTTGTGACAGAGAATGGCGTTGAAATTTTAACGCTACGTAGTGATGAGACTATCGACCGCGTTATCACGCATTCAGCTTAACCCTCACTCAGATTCAAAAAGCCAACGAGACAGTTGGCTTTTTTTACCTTTAGCCAATTACCTTAGCTCACTTTAACCTAGCCCCTTCTGCTGCCATCACGAGTTCATTTCGAGCTGAGCAAAGCTTGTCCCATCACACTTTCGTCACTCGCAATTCGACGCTAATTAGTGTAAAACGGGGATTTATTGATTTTGCGCGCATGACACAGGATCCGAAGTGGCATTACCAAACAAAGTGAAAACGCTGCTTGATGAAGCACAAGAGCTGGCTGACTATCGAGACTGTTTAGGCTATTTTTATAAGTGGCTAAGCAATCAATTTTCAAAGCAACCCGTTCGTAACCTAATCAATTCTCGTGCCGAATTTATCGACCGACTACTCATTAAACTATTCAATGACACCGGTTTGGCACAATACCCAGACCTTGCACTTATAGCTATCGGTGGTTATGGACGAGGAGAGCTACACCCCTTTTCAGATATTGATTTTTTGGTCCTCACCAAAGACGCACCGTGTGAGCAAGTCACAATAGGGCTTGAGCAGTTTGTCACTTATCTTTGGGATCTTGGGCTAGACATTGGTCACAGTGTTCGAACACATGAGCAAGTGCTTGATCAAAAGCAAAATGATGTTCACTTCACCACCAGTTTGCTGGAAAGCCGACTAATTTGCGGTAACCATATTGAATATGAGCGCCTAAAGCGACATATTATCGAAACGCCGATCTGGCAATCCAGTGACTTTTTTATCGCCAAGGTAAACGAGCAGAATATTCGCCATAAAAAATGTCACGGTACGGCCTACAACCTTGAGCCTAATATTAAAGAAAACCCAGGTGGACTGCGTGATTTACAAACCATATTTTGGGTCGCGAAAAAGCACTTCCACGCAGAGACACTAGAAGAGCTAATTAATCATGGTTACCTAACGCATGAAGAGTATCAAGAGCTGCTTGAGTGCATCGAAAACCTTTGGAATATTCGCTTTGCGCTGCATTTAGCTGCGGGACGTAGTGAAAACCGTTTGCTGTTCGACCATCAACCTCATGCTGCTGAATTGTTAGGCTTTGGTTCTGAGGGTAAAGCCTCAGTCGAGCGCATGATGAAGCGCTTGTTTAGGATCATGAGCCGAGTGCGTGAAATGAACCAAATGCTACTGTCTTATTTTGAACAGAGCATTCTACCTGAGCAGGTTGAACAAGAAGCCATTCCACTGGATAGAAACTTTGAGCGGATCGGTAATAAGATCCGAGTGAAAAACCCCTCGGTATTCTTCCGTCGTGAAAACCTCTTTGTACTTTTTGAGCACATTGCCGATAACCCAAGGATCACACAAATTGATCCCAGTACCATTCGTACCATGCGTCAAGTGCGACGTCGTTTACTGGGTGATCTACAAGATTATGCAGGTTGCCGCGATGCCTTTTTGCGACTGTTAAAACATCCAAACGGCATGGGCCGCGCATTTACTCTAATGCATAAGCACGGCATTATTGCAGCCTACCTCCCCCAATGGCGGAATATTTTTGGTCAAATGCAATTTGACCTGTTCCATGCTTACACTGTGGATGAACATACGCACAAGCTTATTAATAATATTTATCGCTACTTTGACAAAGAGCATATCAGCGAGTTTCCAATTTGCTCAGAAATTGTCGCGCGGATGGACAAGCCAGAACTACTCTATTTGGCCGGTATTTTCCATGATATCGCCAAAGGCCGTGGAGGTGACCACTCAGAGCTTGGCGCTGTGGATGCCACCGCCTTTACCAAAATGCATGGATTTACCGCTTCTGACGCTAAACTGGTAGCTTGGTTGGTGCAAAACCACTTATTGATGTCGGTAACGGCGCAGCGAAAAGATATTAACGACCCCGATGTTATCGCCGAGTTTGCGCAAAAAGTAAAAAATGAACGTCAGTTAGATTATTTGTACTGTTTAACTGTCGCCGACATTCGCGCTACTAATGATAATCTCTGGAACGACTGGAAAAACACCCTATTACGAGAGCTGTATCTACACACTCAACGAGCGCTGCGCTTAGGCCTTGAAAACCCGATGGATATGCGCGATCAGATCCGAGATAAAAAGCGTCAAGCCAAACAACGGCTGATTAATTTAGGGTATTTTGAGCAGTATATAGATCTTATTTGGTCTCGCTTTAAGGCCAACTATTTTACCGCCTTTAGTGAGCAACAAATTTCGTGGCATACCGAGCACTTACTCAAATCTGATGACCTCAGCCTGCCCAGTGTGATTGTATCGAATAAACCAATGCATGGTGGCACCCAGGTGTTTGTGTACAGCCCGTATGAATCCGCTCTATTTGCCAAATTGGTAAGTGTGATTGGTTCTAAAAAAGCGCAGATCCAGCATGCTCAGGTTATGACTACCAAAGATGGCTACGTGGTATTTAGCTTTGTGATCCTAGAGGTCAATGGTGATCCACTTAGCACCGGTCGAGCAGCAGGCATTAGAAGAGGACTAGAAACACTCCTCAAAGATCCTAAAAAGAAAATCAGAGTCAAAAAGAACCGCTCACAAAAGTTCAAAGATTTTAATATTAAGCCGAAGATTATTTTGCGCCCCCATGCCAGAGCAAACCGGAGCCTAATTGAGATTCAAGCCATTGATATTCCTGGGCTACTGACTAAAATTGCCGAGGTATTTCAAAGCTATTCACTGCATATTCATGCCGCGCGCATTACAACCGTCGGCGAACGTGCGGAAGACTTTTTCGTGGTCTCAAACAAAGATTACAAGGCGTTGGACGAAGTGCAAAAAGCTGAACTTCATCGAGCGCTACTCAAAAAATTAAATGCTGAAACAGAGTAAAGAGGAATTTATGTCTGATTTAAAAACAACGATTGAAACCGCGTGGGAAAACCGCGATACCATTACCCCAACAGCGGTATCAGACGAAGTAAAACAAGCGATTGTTCAAGCACTTGAGCTTTTGGATTCGGGCGCTGCACGGGTTGCTGAAAAAGTCAGTGGTGAATGGGTCGTACATCAATGGTTGAAAAAGGCGGTGCTACTGTCTTTTAGAATTAGAGATAACCAACCAATGAGTGATGGCGTTAACCAGTTTTACGACAAAGTACCGCTAAAGTTTTCTGATTACACACCTGAGCAATTCCAGCAAGGTGGCATGCGCGTAGTACCTAATGCGGTTGCTCGTCAAGGCAGCTTTGTCGGTAAAAACGTGGTACTGATGCCGTCTTACGTCAATATTGGTGCCTATGTTGATGAAGGCACTATGGTAGACACTTGGGCAACCGTAGGCTCATGTGCACAGATCGGTAAAAACGTTCACCTATCTGGCGGTGTTGGCATTGGTGGCGTTTTAGAGCCGCTACAAGCCAACCCAACGATTATTGAAGATAACTGTTTCATCGGCGCGCGTTCTGAAATCGTAGAAGGTGTAATTGTTGAAGAAGGTGCAGTTATCTCTATGGGTGTATATATTTCTCAAAGTACTCGTATCTATGACCGCGAAACCGGCGAGATCCACTATGGTCGCGTACCAGCAGGTGCCGTTGTGGTGCCAGGCTCACTACCAAGCAAAGATGGTTCTCATAGCCTATACGCTGCTATCATTGTGAAAAAAGTAGACCAACAAACTCGCGAGAAAGTTGGTATTAATGCACTACTTCGCTCACTAGACGATTAATTTATAATAGGGAGCTTTGTACTCCCTATTAGTTAATTTGAACTCGGGATAACAACATGTTCTCAAGCAGCTGTTATCCCATACTAGAGCGTTAAATTTGCCTGGTATCAAGACATAAACTTCTTGCGTGATTTTACAAGTATTTTATACCGCTTCTTATCCGAGTTCAGGTTATTTACCAGCGATAATCTAGCGAAACCAAAACGTTTCTTGGTCTTCCAGGGAAATACCTTTCTCCACTAAATGAAGTGTAATCAGCTCGTTCAGCATAGCGCTCATCGGTCAAATTTTTCACTCTTAAAGTCAACGCCAGTTGCGGATTTATCTGCCACTTTCCTCTTAATGTCAGCAAATCATGACCTGAGTAGCGATGTCGATTTTCTGGGTCGGTAAAATATGCTCCCACATGATGCCAAGCCAGCGACATACTTAAGTTATCAAGCGCTTGCCAGCGTAGCTGCATATTAACCAAATTTCGTGGTGCTGAATCTAGCTCATTACCGTTTATATTGATGCTATTGAGAATATTGTCTTGCTCGTAGGTATGTTTAGTACGAGTTGCGGCAAGGTCCACCTGCCAGCGTTCAAAGAGTTGATAACTTAGCTCTAACTCGACCCCTCGATACTTAGCGCGGCCATCATTGATATAGAAAAAATCACTATCTCGGAAGATCAGATTGTCTTTATCCATTTCATAGGCCGCAACTTGATAACTCAGCTTGTCTGTACTGCCTTTGATCCCCACCTCAACACTGTTCGCCTTTTCTTCTTGAAGTGATGCTTTTAGTTGCGCTCGCTGGAGCTGATAAAGCTCAGCCGCTTGAGGCGCACGGTAACCGCTAGACAAGTTAACATAAGCGATGTGTGAAGTTGCCAAAGCATAGCTTAAGCCAAACTGAGGAGAAAAATAACTAAAGTGATCGGTGTCACTCGCGGGACGACTATAGCGACAGCCCCCCATGCTGCATGTTGATCCATCTTCTTTAGTCCGCCCAGTGGGGAGCCAATTCTGATAATCGTAGCGCATAGACTCATATCGCCCGCCCAACTCAGCTAGCCAGTTCCCTTGTCGCCAAGTCAACTTTGCGAAAGAAGCGATTTGACTTGCGTCGACATCGTAGTCGTAATGTTTTCCTGGTGGGATCGTAGCTTGTAAGAATGCCGAACCCTGAGTCGGTGTTGGCTGATATTGCAGCATCTCCCCTTGGGTGTATTCCGCATCTACCCCCCAATCTAATTGGACTGAGTCGCTTAATTCTGTTTGTACCAGCGTTTGCAACCCCACGCCGGTTTGACCATTTTCTTCAAACGGCTTTCCAGGTAAGAAGTGCTTAACAAACTCCATTTCCTGCCAGCGCATGTAAGGTTTCAACAAAACCGTATTAGTGTCATTCCAAAACCAAGACACCTCACTCCAGGCTCTGAATGACTCGGCCTTTCTATACGCTTCGGGGTTTTCATTTTGCTTTGCTAAAGTCTTATCTTTGTAGCTATCGTCACCTGTAATATAGCCTGCCGTATGCTGGTTTAAGTGAGTGTACGTTACCCCTGAAACCACATTAGCCAGCGAACCTTGATACTGGTGCTTTACGCTTATCTTTTGCTGCTCTACGCTCTCGCCATCGCGATAACCCGTATCTTTTGTTAGCGTCAGCGCGGACCCTAAGCCAAGCGCCTCATTCCCAGCTCCTATTCGCGCTCTACTATAGCCATATGAGCCAACATCTACAGCAACACGTGACTCATCTTGAATATGATTTGCGGTGATCACATTGACCACTCCGTGTACGGCATTAGAGCCATAAAGTACGCTATTAGGCCCTTTTAGCACTTCGATACGTTCTGCCGCTTCAAAGTGAGATTCAAACAATTCATTGATATTGCAAAACCCAGCGGCTCTGAGGGCAATACCATCTTCTGCCATCAAGATACCACCACACGCCCCAGCACCTGATAACACTTGGGAGCGCAAAGCAGGTAAGTATTCTTGCCCGTTACCATGCTGTATATTGGCTCCTGCAACCAACCTCAAGGCCTTTTCAATGTGTGTAACACCGATATCCTCAAGTTGGGCTTCAGATAGCTGTGAG
This sequence comes from Pseudoalteromonas piscicida, assembly GCF_002744175.1. Classification (GTDB taxonomy): domain Bacteria; phylum Pseudomonadota; class Gammaproteobacteria; order Enterobacterales; family Alteromonadaceae; genus Pseudoalteromonas; species Pseudoalteromonas piscicida_B. The sequence continues at coordinate 31,387 of NZ_NKHF01000027.1, forward strand.
AGGCTAACAGGACGCTCTCCTGTCGTTGTGGCTAGTCTGGATGCTGTTGTTGTAATAATTTCGAATTCGTTGTTTTCTGTTGCTAGGCTTGGCTGCGAAGCAAAGGCACAACCCGCAAGAGCGAATGCCAGTTTCTTCATGTTGATACCAGTTTGATGTTAGCTTCTATCTATCTTTTTAATTCAGTGAGCTTTGCTGAGACAAGAAAACTTTGTCGATAACGCAAAGCCTTTGCATTCAATTAAGCCGGCAAAAATAAAGGGCTATGAAGCCCTTCGTGATTTGTCTTGGTGCGGCGTTATGCTTGCCTTGCCTCTAGCATCAAGCGCTTCATGTCTCGAACCGCTTTCTCTAGGCCATCTACCGCTGCTCTTGCAATAATGGCGTGGCCAATATTGAGCTCATAAATTTCTGGCATTTCGGCAATCGCTTTAACGTTGTGATAATGCAGACCGTGACCCGCATTAACAACAATCCCTAGGCTATGTGCATATTTCACGCCTTCGCGGATCCGTTCAAGCTCAGCTTGCATTTCAGCGTCGTTTTCTGCGTCGGCATAAGCGCCTGTGTGAATCTCAATATAAGGGGCGCCCGTTTGTTTCGCTGCATCCAATTGCGTCTTATCAGCGTCAATAAAGAGGCTAACCTTGATCCCTGCCTCGGTTAAGCGTTTAGTGGCAGCCGTCACTTTATCTAGATTGCCCGCTACGTCTAGCCCGCCTTCAGTTGTAAGCTCTTCACGTTTTTCTGGTACTAAGCAAACGTATTGTGGTTTCACTTCGCAGGCAATGTCTAGCATCTCGTCAGTCACCGCAATTTCTAAGTTCATGCGAGTCTGGATTGTCTTGGCCATCACATACACATCACGGTCTTGAATATGGCGACGGTCTTCACGCAAGTGAATAGTAATACCATCTGCACCGGCGTGCTCTGCAACCGCCGCGGCGTGCGCTGGATCAGGGTAGCTTGTGCCACGCGCCTGACGGAGCGTTGCAATATGGTCTACGTTTACGCCAAGTAAAATATCTTTCATCGTTTATCCCTTGATAATATGAGCGAGTGAACGACGCATCGCTCACTACTGCAATATCAGTTGCATCAGTATTGTGCGTACCAACTGATACTATTTTTTTGTAATAAAGAGTTCTCTGCTTTTAAGTCCCTGCCTGCCTACCAGCGGCGCCATTAACTTGCGTGTTAACCACTTTGCCGCCCTTCGTACTGCAAGGTCTTGATAATCTTGGTTGGCCATAGCCAATAATATACTGCCGGGTATCGTATCAGGTTCACGCCCAACCGCAATAAATCCGTATTCAGCAACATATTTATACGCTTTTTTTGGGTTGACTGGATTACCTTCGGCATCAAATTCTAGTTCTACTCCAAACCCAAGCTCCGCAAGCAATTGCAATTCAAAACTGCGTAAAATAGGCTCAACATCGTCATCTTCAGCTAAACGCGTGAGATGTAACTGATAAAGTGCAAAAATTTGCTCTAAAGGTTCGTTGGTAGGCACTACCCGCTGCGTCAATTCATTGAGATATAGACCACAATAAAGCTGACGACCAAGTAGGTGTACTTGATGATCGGTAGGTTCAAAACGGTTTACATACTTGAAGTCATACCTACCTGCATATTGCAGTAACAGTAAGGAAAATGGTCGTAGCTGAGCGTTATGCTTGAGGGATTGCTTGCCCTTTACTCGGGCAAGCATTTTGAGTTGTCCAACACCTTCGACTAGCACGTCAAGCAACACCTGAGAATCGCTATATGGTCTGCGATGCAACAGATAGGCCTGTCGAAAGTCGCTATCCAATCAGTCTTCTCCGTACCCTAAACTACGTAGTGCACGTTCGTCGTCTGCCCAGCCAGATTTTACTTTAACCCAGCACTCTAGATAGACTTTGTTTTCGAGCATGTCTTCAAGATCTTTACGCGCTTCACGACCAATCACTTTCAGCTTCTCGCCTTTGTTACCAATCACCATGCGTTTTTGTGACTCTCGCTCAACTAAGATCAAAGCATTGATCTGCCAAACGCCGTTGTCTTGCCATTTAAACTGCTCAATCTCTACAGTAACGGAATAAGGTAATTCATCGCCCATAAAGCGCATAAGCTTTTCACGCACTATTTCAGCCGCCAAGAAACGCATAGAACGGTCTGTTACATAATCTTCAGGGAAAAAGAATTCACACGCAGGTAAGCGCTTGTGAACCTCTTCTTTGATCATATCAACGTTCTTGCCTTGCTTAGCTGAGATAGGCACGATCCCGATAAAGTCGCCTTGCTCACTTAACCACTGGATGTGTGGCATCAACAAGTCTTTATCTTTAACCTGATCGGTCTTATTCATCACCACCAGAATTGGCCGGCCACTGTCTTTTACTTTGGCCAGAACCATTTCATCATCAGATGTCCAGTGAGTACCTTCAACAACAAAGATTACTAACTCGACATCACCGATAGAGCTTGAGGCAGCACGGTTCATTAGACGGTTAATGGCACGCTTTTCTTCAATATGAAGTCCGGGCGTATCAACGTACACCGCCTGATAGTTACCCTCTGTGTGGATCCCCATAATGCGGTGACGAGTAGTTTGTGGTTTGCGCGAGGTAATACTTACCTTTTGCTCTACCAATTTATTTAATAGTGTCGATTTACCTACGTTAGGTCGACCGACGATGGCAATCATGCCGCAATGCGTATCAAGCGTCATTCTTTAATATCTTAAGCGCTTTTTCGGCAGCTTTTTGCTCGGCTTTACGTCGCGAGCTGCCTACTGAAATTATACTTTCCATCCCTTCCACTATACATTCAACCGTGAATGTTTGGTTATGAGCTTGGCCTTTTGTGTCAATTACCGTATAGCCTGGTAATGGCAGTTTTCGAGCCTGCAAATATTCTTGCAACAGCGTTTTTGGGTCTTTTTGATTGTGCCCAGGAGAAATCGCCGTTAAACGGGAATCATACCAACTAAGCACTAAATCTCGGCACACATCGATGTCGGAGTCTAGGAAGACTGCGCCTATGATGGCTTCAACCGCATCGGCAAGCGTTGACTCACGGCGGAAACCACCGCTTTTTAACTCACCGGGACCGAGACGCAAATAATCACCCAGCGCAAATTCCACACCGAATTCCGCTAGGGTTTGCCCGCGTACAAGCGTTGAGCGCATGCGGCTTAAATCACCTTCACGCGCTTTTGGAAACTTGTGATACAAAGCATTTGCAATCACAAAGCTTAAAATAGAGTCACCTAAAAATTCGAGACGCTCGTTGTGCTGGCCTTTGTGACTACGATGAGTCAAAGCCTGCTCAAGCAGCGCCTTATCACTGAAGTGATACCCTATTTTATTATAAAGTTCTTCTACGTTTCTTTTCATTGTTACTGAATACTACCTAGGCGCTCAAAACGAACACCGGTTGGAACCCACCCTGGCAAAATGCTGTCTGGGCCATTATCAAAGTCAAAGCTTAACCAAATAAACACCGCTCGACCAACCAAGTTTTCATCCGGAACAAAGCCCCACATACGACTATCTTGGCTGTTGTTACGGTTATCACCCATCGCAAAATAACTACCTTCAGGTACTACCCACTCATCACGGCGAGTACCAGCTTGCTGATAATAGCGATCTGTTAATTCTAAAACTTCTGGATTAATTAAAATATCATGTTTAACGTTTGGCAAATGCTCGGTTAACCGAACTAACTGCATTGGGCCTTGCGTAAATTCATCACGATTTACAATATCAACATCAATCTTATTGTATTCACCACAGGCTAGGCCATTCGCCTCGCTTGCACCCTCTTCGCACTTTGGCTTGATGTAAAGCTGTCGATTGCGATAGACGATATGATCGCCAGGTAAGCCCACAATGCGTTTAATAAAATCAATACGCTCATCTAATGGAAACTTGAACACGGCAATGTCGCCACGTTCAGGCGTACCTGTTTCAATAATCTTGCTACGCCAAACTGGGTCTTTAATCCCATAGGCGTACTTTTCCACCAAGATAAAATCGCCATCCAACAAGGTTGCATCATCGAGCCTGATGGAATTTGAAACGGTTCAAAAATAAATGAGCGGAAAATCGTGATTGCCGCGATCATCGGAAAAATTGATTTCGCATTTTCAACAATGGCAGGTTCTGGCGCTATTTCAGCAATAATGTCGTCATCCAACTGAGTTTCTGACGCACCTTGCGCAATAGCAAGTCGAGCTTGTCTTTTTGGCGCATACACCAAGTGATCGATCAACCAAATAAGGCCCGAACCGACCGTGAGTAGCACCAATAAAATTGAAAAATAACCTGCCATTTGTATTTCCTGTTACTTACCGACTTTCAATATTGCTAAGAATGCGTCTTGAGGCACTTCAACGTTACCAAGTTGCTTCATCCGCTTCTTACCTTCTTTTTGCTTCTGTAGTAGCTTTTTCTTACGGCTCACGTCACCACCATAACATTTTGCAATTACGTTTTTACGCAACTGCTTCACCGTACTACGTGCGATAACGTGATTACCAATTGCAGCTTGAATAGCAATATCAAACATTTGGCGAGGGATCAATTCTCTCAATGCTTCTGCTAACTGGCGACCTCTGCTTTGAGAGCCATCTCGGTGAACAATTATTGCCAAGGCATCAACACGATCGCCGTTAATTAGAATATCTACACGCACCATGTCAGAAGGCTGGAAGCGCTTAAAGTTATAATCAAGAGAAGCAAAACCACGGCTGGTCGACTTCAGCTTGTCAAAGAAGTCCATCACCACCTCTGACATTGGTAGCTCATAGGTTACCGCCACTTGCTTGCCGTGATAGCTCATCTTGGTTTGTACACCACGCTTTTCAACACATAGCGTAATAACATTACCTAAATATTCTTGCGGTACTAGAATATTCGCTTCCACAATTGGTTCGCGAATTTCAATAATATCGTTTACCGGTGGTAAATCCGAAGGATTATCGATTTTCACAACTCCGTGCTTGGTCTCTACTTCGTAGATTACCGTTGGAGCTGTGGTGATCAGATCCATGTCGTATTCACGTTCTAGGCGCTCTTGAATAATCTCCATGTGGAGCATGCCCAAGAAGCCACAACGGAAACCAAAGCCAAGTGCTGTTGAGTTTTCTGGCTCGAAGAATAACGAAGCATCGTTGAGGCTTAGTTTATTAAGCGCATCGCGGAAGTTTTCGTAATCATCAGATGAAATTGGGAACATGCCCGCATATACCTGAGGCTTCACCTTTTGGAAACCAGGCAAACGGTCTGTTGCAGAATCACGAGCCATGGTAATGGTATCACCTACCGGTGCGCCGTGGATATCTTTGATACCGGCAATCACAAAACCAACTTCACCGGTCTTTAGTACACCTGTGTTAGTTTGCTTTGGTGTAAAGATACCGACTTTATCCACTTGATGAGCTTGCTCTGTCGACATAATTTTAATTTTCTCGCCAGCTCTTAGCTCACCATTTTTGATCCGTACCAAAGAAACTACGCCTTGGTATGGGTCAAACCATGAGTCGATGATTAGCGCTTGAAGTGGTGCATCGGTTTCACCTTCTGGCGGCGGAATGTCACGGACGATCACCTCAAGTACTTCGTCGATACCAATACCGGTTTTGGCACTACAGCGAACCGCTTCTAACGCTTCAATACCCACGATGTCTTCGATTTCCTCGGCAACACGTAACGGATCGGCTTGCGGTAAGTCAATTTTGTTCAGTACTGGAATAACTTCCAAGTCCATCTCAATTGCTGTGTAACAGTTGGCGAGCGTTTGTGCTTCAACACCTTGACCTGCATCAACAACGAGTAATGCACCTTCACACGCAGCAAGAGAGCGCGACACTTCATAGCTGAAGTCTACGTGTCCTGGTGTGTCGATGAAGTTAAGCTGGTATGTTTCACCATCTTTGGCCTTATAGTTAAGCGTTACGCTTTGTGCCTTAATGGTAATGCCGCGCTCACGTTCGATGTCCATCGAATCCAGTACCTGCTGCTGCATTTCGCGGTCTGTTAAACCTCCACAAACTTGGATTAAGCGGTCTGATAGCGTCGATTTTCCATGGTCAATGTGGGCAATAATAGAAAAGTTACGGATATGCTTCATATACTGGATTCAATACTTCTGTTAGTCACAAATAGAGATTAAGGCCTCGATTTTACATTTTATTTAGTACAATCACCAACTATTTGCGTTATTGGTAGGCTAATTGGGTAAATTTTTATCACTTTTACCTGATGCTTGAGTGAATTACCCTTCTTTTTGGCAAAGAACAAGCCCATCGCTGCACTTAAAAAAGCGATGGCTATCTGCCATGGTTCATCGAGTTCTAGTAAAAGCGCTGCGAAAAACATACCGATAAAGGCACATATCAGCGGCAACATGTAAACATAAAACGCATGCTTCACCACATTAGTGTCATCCAAAGCCAGCTTTATTTTTTGACCGACTTGAACAGATTCATTTAACTCGATGGGAAATTGTTTTTTGTGGGTGCCAAAAAGTTTGGCAAAAACTTGAGAGCCACACTTGCCGTTACAACCTTCACAAGCGGGTTTAGGTTCAGCTTCTAGATAGACAGTTGCCCCTTTGATGGTAGCAACTGTCAGGGTTTGTTCAATCATAAAGGTCTTTTCACAGACTCAGCAATTGCTTTGGCGGTCATCGCAGGAATATTCCCAACCACAGAGACATCAAATGCACCGGTATTATGGACATACACTGTTGTCGCCCCTGATGAAAGCGCACCACTTGGTCGTTGACCTGGAAGCGGACGTTGCACAAATACCGAAATATCGACTAGACCGTCAGAATACAAGTAGTAGTCTGCTAACTCATTATTTAAATCTAATTTATGTCTGTCAGATTTTAACAGTTCAAAGCCTTGAGGTAACCATCCAATTTGCCAATTATTTTTAGTGCCATTCTCAAGGGTTTTCAACAAACCTGAAACGGGCTCTGGAAATTGCTTTTGTGATAGTTCAAGCAGCTGCTCTGTTGGCGCTTCAGTTACGCTAATATGTGTCAGTTGCAGTTGTTCTAATAATTCACCTTCTTGATTGACATACGCAGACTTCAGCAGTAGCGATGATTCTGTATCTATCCACAGCCAATAATTGTATTTAGCGTCGTCTTTTGCTTCTAATCTGACAAGCTGTGCTGGCCTATCAACGATACGACCTTTACCACCGAGTACAAAGTCGTAGCTCTCTTTTAAGCTGTCGATATTTTTGAATAGCACCTCAGGAATAGGGCCTGCTATTGAATCTGTTTGGATGGTATAAGGGTCTGATTTTGGCTCAAAATAGGTGACTTTATCGCCAATTCGGACCATTTCAAGACCGGCACCGTTCAACAAGCTGAGTAGTTCAAGCTCAGTGCCTTCTATGTTGCCGTGCAACCAACGGTATGGCTCCATCGACTTTCCTTTAACCACAACGAAAGATGCATCAAAATTTCTTTGATGCACCGCTTCGGCCATATCTTTTAGCAGTTGCTTGGCTGATACGCTTTCATTTGCCCACAGCCAACTAGAGAAAAATACACTTACTACAACTAACAGTGCTCTCATTTATTGCTCTTTGTCCTCTTGCTTACCAGCCTTTTCATCAGCCGTTTGCTGTAGGGCATATGCCATACGTGACTGTCTCTGATGCTCTAATACTAACGCACCAATGCGCTGCTGTTGAAGCTCACGAATACCCTTCGCTGCAGATTCAAGCGCAGGCTCTGTTGACAAGCTAACAGGAGAAACACCACCAGCAAACGGAGTTGATTGAAGTTGTAGTGTGTCACTGCTTGGCAATGCAGGTTCTGTACTTAATGTATTAACACCAAGTACTGCGAACAAGGAAACACTTGCTGCGATTGCAATCTGTGCAAATGGCTTTCGCCACGCACTTAACTCTACCACATTACTCTTTGGTGCCTGTGTCTGCTTTTTCTCTACCACAGGCTCGCTGTACGTCTGCTCAAGCTCTAATGCAGCTGCAAAGCTATTGGTGATATCGATACAGGGCGTGTCTTGCTTCTCGCTACGCATTACATCACCAATCAAGGCATATCGTGCAAACTTTTGTTCGTCTACACGAACATCCGTTTCGGCGTTGAGTGGCAGATCACCGTCAAAAATTTGCGATGTCGTTAAATCTTCTGCCACTTGTTTATCAGCTTGTGCCATATTAAGACTCACCTATTAATGGGTTCAAATTGTTATCTATCGCTTCCCTTGCGCGAAAAATTCTCGAACGGACCGTACCAACTGGACAATCCATAATAACAGCGATTTCTTCATAACTCATGCCTTCAATTTCACGCAATGTAATTGCGGTTTTTAAGTCATCTGGCAAACGTTCTATGGTCTTGAATATCACTGCTTTGACTTCATCACTTAACAATAGATTTTCAGGAGACGCATTTGATCTTAGTTGGTCTGCACCATCGTAAAATTCTGCTTCTTCTGCATCCACGTCATTTGCAGGCGGCTTTCTACCTTGTGCCACCAAATAATTCTTTGAACAGTTAACCGCGATTCTATACAACCAAGTATAAAATGCGCTTTCGCCCCTAAAGTTAGGCAACGCTCGATAAGCTTTAATGAACGTTTCCTGCGCCACATCCGCCACATCGCCTTGATTTGCTACATATCGAGAAATCAGCGCTGCGACCTTATTTTGATACTTGGCAACTAACAGGTTGAATGCGTTTTTATCTCCCTGTTGAACGCGTTTAACTATATTTAGATCTAAATCCTGCTCGCTCATTCGAGCCGGTACTCCTCTTTTTGTTTTTCTAAATCGTATCTAGTTGCCATCATTCACAGCTACTCTGACTTAGTACTGAATAAAAAGTTCTGTTTTTTTGTATTTTTTTTTAAAATAAACGAATTCATCCATCTTTGCGTACTAATTCTTGGTTGCATGTGTAGCACGATTCCATTAGCAATCACAAAATATGTTCTCAATGATTCTCATTAAACGGAACAAACTCTCTGCCTTCTATGATAGCAGATGTGGTATAAATAACAGAATTAAACACAAAAACAGTTAAGATCTTCGAATATGAAAAATACAACTCACCACAGCACTGACGTTGTCATCATTGGTAGTGGCGCTGCCGGACTCTCTTTGGCACTGTCTTTGGCAAATCATTGTCAGGTGACAGTGATCAGCAAAGGGGCATTAAAAGAAGGCTCTACGCTATATGCTCAAGGGGGCATTGCTGCGGTATTCGATAAGAAGAACGATAGTATTGAATCTCATGTTGAAGATACACTCGCCGCTGGCGCCGGACTGTGCGATCGCGATGCCGTGCACTACACCGCTTCAAATGCTAAGCACTGCTTAAAATGGCTGATCGAACAGGGTGTACCTTTTGATATGGAAGTGGATAGCAAAGGTAAGGAGCGTTTTCACCTAACCCGCGAAGGTGGACACAGCCACCGCCGTATTTTACATGCTGCCGACGCAACGGGTAAGGCCGTGCAAACTACATTAATAAGCCAAGTGCAGCAGCACCCAAAAATTAATTTACTGGAGCAGTATAACGCTATAGACCTGATTAAAGATAAACATCACCAGTCGGAGAATATCAGAGGCGTATACGTCTATAACCGCAAGGCGGATAGAGTAGAGAGTATTGCAGCTAAGTTCGTAGCTTTGGCTACTGGCGGCGCCAGCAAAGTATACCTGTACACTTCAAACCCTGACGTATCATCCGGTGATGGTATCGCGATGGCATGGCGTGCAGGTTGTCGAGTAGCCAATATGGAGTTTAATCAATTCCACCCAACCAGTTTATATCATCCTGAACTGCAGAACTTCTTGATCACCGAAGCCATGCGCGGTGAAGGCGCATTGCTGAAGCGCCCTGATGGTACACGTTTTATGCCTGACTTTGACGAGCGTGAAGAGCTCGCACCACGCGATGTAGTAGCTCGTGCTATCGACTATGAAATGAAGCGCTTAGGTGCGAACTGCGTTTACTTAGATATTTCACACAAAGATAAAGAGTTTATTATCGAGCACTTCCCGACGATTTACGCCAAGTGCTTGAGTGTTGGCTTAGATATCACTAAAGAGCCGATCCCAGTCGTACCGGCGGCACACTATACCTGCGGTGGTGTGATGACCGACTTTAACGGCCGTACTGACATCAATAACCTGTATGCCATTGGTGAAGTAGCCTATACCGGCTTACATGGCGCCAACCGGATGGCAAGTAACTCACTGCTAGAGTGTATTGTTTTTGCACATGCTGCAGCAAAAGACATTTTAGCAAAAATAGAGCAAAGCCCCGCACCAACAAACCTACCAGATTGGGATGAGAGTCGCGTTAGTGACTCAGATGAAGAGGTCGTGATCACCCACAACTGGCATGAACTTAGACTATTTATGTGGGACTACGTCGGTATCGTTCGTTCCACTAAGCGCTTAGAGCGTGCGTTGCGTCGAGTTGAATTACTACAGCAAGAAATCCATGATTATTATGCAAACTTCAGAGTTAGTAATAACTTGCTCGAGCTGCGTAACTTAGTGCAAGTAGCCGAGCTCATTATACGCAGTGCGCTGGAGAGAAAAGAAAGTCGTGGTCTTCATTATACCATTGACTTCCCAGACATGGCTGAAAACGCAGCGCCCACCATTTTGTCTCCTACTACACCGAATTAACCTGAACTCGGGATAACAACTTGTTCTCTAGCAACTGTTATCCCTTACTACTGCGTTAAACTTGCTTGCAATAGGCCAGAGGTTAATTATTGTTTGATGAGTGCGCTACCTAGGCAGTGCACTCACTTTTTGCCAGCCAGCACTCATTTAGCCTAAGCTTGGGTTAATTAACCTGAGGTTTGGGCTTGCAATACGGTGCGACACAACAGCCGCCAATCAGATTCTTGCACAGCACGACGCGTAATAAAAACCTGTTGCTTCATCCCTCTTTCATTTCCAAGGGTTAACTCTACTTGCTTATCAAACCAGATGGTCGCAGCCATCAATTGGCCTTTAAAGTGCACCTGCTGCGCGTGGAGCTCTATATAGCGTTTTTCATGAATAAGGAGTAAAGTTCCAGTTGTTGGTGTTCGTGCTTGCAGCCGCAACCAATAAGCGTAACCGACGGTGACACAGCATATTGTGATAAGCCAATATAGACTTGGGAACAGCAAAAAAAGAATAAACGCAAGGCAAGAAAAGAGAACCACAAAGAGTGTGCGGTTCTGCTGGTTGTGTTGAAAATCGATTCTAGACGCGGATCCGATCAAGGATAAACGTAACCATGCGTTTTAGCTCAGGATCTGGGCACTCTTCATGACCCATAAACCACGCAAATAAATCTGGATCTTCACAGGTAACAAGACGTTGAAAAACGTACTTACCTTCGTCTGATAGCGCGTCATAAGCCTGATCTACAAATGGCTCCAAAATAACGTCCAACTCTAACATGCCACGACGGCAAGCCCATTTCACTCGAGCTTTAGGCAGCAACTCAACCATAAACTGATTAACCCCTGATAAACTATTGAGAAAATTATACCCACTCTACTGAACATATGCCATAAAACTTACAGAAATGGCGTATTGAAATTCTGAGTCCCTATCTCCACTTCTGATTTTACGGTAACATTACGAAAACACTTTAATAGGGATCAACATTATGTCAATTGCTCGTGCTTATGCGCTTCCTTTCAAGGTTATTCGCATTTCAGGACAAGATAAACTTAGCTATTTGCACGGTCAGGTTACGCAAGACATTAACCTTATCAAAGAAAACAACTTTATGTGGTCAGGACATTGCAGCCCAAAGGGGAAACTATGGTCTGTTTCTCGCCTTACTCGGCTGCAAGATGAGTACTTAATGATTGCAAGCAGCGCTGAAGCCGAAGCCTCATTGCGTGAACTTAAAAAATATGGCGTATTTGCGAAGGTCGATATCGACTTTGCTGATTGCGACGTCATCGGTCTAATAGCAGAAGACGCAAGCACCTTGGCTGCAGCCTTTAATATTGAGCTAAACTCTGGAGCAACTGCATTTGACGTAGCTCAGGGTAAGTTATTAAAGCTCAATGATAGCCGCTTTCTCCTACTTAACTTTGGCGGAGCAAACTTACCAAACGAAATCGTGCTAGAAGCTAACCCAGCCCCATTTATTGCAAGTAGTATTTTGGCGGGAGAACCAGCAATTGACGCGGATCACATTGATGAATTTGTGCCACAGATGGTAAATCTGCAAGCATTGGACGGGATCAGCTTTAAAAAAGGTTGCTATACTGGTCAAGAAACCGTTGCACGCATGCGTTATCTCGGTAAGAACAAACGGGCAATGTACATTGTCTCGGGAACCACTGCAGAGCGTATTGAAGAGACAGATATCGAACTACAAATTGAAGACAACTGGCGCCGCGGTGGCAAGGTGATTCAACAAACATTCGACACTGATACAAATCTATACTATGCCTTAGCGATAATGCCGAATGATACCCCTCATGACGCAGTGCTAAGAGCGAAAAATTCACCAGAGGTGAGTCTTACCATTCAACCTCTACCTTATTCTTTAGAAGACAACTAACGGGATCTTATATGATTATTGGCCCTAACTCAGTAGTAACCATTCACTACTCAGTTCAAGACAAAGACAACAACACCATCGATAGCACTTTTGATGATGAGCCTGTAGTAGCGATGCTAGGTTCAGGCTACCTGATCCCAGGCTTAGATGATGCACTGCAGGGCAAACAGGCTGGTGATACTTTTAGCGTCACAATTGAGCCTCAAGAAGGCTACGGTGAGCGTTTTGACGAACTCACTCAAGCCGTGCCTAAATCTATGTTTGAAGGCATGGAAATCGAAGTTGGCATGCAATTTAGAGCAACTACAGATGAAGGCGACCAAGTGGTTGTGATCATCGGTATTGAAGACGAAGAAGTCATTGTAGATGCCAACCATCCCCTTTCAGGGATCACACTAAACTTTGACGTAGAAGTGGTTGAAGTAAGAGAAGCCACGGCTGAAGAAGTAGCTCATGGCCACGTTCATGGCGAAGGTGGCTGTGGTCACGACCACTAAAACGTCCTGTGTTTTAGATACAAAAAAGCGCTGACTACTCAGCGCTTTTTTCTTTTTTAAGTTTACTTTCCATTGCCTTAACAAGGTTTGCTTGGTCATTGGTGCCTAAGCGATATTTAGTACCATCTTTCATCACCACCTCTAACGCGTCAAACCCCGCAACTGTGTATACCCAGCCGTCGGTGCTAATGCGCATGCCTATTCCATGGCGTAATGAATTAGTAACCGGCTGGACAAATTCGATATCATCAAATTGTAGTGTCATTTTGGCAACAGATGGACCAAACCACCAGCTCAAGGTTTGCTGTTGCTTATCAACTTGGATAGTCAAGCCATAGAATATAAACGCTACCAGCGACAGGATAACCAAAAACGCCACAAATGCGAGGTTACTGCCGGTAAGATAAATTGCCAAAACCGTAAAGCTGGCAATAAAAGCAAGAAAGAGCCATATGACCCAAGCAAACTGTATATTTTTATACATTGATACTCTTCTTTAATTAAAGCTGTATACCAAAGTAGCACCGAGTTCAGTATCTACCTTTTCTTTTTCATCTTCAGGTTGTGAGTTATAACGGTAGATAAACGCAAACTTCAGCGCGATCCCACCGAGTACTTGTGTCACCAATGCCGACTCAGCAAACAGACGAGAGTTTAATCCTGATAGCGACTGTTCGAAACTCACATCCTGATTAAAGCGCGTTCGCCTCGATATATTTCTTTCCCACTGTAATGCCATTCGTAACAGCTGACCTTTTTCAGTTCTGTCTTCCTCAGCCTCCAATTCGACTTCATTATCGATTCGAGAAATAGACATGCCGGGGCCAATATCGATATCAACTGTATTCTTTCTTCCCTCAAACACCCGATTACCGTAACCAAGTGCGATGGTGGTGGTATATTCTTTACCGTTAAACCTATCACGCTCATAATCGCCATACATAAAAAATGACGCATTATCATCGCCGAGTTTGTAGTTCCCCTGAGCTGAGCCAAAATAGCGTGAGGCTGATACGTCTTCAACATCTGTTTCGGTATTTTTCTCTCGGCGATAGAGCCCATCAAATTTGAACTGGTTACGCCATTTGGGAAAGTCCTGATAGAGGTTACTTTTCAGTTTAAACGAGGTATTTTGAGTATTGCCTTTGTTGACAATAAAACCAAACTCAACATCGCCATATAGCATTTCACCCTTATGCTGTTGATGGATCTCATCATCAGGCATACTGCCGTATTCGTGGAAGTCCTCAAACGGATCAGCAGCTTGGCTTGGTAACGATACCAAGCCAAACACTATTAAAACTATAAATTTAAAAAATGGCACAAACGACTACTTTACGGTTATTGTTTCCAAATAATGTGACAAAATGGTGCGTCTAAGTCTCGACTGATTAAGATTTTCGCATATACCTGATCTGAATCGTCAAACTCAATGCCCACTAGTACTTGAACAAAGTGCTCTGGTTCCGCTTCTTGCTCGTAGGCAGTAACGCTCGACCAACTTTCATCCGGTTCACTTTCTTCAATAAAACCACGCTCTTCACGATGTTCATTAAACATTTCAATATCGTGTTCTTCGAGGTTATCGGGAGCCAATTCAAGGAAAATATCATAAGCCTGATGAGCGGCTTCTTCGATGCTACAAAGTCTTGCTGTCATGGACGCTAGCCTTTTGTTTTAAAGTTGGCGCAATAATAGCAAAATGCGCTAAAACATAAATACACTGTCGCGATATTCAAACAGAAAATAACGCTAAACGGCGAAGAAATTATCAGTTAAAGTTGAATCTTATAACGCTTTTAAGTTATTACTCTAAAAATAACGTGCAATACCAATAATTAAAGACAGGGACCCCTCACTATGATTTCATATACCGAAACCAATAATATTGCTTATGTCACCCTATCTCGTCCCGAAAAACAAAATGCGCTTTCTGTGGAAATGTTTGTTGGCTTAGACAAAGCCATCAACACCATCGCTAAAAACAAAACTATTCGAGCCGTTGTACTGCAAGGTGAAGGAGCACACTTTTGCGCAGGCCTAGACGTAAAAAGCGTACTTAAAAAACCAACGGGTATTGTAAAGTTACTACGAAAATG
The DNA here is from genome assembly GCF_002744175.1 of Pseudoalteromonas piscicida. Taxonomy (GTDB): domain Bacteria; phylum Pseudomonadota; class Gammaproteobacteria; order Enterobacterales; family Alteromonadaceae; genus Pseudoalteromonas; species Pseudoalteromonas piscicida_B. The sequence continues at coordinate 46,559 of NZ_NKHF01000027.1, forward strand.
GCTACCTGGAAATGCCAACTTAGTTCAACGTGTAGTGCTTGGCTGGCAGTCTCTGCCCGTCCCTGTTATCGCCAAAATATCAGGAAACTGTTTAGGTGGCGGCTGTCATATCGCTTTGGGTGCGGATATTCGTATTGCCGACAATTCAGCTCAATTTGCCATAATGGAAGCAAAATGGGGATTGTGCCCAGACATGGGGGGCAGCTTGCTGTTGCCTGCGACTATGAATAAAGATAAAGCATTACTGATGACCATACATGCCGAAAGGATCACAGCACAGCAAGCGCTAGAAGATGGCCTTATCACTGAGCTTTGCGATGATACAGATGCGAGAATAAACCAGTTGTTAGCGCAATTTAGTTCGCGCTCTCCAGATGCAATCGCGGCGATAAAAAAAGTATATAATCGCGCCTATAACCAACCGTCACGCAAGCTGCTGTGGCTAGAAACTTGGTCACAAATTAAATTACTCAAAGCCAAAAATACTAAAATCGCGATGAAAAACGCAGGCACCACAGAACATGACAAAAAACCTTTTTTACCTAGGATGAAATGGTAGCATTCAAAGTGCTACGTTAACTTGCCCAAAAGTATGATGTGCAATTCGATTCCACAGCGTACAATTGGCTATCATAGTTAACCTGAGGTTTGGATAAGAAATGAGCTAACTCATTGTTTTTAAAATCACATTAAATAATTTCCTTGTCTAGCCAGAGAGTTTTGGCGATAACAGCGCTCTCGCGTTCTGCTACCGCCCTGGTAACTACACCCTTGTAGGCAAGGCGAATTTACGCACCAATAGCTGGCTATTGGAAGTGAATTCAACGCAGTTAGCGCTAAAACTGGTTGCTAGAAAGGCATTAATTATCCGAAGCTCAGATTAGTTATAAAGGATCTCGTCTTAATGATACACATCGTGAAGTTGATACTACAATTTGCTGTTGGCTTTGCAGTTATTTTAGGGTGTCTATTTAGTGCCAAGTGGGTAGTTCAGATCACCGGGTTACAACTCCCTGCGGCGCTACTTGGTATGATATTTTTACTCATACTGTTGATGACAAAAATTATCAAAACTGAATGGCTCGCGCCTGCCGCAGAACCCATTTTAAAATATATGGCACTGTTTTTTATTCCCGCAGGCGTTGGCTTAGTCGAACATTTGGGGCTATTTCAATCTCATTGGCCGATGCTATTATTATTACTGTTTGGCGTACCTACGGTTAGCTTGGTGCTATTAAGCCCTATTGTGAAGAAAATAAAGTTCCGTGATTAATGTAATAGTTGCAACAACGCTCACTGTGGCGTTATTTTTTATGATGCGAGCCGTGTACCAACGCGTCACCGTACCGCTGCTCAATCCTGTGCTCTTATGTATTTTATCTATCTCTGCATTACTATTGCTAACTCAATTTGACTATCATACTTATCAACAAGCGACCTTACCCATCCATTACTTGCTAGAGCCCGCAGTTGTTGCATTAGCCTATCCACTATACAAACAATTTCATCAGATAAAACCGGTCTTTTTCGCACTTTGCTTTACCAGCTGGCTAGGTGTCTCTCTTTCTACCTTCAGCGCCTTTATGATCTGTCACCTTTTTGCTGCCGATGCACAGCTTTCTGCGTCTATGGCGGCTTTGTCTGTCACCACGCCTATCACCTTGCTTATAAGTGACTATTTGGGGGGGATCCCTGCGGTTGCCGCCATCATGGTCATATTAATTGGTGTTTTTGGTGGCGTGTTGGGGCTACATCTGCTGCACTGGTGTAACGTCGAAAGCGCCCAAGCGAAAGGTACAGCGCTAGGTGTTGTTTGCCATGCAATAGGCACAGCGGCAGCTATTGAACATCACCCAATGGCCGGCGCATTCGCCTCTGCTGCAATGACCATTACTGCAATGATAACTGCACTTTGGGTGCCGTTGTTTTATCATTGGTTAACTACTCTCATTTACTGACTCAGGACACTACAGTGATCAACCAAGAAATAGAGCAAATTGAACATTACTATAATCTTATCCGTGAGTACCTTGTCACTTATAGCTTTCAGCTACTCGCTGCAATTATCATTTTTCTGCTTGGTCTTTGGCTCTCGAAAAAGCTCTCTAAAGCCACTGAGAATTTAATGCTGAAACACAGTATTGACCCCGCTTTAACCAACTTTGTTGGCAATGTGATCAAGGTATTAATCATCGCCATGTTCGTGATCATTGCACTTGGTAAAGTTGGGATCAGCATCACTCCATTTGTCGCAGCAATTGGCGCGGCTTCTTTGGGAGCCGGCCTTGCCTTACAGGGGATGTTGGCCAACTATGGCGCAGGACTTGCTATTATTGCCACTCGCCCCTTCGTAATAGGTGACACCATCAGTATTAAAGGCGTGAATGGACAAGTTAAAATGATAGAGCTTGGACATACCACACTGATAAATGAAGACAAGGTAGAGATCACTATCCCAAACAAACATATTGTAGGCGAAATACTCCATAACTCATTTGCAAATTCATTAGTCAAAGGAGAAATAGGTATTGCCTACGATGCAGATTATGAGCGCGCACTCACGCTGATCACAACGGTACTCACCGAAAACCAAAAAGTAAGCCAATCACCAAAACCACAGGTTGGTATCGAAGCCTTCGCCGACAGTGCCGTAGTACTAAGCTACCGCTATTGGGTGCCCACAACCGCACTGATTGAAACTAAGTTAGAGGTCAATAAGGCTGTGTTTGCTGCCATTCAAAGTGCGGAAATAGAAATCCCATTCCCGCAGCGAGTAGTCAAGATCCTTCAGTAGGTTTTTCCACGGAAAAACCACTGCGTAAATGGAGATCTCGTTGTGGAAACGGGATCTCAATTTGATACTTACGAAAGGCATCATCAATGGCCCATAAGTAGTCAGAGATCAGTGCCGTGGGACGTTTAACCTGTTCAGGCTGCACCCAAACGCCTAGTGTAAAGTTCAAACTACTATCACCAAATCCCGTCATCCACACCGTAGCCTCTCGCCCTGGCGTGCTTAAGGTATATTGTACATAGTGAGCAGCTTCTAGTGCCGCGCGTTTTACCTTCTCTTTATCACTGCCATAAGCGACCGAGAAAGGAATACGAAAGCGACGATATTTATCCGACATCGTCCAGTTAGTGATAGTATTTGACACCATTTCAGAGTTTGGGATCAACAAATCTACGTTGTCGTTGGTACGGATCCAAGTCGAGCGCATGTGGATTGCGATAACTTCGCCAACCACACCATTGGTTAATTCAACAAAGTCTCCCACCTTGACTGTTTTTTCTAACAATAAAACGAGGCCAGAAACAAAGTTATTTACCAGACCTTGTAAGCCAAGACCAATACCGACACCCAAGGCACTTGCAACCAATGCTAGCTCTGTAATTTCTATGCCCAATGCTGTGAGTGCAATAATAAAGCCGATAAAGAGCACGATGTAATGGATGATCCGCCCAATCACGTATGCTGAGGTGTGCTGAATAACTCCTTGCCTTGAAGCAATACGATTAAAGGCAAGCCGCAACAGCTTAGAAATAATTAAGGTTGCAATAATGACGGCAATAAAGGAAAGCGCCTCGCCCACTTCCAGTGAAAATTTGCCAAATGAAAACAGCTTTTGGTCAAGCCATGGAATGTCTACGTCGATATCTATTGGTGCTTTAATCATGATGTTATTTATTTTTCTCTCACTAGCATTAAGTGTGTCTGTCGTTTTCGTACATTACAAGTTTTCTTATACCTATTTGCTTAACTAAGCAGGCTATTTTGAGGCGAGAAAAGCCCATTTACTTAATCCAGTTGGTATTAGGTCTGAATTAAGGACAATAAAAAAGCCCTCACAGTGTCGTGAAGGCTTTTTTATTTCGCATATACGCTATCTTTATTAAGCTTTGCGCCACGTCGTTTTACCAGCGCTATCTTCTAACACAACGCCTAACGCGGTTAACGCGTCTCTTGCTTCATCCGCAGCAGCCCAATCTTTATTTTCGCGGGCGGTGCGGCGCTTTTCGATCAACGCTTCGATTTGTGCTACTTCATCGTCGTCTTGCTCACCTTGTAAGAAAGATTCAGGGTCTTGCTGTGCAATACCTAGTACCTCAGCCAATTTCACAAGAATAAAGGCATGCTCACCAGCGGCTTGCGCATCACTGTCTTTTAAACGGTTTACTTCTTTTGACAATTCAAAGATCACAGGTAGTGCTTCTGGCGTGTTGAAGTCGTCATTCATTGCTGCCTCAAAACGTTCAACGTAAGCGTTACCTTTCAGCTCCACTGCCACCAACTCAACACCACGTAGCGCAGTATATATACGCTCAAGAGACGAGCGCGCTTGCTCTAAGTTCTCTTGAGAGTAGTTTAGCTGGCTACGATAATGACCATTGATTAAGAAATAGCGCACCGTTTCTCTGTCAAACGCTTTTAACACTTCACGTACAGTAAAGAAGTTGCCAAGCGACTTAGACATCTTCTCTTTATTTACTTGTACCATGCCAGTGTGGATCCACGTATTTACGTAGCGGCCATTGTTTGCGCAGCACGACTGTGCGATCTCATTCTCATGGTGTGGGAACTGTAGATCTGAGCCACCACCATGAATATCAAAGAATTCACCCAAGTGTTTTGAGCTCATTGCACTACATTCGATGTGCCACCCCGGACGCCCTTCGCCCCACGGAGATTGCCATGCAGGCTCACCGGCTTTGGCTTTTTTCCACAGTACAAAGTCAAGTGGGTCGTCTTTACCTTCAGCAACTTCAACGCGAGCCCCAGCTTGTAGCATCTCCAAGTCTTGCTGGGATAGCTGACCGTATTGTTCAAAAGTTGAGACGTCAAACAGCACATCTCCATTTTGCGCAACGTAAGCATGGCCTTTTTCAATAAGACGAGCGATCATCTCGATGATTTCATCCATATGACCTGTTACCGTCGGCTCAATATCCGCAGGCAGCATGTTTAAGGCCGTAAAGTCTTCGTGCATCGCTTTGGTCATACGTAACGTTAGGTCATTAATTGACTCGTTGTTTTCAGCTGCGCGCTTAATAATTTTGTCATCAACGTCGGTAATGTTACGTACATAGGTCACGTCGTAACCTAAATAACGTAAGTAACGATTCATTACGTCAAATGAAACATAAGTACGTGCGTGCCCTACATGACAGAAATCATAGATGGTGATACCACACACGTACATATCAACCTTGCCTTCTTTGAGCGGTTTAAAAGGGGCTTTTTGGCGAGTGAGTGTGTTGAAAATCTGCAACATGTAGTTTTCTTCCTAAGTACGTTCATTTTTTAACAAAAGAGTTTTTAATCATACCACCTGCATAGCAACGCCTCTAGATTTTAATGGCGTTTTCAGGCAGTTTTTTGATTTTTACGCTGATTTTTACGGAATGCTTTTTCACAAAAGCCCAGTTGATATAAAATAGGGTTTTATCATTCAACACGATGGACACTAACATGGTTGTTTTAGAAACAAATCACGGCGAAATCCGCATTAACCTTTTCGCTGACAAAGCACCAGAAACGGTAGCGAACTTCCTAAACTACGTAAACAGCGAATTTTATAACGGTACTATTTTCCACCGTGTAATCGACGGTTTTATGGTTCAAGGTGGTGGATTTGCACCTGGTATGGAGCAAAAGCCAGTGGAAGCACCAATTAAAAATGAAGCTAACAACGGTGTTGCAAATAAAGTAGGCACGCTTGCGATGGCACGTACGCCAGATCCACATTCTGCCACGGCACAGTTTTTTATTAATGTGAATGACAATGACTTTCTTAACTTCTCAAGCGAAACGTCGCAGGGTTGGGGTTACTGTGTATTTGGTGAAGTTGTTGAAGGCATGGACGTAGTAAACAAAATTAAAGGTGTTGCTACTGGCTCAGCTGGTTTCCACCAAGACGTACCACTTGAAGATGTGATCATCGAAAAAGCATACGTTGCTGAGTAATATCATCACTTTTTGTTCAAGGCCAGTATATGTGCTGGCCTTATATCATTTGACTTAATACCTACTCAATTTGAGAAGCTAAATCTGACGTTATCTGCATTAACAATTTTGCCTTGCCGACATAGGCTGCGGTATCTTGCTGTGAGCAGGATACGGAGGGTGGTTATCGTTAAGATTTTCCAGTCTCTGAATAGACAACTTAATTAAGCACATTGGTATTATCAGTTTTGAGGTCCCATGGGTAAAACCTATTTTATCGCCGATTTACATTTAACCGAACACCGCGCAGATATCACCGAGGCGTTTTATGCGTTTCTCGACCACCATATGACAGCTGACGTAGACGCACTATACATTTTAGGTGATTTTTTTGAAGTGTGGATTGGAGACGATGAAAAAGACCCGTACGCCCTGCAAATAGCACAGAAGCTAAGCAGCTTGAGCTCGCTTGGTATTGACCTATTTTTTATTCACGGTAATCGTGACTTTTTGATCAAGCAAGATTTTGCCAATGCCTGTAATATGACCCTATTGCCAGAGCAAGCGGTCATTGACCTATATGGCACACCTACGGTTATTTTGCACGGGGATGAAATGTGCACGCAGGATGAGGTGTATCAAAAATTTCGCAAGAAAAGTCGTGGCTGGTGGTGGCCGAGGTTAATGCTTGCAATGCCACTTTGGTATCGTCGTCGTGTCGCCGCAAACGCTAGGCGAAAAAGCATTGAGAATCAAAAAGGCAAGCCGCCAGAAATACTCGATGTTACCGAAGAGGCCGTAGCGCAAATGTTTGCCAAACATGGCGTAGATAATATGATCCATGGTCACACCCACAGACCAAAGGTCCACACCTATGCTGATGGCAAAGTGCGCACCGTACTTGGCGACTGGTATTCTCAAAGCTCTTATATTGTTGTAGATGAAAGTGGCAAGCAGCAGCTCCTTTGCCACCCATTTGAATAACTATAGTGCTTAATTAAATAGGCGCACCTGAGTGAAACTTAAAATCAGGGTCCGCTGACGTAATTAGTTCATTTTCTACTTGCTGGAACAATTGAATACGCCCAGCTACATCACAGCGCTTTGGATCGGTCGCATTTGCTACTTGATGGGCCAAATCAATATAATCTTGATAATGCCTGGCCTCTGAGCGCAATAGCGACACATAAAACTTAGCTATTTCTTGGTCTAGGTGTGGCGCAAGTTTGGCGAAACGCTCACATGAACGAGCTTCAATATAGGCGCCGATAATTAATTTGTCGACCAATGCCGCAGGCTCATAAGTGCGAATATGCTTGATCATTCCAGAAGCATAGCGCGATGCTTGTACATATTCGACCGGGATCCCCCGTGCTCTAATGATCTCTAATACTTGCTCAAAGTGGTGTAGCTCTTCTTTGATAAGCCTCACCATTTTGCTGAGAATATCCTGATTATAGGCATATTCCCGCCTTGCTGTTAGTTCACCGATCAGTTCATTTTTGCTACCTGAAAACTCCCCGTCGCCAATACTGCGATAAATAAAGTCTTCATAAGGCTGTAACCAACTTAACAGGGTTTTTGCAGACCCATCATCTATTGCATATTTACGAATTAAAAAAGCCGCGCTTTGTGCTGCTTTTAATTCACAATGCATATGGTCGATAAGCAGCAAGGGTAAATGCTCGCTTTGCTTTGCTTTCTCAATCCAGCTTTGCGGGGTTTCACAGCCCAAAAACTGATTAATAGGCGTAAGTAAATCTGTGTACTTTTCTAACATAACAACAAAAGACTAATGTGTTTGCGCCATTTTACCACAACTTATCGCTGCAAGGTCTACCATGGGGCCATTCGGCTATAAGTTTTAGATCATTCTGAAAATAGTAATATTGCTATTCAACTACATTTTCTTGACAAAAATTAACTCATCTCTCATAACTTAATTGAATTGTACAAAAATAGTACAAACCTATATTTGAGGGGCTAACTATGATCTTTAATCATCTCTGGGGCTTATACGCCCACCCACAAGAAGAGTGGCAAACTATTGATAACCGTCACGAGAGTATGTTTTACAGTTTGTCACATATCGCACTAATTGCGCTTATTCCCAGTATTATGGGCTACTATTCTTCCGTTTACTTAGGCTGGAGTGTAGGCACCGGAGACGCTGTCTATCTAACTCATGAGTCGGCACTCTTGATTGGCGTTGCTATGTATTGTGCGCTCATCGCTGGTGTGTTTATTTTGGCATATCTGGCGCATTGGATGGCAATAACCTTTGGCTCTACGCCAACTTACACTCAAACGCTTGAACTTTCTGCCTATACCGCAACGCCGATGTTTATGTCTGCTTTTGCAGCGTTTTATCCTGAACTTTGGTTTGTGGTTTCAGTTGGCATGGTAGCACTTGCTTATTCGGTTTACCTGCTGTACACCGGTGTGCCCATTTTGATGCATATACCAGAAGAGCGTGGTTTTATTTATGCAAGCTCAGTGGTTACTTGTGGTCTTGTGTTGCTGGTTATTATCCTTGCCGCTACCGCGATTTTGTGGACAAATGGCATCATTAGCCCAACTTTCACTTAATAACCAGCTTCTGGTTAATGATATTACGCGCTTGAGCTTAGGTATTTTAGTGAATTAAATAATGTTAATTTTCCATCTCACGCAAAACGGTGCTCAGATAGCACCGTTTTTTACAAGACCATTCGCTATATCGCTCCTGCTGAACAAAAAAGGCGCAGTACCTAAGCGGAACTACGCCTTTTCTACCAACTGGCTACGATTATAGCGCTTCGAATACTTCATCTGTTTAGCTGCGCAGATAAAATCGTTCTTGTGCAGACCTTTAATTGAATGGCTCCACCAAGTCACGGTCACTTTACCCCACTCGGTAAGTAGGCCTGGATGATGGCCTTCTTCTTCAGCCATATCGCCCACTTTGTTAGTGAAGGCTAATGCTTGTTTAAAGTTTTTGAACTTATAAACACGCTCAAGCTGCATAATACCATCACGTACTTCAGGTACCCAATCAGGGATCTGTTTGATTAGAACCGCTAGTTCTTCATCTGATACTTTAGGCGCATCCGCACGACACGCTTCACATTTTTGTGCACTTAAATCAGACATTGATAATTCCTTAACTTGCTAGTTTTTGTTTTGGCGGAAACTTAGGTTCAAATAACCCTAGCTCTTTTGCTTCTTCAACCAATGACATGATATCCATTTTTGAGATCTCAAATAAGTCATTGATTGAGTTAATTGTATAGTAAATCGGTTGCATAATATCGATGCGATAAGGTGTACGTAGCACGTCCAATACATTTAATGGATTAATTTCTGGCTTATCAGAATAAACGTACTGTGTCTCACCTGGACTAGATAAAACACCGCCACCGTAAATACGCAGGCCTTGGTCAGTTTGCATTAAACCAAACTCAACCGTAAACCAGTATAAACGGGCAAGGTAAACACGATCTTTTTTCTCAGCCGCATAACCTAGCTGACCATATTTGTGCGTAAACTCTGCAAATGCAGGGTTAGTCAGCATAGCGCAATGCCCGAAAATCTCATGGAAAATATCTGGCTCTTGCAAATAGTCAAACTCTTCTCTTGAACGTATAAACGTTGCCACTGGGAATTGCTTGTTCGCTAACAACCGAAAGAATTCATCAAAATCTATCAGTGCAGGAACAGGCGCAACTTGCCAACCAGTCTCTTTCTCTAAAACTTCATTCAACTCGCTAAGTTGAGGAATGCGATCTTTGGGTAGATTAATTTTTTTAAGGCCAGCCAAATATTCGTCGCAGGCTTTACCTTCAATACACGCTAACTGTCGTTCAACCAACTCTGACCAAATTTGGTTCTCTTCATCTGTCCAAGCAATAAAGCCATTCTCGTCTGGCTGCTTAGATACATATTTACTTGCTTTAGCCATTTTACATTCTCACCTCATTCACTCCGATTTTTCGATCTGACAATTGTTATTGCTGTCCTGTTGATGGTTCGGAGTGCTTCAACTTGTGACTTTGATACTAAGTAAAAGTGAAGGAAAGTTTAATAGTGAGCACGTTTATCGCATTTCTCACAACACACCATTTTGTAAAGATAAAAATACAACACTGTAAACTTAGGAAAACACACAAATAAAAAAGGGCCCATCTGGGCCCTTGCCGTACATTAAAAATTACACCTATATTTTATCAAATGCTTGCTTGAGATCATCGATGATATCTTGGACGTCCTCCAACCCTACTGAGATCCGAATAAGGCCATCAGAAATACCAGCAGCTAGTCGCTCTTCTTGGGTATAAGGTGAGTGAGTCATTGATGCGGGGTGCTGAATAAGCGTTTCTGGGTCACCAAGGCTTACAGCTAAGGTACATAGTTCAGTGGCATTAATAAACTGCTCTCCTTGCTGCAAAGAACCTTTAATTTCAAAAGCAATGACGCCGCCTGCGCCTTTCATCTGTTCACCAAGAAATTGATAACCTGGATGCGAAGGCAGGCCCGGATAATAAACAGTATTTACTTTTGGGTGCGACTCGAGAAACTCAGCCACGGTCTGAGCACTTTGGCAATGGCGCTGGACACGTAGCGCCAATGTTTTTAACCCGCGATTGATTAGCCACGCATCATGTGGGCTGATCGTTGCGCCAATGTCTTTTAATACGGTTAGCTTGATAAGCTCAATATGTTCCTTTGAGCCGCACACTAGTCCAGCTACAACATCGCCATGCCCATTGAGGTACTTAGTGGCACTGTGGACAATAAGGTCAGCACCAAAATTGACTGGTTTTTGCAACAGCGGCGTCATAAAAGTATTGTCAACAACGAACAGAAGCTCATGCTGCTTTGAAACCTCACCCAACATTTTAAGATCTAATACTGTCATATTGGGGTTGATCGGGGTTTCAGCAAACAACAGTTTTGTGTTTTCTTTTATGGCATCACGTAACGCCTGCTCATCGCTTAAATCAACGAAGGATACTTCGATCCCAAACTTTGGCAGCATATGCGCAAAAAGTGCGAAGCTGCAGCCGTACAGTGCACTTGATGCAATCATATGATCGCCGTGCTGTAAAAAGCTCAGTACCGAGGCCGAGACGGCCCCCATACCGGTAGCTGTCGCGGCTGCGTCTTCCATGCCCTCTAATCGCGCCACTTTTTCTTCAAGCTCTCTCGTTGTAGGGTTACCAAGACGCGTATAGATATAACCGGGTTCTTCCCCCGCAAATCGAGCTGCACCTTGTGCCGCATCTTTAAAATGGAATGTCGACGTTTGATACAATGGCGCGGTTAATGCGCCATGCGGATCGTCAAAATGATTGGGTCCGTGAATACACTGACTGTCATCTCTTAATGTTTTCATACTTGCCTGCTGATTTTATTATTGCTAATCAAATAAGTGCGTTAGCGAGCTGATTAGCGTCGTTTTTGTGTTGTAACCAATATGTAGGGCAGTTTAGAACAATAAACAAGCATGCCAGATGGGGAGACGGCTAGTTTACCTTGTATCACTAGCCGCTTTTACTTAATGGGGTGTATAAAATTGTTTCCGTTTAAGCTTTTTTACTACGCCGTAGCAGCACATCAACAACCGAGCTGATCGCACTTTTTAACAAGCTTTGTTTATGCGTCAAGCGTGGCAGAGGTCGGCACAGCTCCATCGCTTTGTAGCCCAAACGTGCTGTGAAAATACCCGCACTCAAGCCTTGTGCACTGCGGGTGGAAAGCTTACCTAATAGCTCAGCGCCCACACTGGTTGCTGCAAGATCACTGACCAACTCACTCGCTCCAACAAACACCATTTGCTTCAACAACATTTTGTAGAGCGTGATCCGGCTACGATATGCCAAACGAATACCGTAATGTTTACTAATTTTCTCCACCAGCACCACCCCACGCCACAACACTGCTAGCATATCGACCAGAGCAAGTGGGCTTAGGGCAACCAATAGCGCCGATGTGGTTGCATGTTCTTGGATCAGCTTTTTGGCTTCTTCATCTTGATCACGCAACAAGGTCTTTTCATACAAAGTAACGACTTCTCGGTCGGTGTGATGCGGCTGAAGGGCGTCTTCAAAGGCGGCCACCTTTTTTTCAGGGTGCGCTTTTAAAAGCGGCGCTAACCAAGTGCGCGCTTCACCAATTTGATCACTTTGCAGTAAACGTTGAGCATCATGTTTAATCTGCTGATGTTGCTTTAATTTGCTGAGCGCAATCACTTCTGAAAATAGGAATTTAAACAACGCCAGCAAACCAAGCGATAATACCGTGGTGTACAGGCTGAATAACAAAATACTTTGCTCATAGCTTGCTCTTAATGTCAGTACAGCCTCAACAACAATCAGTACTAATAGTGCAATAACAAAACACTGCTTAAAGCCAAATCGCCAACCAGATTCATACACTCGTTCAATTTTTGGTAACTCAGGCTCTACGCCAGCTTCTTGATGCTCGTTAACAACCAGCTCGTTACCCAGCACTTTGCCTTCACCGCCCAAGTTTTGCGACTCTGGCTGGTTTTCAGCATCGATATTCAAGCGTCGACCTGAGCCTTGATATGATTTAGTCTGATCTGTCATCTTAATTTATCTCCAATTAAGAACTGCAATGCATGATCAAGCCGAATGTGCGTTAAGTTTCCTTGTTTTGCAGGTAGCGGCTCAAAAGCCAAAAATTCAAAGCCGCCTTGCGGCCAAGCTTGCGCCTTAGGGATATGATCAGGTGGCGTTGGTGGGATATAGTTAATAAACTGCTGTTCACCGACGGGTTTTCCAAAGATGCACTGAACATTTTGCGTACCGTCTTGCACCGCCCTCGCTTCCACGCTTCTTACTGAGGAAAGTGACATAGTATCGACAGTCACGCCACTGAACCGCAGCTCGTTTGCGCTATCCATCAACATTTCACTCAACAATCTGGTCAAATTAGTTTGTTGTTCATTTAACACTCCATCGCATTTATTGGCAGCAAACAACACCTTGTCGATTTTTGGATTAAACAAACGAGACAATAAACCACTTTTACCATGTGAAAACATAGCCAATATTTGCTTCAATGCGACTTCTTGTTCTTTTAGCGTGTCATGTCCGTCGCTCAGGCTACCTAATAAATCAACCAACACCACTTGGCGGTCAAACTGGCAAAAGTAGTCTTTATAAAAAGGTGAGACTACTTGTTTCTTATATGCCTCAAACCGATCGTTAAGTTGTTCATATTGACTGTTTGCCGTGATTTCCTCTGGGTGGGTAAGCACAGGAAAAAACAACAGCAACGGTGCACCTTCTAAATCGCCCGGGATCAGTGCTCTACCTGGCTGTAAGTTAGATAGCTTTGTTTCTTGCTGTAGTTGTCGTAGTAGTTCGTGATAACGATGAGCTAGGGTTTTTAATTCACTCTCATTCACCGCTCCAGCACTGTCAAACCGTTCAAGTAACTGTAAAAATTCAGCGGCAAAAGGCTGATACTTCGGCTTTTTCAGTAATGCGAGTTGTTGTTCACACCAGCTTTGAAAAGATAACTTTAATAGTGGCAAATCCATTAACCACTCGCCGGGGTAATCATACAGTTCAAGGTATAAGGTGTGGGTTTGCGCTAAGTGCTGCTTTAAACCGCGCTCACTGTGATACCTGAAGGCTAAAGTTAGGGTATTAATGCGTTTGGTTGAAGCGGGCCAAGTTGGAGGCTCATCTAGCAAACAGCTTATGGCTTGCTGATAATCAAATGTCGGCACTGCCAATGCTTTTTGCGGCTCAGGGCGACAGGCAACCAAACGCCCCTCTCCTACCACATCAAAAAATGGTAAATTATCACTGCTGGCTTGTGTCGTGAGGTGCTTAATTAAGGCTGTAATAAACGCGGTTTTACCACTTCCACTAAAGCCAGTTACTGCAAGTTTTATATGCTTATCAAAGGAGCGGTGGAGCGTTTTTTTGGCTTGTTGTTTTAGCTTATCTAGGGATGAGGGGGTGCGAAAGCGTGACGTTGTCATAAAAAATAATTTACCCCTTTGCAAAAGGCCAAGGCGGCTGATACCGCCTTAAAGCTTGTCTATTTCTCTGCTAACTGTAAATTCAGGAGAAGTTACATAGCGTTCCATGTTTTGAATTCTGCCGTCTAATCGTGACAATCTGTCTTTTAGGTCGTAAAGCGCCTGTCTTGGCGGCTCTCCTTTTTGCCATACTTTAAACTTAACAGATACTTTGTCTTCGTCTTTGGCGTCTGGTGAACGATTAGGGATCACTTCGCGCTTATCTAGAATAAACCAACAAGCAACGTAGACCACAATAAATAACGGACCGCCCGAAAGTAACACAGCTGTGATGAACAAGATCCGAACAAGCCACAGCTCCATATTAAAGTAATCACTCAGGCCGGCACAGACTCCAGCGATTTTACCACGGCTAGGGTCACGATATAGTTCACGCTTTAGTTTACTCATAACTTGCGTCTCCACTGTGGTGATTCTTGATCAAGCAAAGCTTCTAGTGTTTCAACACGATCTGCCATCTTTTCCGCTTTGTTTGCCAATTCGATAAGCTGACGATGCTCATGCTCACTTAACCCTTGGCTCACCTGCTTTTTACTACGGTAATGCAAAATCAACCAAAGTGGTGCCACGACGACCATAAAAATAATCAACGGGGCCATTATTACTTCTGCGTCAAACATAATCTTCTCCTGCCTTCAACCTGGCTGTTATTATTGTAGTTGGTTAGCACCTACCTTGCAGCAGGTGCGGTTATTTTCACTTCTCAGCCATTTTCTTTTTCAGCTGCTCAAGCTCGTCATCAATTTTTTCATTCTTTTGCAGATCCGCAATCTCATCTGCTAAAGATTTCTTACCTAAATCGTAAGACTCAATTTGTGACTCTAGACCATCAATTTTGCTTTCGTATCGCTCGAAACGATTTAAAGCATCATCTACTTTACTGCTGTCTAGTGCTTTTTTCACCTCTAAACGAGACTCAGCCGAACGTTGACGCAGTACAATCGCTTTTTGACGGGCTTTTGCGTCTGCGAGCTTGTCTTGCAGGGTGCTCACTTCCTGTTGTAGCTTTTCAATGTGTGTCTCTACGTGTTGAAGTTCTTGCTCAAGTGCAGCAACATCTTCGGCAGACTTTTGCTTTTCGAGCAATGCTGCTCGCGCTAGGTCTTCACGCTCTTTACTCAATGCCAGTTCCGCTTTGGTCTGCCAATCATCAGCCTGTGCTTTAAGCTGTTCAAGACGGCGCGTTAACTCCTTTTTCTCAGCTAATGTTTTGGCTGAGGTCGATCTTACTTCGACTAGTGTATCTTCCATTTCTTGGATAATTAGGCGAACCATTTTTTCCGGATCTTCTGCTTTATCCAAAATAGCATTAATATTAGAATTCACTATGTCTGCAAAACGAGAAAAAATTCCCATAGTGGTTACCTCTTTGGTTAATAGCTAAATTGCTTACAGACTATGTATCAAATAGCTTGCCAACTTTAACAAATTTAAAAACACAATAAAATCATATGGTTATTTTATTTTCAAAAGTCCTTTAGTTATCCCATTTTTTGAAATACACTAGTTATTAGTAAAAACCACTAAGAGTTAGGCAATATGAGCCGTTTTCGCCAACAGGATAATTTATTAGGCCAATCCGACAGCTTTTTAGCCGTACTAGACAAGGTGTCTCAGCTGGCACCGTTAGAGAAGCCAGTGCTCATTATTGGTGAGCGAGGCACAGGTAAAGAGCTAATCGCCGCACGTCTTCACTTCCTCTCAGAGCGCTGGGATCAAGAGTACGTCAAACTTAATTGTGCAGCGTTAAACGAAAACCTGCTAGAAAGCGAATTATTTGGCCATGAAAGCGGTGCTTTTACCGGGGCCAGTAAACGCCATGAAGGTCGTTTTGAGCGCGCTAACGGTGGTACATTATTTTTAGATGAGCTGGCAAACACCTCTGCCATGGTACAAGAGAAGTTACTTCGCGTTATCGAATATGGAGAGTTTGAGCGGGTGGGCGGTAAACAAACGGTTAAAGTAGATACCCGATTGGTGTGCGCCACCAATGAGGATCTCCCAACGCTTGCTGATGCTGGGGAGTTTAGGCACGACTTACTCGACCGCCTCGCATTTGATGTCATTACCCTGCCACCATTACGAGCCAGAAAAGAAGACATATTATTACTTGCGGAACATTTTGCGATTAATATGGCTCGAGATTTAGGCTGGGAACTATTTAGCGGCTTTACCCGCAAGGCCATCGAAAAACTACTAGACTACCCTTGGCCTGGTAATATACGAGAGCTCAAAAATGTTGTCGAGCGCAGCTTATATCGTCACGGCAACGACCAGGTCCCAGTTCATGATATTGTCTTCGACCCATTTGCGAGTCCATTTAGACCCAGCCAACGTATTAAGGCTCCAGCATCGCACCCGGTCACACCGCAAGGGCAACATGTGGACGAGGCACAAGCGCCATCACCTAGCACCGAACAAGCACCTGAATCTCAGCTCAATTTTGCTTTTCCGTGTGATTTAAAATCACTCTCTAATGAGTATGAAATCACCATGTTGCAAAAAGCACTTGAATTTAGTCAATTTAATCAAAAGAAAACTGCACAAAACCTTGGTTTGACGTATCATCAACTTAGAGGGTATTTGAAAAAATACAACCTATTGGATCAAAACCAAAAACAAGAGGCCTAGTGGTGCGTAAATGGTTTTTTGGTGTGTTGTGTACAGCGCTGTTTGGCTGTACCGATCAGGCACCAAATAAAGTGAATAATAAGTCGCAAGGCTTAGTGTATTGTGCAGAGGCAAACCCTGTGTCATTTAACCCACAAGTGACAACAACAGGGTCTACGATAGATATTATCGCCAACCAGCTGTATGACACCCTGATCAGTATTGACCCAAACACCGGGGAGTTTCTACCCGAGCTTGCCAAATCTTGGGAAGTCAGCGCAGATGGTAAGTCCTTCACGTTTACACTCAGAGATGATGTCCATTTCCATGATACCTTGTATTTTACGCCCACAAGAACCATGAATGCCGATGACGTTGTGTTTTCGTTTAATCGTCTGTTTGATGTGTACAATCCATATCACTTTGTTGGTGATGCAAACTATCCTTACTTTCAAAGTATCGGCCTTGATCAGCTTATTCGCCAGGTAAGAAAAGTGGATGACTTCACCGTGCGATTTGACTTGTTTAACGCTGAGAGTAGTTTTTTATCTAATATTGCGACCGATTTTGCCGTCATTTTATCTAAAGAATACGCCGATAAGCTCATCGAGTTAGATCACAAAGCGGACTTTGACCAAAGACCTGTCGGCACAGGCCCATATAAGTATCGTGAGTTTATACGTGATAACCTGATCCGCTATTACCGCCATGATAAGTATTGGAAGCATCCTGTGCATATGGAACAGCTGGTTTACGATATCACCACCAATGGGACAAGCAGAATTGCAAAAATGCTTACTAAAGAATGTGATATAACGGCTCACCCAAGTGCAACACAACTCACCGTTCTTGAGCAAAGAAAAGACATTGAAGTTGAGAAAGCGGCCAACCTCAATATTGGCTACTGGGCATTCAATACAGAAAAGCCACCATTTAATAACCCACTGGTGCGAAAGGCACTTGCTCATAGCATTGATTTCGAAAAGATCATGCAAGCGGTTTTCTATAATAATGGCATTTTAGCGCGCTCTATTTTGCCCCCTTCTTCATGGGCCTATGAAGCGCAGCCCCAAATGCCAGCTTATGATCCCGATAAAGCCAAAGCCTATTTAAAGCAAGCTGGGCTTGAGGATGGATTTTCCATGACTTTGTGGGCCATGCCAGTGTCAAGGATTTATAACCCCAACGCGCGTAAAATGGCGGAGTTGATCCAACGAGATTTAAGAGAAATTGGGATCAACGCACAAATTATTGAATATGAGTGGAATACTTTTATCGAACGTGTGGGACGTCACGAACACGACAGCGTCCTGCTGGGTTGGGCCGCCGATACGCCCGATCCAGATAACTTTTTTAGTCCTCTACTTAGCTGCACCGCAACTTTCAGCGGTAAAAACCCAGCAAACTGGTGCAACCCTGAGTTCGACTTACTGCTAACTCAGGCGCTCGATACCAATGATATGGAAGCCCGTAAATATTATTATCAACAAGCACAAAAAATGGTGATTGAACAATTACCCTTAGTCCCTATCGCCCACGGTTTAAGGTTCCAAGCGACAAGCTCAGACATCAAGGGCGTTGCACTCCGTCCATTTGGTGGGATTTCGCTGGCAGAGGCAAGGAGAGATTAGGGATGTTTGCTAAATATGCTTTTCGACGTTTGAGCCTGTTATGTTTTATGCTGTTCACCCTCACGGTATTTACCTTCTCGCTGAACTACCTTTTCCCAGGTGAACTGGTAACCAACTTTAGTGGTGAAGTGAACTCCAGTTACGCCCAAACCCAAGCTCTGGTTGAGAAATACCGAATCGAAGAAAATATTTTGGTGCAGTATGGCGCGTTTATCATGCGCATGCTTGAAGGGGACTGGGGACAGTCGCTATCTTCTGGCCAACCTGTTCTCTCCCATGTGAAATACCTTTTCCCAGCCACTATTGAGCTTTGCCTGTACGCGCTTACCGTCGCGGTATTATTTGGGGTTCCAAGTGGAGTGATAGCCAGCGCCTATCACAAAAAGTGGCCTGATCGCGTGATCAACTCTCTGAGCCTGATGGGCTTTTCTATCCCCGTCTTTTGGTTAGCACTGCTACTGATTATGGCGTTTTGCTTGGGGCTTGGCTTATTCCCAATGTCAGGAAGAATTGGCTTGCTTTACGAGATCCAGCCAGTAACCCACTTTATTCTTCTCGATATTTATTTGGAAGGGTTTCCCTACGGTGGTGCCGCATTTTGGGATGCCATTCATCACTTAGCACTGCCAACGGTTGTCTTAGCTATGTACCCAACCACAGTGCTGATTCGCTTTACCCGTGACTCTATGCTCGAGGTGCTGGACCAAAATTATATTAAAACGGCCCGAGCCAAAGGCCTCAATCGCAGCCAATTAATTATTCATCATGCCCTGAGAAACGCCCTACTTCCGGTTATAAAGCAAATTGGACTGCAGTTTAGTACCCTTATTACGCTGGCAATGATAACTGAGGTCATTTTTTCATGGCCCGGTATTGGCCGTTGGTTAATTGAAAGTATTTACCAGCGTGACTTCCCTGCAATACAAGGTGGCTTACTGGCCGTGTCTTTCTTTGTCATTATTGCCAATATGATGTCTGATTTTATCCATTCATTACTCGACCCGATCACTAGGAATCAGGCTCATGGCAAAGTTTAATATATTTACCGAAGAGTCTAATCGTTCACCACTCTTTAGGCTGTGGCGAAAATTCCGTTCTAATCACGTTGCATTAGTGGGATTGTGGCTGTTTGTTGCCCTAACGATTTTAGCACTAACGGCTCCGCTGATAGCGCCTTATGGTGTTAACCAACAACATGCCGACGCGCTTTTGCTACCACCTTCTTGGCATGATGAAGGCGACGTGCGATTTATTCTTGGCACCGATGATCTCGGGCGCGATATTTTATCGCGCTTGATGAATGGTGCGACTTACACTTTTGGCTTGTCTATTATCGCTGCTTTGGTAACAACAGCGCTAGGTGTTGTGCTCGGTACACTGGCAGGCGCCAGCCGTGGTCTCAAATCGAGCCTGTTAAATCACTTGCTTGATATCACTTTGGCTATTCCTTCTTTGCTGCTTGCCATTATTATCATTGCTATTTTGGGGCCCGGTCTTATGAATACCGTTTGGGCCATTATCTTCGCGCTGCTACCTCAATACATTCACTCTATTCGAAACCTTGTGGTCACAGAGCTAAGCAAAGACTACATAATTGCTTTTAAACTCGATGGCGCTAGCCGTTGGAAATTGCTGGTGCGCGGGATTTTACCTAACATCTACGAACATATCGTGGTCATATTTACCATGGCACTGTCTACTGCAATACTCGATATAGCAGCATTGGGTTTCTTAAAATTAGGTGCCCAACCGCCCTCCACCGAATGGGGCGCCATTTTGCAAGAGAACTTGAGCTTGATTTACTTGGCTCCTTGGACCGTTGGCCTGCCGGGGGTATTATTATTCTTGGCAGTACTGTCGACTAACCTTGTCGGTGATGGTCTGCGTGAAGCCCTAAAACAACGAAAGGCCGATTAATGCAGTTATTAGACATTAAGAACCTCACCATTGAGTTACGCACCGAAGATGGCGTGATCCGAGCCGTTGATAAGGTAAATTTAAGCCTCAAAGAGGGTGAAGTACATGCCTTGGTTGGTGAGTCGGGTTCAGGAAAGAGCTTGATTGCCAAGGCCATTGTCGGTGTACTCAATCAACGCTGGACGGTAACAGCTGACCGTATGCACTGGCGTGGTGTCGACCTCATGCGACTGTCGTCTGAAAAGCGTAGAAAGTTGGTCAGCCAAGATATTGCCATGATTTATCAAGAGCCCAGTCGTAGCCTTGATCCTATCGCCACTATTTTTGACCAAGTGGCCGAATCTATTCCTGACAGTGCGCTTAAAGGTGGTTTTTTTGGGCGCCGAAAAGCACGCAAAGAAAAGGTTCGAGCCTTATTGCACAAGGCTGGGATCAGAGATGATAAAAAGATCTGCAACAGCTACCCCCATGAATTATCAGAGGGAATGTGTCAAAAAATAATGATTGCGATGGCCATTGCCAGAAGTCCTAAATTACTCATTGCCGATGAACCGACCACTGCCCTTGAGAGCACCGCAAGGGCGCAAGTATTTAGACTGTTAAAGGCCTTGAATCAGCTAAAGAATATGTCGATTCTGATGATCTCTCATGAGCTTGAGGAAATCTCAGATTGGTCTCATGCGATGCATGTTCTATATTGTGGACAAATGGTTGAAGCGGGACCCACTAAGGCAATCTTTAAGCAACCGCTTCATCCATACACGCAAGCCCTAGTAAAAAGTCTGCCGGACTTTGGTCAAGGCATTGGACATAAAGAGCCTTTTTATGCTCTTAAGGGCACAATTCCGCCATTACAACATTTGCCAATAGGTTGTCGCTTGGGACCTCGCTGCCCTCAGGCACAAAAAGAGTGCGTGGTCACCCCTAGACAAAGCCGCTCGCATGGCCACAGTTACGCCTGCCACTTTCCGCTGATTAAGGTGAAGCAAAAATGCAACCCGTCTTAAAAGTACAATCGTTAAATAAGTCTTACAACACGCGCCAAGGGCTTTTTAAACGTCATTCTTTAAAAGTACTTAGGGATGTTTCCTTTGCGCTAGCACCAGGGCAAACCTTAGCCATCATCGGCGAAACTGGCTCAGGGAAAAGTACATTAGCTAAAGTACTTGCTGGGGCCGATATGGCTGATTCAGGGCAGATTTTACTCAATGGCCAAATTGTTGAAGACAGCGGTATACGGGTGCAAGACTGCCGTACTATTCGACTTATTTTCCAAGACCCTACTCGTTCATTAAACCCAGGCCTGACCATTGGGGATATGCTGGATGATTGTCTGCAATACAATACTGAGCTCACCGAAGAGCAAAGATATAAAAAAATCAGACTAACATTAAGCCGCGTCGGCTTGCTCGCGGAGCATATCGACTATTACCCGCATATGTTCAGCGGCGGGCAGTTACAGCGCGTAGCATTAGCAAGAGCACTGATTCTAGACCCTAAGGTACTGGTGCTGGATGAGGCCTTATCATCCCTAGACCCCTCGGTTCGAGCTCAAACGGTAAACCTGTTACTAGAGCTACAAGCAGCTACAGGACTTGCCTATGTGCTTATCACGCATCATTTGAGCTTAGTGCGCCATATGAGTGATGAAATATTGGTGTTGAACCGTGGTAAAGTTGTCGAATACGGTGAGACCGAAAGTGTCTTTAATACTCCTAAATCGAAAACCATGCAGAAGCTTCTATCAGCTTAACCTTTGAGGGAGTGAGTAATGGATTTTAACACCCATCTGTTATTTTTCTTCTCACTTGTCGGAGTGTTTAACGGATTTATTCTCAGTGCCCTGCTACTAATAAAATTTCCTGAGACTAAGGCACTACGCTGGGTATCGGTACTCCTCATTTTACTCTGTATTCGAATTGGTAAGTCAGTCCTTTTTTACTTTAATCCTGAACTGGATAAAACGATTCTGCAAATCGGCCTGAGTGCCTACTTTTTACTTGGCCCCTGCCTACTCAATTTTGTACTTGCAAGCTATAGTCAAACTAGAGCTCGCTACCTAACAATACATTTTTTGGCATTAAGCGGCTTTATTATTGGATTTGGTATACTTACCCCCTATCAACTTAACCCTGAGATCTGGCAAACGTGGGGCTATAAAGGTTCATCCTACCTTTGGCTGGGTTACTTACTGATAAGTTCATATACTTTTTATCGTCTAGCTACACCGAAAAATGCCAATAGCAAAGCTGAGTTTCATTTATCTTTAGTTGTGATCTGCGGTTGCTGGCTTATTTGGGCCGCTTATTTCTTTTCGTCATTCACTTCTTACATCACAGGGGCGCTCACGTTCAGCTTGGTACTCTATCTAAGTATCCTTTTCACCCCCAAATTGCTACGAAAACCGACTTCTAGCGAGCAAAAATATGCCAATACACACATCAGCGACGATGAATATAATCAACTCGTAGCCAAACTCGAGACGCTGATGTCACAAGGCAAACTATTTACCGAGCCGGATTTAACCCTACCCCGATTAGCCAAACGATTAGGCACAAGCCACAACAAATTATCGCAAATAGTAAATCGTCACTATCACTGTAACTTCAAACAATACCTCAATGGCTTGAGGGTTGAATACGCTAAGCATTTGCTCTCTAGCACCGATATGCCGTTGGAGCAGCTTGCACTAGAGTGTGGTTTTAATTCTGCATCTACATTTTTTGCCGCATTTAAAAAACTCACAGGATACTCTCCAAATAGCTTTAAACACTCCGAAAACATACTCTCAGACTCCTAAAACATACTCTAGGTGACTGCTTTAATTAAATAAGTTTACATTTCTTCTGATTCATTACAGGAGAAACTTATGACCCTATCAAAACTAGTACCATTATTACTTCTACTACTTATCCACTGTGGGATCGCCACCGCTTTGGAGGATGAAACCGCAAATATCGAAACTACGTTAAGCTACTACATCAGTGGTACCGCGAATAACCAGCCTGAAGCGATAAAAAAAGCGTTTCATCCCAACGCAATACTTATTTTAGAAAAGGCAAACGATGCGATGTGGCAAGTTCCGTTAAAAGAGTATTTGAGTTGGTATAAAGGTTTTAAAAAAGATACAGGAAGGCGCGCCAAAATTTTAAATATCAGCGTGAATGGCATGCTTGCACAGGCTAAAATTCGCGTTGATATATTGAAGTCAAACGTTCAGTACATCGACCATCTACTCCTAAAGAAACTAGACGGCAGGTGGCAAATCATCAGTAAATCGGCGCAGCGAAACACGCTAACTCTCGAGCAACAAAACAACTTAGGTCGCCGAGTGCTTATTGTCGCATCAAGCAAAGCCTTTCACGGTGACAGTCAGCTACCTGCAGGCACAAGCTTTGATGAACTCCTCAGTGCCTATGACATATTTACGCAAGCAGGGCTCATGGTTGATTTTGTCAGCACACAAGGCGGTGCATTAAACCTTAGTTATATAAATACTTCAAATGACGAACATAAAAAGTACCTGTACCAACCAGATTATATGTATGCACTTAGCAACACGATGCGTCCAGCGGAAGTCGATCCAAGTCAATACGCAGCGATCTATTATGTCGGTGGTAGCAACGCCATGTATGAAGTAGCGGAAAACCTCACTCTACAACGTATCGCTATGCATATATATGAACAAAACCAAGGTGTTATTGCCGCCGTATGCCACGGCACAGCAGGTATCGTCAATTTACGCTTAAAAAATGGTGAGTATTTAATCAAAGGAAAGCAAATCACAGGGTACCCAACCGCATTTGAAAACCCAGATAGGGCCTATTTCAAACATTTTCCTTTTCAAATCCAGCCCAAAGTAGAGGCGCTAGGAGGCAATTTTGAGTATGGAGAGCGAAATGACTCGTTTATCAAGGTAGATAGCCGCATAGTGACTGGACAGAATTATCAGTCTTCACAAGCTGTTGCAAACTCTGTACTTGAGTATATTTATTCAATTAAGTAACCCAAGGTTTGGATAAGCAATGAACTAACTATTGGCTTTGAACTCAACTCAGTTAGCGCTAAAACTAGCGGCAAAAATTTTACTATTTCATCCTTCAAATTGATTAGAGAATTAATTCAACTGGTATAACTATCCGACGCTTAGGTTGAGCGATCACAAGATATAAAAAAGGCGCCAAATTGGCGCCTTCTTCTAGCTAAGCGACATTACTGTTGCTCTGTTACCTGTAGCTGAGGTCGTTTAACCTCCGCTTTCGCTTCTAGTGCCGCTAGCAGCTCTAGATAGTTTTTGTTGGCATAAGAAGAAGTAATGGATTGCTTCTGCTGCGGGTCGACTTTGCCGTCCACTTCAGGTGTGGTTACTGATTTAAGCACCACAAATGCAGAATCACCATTATCAAGCTCAACTAGCGCAGATTGCGTTTCTGCAACACCTGGCTGAGGCAATTTAAATGCCTCGGTAGAAATTGCCGGCGGTACGTCATAGCTACGACGCTTTAGCTCTGCCACGCTTTTCACTTCAACGTTTTGCGCTTTGGCGATCTCAGCAAGTGTTGAACCGTTTTGTAACTGCTCGAATAAAGACTGCGCTTTTTCAGCAATAAGTGCCGATGCTTTTTCGTCGCTTAACTGCGTTTTAATTTGAGCACTCACTTCTTCAAGTGGTTTAGTCGCAGCAGGCTTGTGATCAGCAACACGAACCACAACGATATGCTCAGGCGCCACTTCTAACACTTCTGAGTTTACACGGTCTTCTAACAGCTCAGGTGTAAAGATTGTACTCGTTACGTTTGGTGCATTAAGTGGTTCAGGCAACGCATTACGGCTAACAAGCTCTGTTGATTTCACTTCAACACCGGCAACTTCGGCAGCATCCTGCAGTGAATCGGCCATTTCGAACGCAAGCTCAGCTACACGAGTCTGTTTTTGATAGAAAGCATCAATCTTAGCCGCTTTTTCAAGCTCTGCTCGAAGTTCCTCTTTTACATCATCGAATGACTGTGCTTGCTGGCGTTGAATGTCGGTCAGTTTAATGATGTGAAAGCCAAATTCTGACTCCACCACTTCAGACACATCACCTACAGCAGCCAATGAGAATGCCGCATCTTCAAATGCTGGGTCCATCATGTCTCTTTCGATCCAGTCTAGATCACCACCAAGCTCAGCACTCACGATGTCGTCAGACTTTTCTTCTGCTACAACAGCAAAATCAGCACCACCGTTGAGCTCAGCTAAGATTTCATCAGCCTTCTGCTTAGCCGCTTCTGGATCTTCGCTTGAGTCGACAAGAATGTGTGATACACGACGTCTCTCAGGCTCTAAGTACTGGTTTTTTTGTTCTTCGTAATACGTTTTTAGTGCTTCTTCTGTTACCGGCTCTGCAGGCGCTAGGTCTTGTGCTTTTAACTCAATATAGTTAACCGCGACGAGCTCAGGTGCTTGGAACTGGTTCTGGTTTAAGTCGTAGTAGTTTTGGACTTCTTCATCTGAAACCGATACTTCGTCTTTTACTAATTCTTTACTAAGTACTGCGTAATCGATGGCTCGCGTTTGTTGCTGCAGAGCAATTGAGTGTTGTAGTTCGTTCTTCAACACAAAATCAGTACCCGCAACCGCTGAAATCAATTGTGCACGGGTCATCTCGTCACGCAGATATTCACGGAAGCTGTCCGGTTGGAAGTTCATCTGACGGATAACTTGTAAGTAACGGTCGTTACTGAACTCACCGCCAATCTGGAAGTACGGCATTTCTACAATCGCTTTTTTTACTTGTTCGTCACTAACGCGAAGACCAAGCTCCTTTGCTAGTTGCGATTGCAATTCCTGTTGTACTAACTGATCAACCACACCTTGGCGGATTTGCGCCATATAGTTCGGATCGGCTGCGATTTGCGCAAAGTATTCACCAAACTGCTGCTCTAGACGTGCACGTTCATTTGAATAAGCACGGGAGAACTTAGTTTGCGAGATCTTTACTCCGTTAACTTCTGCGACAGGTTGCTCTGTGGTCTGACCTAGGTAACCACCGATCCCTGCTAACGCAAAAGATAAGATGACTAAACCTAATACGATTTTAGCCGCCGGCCCTTGTGAACCTTCTCTGATCTTTTCAAGCATTTATTGTTTCTCTTATCTAAGTCAAAGCACACGAGGCACTTTGTGAATTACTAGATGTTGGTTAAAGCATTATACCACCGCAAGTTCTAGCAGTGATGGTATAAAAAAAGCGTATCTTAGCAGATACGCCTTTTATCTTGAAGCAGTTCGCGATGACTCATCATCGCTTAATTCAAATTGAATTAGTTTACTGCGTCTTTAAGCGCTTTACCCGCTTTGAAAGATGGGATGTTAGCTGCTGCGATTTGAATAGTCTCGCCTGTTTGAGGGTTACGACCAGAACGTGCAGCACGCTCACGTACTGAGAAAGTACCAAAACCTACAAGAGCAACAGAGTCACCATCTTTAAGTGCACCTGTTACCGACTCAATGAATGAATCTAGCGCACGACCAGCAGCCGCTTTAGAAATGTCAGCATCAGCTGCGATTTGATCGATTAATTGAGATTTATTCACAATATCATCCTCTTCCATAGTTATTATCAAAAGTTACTTCTTACTGGTAACTTTTGCTATTCATTTAGAGACATCACAGCGACTCTCTAATTCTCGAAATCTTTCTCAAGCCTAGTGATTACGGGGCTTCCGAACCACCAAGCTTGAATACAGTGCCTAACTTAACACACCTTTTAGATTTGAAAAGCCTTTTCACTCACTTTTTTGGCTTTTTTCTCAGTTTTTTTGCGATTCCACAGTAAAACTGTCTAATGGATGCGCTAATGCTAGCGATAGTACGTCATCAATCCAAGACACGGCATGAATATCAAGTCCTTCAAGCACGTTTTCTGGGATCTCTTTCAAGTCACGCTCATTCTTTTTCGGGATGAGAACACGCTTGATACCACCGCGATGTGCAGCCAGTAGTTTTTCTTTTAAACCACCAATTGGCAGTACTTCACCGCGCAGGGTGATCTCACCGGTCATAGCAACATCAGCACGTACTGGATTACCTGTTAAGCTAGAAACTAATCCAGTTACCATTGCAATACCAGCACTTGGTCCATCTTTAGGTGTCGCACCTTCAGGTACATGAACGTGAATATCGCGCTTCTCGTAAAAGTCTTCGTTAATACGCAGCTTATCAGCACGATTGCGCACCACGGTCATTGCCGCTTGAATCGACTCTTGCATCACATCACCCAAAGAGCCTGTGTAAGCAAGTTTACCTTTACCTGGCACGGCGGCACATTCGATAGTGAGTAGATCTCCCCCCACTTCAGTCCACGCTAATCCGGTTACTTGACCAACACGGTCGCCATCTTCCGCTTTGCCATAGTCGTGACGCTGGACACCTAAAAATTCTTCTAAGTTTTCTTGGTTAATCACAACCTGCTTCACTTCTTTGTCAAGCAAGATGTTCTTCACCGCTTTACGGCATAGTTTAGAGACTTCACGTTCTAAATTACGGACACCGGCTTCACGAGTGTAATAGCGAATAATGCCAATAATTGCGCTGTCTTCAATATTTATTTCAGACTCTTTTAGTCCATTGCGTTTAATTTGCTTTGGAATAAGGTGCTGTTTCGCAATGTTAAGCTTTTCGTCTTCTGTATAACCAGATAAACGGATCACTTCCATTCTATCAAGCAGTGGGCCGGGTATATTGAAACTGTTAGACGTTGCCACAAACATAACGTCAGACAAGTCGTAGTCCACTTCAAGGTAATGATCGGCAAAATTACTGTTCTGCTCTGGGTCAAGTACTTCTAACAAGGCCGAGGCTGGATCACCGCGCATATCCGATGACATCTTGTCGATTTCATCGAGCAAGAATAATGGATTCTTTACCCCTACTTTAGACATGCTTTGAATAAGCTTACCAGGCATTGAACCTATGTAAGTTCTTCTATGACCACGAATTTCAGCTTCGTCTCTAACACCACCTAGCGCCATACGCACGTATTTGCGCCCTGTAGAGCGAGCAATAGACTGACCGAGGCTAGTTTTACCCACACCAGGAGGACCCACTAAACACAGAATAGGACCTTTCAATTTATTGGTACGTTGCTGCACTGCTAGATATTCAATGATGCGGTCTTTAACCTTTTCTAACCCATAGTGATCTGCATCTAAAATCTTCTGAGCACCTGCAAGGTCCTTTTTCACCTTAGAACGTTTTTTCCAAGGAACATTAATCATGGTCTCAATGTATGAGCGCACAACCGTTGCTTCTGCAGACATTGGCGACATCATTTTCAGCTTGTTCAGCTCAGACATTGCCTTTTCTTCCGCTTCTTGCGGCATTTTAGATTCACTAATGCGTTTTTTGAGCGCTTCGAATTCGTCAGGTACATCGTCTAGTTCGCCAAGCTCTTTCTGAATTGCTTTCATTTGCTCATTCAGATAGTACTCTCGTTGAGACTTCTCCATTTGCTTTTTAACGCGAGAACGGATTTTCTTTTCGACTTGCAGTAAGTCGATTTCGCCTTCCATCAACGCCATTAAGTACTCAAGACGTTCGGTGACATCATGAATTTCAAGTACTTTTTGCTTCTCTGGCACCTTAATTGGCATGTGTGCAGCCATGGTATCCGCAAGGCGCGCGGCTTCGTCGATACCAGAAACCGACGTTAATACCTCAGGTGGGATTTTTTTATTTAGCTTTACATAGCCTTCAAATTGGCTAATGGCACTACGCACCAAGACATCTTGCTCTTGCTCATCTACATCTTGTGATGGAATATATTGAGCTTGTGCTAAGAAATATTCATCGGTTATTAAAAATTCATCTATTTTAGCGCGTTGAGTGCCCTCAACTAACACCTTAACCGTACCATCTGGCAGTTTAAGTAACTGCAATACCGTTGCGATAGTACCAGTTTGATAGACGTCGTCAGTGCTTGGGTCATCAACTGAGGCGTCTTTTTGCGCAACTAAAAAGATTTGCTTGTCGTTGTCCATCGCAGCTTCTAGGCATTTTATTGATTTTTCTCGGCCTACAAACAGCGGGATCACCATGTGCGGGTACACGACTACGTCGCGTAGCGCTAGCACAGGAATTTCTACTCGATCCGTTCTTTCAAGCGTCATTATGTTCTCTTCGCACTTCAATTAATTTTGGGAATACTGAGCTATATGGGGATAACGCAGATAAAGTTCAATAGTTTATAGTAATCCGCATCAAGTAGAGATCAATTCAACGCATAAAAAGCTGGGTTTTACACCTAATTTAGCAAACAAAAACCGCCAAAGCGTTTCACTCTAAACACATGCCCTACCATGACTCTTTAACGTTATACCAAATTTGACCATATTGGCTTCTATTTGATGTGGACTAAGATGTAAAAAGGAGCGCTGGGCTCCTTTTTCAATCTTGTATAGAGTTATTCAGATGCCGCTTTTTCTTTACCGTTATTTTCGTAAATCATAATCGGATCCGACTCACCTTTGATGACAGTCTCATCAATGACTACCTTGCTGACCTCTTCCAACGAAGGTAACTCATACATAGTATCTAGCAACACACCTTCAACGATCGAACGTAGGCCCCTTGCTCCGGTTTTACGTTCCATCGCTTTATGAGCAATCGCTCTCAATGCGTCTTCTCGGAATTCAAGGTCTACTCCTTCCATCTTAAACAGTGCCGCATACTGCTTGGTTAGCGCGTTCTTTGGCTCGTTTAAGATTTCAATTAGTGCATCTTCGTCCAACTCGGTTAGTGTAGCAACCACAGGCAAACGACCAATGAATTCAGGGATTAAGCCATACTTGACTAAATCTTCAGGCTCTACGTCTTTAAATGTTTCGCTAAGTGAACGCTCTGAGTCTTTCGACTTAACCTCTGCACCAAAACCGATACCGGTGTTTTTCGTACTACGTTGTTCAATCACTTTATCTAGGCCTGCAAATGCACCGCCGCAGATAAACAAGATTTTAGACGTATCAACTTGTAAAAACTCCTGCTGCGGGTGCTTTCTGCCACCTTGAGGCGGAACAGAAGCTACCGTGCCTTCAATCAGTTTTAGTAGTGCTTGTTGTACACCTTCACCGGACACATCACGGGTAATTGAAGGATTGTCTGACTTTCTTGAAATCTTGTCGATTTCGTCAATATAAACAATGCCTCGCTGCGCCTTTTCTACGTCGTAATCACATTTTTGCAGCAGCTTTTGAATGATGTTTTCAACATCTTCACCAACATAACCAGCTTCAGTTAACGTTGTTGCATCTGCCATTGTAAATGGTACGTCGAGTAAACGGGCAAGCGTCTCAGCTAGTAGGGTTTTACCACTACCAGTTGGACCAATTAAAAGAATATTACTCTTGCCAAGTTCAACATCACCTTTGCCGCCTTGAGTACGTAAGCGCTTGTAGTGATTATATACGGCTACAGAAAGTACTTTTTTCGCATGTTCTTGGCCGATCACATAATCATCTAGGTGATTTCTGATTTCTTTTGGTACAGGCAATTTATCAGACGCGTCATGCTTAGGCGCAATATCTTTGATTTCTTCCCTAATAATATCGTTACAAAGTTCAACGCACTCGTCACATATATAGACAGATGGACCGGCAATTAACTTACGAACTTCATGCTGACTCTTACCGCAAAATGAGCAGTAGAGTAACTTGTTGTTCTTATCGCCGTCTGTTGGAGTGTCTGACATTCAGCTACCTCATTCAATTGCTGTTATCTCTCGATAACATCGTATTTCTTTTAACTATACCAAAGAATATGTGCTTTGGCACAGTAGAAGCCGATGAATTAGCTTCATCGGCTACTTCCTAATCACTTAAGCTCGCGGCTCGAGTGAACTGCATCAATTAGGCCATATTCTAGGGCTTGATCAGCAGTCATAAAGTTGTCTCGATCGGTATCGTGAGCAACCACATCGTAAGGCTGGCCAGTATGATCCGCCATCAAACGATTCAACTTCTCTTTAATTGCCAAGATTTCACGGGCATGGATTTCAAAATCTGATGCTTGCCCTTGGAAGCCACCTAATGGTTGGTGGATCATAACGCGTGAGTTAGGTAAACAATAGCGCTTACCTTTAGCACCACCAGATAGTAAAAATGCACCCATACTAGCCGCCTGACCAACACACACAGTGCTCACATCTGGCTTAATGAAATTCATCGTGTCATAAATTGACATACCAGCGGTCACCGAGCCACCCGGTGAATTGATATATAGGAATATATCTTTGTCTGGGCTCTCTGACTCCAAAAACAACATCTGCGCCACGATAAGGTTGGCCATATGGTCTTCTACCTGACCCGTTAAGAAAATAATACGGTCTTTAAGTAGTCGAGAGTAAATGTCATAAGAACGCTCGCCTTTAGCCGTTTGCTCCACGACCATAGGTACTAATGCATTGGTTGGATCGATCATACCATCATTCATGTTTTTTATTCCTTATTAGCACAGAATCTGCTATCAGCGTGTAGCAAGTTCATTGAGTTTAGCGCGACTCAAGGAACATTCTGCAATCGGTGTTAAAGCTAATACTTTTTTGAGCGAAATGGAACGAGTAATACTTATTGAATTAACTCTCCAACTCTTTTGAAAGATAAAATTCCCCCGTAGCTTAGCTACAAATTTCTTATTTAAAACAAATAAATAGAAATACTCTGGCCTAACTACAAAGCTAATCCTCAGCTTCAAAATAGTGCGTTTACTCAATACAAGAGGTAAAACTCACAGAAATAAGTATAGCTAATAAAAAAAGCCATGCCTCAAGATATAAGCACTTTATGCTTCAATATCAAGGCTTAAAAACAAAAATGGCCCGAATTCTCTATTAGAGTAACTCGAGCCATTTAAACTTCAGCTTAGCTGGAAGTCAATGATTTCCTCAAAGACTTATTGAGCCGCCTGTGGGTTCATGATGTCGTCGAATGATTTTTCAACATCAGAAACCGTTGCAGCAGCAAGAACAGCTTCAACAGCTAATTCTTCCATCGCTACATTGCGCATTTGCTGCATAAGCTGGTCGTTTGTTTTGTAGTATTCAACTACTTCGCTTGGATCTTCGTATGCAGAAGCAACAGTCTCGATTAACTCTTCAACTTTCGCATCGTCAGCTTTGATGTCGTTCGCTTTGATTACTTCACCTAGAAGTAAGCCAGTCTTAACGCGCGTTACCGCTTGCTCGTGGAAAAGCTCAGCTGGTAGCTCAGGCATGTTTTGTGCGTTGCCGCCAAAACGCTGTGCAGCTTGTTGACGAAGTGCGTCGATCTCTTGATCTACAAGTGCTTTAGGCACTTCAACGTCGTTGGTTTCTAGAAGACCTTTGATCGCTTGATCTTTAACGTTTGCTTTAACCGCTTGGTTAAGCTCACGTTCCATGTTCTTCTTCACTTCTTCTTTAAGTGCGTCAACGCCGCCTTCAGCAACACCAAACTTAGTTGCAAACTCATCAGTTAGTTCAGGAAGTTCTTGAACTTCAACTTTCTTCACTGTGATAGTGAATTGAGCCGCTTTACCTTTTAGGTTTTCAGCGTGGTAGTCTTCAGGGAAAGTTACGTCAGAAACAACTTCCTCACCTGCTTTTTTACCAACGATACCATCTTCAAAACCTGGGATCATACGACCTTGGCCAAGTTCTAGAGGGAAATCTTCCGCTTTACCACCTTCAAACTCTTCACCGTCGATTGTACCAACGAAATCAACCGTTACACGGTCTTTTTCGCCAGCAGCTGCATCGCTCTCAGTCCAATCAGCGTGCTGCTTACGAAGTGTTTCAAGCATATTAGCAAGATCTTCGTCAGTTACTGAAACTGCTGGTTTCTCAACTGCGATTTTTTCTAGATCTTTAAGCTCAACTTCTGGATATACTTCAAAAGTTGCATCGAATTCTAAATCTTTACCCGCTTCTAGAGATTTAGGAGCAAAGCTAGGTGCGCCAGCTGGGTTGATTTTCTCAGCAATGATTGCCTCGATATAGTTACGCTGCATTAAATCGCCAGCAACTTCTTGACGAACAGCTGCGCCATAACGCTTAGTGATGATTGACACTGGTACTTTACCAGGGCGGAAGCCATCGATACGCTGTGTTTTTGACAGTTGTTGTAGGCGTTTTTTAACTTCAGTCTCAACGTTCTCTGCAGGAACGGTGATGGTCAGACGGCGCTCAAGGCCTTGAGTCGTCTCAACAGAAACTTGCATGATTTACCTCAATCTTCATTTTTGGGCGACAAAGCGCCTTCCTTACTAACAAGACAACCATCATGCTTTTTATGGGCCTTCGGCTAAACTGCCAAACTCTCCGTTGCATGTGACGCTTGTTGCCTGCCCTACGGGCACTACGTTAATTAATAGACGCGGCATTATAACCTATTCAACGACGGAGTCGAGCAATCGGGTTAAATAATTAGGCATATTGGTGCTAATTGATTAAAAGTTAGTTAATTTGAAATAATTGAAGTAGATAATAGAGAGAAAGTGGTCGGCGATGCAGGA
>NZ_NKHF01000093.1 GCF_002744175.1 Pseudoalteromonas piscicida
ATCGCGGGATGAACCCGCTCCCACCAAGCAATACTACCGCTGGTAGGAGCCGCTTTATGCGGCGATATCTTGCGCCGCACTTCTGAAAACCAATCCCTCAAATGGTCTTTCGACGCTGCCAAACCCTGCAAAGCACTAAAGCAAACACACCACTTGCGTAGGTCACATACAAAGGGATTGAGGTGTCGGCATCTTCAGCATACATAAACACACTCGACATCACCCAAGCTGCAACTGCACCAATCAATAACCACACCGCCGCAGAATACAACTTATACACCGGCGCACTCATATAACCCGACAACACCACACAAGCTGCTGCTACACCACCTATCACCGGCTTTTTCCACCAGCCTGCATACTCCGCTAACATCCCTGCCAAGGTTGCTGAAACAATAAAAGTGACGATGACGATTATGATAGACAGTAAAAATTTAAGGGCTTGGTTCATAATTCACCTTGCTAACAATGACACTTCACACTTCTATAATATTCACAGATTACGTGTCCAAATTTAGTTTGCAACTACAAAATGCCGAGCCAAGCGCAGAGCAAACACAAGCAATTCAAGACTACGGCTGCGTCCTAGGGGATGACCATCGCGAGCTCGAAGCCAGCGGTCTTAACATTAATGCTTGGGACCCTGTGCTAATCCTCAGCACTTAACACTTCTCTCAACCGCGCAAACGTCACAAACTCATCGTTGGCTTCCATTACGGCGTACTCTGGGTTTCTTGCCACAAGTAAGTAGGTTACTGCACCTTGCGCATCAATCTGTTTTTTTACATCTCGTAATAAAAATTGTTCGTCGCCAGCTGTATCAAAGTGTTCGATGGCGATAGTAGTATTTGTAATTGAGCCGGCATTACTCGCCGTAATGCGCTCAAGTAATAGTAAATCTCCATCTAAGATGGGGTGCTTTCCACCATTCATGGAGTTGCCACTAGCATGAGCTAAGAAGTGTTTTTCGGGATCTACTTTTCCACATCCCAGAGGTGCTTCCATGAAAGACATTTCGCTACTATCTCCTGTTTTAAAGTGACCGCAGGCAATTTTTAAATTAGGGAAGTACGGTAGCTGCACTACATTTTCAACATTATCAATATGCTGCTTATTACTTAGCATCATGCCATCAGCTGCTTCTAGGGTGCTTTCAATTTCAGTTAGCGTGTCACGCTTAGTATGAAGGTATCTAGCAAGGCGATAGCGACTTAGCTCCAATATACAGTCGTACAGTTGTTCTATATCTTGCGTTTTCACCGTAAGGTTTAGTTTGAACTGTGCTTCCTCGACAGGTTGATTGGCCGCTTGTTCAATGGAAAACCAGTGGTGCGTCTTACGTTTGTGCGCAGTTTTTTTTGCTTCTGTGAAAGCATTAATCGGATTTTCAAACCAATAGTTGAACCAAGCTTTGCTGCCTTTAGTTTTGCTTCTGTCCTTTTCCGCTATGTCTAGCTTTCTTAGCTGAGGATAGTGCATAAGCACATCATAACTCCTATCGGCTAATGCACGTAGCGTAGGCGGAGAAGTGATACCATCAAGCTGCACAAATGCCTCAAGCAAAACCGCCTTAAAGCACTTTGTCATGTTGGTCACCTCAACGCTCTCTTTTAAAAACAACTTGTAGGGTTCAAGCCACTCGGCTGAAAGCCCTTCATCG
Source organism: Pseudoalteromonas piscicida (assembly GCF_002744175.1). GTDB lineage: Bacteria > Pseudomonadota > Gammaproteobacteria > Enterobacterales > Alteromonadaceae > Pseudoalteromonas > Pseudoalteromonas piscicida_B. The sequence continues at coordinate 1,661 of NZ_NKHF01000093.1, forward strand.
CTCTTTGCCTTTACAACTAGCTCAAACCAGCTCCCGTAAAGTTTAACTTTCTTAAAGTCACCATATTCATGGAAAAACTCACAAGCATCAGGGGCATGACCTAGTTGTTCCGTTAGATTCTGATAGTCATCAAGTGCGGTTGTTCGTTGAGCTTTAGCAAGTTGTTGCCAAAAATCTGTAATTTCTAAGTCGTAATTTACAAAACAGCCCTCTGGTAGCTGAAACAACTGATTATCTGGAGTTAACTTCGCAACTAAGTCTCTAGGCGAGTGTGCACCAAAGAGCGCATAAGGCTTGTTCAAAAAGCAGTGATGGTTACCAATAAAATCTAATACCACTAAATGCGTTTTCTGTTGATGGGTTCTTAGTCCTCGACCTAATTGTTGTAAGAATAAAACCTTTGATTCGCTGGGCCTCAACATCATCACAGTATCGATAGTAGGCAAATCAGTGCCCTCGTTAAACAGGTCAACACTAAAAATAATTTGTAGCTTTTCAGATGCTAAATGCGCGAGTGCTTCACTACGTTTTATGCTTGATTTTCCATGTACAGAGGCCGCTGTAATTCCCGATTTATTGAAGTAGCTTGCCATGTAGTCAGCGTGTGCGGTAGAGATACAAAATGCGAGCGTACGTGTTTGCGCTAACCTTTTCCAGTGCTGTAAAGCATGTTTTGCTCTGCGCTCTGTAGCAAATTGGTTACTTAGACTGGTTGGATCAAACTTACCGTTACGCCAAGGGATTGCGGTATAGTCAACGCTTTCGTCCCAAATACCATAATAATGAAACGGCACAAGTGTTTTTGCGTCAATCCCCTGCACCAAATTGCGCTCATAGACGAGATTATTGTCACATAGACTCAAAATATCGGCTTGGTCAGTACGCTCTGGTGTGGCTGTTAGACCAAGTAAAAATTTTGGTTCAAAATAAGACAGTAAGTTTCGATATAATTTACTACTCGCATGATGAAATTCATCAACAACAATGTAGTCAAAGTAATCTGCTGTAAACTGCTTTAAACTCTCTGCTTTGCCAATACTCTGCACTGAGGCAAACAAAAAGTTGGCGTCACTTTGTTTTTGCTTACCAGTATAAAACCCAGCTGTGCAATCAAGTAATCGTGTGAACGTCTTGGCCGCTTGCTTAAGAATTTCTTCTCTATGTGCCACAAATAGGACCTTTTTAGCGCCTACTTGTTGAACATCAAACGCGGCGAGCCAAGTTTTCCCCATACCCGTGGCTAATACAACTAAACCTCTTTTATAGCCTTGTGCTCTCGAACTATTCAGTTTTTCTAGTGCTTCTTGTTGTTCTGGTCTAGGGGTAATCGGTTCGATGACAATGTCGGAAACGTCGTTGCTGACGGTTTTGAATTGCGGTTTATTACGTCGTTTTTGATAATGCTGTATCCACTGGTAACTCAAACATATTACCTGAGGATGAGTAAACAAACTGGTAAATGCAGCTCTAAACTGTAAAAAAGTTACTTTGTTGTTATCGTCGTGGCCGGTTGCAAAATCATGACGATAACACCACTCTAACCCTTGAGTTAGTGCCACTGCGCTTATATTGTTTGAACCAATAAACGCACTCCCTTCATAGACTTGACCATTTTCACCTTTGGTTTTGGTAAAAATGTATGACTTCATATGGAAACTCTCATTTCCACGAGTTTCGTATACTCTTAGATCAGCCCCTAAAGTCTGTAGTGTCATTAATTCTTTAAGTGCGAACGGGCAAGTAAAATCTAGGTAGTCCGAAGTAAGTAGCTTTAAAGTAGTGCCCTTTATCAAGGCGTCATACAAAGCATCAAACAGCAAGTCGAGACCTGAGCGCTGGATAAATGACACAGTAATTTCAATTTCATCGGCTTGCTCAATGGCATTGAGCAATGCAGGTAACAAGGGATCATCGCCCCCTGTATAGAGTTGCTTTTTGGTGCAAAGTGCGAGTTTTCCTCCTTGGTTATTACTGCTCACTTAATTAACCCTTCCTAAGCAAAGCATTTAACCAAAGCTCATTATCGCGGTTCGGCCTTCTATCTTCTGTCACCCATTGCTTAATGACGTTGAGATCTGAGCATGCTGCGATAACGTTAGATAGTCCGGTTTCATTAAGATCCGTAAACCTGCGACCATTATGTACTCGTTCACCCGCACCATATTTGAACGAAACATAAAGCACGCCATCAAGTTTAAGCGCTTCTTGTAATTTCATAAAAACATTAGGCAGATCTTTCTCTGCAACATGTAAAAGGCTGGCACAAGCCCAAATACCGTCAAAAGTAGCGATATCTTGTATCTCTTCAAAATATTGCTGTCTGACCGGCTGGCCTAATTGTGTAGCAGCGATCTTTACCAACTTTTCGCATGCGTCCATCGCACTCACTTCATAGCCCAGTCGTTTGAACGCTAGCGCATCGCGACCACTGCCGCAGCCCGCATCTAAAATGTGAATTTGACTTTTCTCACGCAAAGGAAGTTCGGGAAGAAACATCTGATAAAGCGGTTGCATATCAACATTAAGTGTTGAGCTTGCAAACTCTTCTGCATGTTGGCTGTAATAAGCGAGCGTAATTTCGGACATCTTCTACCTAAATTAACTTTATTTTGTAGCGCAGTGTAAATGACGATAATCATGATTGCTACGCCGCCATTGAAACTCTGCCGATTAACGCTCGCTTTCCGTTGCCAAAGCGCCGCTACAATGAAACTGATCTTGCTAATCTAAAGGTTAGATAAACGCTCAAGCGTATAAAGATCCTGTTCGTGAGCGGTTACTTAATCCTTAACCGCTGTATATATTCATTTGAAATTAGTTGTAAACGAATGCTGTGGGTATTAAACCCGAAAATCCGTACGTTTTGTAGTGATTTGCGTCAAGTTCCGAAGCTTTTACCACCAAAGTGTTTTCTCCTAAGGCCCAACGAGGTAGGCAGTATTCACATCTATTAACATACCTATCATAGGTTTTCAGAAAACGAAAAGGCCGCGATTCAAGTATCGCGGCCCCAGAAATATCGCAGGTTCTAATTACAATTTCTGAAGACGTATTGCGTCGGACAGCTCAGCTTTTTGGTACGACCAAAGTTACCATTGAGTTGTACTTGGCGACCATTTTTGCCAGCAAGCACTAAATCAACAAGCTTATCGGAGCTACCTTGTGCCCAAAAATAAACAGGCTCAGCTCCCGTTAGCGATTTCGCATCATGGATCTTACGAATATAGTTCACGTCATTTGGATCTGTATAATGCTGAGCCCCCATATAGCTCCAAACTTGGATCCCTTGGTTTGACTTTAAGTTGCTATTATACAAATGTACTTTTCCGCCTGCTATGCTGTCTCCACTCGACATTGGGAAAGCGATTTCACTGTAACCATCATTACTTTCTGTACGAATGGCGCCAGCCGAATAAGCGTGGTCAGCCCAACAATCTGAAGCATTGTAGCAGCCTACATAGGATTTATTACCTTGTTGGTCTATTACAAGCGCACGGATCATTTTTCTCGACTCAGCGGGTGTTTTAGGCACAAAGCCGTGGATCCCATCAGTCTCGGTAATTAACACTTTCAACGAAGTAACATGCTTACGGTTGTTTACCGTGATATCTAGATCTTTAACGTAAATACGCTTGACGATCGTTGTCGTATACGGGTTATAACCATTGACAATATCTACATTGCTGTCGGGTTGATACAACAAAGCTTGGTTTAGCTTGCTAAAGCTATCTATATATTGATTGTAGAAGGTATCAATCAGACGTTGGCCATTGCGGTTATACCAAGTTCTGCCATTATCACTTGAGTACATGAAATATAGATTTGTTCGGTTATCATTTGGGTAGTGACGAAGCTGACTACCACCATTCTTTCCTTTGGCGTAGCAATCGGCTGTTGAAAAACCATTTATGGTACAACGATCAGGTACGTGCACATTAAATGCAATGGCAATAACACCATCTTTCTCAGTACTAACGGCATAATGACCAAAACTCAGCTTGTCATCCAGCGCGACTAACTTCTTACTCGGCTTAACTGCAACTTGTTGAGTGCTCGCATTAGTAGGCGCAACTTCGGTAAAATAAAGCTGGCGACGAGCAGTCTGGCGATATTTATCACTCATTGCTTTTGGCGTTTGGATATAGCGTGTATTCAGTAATACAAACTTATCTTCTACCCACCAAGATTGCGGATAAGTAAAACCAAGGTAGTAACAAGGATCGCCACGATCTGAGCAGTTATGATCTTTATCAAGCTCTTCACCCACTTCATTTTCCGCATGAACTAGCTCAAACGCGCCGACATTGCCATTTTTCAAAACATCCGTTTTTAAGGTTGAGCGGTAAATTAATCCGCCACGACTTGAGTTACGACCTGAAATAAAGACATAAACATATCCTCGATCATCCATGTTTAAAACGGCAGTATCGTGAAAGTCACTGGTTTCTTTGACATGCACAATGGTAGGTTCTTTTATTTCACCAGTTTTATGGTTGTACGCACCAACAGCAATCACTAGGCGTTCATAGCCTTTATTCGGAGGCATATTAGATACAGCGCAATCAGAATGTGCCCCATTGATCACGTAATATGTCCAATCGCCGCGTTGTATCGCCATAGGAGCAGCCTTTGCTGAACCTGTTGAAGAAGGGCCTGAATACTTTGGAACGTTAACACCGCCAACTTGGAATAGTTGATTGTCCAGACTATACCAACTGCCCCTTAATAGTTTTCTATTTAGCCCTCCAGCTTGGTTCAAGTAATTGTACGGTGATAATTCATCGCGAAAATTATTTGCATAATTGCTGTAAGAGTCGTCATCATAATTTAAATTCGCTTGCTCATAACGACATGAGCCGTGCTTATTGAAGTTGTAACGATCTGAATAACCTTTACTTGGATCTGCGGCGACGCTTGAAAATACGGGAGAAAGTAAAATTCCGGCTAGTATCGCCTTGTTTAGACATTTTTTCATTGTCATTCCTTTAATTAGAGTTTTCCAGTACCTATTTCATATAACTGGCAATGAATTTAATAACAAAAATCACAAAAAAACAACAATCCTTGTTACTCTCCATGTTGTTTACAACTTTTCCACATTCACCTACATTGAAAATGTAGCTTGGGTCTCAACAGGAAAGTGGCATGCACTTCAAAAATAAAATAACAAACGAGCGTTCTTATAATACCGGTGGCAGTGAGGCGAGTAGTCTTGAAAGTGACCGCGGGCGCATTATCAACAGTGCTGCGCTTAGGCGGCTGCAACAAAAAACTCAGGTGTTTCCACTGGAGCGCAATGCGGCGGTGCGTTCGCGCTTAACGCATTCGCTGGAGGTACAACAAAACGGCCGTTACATTGCTAAAAAAATTGTTGATGCGCTAGTGCAACAAGGTAGGCAAGATTTACTGCAATATACAGATAAAAATGGCCAGCAGGTGGATTTGTCTGAGTGTTTGGTCACCCTGTCAGAAATGGCCTGCCTAATGCACGATATTGGTAACCCTGCATTTGGTCATTTTGGCGAAGCCGCTATCAATGATTGGTTTAAACGCTATTTGACTCAACATCAGCAGTTTGCAAAAAGTGCTCGGGCAGCGCTTAGGTATGGCTCAAAGGAAAGCAAGGCGTCGGATCTGGCAGTGCTGAATCAAGAAATGGAGTTATTACTCGATATTTGTAGTTTTGAGGGTAACGCCCAAGCCATTCGCGTTATTCATACGCTTTCTCGGCTTAACCTGACCTATTCGCAATGTGCCACTGTGATGAAGTATACCCGCTGCGCAACCACGCCTAAATCGACCGTGGCCACTGATAAATCTTATCTGCAAAAGAAAGTTGGATATTATTTTAGTGAAAGTGGGTTTGTCAGTGAGCTGTGCGACAAGTTACAGATCCAAGTAGGTAATCGCCACCCTGTGACTTATATCATGGAAGCGGCTGACGATATTGCTTATTGCCTTGCCGACATGGAAGACGCGGTTGAAAAAGGCATTATTAGTGTAGATGAGTTAACAGGTTGTTTGATCGAGGAATATCAAAATATCGCTGCTGGGTTTGGTATTACCGATGATAAGCACTTGGAGCTGATGAGTAAAAAGCTGCACTATGCCAATGACAAAGCCAGTAAGCATATGGCAAATTTTGATAATGAGTTTTTTATTTGGCTCCGTGTGGGGTTGCTACACCCGCTTGCTGAACATGCCAAAACGCGTTTTATCGACAACCTTGATGCAATTTATGAGGGCCATTTTAATGCTTCACTGCTGGAGGATAACAGCCACCTGCATGCCATTGTAAAATCGTTAAAAACGGTGGCGGCCAACAAGGTGTTTTCGAATAAAGAAGTCGAGCAGTTGGAGCTTCAAGGCTACAAGATCACCAGCAGCATATTGAATGAATATCAGCGAGTGCTTGATTTAAACGCCAACGAGTTTAACGCAGCATTAAATGGTGAGCTTGGCTTTGCGATAGAGTCCCGATTGATTAATCGAATTTCCAAAAAGTATGTTGCGGTATACCGCGAAACCTTGGCGCAGCTTAGTGAAGCCGAGCAAGCTGAGCCGATATTTGAGTTTTATTATCGCTGCCGCCTTATCCAGGATTTTATTAGCGGTATGACCGACCAGTTTGCTTATGATACCTACCGTGCATTGACCGCGTTGGATTAAAGTTGATAGTTGAGGGTGTTTCAGCAGTGGTATTGCAGGGTTGGAGCGGGTTTTCCCCGCGATATTTTATTGAAAAAATCGCCGCATAAAGCGGCTCCTACCAGAGGGGATATTTAAGCGTTATCCAGCCGTAATATTGTGTGGTAGGAGCGGGTTTACCCCGCGATATATGATGAACAGATCGCCGCGTAAAGCGGCTCCTACCAGAGGTGGTATTTGAGCGGTAACCAGC